>NZ_RBXO01000001.1:661250-1322500 GCF_003634935.1 Saccharothrix australiensis
GTCGAGCGTGCCGAGTTCCCGGCCGCCCTGGCTCACCTTGAGGACGGGCGCGGTGTAGGTGACGCGCGAGGTGCTCGCCTCGCCCGTGGCGAGCGCGGTGAGCGTGGGCTGGGAGACGACGTCGATCCGGATCTCCACCGGCGTGCCGGCGAGCAGCCGGACGCTCGCCGCCTGGAGCGTCGACGTCGACTTCACCGCCTTGTTGGGGCTGCCGGGCAGGTCGACTAGTTCGACCGCGGAGCGCGCGTGGAGGGTGTCCGGGAGGCTCAGCAGCGAGCCCTGCGCGCCGGTGTCGGGTGTGCCGGACAGCAGGCCGCCGAGTCGGCTGAGGGGACCGGAGAGGCCCTTGAGGCCGTCGATCAGCGACTGCTCGGTGGCCTCGTCGAGCTTGGGCGTCCCGCCGGTGAGCATCCCGGTCAGGTCGGTGGTGCCGGGCAGCGTCGGGATGGCGTTGAGCACGGACAGGCTCGCGACGGACGTCCTGGCGTCGGCGAGGGGCTGCACGCAGGGGCCCAGCTCGTCGTCCCAGCGCGCGTGCGCGCTGCCCTCCAGCAGGCCGACGTCGATCAGCGAGTCCAACGGCGTCGACGGCGGCGTGAGGGCGCCCGTGAGCGGGGCCGCGTTGTCCGGCGAGGCGGTCTGGGCGAGCGTGCCGGGCGTCTGCGGCGCGCGACCCCGTACCGCGAACCCCAGCGGCGCGGCCTGCGCGACGGCCCGCTCGTAGGACAGGAACGCCTCGGTGTTGACCTGCGCGCCGGCGAGGCCGACGCCGATCTCGGCGGCGGACTGCTCGGGCAGCCGCTCGCCGAACCCCGGCAGGATCGTGTTCGTCGGCGCGGAGCCCGGTGCGAGCCGGACGACGGCCAGCCCGGTGCCGGCGTCGCCGATCGCGTGGGTGACCAGCTCGGGCCCGGTGTGGGCGGGCGGCTGGCCAGGGTCGTGCGGTCCCGGCACCGGCGTGGTCGTCGGCTGGGCCAGGGCGGGCGTCGCGCACAGGGCGACCAGCGCGGCGGCGACGGGCAGGGCCGGCAGGCGCATCCGATACCTCCCACGGTCGGGTGCGCCGCGCACGTGAGCGGCGTCACTGCCGAGCTAACGAGCCGACCCCCGTCCGGGTGACGGTCGACCGTTGGGCTATAGTTGTCGCGTCTCGCCGCCTTAGCTCAGTCGGCCAGAGCGGCTCACTCGTAATGAGCAGGTCGTCGGTTCGATTCCGACAGGCGGCTCGCGGGATAGGGACCAGGTCAGCGCGTCTGACCTGGTCCTTTTTCATTCCCGAGGTTGGTGACCCGGCGGTGGAGGGCAGGATCGTCGCCAGGTCGCGGGTCCTCAGCGCTGCCGCCGCCTCGGGGGCCGACCACAGCCACACTGCCGGTGTCAGCGTGCGGACGGGCACGGTCGGCGGTGCGTGACGTGCGCTCGCGTGGCACGTCGGGCAGATCGGCTCGACGGCGAGCCTGTTCAGCCCGGCCCCGCACGCCCCGCACCGCCCGCCGGTCATGAGCGGCTACCGGGCCGGTTCCCGGTCGGTCTCACGCAGGTGTGCGAACCACGTTGCGATCGAGCGCTGGTACCCGTCCGGCATGTTCAGCCCGTGCACTTCGGACTCTGTGAACAGGCCGATCTCTTTGTGCTCGTGGGACAGCACGGGTTCGGCGTCGCCGTCCGGGTGGCAGCCGTAGGTCACGATGAACACGTTCTTCTCCGCCACGCTGATGTAGTACATCCACGTGTCGAGGATCGGGCCGGTGGTCACCTTCCACTGTGTTTCCTCGGTGATCTCCCGCGCCACGCACTCCTCGGGCGTCTCGCCGGGCTCGATCCGACCGCCGGGAAGTTCCCACTCCTCGCGCTCGTTCTTCAGCAGCAACACCTGGTCGTCGCGCACCACCACGCCCTTGATCGAGACGGGGTAGACGAACTGGCTCATCGGCGTTGACCTCCGGGAGTGCGCACGGTGCCCACGCTGCAACGCAACACCGGGCGCCGCCCCCAGAACCAACGCAGTGTTGACAGGTTGTCACTCGACGTGTCCGAGCGAATCGCGTTCCCATGGCCACGCGAAACGAGCGTTTCGGGAGGTAGAGACGATGAACGATCCGTTCGAGGGCGATTGGATCGCGGCCGACAACGCATCGGCCGTGGTGGACGCGCTGACGCGGCACGGCCTGGCGCTGGTGGAAGGGCTCGCCGACTCGGCGGACCTGCTGCGTCTCGCTCACTCCGTCGCCACCGTCGTCCCGCACAGGGACAGCGCGTCGGACGGCGTGACCACGCTGGTTGACCACGGCTCAACCGAGGGCGGCGCGTTCGCCGGGTTCAGCTCGTGCGCGCTCGCACCGCACACGGACCGCTCGGGTGGGGTTGGTCGCCATCAGGGACGCGGGATGGCGGTTCGTGCACCGGGGCTTGGATGACGGCGTCCCCACCCAGGTCGACGGCTTCCGGCTGTGGCCGGACGGCTGGCACGACGCCATCCGGGTGCGCAGCAGCACCGACGCGATGGCGTTGCGCACGGACGGCGACGAGCCGCCCGGCACTGTGTGGGAGCGCACCGGGTCGCTGGCCCACGTGGTCGAGGGCCTGCCGAGCCGATCGACTTCCGGGGCATCCCGATCTGGTTCGCCGTCTGCGGCGCGGCATCGGTGCCGGTCACCGGCTCAGTGTCAGCGCGCGACGTGTGCCCGGTGTGTGCCCGAACGCTTGATCACCAGGCGGCAGAGGCCATTTCAGAACGGCAGCCGCCCCGGTCCGACCTGCATGGATCAGACCGGGGCGGTACTACCTGCCAGCGCTCGGCACGGTTACTGGAGAACTCGTGATGAGCAGGTCGTCGGTTCGATTCCGACAGGCGGCTCGCGGGATGGAGGGGCCGGGTCAGCACCGCTGGCCCGGCCCCTTCGCCGTGCCCGGCGCCCCGTCCGGGCGGCTCGTCCGGGCGGCTCGTCCGCCGTGGGTGGCGTGCGTCGGGTGAGCGGGGTGGTGCGCCGGTGTCCCGGCACCGGCTCACGCGGTCCTGAGGATTCTCGTGGCGACGTCGCCGTACCGGCGGTCGAGTTCGGCCGCCACCTCGGCCGGTGTGCCGACCACCGCGAACGCGTGCAGCACCTCGTCGTCGACGGCGGCGGCCATCTCGTCCCACCGCCCGCGCCGGGACAGCCGGTGCAGCTCGTCGTGCAGGTCGCCCCACCCGTGCAGGTCCAGCACCTTCCGGTAGGCCGGGGTGGAGCCGTAGAACGCGATCTGCCGCTTCACCTCCGCCACCCCGCGGTCGTCGTGCGCGACCAGCGACGGCCCGCTGATGCCCAGTCCTGTCAGCGACCGACCGGTCTTCGCCCGGCCCCTCGCCAGCGCGGGCAGCGTCACCTCCCGCAGGTACTTCGCGGTGGTGAAGCTGTGGCACAGGAACCCGTCCGCGACCTCGCCCGCGACCTCGGTCATCAGCTCGCCGACGCCCGCGAGCCACACCTCGGGCCGGCCGTGCGGGTTCGGCCCCGGGTCGAAGAACGGCGTCATCAGCGTGTGCCGGTAGAACTCGCCGCGGAAGCGGAGGCGCTCGCCGGTGGCCCACGCGTCCCAGATGGCGTGGAGCGCGAGGACGAACTCGCGCATCCGGGCGGCGGGCCGGGACCAGGGCATCCCGAACCGCTTGGTGATGTGCGGCTCGACCTGCGAGCCCAGGCCGAGGTGGAACCGCCCCTCCGACAGCAGGTGCAGGTCGTTGGCCTGTACGGCGGTGCTCATGGGGTTGCGGGCGAACGCGACGGCGATGGCGGTGCCCAGTTCGAGGCCGGTGTGGCCCGCGACGCGGGCGAGGCCGACGAACGGGTCGTGCCGCGTCTCGGCCAGCCAGAACCCCGCGCAACCGTCGTCCTCGGCGCGGCGTGCGCTGTCGACGACGGTGCGCGGGTCGTAGGAGACGTCCAGGCGGTCGACCTTCACAGCCGCCGAATCTACGTCTCGCAGGCCACGCCGTCGCCGTCGCGGTCGAGGGCGGGGCGGTAGCCGGGTTCGCCGATCCGCAGCGGCGCGGCGCCGGCGGCTCTCGCGGCGGCGCAGTTGGCGTAGTACGCGCTCGGCGGCGGTGGTGGCGCGACCGGTTGCGCCGGCGGCGTGTAGGTCTCCTTGGGCGGGGGAGGTGGCGTGTGGGGCGGCGGGGGAGGCGGTGCGACGGTGTCCGCGCCCGCGCACGGAGCACCCCACAGGCCGCGGCCCGCCGCCTGCGCGACGGCCTGGGCGGCGGTGAAGGAGGCGGCCGCGGCCTGCCCGGCGCGGGCCATGCCCTGTTCGAGCGCGAGGACGGCCAGGTCGACGCCGTCGGGCAGCAGGACGGCGTCGCCGACCACGCGGACCTGCTTGCCGGTCACCGCGGCGCGGAGGAAGTCGGTGGCGGCGGACGACCAGCACGCGCCCGGTTCGGCCAGCCCCGCCAGCACGACCCGGCGACCGCCGGCCACCGTGACGGTGCGGCCGTCGACCACTTCGGCCACCTCCACTGTGGGCGGTGCGGTGGTCGTCGCGGTCGTGGTGGTGCTCGCGGAAGTCGTTGTGGTGACGGCACTCGACGAGGGCGCGGAGCGCACTGTGGACGACGGCGCGCCGCACGCCGTCAGGGCGAGGGCGGCGAACACCAGCAGGGGCAGGGATCTTCGGGTCACTTCTGCGGCGGTCATGTGCGTCTCATCGCCACCCACCTGGTCGAGTGTTACGCGTATCACACGAGGGCGCTGGCGGGAGCGCCCCCGCGTGATACGCGGGTCAGGCGCGGTGGGGGCGCAGGGTCCAGACGACGACCATCTCGGCGGTGGTGACGCCCTCCGCGTTGGCCACGGTCACCGTGACCGGGAACTCGGGCCGGCTGCCCGCCTCCAGTTCGGCCACCACCTCGCCGGCGGGCCTGCCGAGCACGGCTTCCGCGCGCAGCGGGCCCAGCGCCAGCTTGCGGTAGGTGATCTCCGAGCGCGCGACCAGCGGTGTGGCCTTGGCCATGTGCGGGGCGAACGCGGCCATCACGACCGCGCCCGAGGCCGTCTCGCCGAGCCCGAAGATCATGGCGGCGTGCGGGCCGGCCACGTGGTTGTGGGTGGCCGGGTCGTCCGGCAGCCCGGCGACCACGCGGTCGCCGGTGACCTCGACGAACTCGACGCCGCTGGTCCCGACCCACGGCACGGCCTGCTTCATCGCCTCGGCGACGAACGAGTGGTCTGCGCTCATGGCGCGCATGTTACCGGCCGGTAGCAATGAGACGGGGCTCACCGGTTATTTCGTTTGCCAAGTCTCTTGGAAAGAGCCATGCTTGTACGCAGCAACTAGTTGGTTGATGCAAGCAATCGGAGAGTCCCATGTCGACTCCGCAGGGTGACGAGGTGCACGAGGCACAGCTGGCCCGTGCCGACCGGATCGGCATGGGGCTGGTGCGGCTGAACAAGATGCACGCGTGCGTCGCCGCGCACATGAGCAAAGCCGGTCTCGACAAGGCTTCGTTCGTGCTGCTGGCGAACCTGAACCACCTGGGGCCCTCCCGGTCGAGCGCGCTGGCGGAGGCGGTCTTCTCGGACCCGTCGACCGTCAGCCGCCAGGTCGCGACGCTCGTCAAGGCGGGGTGGGTCGAGCGCCGGGCCGACCCCGCCGACGGGCGGGCCAGCGTGCTGGCCGTGACGGAGGCGGGCGAACGCTTGCTGGCCGAGCGGCGGCGGCTGCGCAACCAGTCCATCGCGCGGATGCTCGCCGACTGGTCCGAGGAGGACCTGACGGCGTTCGTCGACCACTTCGAGCGCTTCGTCGGCGACTACGAGCGGGCGCTACCGGATTTCATCGCTGAGGGCGGACTGGGGCCGCGCTCAGAAGGGGAGAAGTGATGTCGGAGACGACAACCCGAGCGGACGCGCCGCCACCCGGCGCCGCGCTGCTCACCCATCGGCAGATCCTCACCATCCTGTCGGGTCTGCTGCTGGGGCTGTTCCTGGCCGCGCTGGACCAGATGATCGTGGCCACGGCCATGAAGACCATCGCGGACGAGCTGAACGGCCAGACCCTGCAGGCGTGGGCCACCACCGCCTACCTGATCACCGCCACCATCTCGACCCCGCTGTACGGCAAGCTGTCCGACATCTACGGCCGCAAGCCGATGTACCTCACCGCGATCTCGCTGTTCCTGGTGGGCTCCCTGCTGTGCGGCATCGCGAACTCGATGTACGAGCTGGCCGCGTTCCGCGCGGTGCAGGGCCTGGGCGCGGGCGGCCTGATGTCGCTGGCGATGGCGATCCTGGCCGACATCACCTCGCCGCGCGAGCGCAGCCGCTACACCGGCTACTTCATGGCCGTGTTCGGCATCTCCAGCGTCGCGGGACCCGTCGTCGGCGGCCTGTTCGCCGGCCTGGAGACCTTCCTCGGCACCGCGGGCTGGCGCTGGGTGTTCCTGGTCAACGTGCCGATCGCGCTGATCGCGCTGGTCGTCGTGGGCAAGGTGCTCAACGTCCCGCACAAGCGGGTCGACCACCGCATCGACTTCCAGGGCGCGGCGCTGCTCACCGTCGGCCTCGTGCCGCTGCTGATCGTGGCCGAGCAGGGCCGGGAGTGGGGCTGGGCCTCGGGCACGGCGATCGCCATGTACGCGGTCGGCGTCCTCGGCCTGGTCGGGTTCGTGCTCGCCGAGAGGCGGATGGGGGACGAGGCGCTGCTGCCGCTGCGGCTGTTCCGCCGGCAGACGTTCTCCCTCGGCAACACGGTCAACTTCCTGCTCGGCGTCGGCATGTTCGGCGGCATGGTGTCGCTGCCGCTGTACCTCCAGATCGTGAAGGGGTACTCGGCCACCGAGTCGGGCCTGATGATGCTGCCGCTGACGCTCGGGATCATGACCGCCTCCGGTTTCAGCGGCGGCTTCACCGCCCGGACCGGTCGCTACAAGGTGTTCCCGGTGGTCGGGTTCGCGCTGATGACGGCGATGCTGTTCCTGTTCAGCCGGATCGGCACGGACACCCCGATCTGGCAGCCGCTGGTGCTGATGTTCTTCCTGGGCGGCGGGCTCGGCCTGTGCATGCAGACCCTGCTGGTGGCCATCCAGAACGACGCGGAGCCCCGCGACATGGGCGTCGCGACCGCCTCGGCCACGTTCTTCCGGCAGATCGGCGGCACGGTCGGCACCGCGGTGTTCCTGTCGGTCCTGTTCAGCACGGTCGGCGACAAGATCGGCGACGCGCTGCGCTCGGTGGCGGGCACCCCGGAGTACCTGGCCGCGCTCGCCCGGCCGGAGAACCAGCAGTTCGCCGCGGCGCTCAAGGACGGCGGCACGGGGCTGAGCCTGGACAACACCGAGTTCCTGAAGACCCTGGACCCGGTGCTCGCGCGGCCGTTCCTGGACGGCTTCTCCGGCTCCATCGACCTGGTGTTCCTGGTCGGCGGGCTGGTGACGCTGGTCGGGTTCGCGGTCGTGTGGTTCCTGCGCGAGGTGCCGCTGTCCAGCCGGTCGGGCCTGGAGCGGGTGAACGACGAGTCCGAGGCGCAGGCCCCGGTCGCGATCCACTAGTTCACCCCATCGAATGAAAAAGCGGGCCACCTCGGGGGGTGGCCCGCTTTTTCGCGGCGTGCTGGGCGCTCAGTGGTCCTCGCCGCGCGCCACGGCGTCCTTCAGGCGCTGGTAGGACCGCACGATCTCGGCCTCGGCGTCGGCCCGGCCGACCCAGGTCGCGCCCTCGACGCTCTTGCCCGGCTCCAGGTCCTTGTAGACCTCGAAGAAGTGCTGGATCTCCAGCCGGTAGAACTCGCTGAGGTGGTGGATGTCCCGCAGGTGCTCCGACCGCGGGTCGTCGGCGGGCACGCAGAGCAGCTTGTCGTCGCCGCCCTTCTCGTCGGTCATGCGGAACATGCCGATCGCGCGGGACCGGATGAGGCAGCCGGGGAACGTCGGCTCCTGGACGAGGACCAGCGCGTCCAGCGGGTCGCCGTCCTCGCCGAGCGTGTCGTCGACGAAGCCGTAGTCCGCCGGGTACTGAGTGGCCGTGAACAGGGTGCGGTCCAGCCGGATGCGCCCCGTCTTGTGGTCCATCTCGTACTTGTTGCGGACCCCCTTGGGGATCTCGATGGTGACGTCGAACTCCACTGCGCGGTCCTCGCTCGTCTTTGACGTTCGTTACGCCACTAGTGTGGACCACGAGGTGTCGTCGCCCCTCACCCATGTGCCTGGTCATGGTGTGACATTGCCCGTAATGAAACGCGGAGGTCTGCGTGCCCGACGAGCCATCGTGGCCGACCGTCGACGGTGACGAGACGGCCCACGAGCCACCGACGGTCCAGGTCAGGCGTCCGCGACCGGCCGACCAGCCGACCACGCGCATGCCGACGCCGCCGTCCGGGGTGCCCCGGCCGGGTGGTGCCGGCCCCGTGCGGCGACCCGGCGGGGAGGGGTCGGCGGGCGCGGCTGAACCGATCACGGAACGTGAGACGCCCCCGGCTCGCGGTGAGGTGGCCCCGTCACCCGGACAGCGGCCGGAGGCCGGCGGCGCCCCGGCGAACGCCCCCGAGCCCGGTCGCGGCGGACCGCACGCCGGCGAGCCGGGTCGTGGTGGTGGTGCGGAACCGGGCCGCGGTGGTCCGGGCGGCGTCGAGCCCGGTCGCGGTGGCCGGCACGCCGGCGAGCCCGGTCGCGGCGGTCCGCAGGGGCCGGAGGCGGGTCGTGGCGGTCCGTACGGCTCGGAACCGGCTCGCGGCGGCGCGCAGGACCCGGAGCCGGGCCGTGGCGGTCATGGCGGTCCGCAGGGCCCGGAGGCGGGTCGCGGTGGCCCGCACACCGCGGGGACCGGTCACGGCACGCCGACCGCCGGCGATCCCGGTCGTGGCGGCGCGCACGGGGAGGAGCCTGCCCGCGGTCCGCACGGCGGGGAGGCCGGTCGAGGCGCTCCCCGCGGCGCGGACGTCGGCACGGACGTCGGCGCGGGCGCGCCCGGCGTCGAGGCGGCCGGCGGCGGCCCCGCCACCGGGGCGCACGCCGAGGAGCCGACCGTCGAGCCGACCGCCAAGCCCGAGCGGTTCCGGCCGGCGGACGAGATCGAGGAGCGCCCCCGCAAGCGCCGCCGCCTGCTGCTGGTCGGCGTGCTGGCCCTGGTGGTGGTGCTCGCGGGTGGCGCGGTGGTCACCTGGCAGGCCGGGTGGCTCGACACCGCGCCCGTGCCCACCACGGCCGCCCCGGCACCGCCCGCGCCCGTCTCACCGGCGCTGAAGGGCGTCGGCCCGGACGCGCCCGCGCCCACCGCCGCGGGCATCGCGGCGGCGTTGCGCGGACCGGCGGGCAACGGCGTCCTCGGCACGCTGACGGGCGTGGTGGTCGACCCGGCGACCGGCACGGCCCTGTGGAAGCAGGGCGAGACCACCCCGCTGACGCCCGCCTCCACGATCAAGAACCTGGTCGCGGCGGCGGCGCTGCTCAGCCTCGACCACACCGCCCAGCTGTCGACCAAGGTGGTGCAGGGCGACCAGCCGGGCACCGTCGTGTTGGTCGGCGGCGGCGACCCGACGCTGTCCTCGTTGCCGCCCGGCCGCCCCACCGTCTACCCCGGCGCGGCGACCCTGGACGACCTCGCGGCGCAGGTGGCCGCCCGCGGCCCGGTGACCAAGGTCCTGTTCGACGTGAGCCGGTACCGGGGCGACGGCCTGGCCCCCGGCTGGGCGCCCGAGGACGTGCCGGACGGGTACGTCTCGCCGATCGAGCCGCTGATGCTGGACGGCGGGCGCCAGGACCCCACGACGCTGGACAACCCCCGCACGCCGACGCCCGGCGCGACGGCCGCGAACGCGCTGGCCGCCCGGCTCGGGGCCGCGTCGGTCGCCGCCGGCACCGCGCCCGCCGGCGCGCAGGTGCTCGGCGAGGTCAAGTCCGCGCCGGTCGACCAGCTGGTCGAGAACATGATGCAGATCTCCGACAACGTGCTGGCCGAGACGATGGCCCGCGAGGTCGCCCTGGCCAAGGGCATGGAGCCCACGTTCGCCGGTGCCGTGCAGGCCGTGCGGGCGGTGCTCACCGAGCACGGGTTCGACCTGGCCGGCGCCGAGGTGTTCGACGCGTCCGGCCTGTCGGTGAACGACAAGCTGCCCGCGCGGCTGCTCGGCGACATCCTCTCGGCGGCGGCGAGGTTCGACGGCTCCGACCCGCGCACGGCCAAGCTGCGCCCGCTGCTGACCGCGCTGCCGGTCGCGGGCGGCAGCGGCACGCTCGCCGGGCGCTTCCAGGGCGCGGGCGCGGCGGGCAAGGGCTGGGTGCGGGCCAAGACCGGAACGCTGACCGGCGTGAACTCGCTGGCCGGCGTGGTGGTGGACGCCGACGGCAGGCTGCTGGTCTTCGCGTTCATGTCGCTCAGCACGTCGGAGGCGACTCCGGTGCGCGGCGCGCTGGACGAGTTGGCCGTCGCGCTCCGGGGTTGCGGCTGCGCCTGACCGGCGCGCGGACCCGTGCCGGGTGTGTTGCCGCCAGTGCCGCCGCAGGTAGCGTCAGGAGGGTGAGCGCCGCTACGCAGGACCACCGCGCGGGTGCGGGGAGCGACCCCGTCGACTGGGAGCTGGCCGCGGCCACCGCCGCCCGGCTCGTCCGGCCGGGACCGGTCGTGCCCAGGGCGGAGGCGGACCTCGCCGTCGGGCGGCTGCGCGAGCAGGCCATCGACGCGGAGGTGCACGTCCGGGAGCTGACCGGCCTCGGCCTCGGCCTGCCGCTGAGGGCGGGCGAGGTCGTGGACCGGCCCGGCTGGGCGCGGGCCGCCGTGCAGGGGCTCGCCGCGCTCACCGACGGCGCGCTGCCCAGGCAGTCGGGCGCGTGGGGCGGGGTGCTCGCCGGGACGGCGGGCGTGCAGGCGGGCGTGGTCGTGGCCTTCCTGAGCGGCCGGGTGCTCGGCCAGTACGACCCGTTCTCGCACGGCGGGCGGTTGCTGCTGGTCGCGCCCAACATCGTGGGCGCGCAGCGGGCGCTGGACGTGCCCGGCGTCGACTTCAGCATGTGGGTGTGCCTGCACGAGGGCACGCACCGGCTCCAGTTCACCGCCGTGCCGTGGCTCGGCGAGCACTTCGCGGGCCTGGTCGCCACGCTGCTCGGCTCGATGGACGACGGCGTCGCGCCGCGCCTGCGGGACCTGCCCCGGCGGCTCCGCGAGGCGGGCGGGTTCGTCGACCTGCTCCAGAGCCCCGTCCAGCGCGACGTGCTCGACCGGCTGATCGCCCTGTCGACGCTGCTGGAGGGGCACGCCGACCACGTCATGGACGCGGTCGGGCCGGACGTGGTGCCGTCCGTCGCGGTGATCCGCGAGCGGTTCACCGCCCGCCGCAAGGGCGGCGGGGTGCTCGACCGGATCCTGCGGACGCTGCTCGGCGTCGAGGCCAAGGTCCGGCAGTACGCCGAGGGCGCGGCGTTCACGCGGCACGTCGTCGGCCAGGCCGGGATGTCCGGGTTCAACGCCGTGTGGACCGGCCCGGAGACGCTGCCGACCAGGGCGGAGATCGCCGACCCCGCTGCCTGGCTGCGCCGCGTCGCGCCGTGAACGGACCGCTGTCCGAGGTCCGGACGGCCGTGAAGCGGTTCCTCGCCGAGCACCGGCCCGAGCACGTGACGGTCGCCGTGTCGGGCGGTGCGGACTCGCTCGCCCTGGCCGCCGTCACGGCGGGCCTCGCGCCGGGTGCGGACGCCGTCGTCGTCGACCACGGCCTCCAGGAGGGCTCGGCGGAGGTCGCCGCGACCGCCGCCGGCACGTGCCGTGCGCTCGGCCTGCGCGCGGAGGTCCGAAGGGTCGTCGTCGACGGCCCCGGCGGGCCCGAGGCGGCCGCGCGGCGCGCCCGGTACGCGGCGCTGCGGCCCGAGCGGGGCTTGGTGCTGCTCGGCCACACCCTCGACGACCAGGCGGAGACCGTGCTGCTGGGCCTCGGTCGCGGCTCGGGCCCGCGCAGCATCGCCGGTATGCGCCCCCACGACCCGCCGTGGGGACGGCCGCTGCTCGCCGTGCCCAGGTCCGCGACCAGCGCCGCGTGCGCCGAACTCGGCCTCGAACCGTGGGTGGACCCGCACAACTCCGACCCGGCCTACACCCGCGTGCGGCTGCGGCACGAGGTGCTGCCGCTGCTGGAGGACGTCCTCCAGCGGGGCGTGGCGGCCTCGCTGGCGCGGACCGCCGCCCAACTGCGCGAGGACTGCGACGCGCTGGACGCGCTCGCCGAGGGCTTCGCGGGCGACCGGCAGGCCGTCGGCGACCTCGGACGCCTGCCGTCGGCGCTGCGCAGGCGTGTCCTTCGTCTCTGGCTGCTCGACGCGGGCGTGCCCGAGTTGTCCGACTCCCACCTGCGCCGAGTCGACGCGCTGGTCGGGGACTACCACGGGCAGGGCGGAGTTTGGCTGCCCGGCGGCTTTGTGGCACGCCGCCTGCATGGCAGGCTGCGAGTGGAACCGGTTCAGTCATGACAAAAGGGGATCGTCCGTGTACGACGGCGACATCGCCTCCGTGCTCATCACCGAGCAGGAAATCAGCGACAAGGTCACGGAGCTGGCCAAGAAGGTCGCGGCCGACTACCCGGCCGACGGCGGGTCCGACCTCGTCTTGATCACCGTGCTCAAGGGCGCGGTGATGTTCATGACCGACCTGGCCAGGGCGCTGCCGGTACCCGTGCAGCTGGAGTTCATGGCGGTCAGCTCCTACGGCTCGTCCACCTCCTCGTCGGGGGTGGTGCGCATCCTGAAGGACCTGGACCGCGACATCGTGGACCGGAACGTGATCATCGTCGAGGACATCATCGACTCCGGCCTGACGCTGTCGTGGTTGTTGAAGAACCTGGCCTCGCGCAAGCCGCGCTCTCTGGAGGTCTGCTCACTGCTGCGCAAACCCGATGCCGTCAAGGTCGACGTGCCGGTCAAGTACGTGGGATTCGACATCCCCAACGAATTCGTGGTCGGCTACGGCCTGGACTACGCCGAGCGCTACCGCGACCTGCCGTACATCGGCTCCCTGGACCCGAAGGTCTACTCCAGCTGAGACAACCCGCCGGGCAACCGCCCGCCTCGGACACACCCCTGCCGGCTGCGTGTCATCCCCGTACGGCCTGCCCGCAGGGCAACCACGCTTGTCAGGCCAGGTCAAGCACGCCCTTCGCTTGACCTGGCCTGACAAGCGTGGTGGTCTTTGACAGGTCGTACGGGGATGACACGCAGCCAAAGCTTTTCAAGCTTCGAAGAAGCTTGAAAAGCTTGCAAAGCTTCGAAGAAGCTTTGCCCTCATCCTTGGTGGCCTGCCCAGCGGCGAGCGCCCTTCTTTAAGCTTTGACCCGCTAAAACCGAAGAACTTCCGCGCGGAAGGCGCCCGCACAAGCTTTAAAGAAGCGCTCGCCGCTGGGCAGACCTCCGGGGAGGAAAAGCTTTAAAGGCGTCGTGTTCTCCCCGCATGGCCTGTCAAAGACCACCACAGTCGGTCAGGGGGCGCAAGCGGTGAAGCGTGCTTGCGCCCCCTGACCGACTGTGGTTGCCCTGAGGGCAGGCCATACGGGGAGAACACGAGACCGCGGGTCTGTGCTGCGCGTGCAGGGGTCCGGGTCGGTGTCGGGGGTCGGAGGCAGTGGGTTCGGGTCGGGTTGTCAGCAGTTCGGGCGGCAGCGGCGTTGGGAGATGGCGTCCAGCAGCACGGTCTTGATGTCGTCGGGCTTGAGTGCCTGGTAGGACTTGCCGCCGGTGGCCGTGGCGATCCGCTGGAGGGTGTCCAGGTCGGCGTCCGGGCCCAGGCCGACCAGGAACAGGGGAACGGGTCGGGCCGGGTCGGCTTCCCTGCGCAGGGTGTCCACGAGTTGGGTCGTCCCGGTGCTGGAGCTGTCGTCGTTGCCGCCGTCGGTCAGGATGGTGACCGAGTTGACCTTCGCCGGGTTGAACGTCCGCTGTGCCTGGCGGAACGCCGCGAGCACGGTGTCGTTCAGCGACGTGCCGCCGCCGACCAGCGTGGGCACCGAGCCCGCGCCCCGCTCCAGCCGCGCCCGGCGCGGCGCGCCCGCGAGCGGTTCGCCCAGCGGTCCCGTGGGCACCAGCTCGACGTAACCCTCGGGCGTCCGGTTCGTGGAGAACGCCCAGAGGCCGATCTCGGACGTGTCGGGCAGCATGGCCAGCGCCGTCAGGGCTGCCTCCTTGGCCGCCGCCGCCCGCGTCAGCTCGCTGCCCTGCATCTTCTCGGCCATCGAGCCGGACACGTCCAGCACGGCCAGCAGGCGCGTGTCGAGGTTCACCGCGCCCCACGTGCCCAGCAGTTCCGTCACCTGGTCGGGCGTGGGCGTCGGCAGGAGGGTGACGTCGTCGCCCCGGACGCCGTCCCGTTCGGCGGTCCAGCCGCGCGGTGCCTTGCCGTCGGGCGTGCGGAAGCCGGCGTCGGCGAACCGCTGCGCGGTGCGGGGCGAGCGCAGGGCCTGCTCGAACTCCTCGGCGGCCCGCGCGGTGCCCGCCTGCTCGCCGCTCCGGCTGACCCGCACGACCGGGTAGTCGAACCCGAACGTGCCCCCCTCCGGGTGGGACGCCACGACGGGGCGTGCGCCGGCCAGCCGGTTGGCGGTCAGGACGGACTGCTCCGACGCGGTGAACACCGGGGCGTCGGCCGCGCCCTGGACGACCTTTCCGAGCGCGTCGCGCACGGACGGCTGCGCGCCGCGCCCGAGGCGCAGCAGCGCGGCGACGAGTTCCGGCTCGGGCCGGCCGCCGTGCCCGCCGAGCCGCGTGCGGACGGCGGCGAGCGTGGCCAGGCCCTCGGTGGACTCGGTCGGGTCGCTCAGGGTCGCGGGTACCTGCGGGTCGAGGACCTTCGCCCAGCTCACCGGCGTGGCGGGCCAGCCGAGGGCGGTCATCGACGCCTCCGATCCGGCGATCACCAGCGGCGAGGAGGCGAGGGAGCCCTTCAGCTCCAGCCGGGGCGCGTCGGAGCCCTGGTCGCCGGCCGGCCGGCTGCTCGCGGCCGCCCACATGGACGAGTCCGGCACCCACAGCGCGGGCGGGCTGATCCGCGCGGTCGGCAGCGCGCGCGACGTGTCGGCCGAGCCGCGCACCTCGACCTGGACCTGGACGCACTTGCCGTCGACCAGGGGTTGGCCGGCGTGGTAGTCGTCGGCGGCGCCGCGCACCACCTCCTCGGCCGCCGGGGCGACGGCGACCTTCAGGGGCAGGGTGCCCTCGCACTCGGGGCCGTTCGTGGCCCGGAGCGCGACGACGGTGACGCCGCCCGCGGCGAGGACGCCGACCAGCGCGCCGATCGGGAGGGCGAGCCGGCGGGCGCGGCGCGGCGGGCGCTCGGTGCGGGCTGACATACCGTGAGTACCCCTGGGTCTGTCTGTGTTCACTCTTTCGGGTGGGCGTGGACCACTCGGCAGCTATCCGAGGATGACACGGCTCTCGCGGCACCCTGGTTCACGTGGCCCAACTCACCCGCGCGGTCGTCACCTCCGCGCCACCTGGCGGCAACCGGCGATCCCACTGGCCGGCACGGCCGGACCGGTCGCGTTCCGGGCCGTCCCACCACCGGGTGAACCGGGCTGACCTGCGGTCCGTGTTCGCGGTCACCGCGGGAACACACGACCGGTCTCGCCCGTTGGGTCGGGCGAGACGTGTCAGCGCCGCACGCGGAGCACCCCGCCCGTGCCTCGGGCGGTAGGCTGGTCGGACGGGTCGTGCCCGTCCGCGCCCGTCACCAAGTCAGGGAGGGTCGAGGCCGCCCGCCGGCCGTAAGTGAATGGACCGCAAGCGCCTGCTTCGCAACCCGCTGCTGTGGATAGTGGCGGTGTTGCTGCTCTACTACGCCTTCACCGTGCTCTTCGACGACGCACGGGGGTACACCCCCGTCAAGACGTCCCAGGCACTGCAGCAAGTCCGGGACGGCAAGGTCAAGGAAGCCACGATCGAGGACAAGGAGCAGCGCCTCAAGCTGACTCTCAACGACGGGGCGACCTTCGAAGGTCACAACCGGTTGATCACGCAGTTCCCGGCGAGCTCCACCGACGAGGTCTTCACCATCCTCGACCAGGCCGGCAACAAGCCGACCGTCGAGACCAAGGTCAGCCAGGACTCGTTCCTGACGCAGATCCTGCTGTACCTGGTCCCGCTCGGCCTGCTGTTGCTGCTGCTGATGTGGATGATGAACAACGCCCAGGGCGGCGGCAACCGCGTCCTGAACTTCGGCAAGTCCAAGGCCAAACAGCTGTCCAAGGACATGCCGAAGACGACGTTCGCGGACGTCGCGGGCGCGGAGGAGGCCGTCGAGGAGCTCCAGGAGATCAAGGACTTCCTCCAGAACCCCGGCCGCTACCAGGCGCTGGGCGCGAAGATCCCGAAGGGCGTCCTGCTCTACGGCCCGCCCGGAACCGGTAAGACGCTGCTCGCGAGGGCCGTCGCCGGCGAGGCGGGCGTGCCCTTCTACTCGATCTCCGGCTCGGACTTCGTCGAGATGTTCGTCGGCGTCGGCGCCTCCCGCGTGCGCGACCTGTTCGAGCAGGCCAAGCAGAACGCGCCGTGCATCATCTTCGTGGACGAGATCGACGCGGTCGGCCGCCACCGCGGCGCGGGCCTCGGCGGCGGCCACGACGAGCGCGAGCAGACGCTGAACCAGCTGCTCGTGGAGATGGACGGGTTCGACTCGCGCGGCGGGATCATCCTGATCGCGGCGACCAACCGCCCCGACATCCTCGACCCGGCGCTGCTGCGCCCCGGCCGGTTCGACCGGCAGATCCCGGTGTCCGCGCCCGACCTCAAGGGGCGCAAGCAGATCCTCCGGGTCCACGCCAAGGGAAAGCCGTTGCACCCGGAAGCGGACCTGGACGGCCTGGCCAAGCGCACCGTCGGCTTCTCCGGCGCGGACCTCGCGAACGTCATCAACGAGGCCGCCCTGCTGACCGCCCGCCAGAACGGCACCGTCATCACCGGCGCCGCGCTGGAGGAGTCGGTGGACCGCGTGATCGGCGGTCCGGCCCGCAAGAGCCGGATCATCTCCGAGAAGGAGAAGAAGATCACCGCCTACCACGAGGCCGGGCACGCCCTGGCCGCGTGGGCGATGCCGGACATCGACCCGGTCTACAAGGTCACCATCCTCGCCCGCGGCCGGACCGGCGGTCACACGCTGTCCGTGCCCGAGGAGGACAAGGACCTGATGACCAGGTCCGAGATGATCGCCCGGCTGGTGTTCGCGCTCGGTGGCCGCTCCGCCGAGGAGCTGGTCTTCCACGAGCCGACCACGGGCGCGTCGAACGACATCGAACAGGCGACCAAGATCGCCCGCGCGATGGTCACCGAGTACGGCATGTCCGCCCGCCTCGGCGCCGTCAAGTACGGCCAGGAGCAGGGCGAGCCGTTCCTCGGGCGCACGGCGGGCCGGCAGGCCGACTACTCGCTGGAGGTCGCGCACGAGATCGACGAGGAGGTGCGCGAACTCATCGAGGCCGCGCACACCGAGGCGTACGAGGTGCTCAACACCTACCGCGACGTGCTCGACGCGCTGACGCTGGAGCTGATCGAGAAGGAGACCCTGCACCAGAAGGACCTGGAGCGGATCTTCGCCGACGTCGAGAAGAGGCCGCGGATCACGAAGTTCAACGACTTCGGCAACCGCACGCCGTCCGACAAGCCGCCGGTCAAGACCCCGGCGGAGCTGGCGAAGGAGCGCGGCGAGCCGTGGCCGCCCGCCATCGAGGACACCCTGGACAAGGAGCTGCCGCCCGCGCAGGACCCGGTGCCCGCGCCGCCTGCCGTGCCGAACGGCAACGGCGCGCCGTACCAGCCGCAGCACCCGTCGTCCGGCCCGCCGAACTACGGCGCGCCCCCCGGCTGGACCCCGGCCACGGTGCCCGGCGGCGGCCAGCCCGCGCCGCAGTGGCAGCCGGAGCACACCGACGCCGACGCGGGGAAGCGCACGTTCGACACGGATTCGGACAACCGCAAGTGACCGAGATCGACCAGACCGGCCTCCCCGCTTCCGGGGAGGCCGGTTCCACGAGGCGGGCGTTCGACCAGCGCCGGGCCGAGGCGGCCGTGCGCGAGCTGCTGCTCGCGTGCGGCGAGGACCCCGAGCGCGAGGGCCTGCGGGAGACGCCCGCCCGCGTGGCGCGGGCGTACCGCGAGCTGTTCGCGGGCCTGTACACCGACCCGGACAGCGTGCTGGCGAAGACCTTCGACGAGAGCCACGAGGAACTCGTCCTGGTCACCGACATCCCGATGTTCTCCTTCTGCGAGCACCACCTGCTGCCGTTCCACGGCGTCGCGCACGTCGGGTACATCCCGAACGAGCACGGGCGGGTCACCGGCCTGTCCAAGCTGGCCCGGCTGGTGGACCTCTACGCCAAGCGGCCCCAGGTGCAGGAGCGCCTGACGTCGCAGATCGCGGACGCGCTGGTGCGCAGGCTGGAGCCGGGCGGCGTGATCGTCGTCGTGGAGGCCGAGCACCTGTGCATGGGCATGAGGGGCGTCCGCAAGCCCGGCTCGCGGACCACGACCTCGGCCGTGCGCGGGCTGCTGCGCTCGTCCTCGTCCACGCGCGCCGAGGCGATCGAGCTGATCAGGGGACGCACGCGGTGAGCCTGCCTCGGCCGGGGCGCTGCGTGGTGATGGGCGTCGTGAACGTCACCCCGGACTCGTTCTCCGACGGCGGCCGGTACCTCGGGCGGCCGGACGCCGTCGAGCACGGGGTCGCGATGTTCCGCCGCGGGGCCGACCTGATCGACGTGGGCGGCGAGTCGACCCGGCCGGGAGCGGACCGGGTCGAGCCCGCCGTGGAGGCCGCTCGGGTCGCCCCGGTGATCCGCGAGCTGGTCGCCGCCGGCGTGCCGGTGTCCGTGGACACCATGCGGGCCGAGGTGGCGGAGGCGGCGCTGGAGGCGGGCGCCTCGATCGTGAACGACGTGTCCGGCGGCCTGGCCGACCCGAGGATGGCGTCCGTCGTGGCGTCGGCCGGGGTGCCGTACGTGCTGATGCACTGGCGCGGGCACAGCCGGGACATGGACAAGCTCGCGGTGTACGACGACGTGGTGCGCGACGTGCGGGACGAGTTGAGCGCCCGCGTCGACACCGCCCTCGCGGCCGGGGTGCGGGCGGAGGACGTCGTGCTGGACCCCGGCCTGGGGTTCGCCAAGGACGCCACGCACAACTGGCAGCTGCTCCAGCGCCTGGACGAGCTGCTGGAGCTGGGCTTCCCGGTGCTGGTCGGAGCATCCCGCAAACGTTTTCTCGGCACCCTGCTGGGTGGTCGCCCGCCGAGCGGGCGCGAGGATGCGACGGCCGCGGTGTCGGCGCTGGCGGCGTTCTCGGGCGCGTGGGGCGTGCGGGTGCACGACGTGGGCAGGTCGCTGGACGCGGTGGCCGTGGCAGGGGCGTGGAGGGCTGGACGTGGGTGACCGGATCTCGCTGCGCGGCCTGCGGGTGCGCGGCTTCCACGGCGTGTTCGAGCACGAGAAGCGCGACGGCCAGGACTTCCTGGTCGACGTGACGGTGTGGCTGGACCTGTCGCGGGCGGCGGCCACCGACGACCTGCGGGAGACGCTGCACTACGGCGAGCTGGCCGAGCGCGCGGCGGCGATCGTGGCGGGTGAGCCGTACGACCTCATCGAGACCGTGGCGGGGAAGATCGCCGACGAGGTGATGACCGACCTGCGGGTGCGGGCGACCGAGGTGACGGTGCACAAGCCGTCCGCGCCGATCCCGCTGACCTTCGCGGACGTCGCCGTCACGGTGCGGCGCACCCGTGACTAGGGAGGTGCGCCCGTGACCAGGGCGGTGCTGTCCATCGGCTCGAACCTGGGCGACCGGCTCGGGTACCTGCGGGCCGCGGTCGCGGGGTTCGCCGCCGAACTCGTCGCGGTGTCCCCGGTTTACGAGACCGCGCCGTGGGGCGTGACCGACCAGGACGACTTCCTCAACGCGGTGCTGGTCGTGGCCGGCGACCTCGGGCCGTGGGACTGGCTGCGGCGCGGGCAGGAGCTGGAGAACGCGTCGGGCCGCGTCCGGACCCTGCGGTGGGGGCCGCGGACGCTCGACGTCGACGTGGTGACCGTGGACGGCGTGACGTCCGACGACCCGGAGCTGCTGCTGCCGCACCCCGGCGCGGCCGAGCGCGCCACCGTGCTCGTGCCGTGGCTGGACGTGGAGCCGGACGCCGTGCTGCCGGGCCGGGGTCGGGTCGCGGACCTCGTGGCGGGGCTGGACCTGGGCGGTGTGGAGCGCCGGGACGACCTGTCGCTGACCTGACCGTTCCGCCGCCGCGACGCCGAGCCGGTCGCCGGGTCGGCCCGCGCCGCGGATGACGCCGGGGCGGGAAGACCGCGCGCTGGTCGAAAGGCACGAATGACACCATGAGCCGTGTGAGGTTCACCAAGCCCCGTGACCTGCTCGCCGCCGGACTCGTCGCGGGCCTGCTCGCGCACCTGCTGCTGCGGCTCGCCTACGACACCCTGCCGCCGCTGCCCACGTTCGCCGGGTTCACGCTGCTGGTCATCGCGGTGGTCGACCTGGTGCTCGGTTTCTCGTTGCGGGCGCGCATCCGGCGCAAGCCGGGCACGCCGCCCGTCGAACCGCTGACCGCCGCGCGGGCGGTCGCGCTGGCGAAGGCGTCGTCGCTGCTCGGAGCC
Source organism: Saccharothrix australiensis (assembly GCF_003634935.1). Lineage (NCBI taxonomy): Bacteria > Bacillati > Actinomycetota > Actinomycetes > Pseudonocardiales > Pseudonocardiaceae > Saccharothrix > Saccharothrix australiensis. The sequence goes on from NZ_RBXO01000001.1 coordinate 681,840, forward strand.
ATCATGGCGGGCGCGTGGGCGGGCGTGCTGATCTACGTGCTGCCGGTCCGCGGCGAGTTCGAGGCCGCCGACCACGACCTGGTCAGCGCGGTCGTCGGGATCGCCTGCGCCGCCGCGCTGGTGGGCGCGGCGCTGTGGCTGGAGCACTGCTGCCGGACGCCGGACGACCCCCACCTGGACGCGTGAACGCGGACGCGGAGGTCTCAATCGGATAACTGACCGGTACGGTAGGCGCCATGACCGGGCGAGGCACGTCGCAGGACGACGAGCGGCAGGATCACGGTCGTGGCTCCGGGCGACTGCTGCTGGTGGCGGCACTGGCGCTCGCGCTGGGCGCCGCGGCGGTGCTGGTGCTGAGCGACAACGCCCGCTGGCTGCGGCTGGCCGTCGTCGCCGCCCTGTGGGCGGCGCTGGTCGGGGCGTTCCTCGCGGCCCGCTACCGCCGCCAGGCCGCCGACCGCGAGGACGAGGTCGCCGACCTCCAGTCGGTGTACGAGCTGGAGCTGGAGCGCGAGGTCGCCGCCCGCCGCGAGTACGAGCTGGAGATCGAGGCGGAGACCCGCCGGCAGGTGCGGGAAGAGGCGAAGGACGACCTGGAGGCGCTGCGCGGCGAGCTGCGCGCGCTGCGGGAGAACCTGGAAGCCCTGCTCGGCGGCGAGGTCCTGGTCGAACGGGTGGCGCTGCGCGCCGAGTCGACGCGGATGCGCTCGCTGTCGGACCAGTCGCGCCTGATGGGGCTGGCCGACCAGCGGGTCATCACCGCGGGCGGCGCGAAGACGACCGTGAAGAAGGCCGCGGAGAAGCCCGCGGCGGACCGGACGGAGCTGATCGAGCGGGTCGCGCACGAGGCGGCGCGCAAGGAGCAGGTCCGGCGCCCCGAACCCGTCCGCCCGGAGCCCGCGCGCCGCGAGTCCGGCCAGCCGGTGCGCCGCGAGCCCGCCCGCGCGGACCGGCAGCGGCCCGCCGTCGTGGCCCGGCCGGGCGCGCCCGACCCGACCGAACGCGTCAGCCGGGCCGACCTGGCGGGTCGCCTGAACCCGGCGGGCCGCCCGGCGGAGCCGACCCGCCGCGTCGAGCCCGCCGCCGGTCGCGGCGCGGACGCGCAGGCGGACCCGCCGGTCGGCGGTCCGCCCCCGGCCGAACCGGCGCGGGCGGACACCCCGCGCGCCACCGCGCAGGCCGACGTGCCGCGGCCGGACCCGGCTCGGGTGGACTCCGCGCGCACGGGTTCGGCGCGGACCGACTCGGCGCGGGTGGACCCGGCGCGGGTCGACGCCGTGCGCGCCGAGACGCCCCGCAAGGCCGAGCCGGCCAGGACCGAGCACACCATCCAGCGGCGCAGCCGGATCGCCGAGCGGACCGAGATGATCAGCCGCGACGCCCTCGCCGCCGACCAGGCCGCCCGCCGAGGCTCGCCCGCCGACCAGGACGGCGGCCACCGCGCCGCGCCGCCCGCCGAGGCGACCGGCGCACGCGCGGTGCCCGCCGCGGCGCGGACCGGCGGGTTCCGCCCGGTGGACCCGGATCGGGCCGAGCAGGCCGGCGGCCACCGCGTGGCGCCCGCAGCCGGGGAGACGCCCCGTCCCGGCCGGACCGCCCGCGCGGAGGCCGGTGGTCGTCGGCCCGCGCCCGCGGCCGGTCCGGCCGGCGGGTTCCGGTCGGTGGGCGAGGGGGGCGGCGAGCCGACGGCCGGTCGGCGCGCGGCCGAGGAGAGCGGGTACGTGCCGGTCGAGCCCGAGCCCTCCGCCGGCGGGCACGCGGCCGAGGAGGGCGGCGGTCGGCGGCGTGCCGAGGACCGGTCCACCCGGCGCGGTGCGCCCGAGCCGGTCGAGCCGGCCGGCGCGCACGCGGACGGCAAGTCGGTGAGCGAGCTGCTGGCCGCGTTCGGCGGGGCGGAGTCGCCGCGGCGTCGCCGTCGGCGCGGCGGGGACTGAGCGCGGGCGCTGAGCGGGCCGGTGAGGACCCGGCGCGGTGCTGAGCAGGCCGGTGAGGACCCGGCGCGGGTGCCGAGCGGTCGGTCGGTGGGGACTGAGCGCGAGTGCTGAGCGGGTCGGCGCGGTCTACTTGTCGATGTCGCCGACCACCACGGCGAACGAGCCCAGCACGGCGGGCAGGTCGTCCACGCGGGTGCCGGGCAGCAGCGCGGACAGCGCCTGCACGTTGTTGAACGACGGCGTCCGCAGCTTGAGCCGCCAGGGCGTCTTCTCGCCGCGGGACGACAGGTGCACCCCGGAGACGCCCAGCGGCGCCTCCACCCGCGTGTACACGGAACCCTCGGGCGCCTTGACCGCCTTGGGCAGCCGCAGGTTCACCGGACCGCCCGGCAGCCGGTCCAGGCACTCGCCGGCCAGCCGCACGGACTGCCGCACCTCGTCGACCAGGCACCGCACCCTGGCGAGCGCGTCGCCCTCGGTCCGCACGACCGGCGTCACGGTCAGGTCCCGGTAGCCGGGCAGCGGGTCGTCGCGGCGCAGGTCGAGGTCCACCCCGGACGCCCGACCGATCGGGCCGGTCACCCCGTGCGCGAGCGCCGCGTCCTGGCCCAGCACCCCGAGCCCGGCCAGCCCGTCGGGCACCGGGCCGGGGTCCACGGTGGACAACGCGGCGCGGACGCGGTCGGTCCACCCGGCGGGCACGTCCTCGCGCAGCCCGCCGATGCGGTTGAACATGAAGTGGATGCGCCCGCCGGACGCCTCCTCCAGCACCGCCTGCACGGCCTCCCGGCCGCGGGCCGCGGCCGGGCCGGTGAGCGGGGCGAGGAAGACCAGGTGCGCCATGACCCGGTTCAGCTCGCACAGCAGGGCGCGCAGCACTTGGGCGCGAGGAGGGACGTCCATGCCGGTCATGCGCTCGACCGCCAGCGCGACGGCCAGCTCGTTGCAGAACGCGGCCAGCCAGTCGTGGCGGTTGGCCAGCGTCAGCACCTGCCGGTAGTCGCGGACCTCGAACAGCTTCTCCGCGCCCCGGTGCAGGTGCCCGACGAGCGGTTCGGCGGCGGTGATGACCTCGTCGTCGCGGACGGTGAGGCGCAGCCGGTACGCGCCGTGCGCCGACGGGTGCAGGGGGCCGAGGTCGACCACCCGGTCCACGCCCAGGTGGCGGGCACCGGCCCCGACGCCAACGGTGATCTCCACGGCCCCATGCTCGCACGTCAGTCCGCGGTGACGGAGAACAGGAAGCACCCGTGCGACGCGCTGCGCACCTGGACCTCGACCACGCCGGGCTCGTCCAGCAGCCCGGTGATCCGCTCCGCCAGCTCGTCGGGGGCGGCGACCCCGCCGTCGTGGATGCGGCCCTCGGCGTCGTAGGCGCGGACGGTCCGGTGGTTGTGGCGCAGCGCCTCGGGCAGCTCGTGCGGGTCGTCCGGGCCGGCGCAGGGCAGCGCGTGCGCGAAGACCGGTCCGAGCTCTTCGTACGGGCCCCGGCCCGCGCTCGGCGCGTACCGGAACAGCACGACCGGCTCGCCGGCGACGGCCTTGCGGAGGCAGCACCGCAGGGGCGCGCCGACCTGTTCGTCGCGCAGCTCGTGGAACTCGTCCGTGCCGGCCAGCTTCCTGGCGCGGTCCAGCACGTCCGTGGGCAAGGCGTGGATCATCATGGCCGCCAGCCTGGTCGGCGGTCGCGCGCCGGGCCGGCGGTCTTCGGACGTGGCGACCGGGCGCCTGGCAGGTCGGGTGCCTGGCAGGTCGGGTGCTCAGCCGAGGGGCCGCCACGCGGGCAGCGGCGGGAGCAGGTCGGACACCGCGACGCCGACCCCGTGCAGCAGCCACCCGAACGAGCCGAGCCCGCCCACCGCCCGCAGCTCCGCGACCCGCGCCGCCCTGGCGGCCGACTCCAGCCACGCCATGCCGGTCCCCTCGGCGGACGCGACCAGGCCCAGCGCCGCCAGCGCCGCCCGCTGCGACACCAGCACCCGGTCGCCGCCCGCCGCCTCCGCGCACGCGTCCAGGGCCACGTGCGCGGTCAGGTCGCACGACCCGTCGAACACCGGCGTGACCTGCCTGCCGCCGCGGTAGGCGGCGAACGTGCCCGCGCGGTACCGGCCCGCGGCCCGGTCGGCCCGCAGGTGCCCGTAGTCGATGGCCAGCGCCGCCCCGCGCACCCGCGACACGGCGTCCGCCCAGGCCGCGTCGCGGGGCGCGCCGATCTCCGCGCGCCACCCCGGCCGCAACGGCCACCAGCGCGCCAGCCACGGGTCGTCGTGCGGCCCGACGACCAGGGGGCACGGGATCGCGTCGAGCCACTCGTGCCCCACCAGCAGGCCCTCCACGCGGTCCGGCAGGGCGTCGGTCCACCGGACGCCGGGCAGCGCGCGGGGCGGCCCGAGGTCGACCGCCGTGACGCGCAGGCGGCGGCCGAGCGACGGCGGCGCGAGGGAGCGGACCGCCGCCGACAGCTCGCCGCCGCCCGCGCCGACGTCCACGAAGTCCACGTGCGCGGGCCGACCGAGCGCGAAGTCCACCCGATCGAGCAGCACGAGCAGCGCTTCCGCCAGCTCAGGGCCGATCAGCGGCGCGGTGCGGAAGTGGTCGGCGGGCACCGCGCCGCGCCGGAAGAAGCCCTCCGGGCCGTAGAGGGCAACGCGCCACGCCGCTTCCGAGTCCCGCATCGGTCAAGTGTCCCTTTAAGGTTGCACACTGTGACCGCCTACCCTGCCCGCAAGCGCGCCAACCAGCGCCGCTGGACCGTCCTGCTGCCGGTCGTCGGCCTGATCGCGCTGGGCGTCTGCGGACTGGTGCTGTTGGCCCTGGGCACCAGCAAGATCGGCGCGGGGCCCATCCTGGTCGGCGCGGTGGCGGCGCTGGTGCCGGTCGCGGCGGTGCTGGGCGCGTTCCTGTGGGTGGACCGGTGGGAGCCGGAACCGGCGAAGATCCTCTTGCTGGCGTTCGCCTGGGGCGCGTGCGGCGCGACCATCACCTCGCTGGTGTTCAACCAGACCGCGCACGTGCTGGGCGAGCTGATCAACGACGGCGACGGGTCGACGTTCGCCGCCGTCGTGGGCGCGCCGATCGTGGAGGAGGCGACCAAGGCGGCGTTCGTGATCGCGCTGTTCCTGCGCCGCCGCGAGGAGTTCGACGGCGTGGTGGACGGCATCGTCTACGCGGGCGTCACGGCCGCCGGGTTCGCGTACACCGAGAACATCTACTACTTCGCGCGGGTGTTCGTCGACAGCGGGCTCGGCGACCTGTCCAGCGGCGTGGTGGCGCTGTTCATCCTGCGCGGCGTGCTGTCGCCGTTCGCGCACCCGCTGTTCACGGCCATGACCGGCATCGGGATCGGCATCGCGTCCATGACCGCGAACCGGCGGGTCCGCGTGGTCGCGCCCGTCCTGGGCTACCTGGGCGCGGCCGGGCTGCACTCGCTGTGGAACTTCTCCACCACCGTGGGCACCGGGTCGACGTTCATCAACCTGTACTTCCTGATCATGGTGCCGGTGTTCGCCGGCACGGTCTGGCTGGTGGTCTGGCAGCGCCGCCGCGAGCAGCGGATCGTCGCGGGCCAGCTCCCGGAGATGGCCGCGCGCCGGTGGATCGCGTCCAGCGAGGTGACGCTGCTCGCGTCGTTGCAGGGCCGCCGGCGGTGGCGGCGGGCCGTGCGCCGCAAGGTCGGGGACCAGGCCGCGCGGGCCGTGGCCGGGTACCAGGTGGCCGCGACGGAACTGGCGTTCCTGCGGCACCGGATCGCGCTGGGCACCGCGGGGCACGAAGCCGACCGACGGCACGAGGTGCTCTTGGAAGCGCTCATCACCGCACGTCAGGCCGCTGTGGACGCACCCGGTGCGCTCAAGGCGGCGGGTGGTGTTCGTCGCAGTTGACGGCTGGCGCGGCGAGCGCGGGATTACGCTCGCGCCCGTCGTCCGGTACCCGCCACGGGACTGGAACGCCATTGGAGGAGTACGTCGCATGGACGCGACCCCCCGCCCCGCGCGGCTGGCCGTCGGAGTGATCTCGGCCGGTCGGGTGGGCTCGGTGCTCGGCGCCGCCCTCACCAGGGCGGGCCACGTCGTCGGATCGGTGTCGGCCGTGTCCCGCGCGTCGCTGCGGCGCGCGGAGGAGCTGCTGCCGGACGTGCCGGTGCTGCCGCCGCCGGAGGTCGCCGCCGCCGCCGACCTCGTGCTGCTGGCCGTGCCGGACGACGAGCTGGCCGGGCTGGTGCGCGGGCTCGTCGCCACCGGGTCGCTGCGGGCCGGGCAGATCGTGGTGCACACCAGCGGCGCGCAGGGCGTCGAGGTGCTCGCGCCCGCGGCGGACGTCGGCGCGCTGTGCGTCGCGCTGCACCCGGTGATGACGTTCACCGGCCGCGCCGAGGACGTCGAGCGGATGACCGCCTGCTCGGTCGGGGTGACCGCCGCCGACGGCGACGACGCGGCGTGGCACGTCGGCGAGGCGCTCGTGGTGGAGATGTCCGCCGAGCCCGTGCGCGTGCCGGAAGCGGTCCGCCCGCTGTACCACGCGGCGCTGGCGCACGGCGCGAACCACCTGATCACCCTGGTCGCCGACTGCGCGGACCTGCTGCGCTCGGCGGGCATCGCCGACGCCGAGCGGGTGCTCGGGCCGCTGCTGTCAGCCGCCCTGGACAACGTGCTGCGGCACGGCGACCGCGCGCTGACCGGACCGGTCGCCCGCGGCGACGCCGGCACCGTCGCCAAGCACCTGCGCGTGCTCGCCGCCGAGGGGCCTGAGACGCTTGCCCCGTACCGAGTTCTCGCGCGCCGCACCGTCGACCGCGCACAGGCCGCCGGGCTGCTCAAGCCCGAACCGGCAGCCGACGTCCGCACCACCCTTGAGGACCGATGACCAAGCCGCTCACCAAAGACGACTACGCGCCCGACGACGTCACGGTGCACCGTGACCCGGACCGGCTGCGGCGCGTGGTCCGCGCGCTGCGCGCCGCGGGTCGCAACATCGCGCTCGTGCCGACGATGGGCGCGCTGCACGCGGGCCACCGGAAGCTGATCCGGGAGGCGCACGTCATGCAGAACACCGTGGTCGTGGTGTCGATCTTCGTCAACCCGACGCAGTTCGGTCCGAACGAGGACTTCGCCGCCTACCCCAGGACGTTCGAGTCCGATGTGGACGTCTGCCGCGAGGAGCGGGTCGGCCTGGTGTTCGCGCCCGCGGCGGAGGACGTGTACCTGCCCGGCGCCACCGTGACGGTGTCGCCGGGGCCGCTGGGCGACGAGCTGGAGGGCGCGTCCCGGCCGGGGCACTTCGCGGGCGTGCTGACCGTGGTGTCGAAGCTGTTCAACATCGTCCAGCCCACGTACGCGGTGTTCGGGGAGAAGGACTACCAGCAGCTCACGCTCATCCACCGGATGGCGCGCGACCTGAACTTCCCCGTGGACGTGGTCGGGGTGCCGACGGTCCGCGAGGCGGACGGGTTGGCGCTGTCCTCCCGCAACCGCTACCTGTCGGAGGCCGAGCGCGCCGCCGCGACGGCGCTGTCCGCCGCCCTCGTCGCCGGCGCGCACGTGAGCGGGCAGGGCGCGGACGCGGTGCTGGGCGCGGCGTCCGCGACGCTGGCCGCCGAGCCCGCGGTCGACCTGGACTACCTGGAGTTGCGCGCCCCCGACCTCGGGCCCGCGCCGGAGAACGGCGACGCCCGGCTCCTGGTCGCCGCGCGCGTGGGCGCCACCCGATTGATCGACAACATCGCGGTGCTGCTCGGCACCGGCGACGAGTGAGGGGAACCCCGATGTTCCGCACCATGCTCAAGTCGAAGATCCACCGGGCCACGGTGACCCAGGCCGACCTGCACTACGTGGGCTCGGTGACGGTGGACGAGGACCTGATGGACGCCGCCGACCTCCTCGCCGGCGAACAGGTCGCGATCGTGGACGTGACCAACGGGGCCCGGCTGGAGACCTACGTCATCCCCGGCGCGCGCGGCACCGGCGTGATCGGGATCAACGGCGCCGCGGCGCACCTCGTGCGGCCCGGCGACCTGGTGATCCTCATCGCGTACGGCCAGATGGACGACGCCGAGGCGCGGTCGTACGCGCCGAAGGTCGTGTTCGTGGACGCCGGGAACAAGGTCGTCGAGCTGGGGGTCGACCCGGCGCGCGCGCCCGAGGGCTCCGGGCTGGTGAGCGGCGCGGCGGTGGAGCCCGTCGCGGAGGCGGCGGAGACCACGGCGTCGGAGACCGAGGACGCCACGGCGCTGGACGCGCTGATCCAGGCCGAGAACTGAGCGGGTGCCGCGCCGGGGCACCGCTTCCGCGGCGCGTCCCGACCACCGCGTCCCGACCACCGCGTCTTGGCCACCGGTCTTGGCCACCGGTCTTGGCCATCGAGTCTTGGCCATCGAGTCTTGGCCACCGCGTCCGGGATACTGCGTCCTGAACAGAGAGGGAAGTCCGTGCTGCTCGCCATCGACGTCGGCAACACCAACATCGTCCTGGGGTTGTACGACGGCACCGGGGACAAGGCCGCGCTCGTGCGCGACTGGCGGATGCGCACCGACGCCCGGATGACCGCCGACGAGCTGGCCCTGACCATGCGCGGGCTGCTCGGCGAGTACGCGGACAAGATCACCGGCATCTCGGCGCTGTCCACGGTGCCCGCGGTGCTGCGCGAACTCCGGGTGATGCTGGGGCGCTACTACTCCACCGTGCCCAAGGTGCTGGTCGAGCCCGGCGTGCGCACCGGGGTCCCGCTGCTGGTGGACAACCCGAAGGAGGTGGGCTCGGACCGCGTGATCAACACGCTGGCGGCGCACCACCTCTACAGCACCGCGTGCGTGGTCGTGGACTTCGGCACCTCCACGAACCTGGACGTCATCTCCGCCAAGGGCGAGTTCCTCGGCGGCGCGCTCGCGCCGGGCATCGAGATCTCCGTGGACGCGCTGGCCGCCAGGGCCGCCCAGTTGCGGAAGGTCGAACTCGTCCGGCCCCGGTCGGTGATCGGGAAGAACACCGTCGAGTGCCTCCAGTCCGGCATCGTGTACGGGTTCGTGGGGCAGGTGGACGGGCTCGTGCGCCGGATCGTGGACGAGTTGCAGGTGACCGAGCCGGGGCCGGTGACGGTGATCGCGACGGGCGGGTTGGCACCGCTGGTGGTCACGGAGTCGGCCGCGATCCAGGGGCACGTCCCGGACCTGACGCTGCTCGGGTTGAGGCTGGTGTTCGAGCGCAACATGCGGTGATCCGAGAGTCGGAGCGGTGCCGAGTCGAAGAGAAGCCCTCGCCGCGCGGGGTGTCAGGTGCGGATGGCGCGCTCGACGTGAGTCCTGAGCGGCACGTCGAACTCGCCCTCGGCCGTTTCGGGTTGGGAGAGCAGGAAGTCCAGCATCCGCTGTCGGAGCGCCTCGCGTTCGTCCTGCGGCATGACGATGGCGTGCGAGTAGGTGTCGACCGTGGCCGCCAGGGTTTCCGCCGTCCTGCGGTGGGTGTGGGGGAACGTGCGGGTTTCCGCGTCCTTGAACAGTTCGTGGTCGGGGATCGACCGCACGGCGGTGTCCAGCGGTTCGGTGCCGCCTCGGGTGATCCGGTTGAACTCCGCCACCCACGGGACCTCGACGTCGTCGCCGTTCCACAGGCCCGCCAGGACGCCGCCGGGGCGCAGGACCCGCGCGATCTCGGGCAGGGCCCGCGCGGGGTCGAACCAGTGGAACGCCTGGCCGACCAGGACGGCGTCCACTGTCGCGTCGGGGAGCGGGATGCGTTCGGCGGTGCCGGGCAGGGCCCGGACGCCGCCGTGCCGCCGCACCAGTTCCGACAGCATCGACTCGTCGGGTTCCACCGCCGTCACGTGGTGGCCCTCCGCGACGAGCCCGCCGGTGAGCTTGCCGGTGCCGGCGGCGAGGTCCAGCACCTCGTGGGCGCCGGGGCCCAGTGGTGACAAGGCCCACCGGATGGCGGGCGCCGGGTAGTCCGGGCGGTGTTCGGCGTAGGCGTGGGCGTGTGCTCCGAAGGAGTTCGCCCGGCGAGTCCTCAGGTCATCACTCGTCACCGTCCCCACGATAGTGAGCACCGGTTCGAATCCCCGAGAGGTCTTTACGTACCCTTCCCGGCGTGAGTGAGCAGCCTGCCAACCCCTCCGCGACCAGTGACGACGATCTGCCCGAGCAGCTGCGGGTGCGCCGGGAGAAGCGGGCGCGGTTGCTGGAACGCGGGGTCGACCCGTATCCGGTGGAACTGCCGCGCACGCACACGTTGCGCCAGGTGCGGGAAGCGCACCAGGGGCTCGAACCCGATGTGGCGACCGGCGAAGTGGTCGGCGTCACGGGGCGCGTGATGTTCATCCGCAACACCGGCAAGTTGTGCTTCGCGACGCTGCGCGAAGGCGACGGCACCGAACTCCAGGCCATGCTGAGCCTCGACGGGGTCGGCGCGACGGCCCTGGCGGAATGGAAGTCCGACGTCGACTTGGGCGACCACGTATTCGTGCGCGGCGAGGTCGTCACGTCGCGGCGCGGCGAACTGTCCGTGCTGGCGGCGGAGTGGCGGCTGGCCGCCAAGGCCCTCCGCCCGCTGCCGGTCGCGCACAAGGAACTGGCCGAGGAAACCCGCATTCGGCAGCGGTACGTCGACCTCATCGTGCGGGAGCAGGCCCGGAACACGGTGCGCGACCGGGCGGCCGTGGTGCGGTCGTTGCGGGACTCGTTCCACCGCCGCGGATTCATCGAAGTCGAGACCCCGATGTTGCAGACGTTGCAGGGCGGTGCGTCGGCCCGCCCGTTCGTGACGCGCTCCAACGCGCTGGACATCGACCTGTTCCTGCGGATCGCCCCGGAGCTGTACCTCAAGCGGTGCGTCGTGGGCGGTATCGAGAAGGTCTTCGAGATCAACCGCAACTTCCGCAACGAGGGCATGGACTCGTCGCATTCGCCCGAGTTCTCGATGTTGGAGTACTACGAGGCGTACGCGACCTACGACACCAACGCCGTGCTGACCCGCGAGCTCGTCCAGGAGGCCGCGCTGGCGGTCGCCGGCCTTCACGTGGTGACGCTCGCCGACGGCGAGGAGTACGACCTCGGCGGCGAGTGGACGACGCTGGGCATGTACGAGTCGCTGTCCGAGGCGGTCGGCGAGGAGGTCGCGCCCGGCACGCCCGCGGAGCGCCTGCGGGCGCTCGCCGACCGGGTGGGGCTGGAGGTCGACCCGGACGCCGGCCACGGCAAGCTCGTGGAGGAGCTGTGGGAGCACCTGGTCGGCGACCGGCTGCACGCGCCCACGTTTGTCCGTGATTTCCCCCTGGAGACCTCGCCGCTCACCCGCCAGCACCGCACCCGGCCGGGGGTGGCCGAAAAGTGGGACCTGTACGTGCGCGGATTCGAGTTGGCCACGGGATACTCGGAGTTGGTCGACCCGGTCGTGGAGCGGGAGCGGCTGGAAGCCCAGGCGCGGCTCAGCGCCGCCGGGGACGCCGAGGCCATGCCCGTGGACGAAGACTTTCTGCGATCGCTGGAGTACGGAATGCCACCGAGCGGTGGCGTGGGAATGGGCATCGACCGACTGCTGATGGCCATCACCGGTCTCGGTATCCGGGAGACGATCCTGTTCCCCCTCGTACGACCTGAATGAAGTAACTTCTCGGACTCCGGTCTGCGCATTGCGGTACTTGTGCGCTAACCTGCACTCGACAATGCTTTGGTCGCGGTCGGGGAACACCGCGCATTCGGAGTCCAGGAGGATACGCATGGCGCAGAAGGTCACCGTGACCCTGGTCGATGACCTGGACGGCGGGCAGGCTGAGGAGACGGTCGGCTTCGGTTTGGACGGCGTGTCCTACGAGATCGACCTTTCTTCGAGCAATGCGGGCAGGCTCCGCGACGCCCTCGCCGACTTCGTCGCCAGCGCTCGCAAGGCGGGCGGTCGCAAGCGCGGTCCGGGTCGCCCGGCCGGTGTGAAGGCGGCACGTCCGGCGTCGGCCGATCGCGAGCAGAACCAGGCGATTCGGGAGTGGGCCCGCAAGCAGGGGATGAAGGTGTCCGATCGCGGGCGCATCCCCGCCGAGGTGCTGGAGGCATACCACCAGCAGGGCTGAGCCTGAAGGCCCTTTGCGTGGCGCACGCCACGCAATTACGTCAATCTACGAAGGGGTGCCGGTTTCGACCGGCACCCCTTCGCGGGTTTGCGGGCCCGCCACCGGTTGCTTTTCCGGGACGGTTCGGTGCGCAATCGTCACGGCGTGGTGATCAAGTGATCGGTACAGAAGAACCGATCGCGGGGCGAGCAGATGTCGGACGTCGGACGGTGAAGTGCGCAACGATCTCGCGGGGTGCTGCTGTTCGGCTGTGGACCGACGGGCGGGGGACGCGCCGAACGGACTAGGCGGCAGGTCCGGCGGCTTCGTCCCGGCACACCCGCGGGCACGTGGCGCACGCCTCCGCGGCGGGCAGCGCGAAGTGGAAGCAGCAGCTCTCCCGGCGGCGCGTCCACCCGGCGTCGGTGGCGCGCAGCGTCGACCCCGAGGTGAACGGGTCCTGCTTCGCGGGCAGCAGCAGCGCCGAGTCGGCCACCCCGGCGGCCTCGTCGCCGGCCAGCAGGCCGGCCGTCCAGGCGGCGGAGTCGAGGGCGTCGGTGGCGGCGGCCCACAGCTGGCGGCGGCCGAACCGGACGGTCGGGCCGAAGGAGGCCACGAACCGGGACGCGTGCGCGGCGAACCGCGCCCGCAGGAGGGCGGCGAGGGCGTGGTCGTCGGCGACGACCGTGGCCGCCGGGTGGTCGGCGTCGGGGTCGTCGGGCAGGCAGGCGAACCCGTCGGCCAGCACCGCGAGGCCCACGACGTGCGGCCGGTCGTGCTCCGCGACGTGGATCGCCACGTCGGAGGGCCGTAGTGACGGCACGCGGCGCGACTGGTGGAACAGCGCGCCGCCGAGCAGCCCGACGGCGCCCAGGTACCAGCTCATCACGTAGCCGCCGGTGGTCCGGTCCGGCGCCGCGCCGTACTGGGCGCGCAGCCAGTCGGCGAGCGTGGCGCGCCACGCGCCGAACCTGTCCGGGTCGGTCATGAACGCCTCGGTGACCACCCACCCGGTGCCGGCGCCGGGCTCGCCCGCGGTGCGCGGGAGGCCGTAGCGGACTTCACACCATTGGGCGAGTGCGTCCGCCCGAGTGACGGAACCGGCGATCGGCGTGCGCGCGTCGCGTGCTGGTGCCTGCACCGGTACGGTCATGGCAGAAGGTCCTCGCGTGGGTTCGAATGAGGCTTGCCTAACCTTATAGAGGTTCACCCGTCCCAGCGGTACCTCGTGACACCGGTCACGCTGGGTCCCGTCGGGCGGCCGGAGGTGTTCGCGCTGAGCGGACACCGCCCGATCCGTGGAATCTGCCTGGCAGATCACGCGTTGGTACCGGTGTCAGAGATCCCCGAAGGTGACTGCACGCGAACGGGAACTGAGAGTGTCGGGGCTGACGACTACAGTGGTCCCACGGTGCCGCGCTCTCCACGGTATGCCAGTGGTGAGCCCGAGGACCGCCGGCGCAGCAGTCAGGGAGTGCGAATGTTCGAAAGGTTCACCGACCGCGCGAGGCGGGTGGTTGTCCTGGCCCAGGAAGAGGCCAGGATGCTCAACCACAACTACATCGGCACCGAGCACATCCTCCTGGGTTTGATCCACGAGGGTGAGGGTGTCGCCGCCAAGGCGCTGGAGTCGTTGGGGATCGCGCTGGAGGGCGTCCGCCAGCAGGTCGAGGAGATCATCGGCCAGGGCCAGCAGGCCCCGTCCGGCCACATCCCCTTCACCCCGCGCGCGAAGAAGGTGCTCGAGCTGTCGCTGCGCGAAGCGCTGCAGCTCGGCCACAACTACATCGGCACGGAGCACATCCTGCTCGGCCTGATCCGCGAGGGCGAGGGCGTCGCCGCCCAGGTCCTGGTCAAGCTGGGCGCGGACCTCAACCGGGTCCGCCAGCAGGTGCTCCAGCTGCTGTCCGGCTACTCCGGCGGCAAGGAGCCCGCCGAGTCCGGTGGTCGTGGTGAGGGCACCCCGTCCTCGTCCCTGGTCCTCGACCAGTTCGGGCGCAACCTGACCGCGAGCGCGCGGGAGGGCAAGCTCGACCCGGTGATCGGGCGCACCAAGGAGATCGAGCGGGTCATGCAGGTGCTGTCCCGCCGCACCAAGAACAACCCGGTCCTCATCGGCGAGCCCGGCGTCGGCAAGACGGCCGTCGTCGAGGGGCTGGCGCAGATGGTCGTCAAGGGCGAGGTGCCCGAGACGCTCAAGGACAAGCAGCTCTACACCCTTGACCTGGGCTCGCTGGTCGCGGGCTCCCGTTACCGCGGTGACTTCGAGGAGCGCCTGAAGAAGGTGCTCAAGGAGATCCGCACCCGCGGCGACATCATCCTCTTCATCGACGAGATCCACACGCTGGTGGGCGCGGGCGCGGCCGAGGGCGCGATCGACGCGGCCTCGATCCTCAAGCCCATGCTGGCCCGCGGCGAGCTGCAGACCATCGGCGCGACGACGCTCGACGAGTACCGCAAGTACGTCGAGAAGGACCCCGCGCTGGAGCGCCGGTTCCAGCCGATCCAGGTCGGCGAGCCGTCGCTGGAGCACACGATCGAGATCCTCAAGGGCCTGCGCGACCGGTACGAGGCGCACCACCGCGTGTCGATCACCGACTCGGCGCTGGTCGCCGCCGCCACGCTGGCCGACCGGTACATCAACGACCGGTTCCTGCCGGACAAGGCGATCGACCTCATCGACGAGGCGGGCGCGCGGATGCGCATCCGCCGGATGACGGCGCCGCCGGACCTGCGCGAGTTCGACGAGAAGATCGCGGACGTGCGGCGCGAGAAGGAGTCCGCGATCGACGCGCAGGACTTCGAGCGGGCCGCCAAGCTGCGCGACTCCGAGAAGCAGCTGCTCGGCCAGAAGGCCGAGCGGGAGAAGCAGTGGAAGGACGGCGACCTCGACGTCGTCGCCGAGGTGGACGACGAGCAGATCGCCGAGGTGCTGGCGAACTGGACCGGCATCCCGGTGTTCAAGCTCACCGAGGAGGAGACCACGCGTCTGCTCCGCATGGAGGACGAGCTGCACAAGCGGATCATCGGCCAGGTCGACGCGGTCAAGGCCGTGTCGCAGGCGATCCGCCGCACCCGCGCCGGCCTGAAGGACCCCAAGCGCCCGTCCGGCTCGTTCATCTTCGCCGGCCCGTCCGGCGTCGGCAAGACGGAGCTGTCGAAGGCCCTGGCGAACTTCCTGTTCGGCGAGGACGACGCGCTCATCCAGATCGACATGGGCGAGTTCCACGACCGGTACACCGCGTCGCGGCTGTTCGGCGCGCCTCCCGGCTACGTCGGCTACGAGGAGGGCGGCCAGCTCACCGAGAAGGTGCGCCGCAAGCCGTTCTCCGTGGTGCTGTTCGACGAGATCGAGAAGGCGCACCAGGAGGTGTACAACACGCTGCTCCAGGTGCTGGAGGACGGCCGCCTGACCGATGGCCAGGGCCGGACGGTGGACTTCAAGAACACCGTCATCATCTTCACGTCCAACCTGGGCACGTCGGACATCTCGAAGGCCGTCGGCCTGGGCTTCACGTCCGGGCAGGACACCGCGTCGAACTACGAGCGGATGAAGAACAAGGTCAACGACGAGCTGAAGAAGCACTTCCGCCCGGAGTTCCTGAACCGCATCGACGACATCATCGTGTTCCACCAGCTGACGCAGGACGAGATCATCAAGATGGTCGACCTGATGATCGCCCGCGTCGAGACGCAGCTGAAGAACAAGGACATGGCGATCGAGCTGACCGACCGGGCGAAGAAGCTGCTGGCCAAGCGCGGCTTCGACCCGGTGCTCGGCGCCCGTCCGCTGCGCCGGACGATCCAGCGCGAGATCGAGGACCAGCTGTCGGAGAAGATCCTGTTCGGCGAGATCCAGCCGGGCCAGATCATCATCACCGACGTCGAGGGCTGGGACGGCGAGTCGGAGGCGGACGACAAGGCGCACTTCGTCTTCCGCGGCGAGTCCAAGCCCCTCGGGGTGCCGGACGCGCCTCCGGTCGACCTGGCCGCGTCGTCCGGCGGTGACGCCGGCGAGTCGGACGCGGACTCGGCCTGACGGGTCCGGAGCCGGGCCTGCGGGTCCGGCTCGACCCGACGGGTCCGGAGTCGCGCTTGGCGGGTCCGGTTCGGCCTGGCGGGTCCGGAGTCGCGCCTGCGGGTCCGGTTCGGCCTGGCGGGTCGGGCTCGGCCACGACGGGCCGATCCGACGGCTCGGGCTCGCGCCGACCGGTCGGGCTCGGCCTGACGGGTCGGGCTCGCGCCGACCGGTTGGGCTCGGCCTGACGGGTCGGGCACGAGCCGACGGGAACGGGTCGGGCTCGGCCTGACGGCAGAAGCTGAAGCGCCTCCTGGGAACGCCCAGGGGGCGCTTTCGCATCTCCGGGCAGAGGTCTCGGGGCATCGGCGCAGGTCAGAGGAGCCGAACTGAACCGAACCACGCCCAGCCCGACCATGCACGACTCTCAGCCGGCAGGGCCGAAACCGTCGTGGTCGGGTGCTTGGATGCACGCAGGGGTTCCCAACTCGGGGGGACGCCTGCTCAAGCCCGCCCTTGCCGCGGCCTGGCGCGTACTGCTTGCCGGTGGTGTACGCGTTCGGCGGCGGAAGGCGCGTGCGGGTGGTGCTCGCCTTCGGCGGAGGTTCTGCCTGGGGCGCGCCTTCGGTGGAAGGTGCGTGTCCGTGGTGCGCCGTCGGAGGACCGCTGCGTGTCCGTGGTGCGCGCGTTCGGCGGGAGGTGCCTGCCTGTGGTGCGGTCCCAGGCGGAGGGCGCCTGCCTGTGGTGCGGTTCCCGGCGGAGGTGCCTGCCCGTGGTGCGGTCCCCGGCGGAAGGCGCGTGCTCGTGGCGCGTGCCTTCGGTGGAGGCTGCTTCGGCAGCGGGACCTCAGTGCAGCGTGCCGGCCGTGGTGCGCAGGTCGGTGGTCCGGTTGATCGTCGTCCGGATGATCAGCTCCAGCGCGCGGGTCGTCGTGCCGATCTCCAGGCTCGGAGCGTCGTCGTGCCCCTGCTCCGGCGCGTAAGGCACGTGCACGAACCCGCCCCGGACACCGGGGAACTCCGTCGCGACCAGGTGCATCAGGCTGTAGAACACGTGGTTGCACACGAACGTCCCAGCGGTGTGCGACACGGCCGCCGGGATGCCCGCGTCCAGCAGCGCCGCCGTGCAAGCCTTCACCGGCAGGGTCGCGAAGTACGCCGCGGGTCCGTCCGCCACGACCGGCACGTCGATGGGCCGGCGGCCGGCGTTGTCCGGGATGCGCGCGTCGTCGAGGTTGATCGCCACCCGCTCCGGCGTCACCGCGTTCCGACCGCCCGCCTGCCCGACGCAGATCACCACGTCCGGCGCGTGCCGCACCACCGAGTCGCGCAGCACCGCCGCCGACGTCCCGAACTCGCACGGCAACTCGACCGCCTCCAGCTCGTACCCCCGAGGCGTGACGCGGCGGACCGCGTCCCAGGACGGGTTGGCGGCCTCGCCCCCGAACGGCTGGAACCCCGTCAGCAGAACTTTCACTCGGGCAGACTAGAGGCCGTGGCCGACATCGAGGAACGCCGACCGCGAAACAAGGCCACGACGTTCCTGCTGGTGCTCGCCGCCGCAGCGTTCGTCGTGGCGTCCGCGCTCCGCCTGCTGGGCATCGACGGCACCCGGCACATGGTCGCGACGACGGCCCTCGTCCCCTACTTCACGGCGGCCGGCGTGCTGCTGGGCGCGATCGCCCTGCTGGCGCGGCGGTGGTTCGTCGGCACGGTCACGCTGCTCGTCGCGCTGGTGCTGGTGGCGGCCGTCGCGCCGCGCGCCTTCCCGGACGCCCGGCCCATCGGGGTCGGGCAGGAGGTCCGGGTGATGGCGGCCAACCTGCTCGTGGGCAAGGCCGACGCGGAGGTCCTGGTGGCCGCGGTCCGCGACCACGCGGTCGACGTGCTCGCGCTCCAGGAGCTGAGCCCGGCGATGGTGGTCGACCTGGAGCGCGCGGGCCTGGACGAGGTGCTGCCCCACCGCGTGTTCCTCGCCGAGCCGGGCGCTTCGGGGTCGGGCATCGCCTCGCGGTACCCGCTGACCGCGCGCGACCTGGCCGGGCCGAGCACGCTGCGCCAGGCGGGCGCGCTGGTCGCCCTGCCCGGCGCCGACCTGGAGGTCGTGTCGGTGCACCCGCTGCCACCGGTCACGCCGGACGGCCCGGAACCCTGGCAGCGCGACATGGCGGGCCTGCCCCGGCCGGACCTGAACGGCCCCTACCGGGTGCTCGCGGGCGACTTCAACGCCACCCTGGACCACGTCGGCCTGCGCCGGCTGCTCAACCACGGCTACGTGGACGCCGCCGACCAGGTCGGCGCGGGGCTGGACCCGACGTGGCCGGCCGACGCGGTGTGGCCGCCACCGGTCGTCATCGACCACATCCTGGTGGACGACCGGTGCCCGGTGGACACGTTCCAGGTGGTCGACATCCCCGGCAGCGACCACCGCGCGATCGTCAGCCAGTTCGTCGTGCCGGCTCGGTGAGCGCCGCCGGCGCGCCCATCGGCCGCGACACCCCGCGCCCGTGCCGCACCTCGGGCTCGCGCGGGTCGATCCTGATCAGCGCACCGGAGGCGGCACCGGCCAGCTCCGCCTGCCGCCGCACGCTCGGCACCGCGAGGCCCGCGCCCAGTTCGAGCACCACCAGGTCGCGCACGCCGCGCCGCCACGCGGTCAGCTCGTCCAGCGCGCGTCGGCTGCGGTCGGGCAGCCACGACCAGTCGCCGAACATGAGGATGTTGGGCCGCGCGAGGCCACCGCAGGTGCGGCACGCGGGTAGCGGCGACGCGGCCCGCATGGTCGCCGGGTCGACCTCGCGCCCGCGCACACCGGCACCGCGCCGGCGTTCGCGATCAGCTCGGCGACCCGGTCGAGCCCCGTGTCGGTGGTGGCCTGGTCAGGCACCCTTCGGGTCGGAGCTGAGCACGACCTCGAACTCCAGCAGGTCCGACCCCGTGCCGACGGGCTTGGCCCGCTCGCCCGAGTGCGCCTCGCGGGCGCCGCTGCCGAGCCAGTTCCGGAAGTCCTCGTCGGTCTCCCACTGGGTGACGACGAAGTACCGCTCGTCGCCCGCGACGGGGCGCAGCAGCTGGAAGCCGAGGAACCCGGCCGCCGAGTCCACCGCGCCGAGCCGTGCGGCGAACCGCTTCTCCAGCTCGGGGCCCGAGCCGTCGGGGACGTGGATCGCGTTGATCTTCACAACCGCCATGCCACCGACGTTAGCACCGGCCCGACGAACCGCGCCGCGCCGAGCCGGGTGGTGTCAGCGCCGCAGGCCGCCCGGCCACAGGTGCTCGTCGGGCGGCAGCTCGTCGCCCCGGAACCACGCGCCGAAGAACGCGTCCAGGTCCTGCCCGGACGCCTGCTCGACGTGCGCCTCGAACTCCGGCCACGACGCGTTGCCGTCGCGGTGCTCGGCCGTCCAGGTCCGCAGCACCCGGTCGAACGCCTCGTCGCCGAGCAGGCGGCGCAGGGCGTGCACCGCGAGCTGCCCCTTGTCGTAGACGCCCCGGAACTCGTTCCCCCGGCCCATGTCGTACAGCTTGCGGTTCCAGTACTCCGCCGAGTCGTCGGTCCGGTCGATCTCCGCCCGGTACCGCGCGTCGAGGTCGACACCCTCCTTGGCCTCCGCCCACTGCCACTGGGCGTAGCTCGCGAAGCACTCGTTCAGGCAGATGTCGGCCCACGACCGCAACGACACCGAGTCGCCGAACCACTGGTGGGCGTTCTCGTGCACGATCGTCTCCAGGTCCGCCCACCCGGCGTACACGGGGCGCGTCTGGGTCTCCAACGAGAAGCCGATGTTGTCGGACAGGAAGATCCCGCCCGCCGACCGGAACGGGTACGGCCCGTACTTGTCGGCCAGGAACGCCAGGACCTCGGGCAGCCGCCGCTGGTCCTCGCGCGCGCCCAGCGCGCCCGGCGCGTAGGCGTCCACCACCGGGGTGCCGTCCGGCAGGGTCGACCGGTCGATCGTCCACTTGTCGATCGCCACCGTGGCCAGGTAGGTCGCCAGGGGCTGCGGCGCGTGCCACCGGAACGTCGTCCAGCCGCCCTCCTGCGAGCTGCCCTCCTCGACGCCGTTCGACACCACCGACCAGCCGTCCGGCACGCGCGCGGTGAGCTTGAACGACGCCTTGTCGCGCGGGGTGTCGTTGGCCGGGAACCAGGTGGTCGCCGAGTGCGGCTGCCCCGCCGCGAACGCGCCGCCGGACGCCGAGACCTGCCAGCCGTTGCGGCCCAGCGCCCGGTCCTCGATCAGGGTCGGCTCACCGCCGTAGACGACGGTGACGACGAACTCCTCGTCCTTGCGCACCGGCGCGGCGGGCGTGACGACGAGTTCGTGGTCGCCCTCCTGGCTGAACCCGGCCGGCACGCCGCCGACCGCCACCTCGGACACCGCCAGCCGGTGCAGGTCCAGGTTGAACCGGCTCAGGTCGTCGGTCGCGACCGCCGTGATCAGCGCCTTGCCGTCCAGCTTCCGGGTGGCCGGGTCGTACCCGATGGTCACGTCGTAGGCGCTGACGTCGTAACCGGTGTTGCCGTCCTCCGGGTAGTACGGGTCGCCCGCGCCCGGACCGCCCCGCGCGTCGACCACCGGGGGAGTGCCGGTGGTGGTGGGCGCGGCGGTCGGCGTCGGCTCGGGTGGGCCGGGCACCCTGGCGACCAGCACCCCGGCGACCGCCAGCGCCACGGCCGCGACGAGCAGGTAGGGGCGTGCCTTGGGGCTGATTGCCATGCCGACATGATGCACGCATGAGCGTCGTGGAGTTCGGCGGATCGGGACCGGGCATCCTGCTCCTGCACGGCCTGATGAGCCGCGCCACCACGTGGTGGACGGTCGCGCGGTGGCTCAAGCCCTACGGCCGCGTGGTCGCGGCGGACGCCCGCGGGCACGGCCGCAACCCGCGACGCGGTCCGTTCCGGACGGAGGACTTCGTCGCCGACGCCGCGGCGCTGATCGAACGGCTCGACCTCGCGCCCGTCGTCGTGATCGGGCACTCGATGGGCGGCCTGCACGCGTGGGCGCTCGCCGCGACCCGCCCGGACCTGGTGCGGGCCGTGGTGGCGGAGGACGTCGTGCCGGACAACCGGGGCCGGACGGTGGACGAGTGGCGCCCGTACTTCGAGTCCTGGCCGGTGTTCGAGTCGCTCGCGCACGTCCGGTCGGTCGTGCCGGTGCCGCACGTCGAGGAGCTGTTCGAGGAGCGCGCCGACGGCTACCACCTGATCGCGCGGCTGGAGGACCTGTACGAGATCGCGGCCGAGTGGGGCGAGCGGTCGTACTGGGACTTCGTGGACGCCATCCGGTGCCCCACGCTGACCGTCGAGGCGGGGCGCGGCGGCCTGCGGCCGGGGCAGATGGCGGAGGTGGCGCGGCGCACGGGCGGGCACCACCTGCTGGTGCCCGAGTCGGGCCACGTCGTGCACGCCGAGGCGCCGGAGGTCTACCGGGGCGCGGTCGAGGCTTTCCTCAGCGGGTCGATCACGCCGGTCTGAGTGTCCACGACGGACACCTCGCGGACCTTGGCGCGGATGGGCTCCACGGGGTGCACCGCGGCGAACGCCCGCACGAGCGCGGCGTCGTCAACGCCGTGCCGCAACGTGCAGTGCGGTACCCAGTTGCCCGGCAGGTAGTACGCGTTGGGGTCCTTCACCCGACCGGCCAGGACGTCGTGGATCGCCGAGTGCACGGCGAGCAGCTCGCCGTCCACGACCGCGCCGAGCTGGAGCACGTTCTCGGCGGTGGCGAACACGCCCAGGGTGTGCAGCCACAGGTCGGGCACCCACAGCCGGGACAGGTCCTCGCGCAGCTCCGCCCGCACCTTCGGCCCGATCGCGCCCGCGACCGCGAAGGTCAGGTGCGGCGGGTACTCGAACGTCGCGCCGACCTTCCGCCACAGGTCCCGGACCCGGGCGTCGGCCTCCTCGTCGAAGAACACCACCAGCGCGTGCACGTCAGTGTTCACCCGGCAGCGCGAACAACCCGTCGGCGGTCTGCTCGACCAGCCCGTCCACCAGCAGCGAGTGCAGGCACCGGTCGCGCTGGCCCGCGTCGGACCAGACGGCGTCCAGGCGGGCCTTGCCGACCGGTTCGGACGTGCCGCGCAGGACGTCCAGCAGCAGCCCGCGCACCTGCCGGTCGGTGCCCGCGAACTTCTGCACGGCCTTGGCCGGCCCGGCGTAGGCGGGGCGGCCGTTGCGCTGCCACGCGCAGGTGTCGAACACCGGGCAGTCCGCGCACCGGGGCGTGCGGGCGGTGCAGACGAGCGCGCCGAGCTCCATCAGGGCCGCCGAGTACGTGGCGGCGCCCTCCTCCGGCAGCAGGGCCGCCACGTCGGCCAGGTCCCTGGTGGTGGACGGCGGCCCGGCGTCGGCCGCGCCGTGCGCGGCCCGCGCCACCACGCGTCGCACGTTCGTGTCCACGACCGGGCACCGCTTGCCGTACGCGAAGGCGGCCACCGCGCGGGCGGTGTACGCGCCGATGCCCGGCAGGGCGAGCAGGGTGTCGACGTCGTCCGGCACCACGTCGCCGTGGTCGGCCGCGATGTCGACCGCGGCGGCGTGGAGCCGCAGCGCGCGGCGCGGGTAGCCGAGCTTGCCCCACGCCCGCAGGACCTCGCCCTGGCTCGCGGCGGCCAGGGCGGACGGCGTCGGCCAGCGCTCCAGCCACTCCCGCCAGACCGGCTCGACCCGTGCGACCGGTGTCTGCTGGAGCATGATCTCGCTGACCAGCACGCCCCAGGCGGTGCACTCGGGCCGTCGCCAGGGCAGGTCGCGGGCGGTCTCGGCGAACCAGTCGAGGAGGGTCTGCGCGTCGAGGCTCATAGCGGTGGCCAGTGTTCCAGAACCACCCGCTCGGGTGAGCAGCGCCGCCGGGAACGCCCCGCGCTCAGACGACCTCGGTCAGCTCACCGGTGTGCACGTCGTAGACGAACCCGCGCACCTGGTCGCGGTGCGGCACGAACGGGCTGTGGCGCAGGCGGTTCATCGAGTTGCGCACGCTGTCCTTGACCTCGCGGAACGCCTCGACCGACCAGGTGGGGCGCATACCCGCGTCGTGCTCCAGCTCGTCCTTGAACTCGTCCTCGGTCACCAGCTCCAGCCCGCAGTTGGTGTGGTGCACCAGCAGCACCTCGCGGGTGCCGAGCTTGCGCTGGCTCAGCGCCAGCGACCGGATCATGTCGTCGGTGACGACACCGCCCGCGTTGCGCAGCACGTGGGCCTCGCCCTGCTTCAGCCCGAAGATCTCGAAGACGCGGATGCGGGCGTCCATGCAGGTCAGGATCGCCACCCTCATCGAGGGCTTCGGCGAGGAGCGGTCGCCGGGAACCGCGTTGCCCAACTCGGCGTTGCGCCGCAGCAGCTCGTTGATCGATGTCATGGCCACCTCCCTGGTGTTCCCCGGGATTGGAACCTCGACTCCCGGGTAGCGGCAAGCGAATCGGACGGGGATCACGTCCACCCCATCGGATGACGTGCGGCTACCTTACTATTCCAGGGCGCTTGGCTACCTTCGGTCACGTGATGGAGCCGAACGGCCCGTTGCCGCCGGCGGTGTACCGGCGGCGGCGAGCGCTGGCCGCCGGGGGCTCCGGGCTCGCGTTCGCCCTCGCGCTGTGGTCGGTCGGCGTGCTCATCAGCCGGAGTGAGCCGGCGGTGCCGGCCGCGCCGGCGACCGCGCCGTCCTCCAAGCCGCCCGCGTCGGCCACCGCCGCGTCGCCCGCCGCGCCGTCCCCGTCCGCCGCGCCGTCCCACGCGTCGTCCTCTGTGCCGTCCTCTGTGCCGTCCCCGCCGCCCGCCCCGGAGCCGTCGCCCGCGCCGCCGGCCGGTCCGCCGCCGCCGTGCGAGGACGCCGGGCTGGTCGTCCGGGCCGCCGTGGCGAAGCCGTCGTACCCGGCGGGCGAGCCGGTCAGGTTGGCGATCCTGGTGTCGAACCCCGGTCCGCCGTGCGTGGAGGACATCGGCCGGTCGGTGCGCGAGCTGGTGGTGACCACGGCGGACGGCGCCACGCGCCTGTGGTCGAGCAACGACTGCTTCGCCACCGAGGGGACGGAGGTGCGCGTCCTGCGGCCGGGCGAGGTGTTCGAGTACGGGCTGGAGTGGCTGGGCGGCACGTCGGAGCCGGGCTGCGCGAAGCACACCCGGCTGGGGCCGGGGGACTACCTGCTCACCGCGCGGGTGGCCGGGAAGTCGAGCGACCCGGTGGTGTTCCGGATGACCTGACGCCCGACCGGCCGCGTCACGGGCCGAACCAGCGCTCCTCCACCACGCCGCGCGGCGCGGCGGCCGTGGTGCCGACCACCAGCTCCGTGGCCAGCGTGACCGAGCGCGGCCGGGTGCGCTCCGCCGAGTCCAGTAGCAGCTTGCCCGCCGCCCGGCCCTTCTCCAGCACGGGCTGGCGGACGGTGGTGAGCCCGGCCTGCTCCGCCTCCCGGATGCCGTCGAACCCGGTGACCGTCAGGTCGTGCGGCACGTTGAGGCCGCGCTTGCGCGCCTCGCCGAGCGCGCCGAGCGCGAGGATGTCCGAGGTGCAGATCAACGCGGTGATGCGCGGGTCGCGGTCGAGCACCTGGGCCGCCGCCGACGCGCCGGACGCGATGGTGTGGTCGAACCGCTCCACCACCGGCACGCCCGCCCAGTCGACGCCCGCCTCGGTGAACGCCTCGGCCAGCCCGGCCAGCCGGGCCCGCTGCACGTGGAAGTGCGCGGACCGCCTGCGCTCGGGCGTCACGTAGCCGTCGTTGCGGTCGCGGGCCAGCCGCATGCACACCACGCCGATGCGCCGGTGGCCGAGGGAGATGAGGTGCTTGGCCAGCGCGTTCATCGCGGCCTGGTCGTCGATGCCCACCCGGTCGACGTTGCCCAGGTCCGGCTGGTCGCACACCACCGTGGGCACCGGCCGCTCCAGCACCGCCGCCAGGTGCGGGTCGTCGTCGGGCACCGAGTACACGACGAACCCGTCCACGCCGGCGCGGTGCACGGCGGCCACGTCCTCGCGCTCGGGGTTCGCCGGCACCAGCAGCAGGCCGGTCCCGGCGTCCTCGCACGCCAGCGCCAGGCCCTCCAGGAACCCGATCGCCGCCGGGTCGCGGAACGCGTAGGACAGGTTCTCGGTGAGCAGGAGGCCCACCGCACCCGCCTTCCGCGTCCGCAGCGACCGCGCCACCGGGTCGGGGCCCGGGTATCCGAGTCGTCTCGCTGTCTCCAACACCCGGCGTCGCAGCTCCGGCGAGAGCTGGTCGGGACGGTTGTACGCGTTGGACACCGTTGTCCGGGAAACACCCAGCTCCGCCGCCAGTGAGGCGAGCGTCGCGGGGCGTCGCACATGCATCGACCGCGCCATGAAGTGACCGTAACGGTTCAGAACCAATTACAGAAGTGGGGGTGATGCGCATCCCTGGTGGAAGCCATCGGCGCAGGTAGTCCAGGGTCGACCACCTGGAACATGGTCCAGACCAATTAGGCGGGCGGTGGCGGCGCGGTGGACTCCCGGACGACCAGCCTCGGGCGGAACACGCGGGTGTAGTTGCCGGCCGGCCTCCTGCGCCGGTCGGGGTCCAGCCGGTGCACCAGCTCGTCCACCGCCGCCGTCGCCATCTCCTCGATCGGCTGGGCCAGCGTGGTCAGCGACGGCGAGCAGTACGAGGCGAGCGGGATGTCGTCGAAGCCCACCACCGACAGGTCGCGCGGCACGGACAGGCCGCGCCGGTGCGCCTCCCGCAGCACGCCGATAGCCATGTGGTCGGACGAGCAGATCACCGCCGTCGGCCGCACCGAGTCCAGCAGGGCCGCCGTCGCCGCCGCGCCGCCCTCCGGCCCGAACGGCGCGTGCGCCACGTGCTCCGACCCGGCGGGCAGCCCGTCCTCCTCCAGCGCCGCCGCCCACCCGGCCCGCTTGAGCCGCGACGGCAGCGACCGCGCCGGGCCGGACACGAACCCGATCCGGCGGTGGCCCAGCTCCACCAGGTGCCGGGTCGCCGCGTAGCCGGCGTGCTGCTCGTCCACGGTCACGTCCGGCACGTCCAGCGACGGCGTCACGCCGTTCAGGAACACCATGTGCACGCCGTCGGCGAGCAGCTTGGCGTAGTAGCTGGGGCGCGGCGCCTGGCCGAGCGGCACCTCCACGTTGGTGATCTCGGGCGACACGAACACCATGCCCTCGACCCCGCGCGCGAGGAGCATCCGCACGTACTCCTCCTCGCCCATCGCGGCGCTGCCGGTGGCCCGCGTGTTGCACAGCAGCGACGAGTAGCCCAGCCGCGCGGCGCGCACCTCCAGCGCCTCGGCGAACGCCGGGAACACCGGGTTGGACAGCTCGGGCACGAGCAGCCCGATCACCCCGGTCCGCTGCAACGCGCCCAGGCCGCGCGGCGTGTAGGGCATCTCCGCGAGCACCGCCAGCACGCGCTGGCGCGTCTCCTCGTTGACCCCGGCCCTGCGGTTGAGCACGCGGCTGACCGTGGAGATGCTCACCCCGGCCGCCCTCGCGATCTCGGCCAGACCGGACACCGTTCCTCCTCGCGCGACGACCGTGGGGCGACGTGCAGCCTGCCGGTCCAGGAAAGGTTTTGCAACGCCCGCTGCGACATTCGCCCACCCGGCCGCCTCCGTTGAGGCTGGATCGCGGCGAGGGGCTTGACCCCTCCCCGCCGCGGGTATGGGATTCGCGTCGACGGCTCCACAACTCCTTGCAAGACCCTCATCGCGATGAGGCCGGCAGGAGGGACGACAGCGACGATGCGACGCACCACCCTCGTGAACGCCCTGGCCGCGGGCATGGCCGCCGCGCTCGCCCTCACCGCGTGCGGCGGCGGCGGCGGACCCGCGGGCGACAGCGGCGAGGTCGTCTTCTGGGACACCAGCGGCCCCAACGAGAGCCCCGTGTTCGGCGCCATCGCGCAGGAGTGCGCCGCGCGGGGCGGTTACCGGGTCAGGACCGAGGTGGTCGCTTTCGACCAGGCGCTCAACAACTACAAGACCGCCGCGCAGGGCGGCCAGGGCCCCGACGTGCTGCGCGCCGAGGTCGCCTGGGTGCCGCAGCTGGCCAAGCTCGGCTACCTCGTCGACCTGACCGGCACGGAGCCGGGCAGGGACACCGGCGACTTCCTCGCCACCCCGCTGGGCTCGACCAGGTACCAGGACAAGTCCTACGGCGTGCCCCAGGTCACCGACTCGCTGGCGCTGTTCTACAACCGGAAGCTGCTCGCCGACGCGGGCGTCGAACCGCCGCGGACCTGGGACGAGGTCAAGGCGGCGGCGGTCAGGCTCGGCGGGGAGAAGACCTTCTTTCTCAACAACGACGCCTATTACGCGCTGCCGTTCATCTACGGCGCGGGCGGCGACCTCGTGGACGCGTCCGCCAAGAAGATCGTCGTCAACTCGCCGGAGAACGTGCGGGCGCTCCGGACCGCCAAGGGCCTGCTCGACGCCAAGGCCGCGACCACCGCCCTGGACCCGGCGAACTCGTACCACAACATGCAGGCCGCGTTCTCCGCCGGCGAGGTCGCGATGGTGGTGAACGGCCCGTGGTCGGTCGCCGACTACCTCAAGGGCCCCGCCTTCGCCGACCCGGCGAACCTCGGCATCGCGCCCGTGCCCGGCGAGGAGGCGGGCAAGGGGTCGGCGCCGGTGGGCGGCCACGACTACGTCGTCCGCCAGGGCACCAGGGCGAAGGAGTCCTCGATCCGGTTCGTCTCCTGCATGAGCAGCACCGCCTCGCAGGTGCGGGTCGCGAAGGAGCTGGGCCTGCCGCCGACCCGCAAGTCCGCCTACGCCGACCCCGGGGTGCAGGCCAACGCGATCGTCTCCGCCTTCCAGCCGGTGGTCACCGCCGCGCACGCCCGCCCGTGGATCCCGGAGGGCGGTCAGCTGTTCGACCCGCTGAAGATCGCCTACGCCGACGTGCTGGCGGGCGCGAAGGACGCCGAGGCCGCGCTGGACGAGGTCGCGAAGGCGTACCAGGACCAGGTCGTCACCGACTACCGCATCGGCTGACGCCGGGCCGCGCGCCGGCCACCCACCCGCCGCCGACGAGAGGAGGCGACCGTGCGCAGGTTCCTGGACCGGCACTGGTACGCGTACGCGATGGTGCTGCCGGTGGTGGTGGTCATCGCCGCGCTCGTGCTCTACCCGTTGGCGCAGGGCGTGTTCTTCACCTTCACCGACATCAACGAGGGCAACATCGCCAACCCGGTCCTCGACCGGGCCGCGACCTACACGGGCGTCGGCCTGACCAACTACCTGAACGTGCTCTCCGGCGACCCCAGCTTCGGCTCGTTCTGGTCGACGCTGGTCCGCACGCTGGTCTGGACGTTCGGCTGCGTGCTCGGCCACTACGCCATCGGGCTCGGCCTGGCGCTGCTGCTCAACCGGCCGGTGCGGGGCCGCGCCGCCTACCGGGTGCTGCTCATCCTGCCGTGGGCCGTGCCCGCGTTCATCAGCGCGTTCGCGTGGAAGTACATGTTCAACGCCCAGTACGGGATCATCAACCAGGCGCTGCGCGCGGTCGGCCTGCCGGACCCGGTGTGGCTCGGCCAGTCCGACTGGGCGCTGGTCGCGGTCGTGGTGGTCAACGTCTGGCTGGGCGTCCCGTTCATGATGGTGGCGCTGCTGGGCGGCCTCCAGGCCATCCCCGGCGACCTGTACGAGGCGGCCGAGGTGGACGGCGCGTCGCCGTGGCAGCGGTTCCGGCACGTGACGCTGCCCGGCCTGCGGTCGGTGTCCGGGACCGTCGTGCTGCTCGGGACCATCTGGACGTTCAACATGTTCGCCGTGATCTACCTGATCACCGGGCCGAACCCGAACACCCGCATCCTGGTCACCTACGCGTTCGAGCGGTTCTTCTCCGGCGCTTCCCGCGACTACGCGATCGCGTCGACCTACGGGGTGCTGATCCTGTCCGTCCTGCTCGTGTTCGCGGGCGTCTACCGGCGGGCGCTGCGCCGGCAGGGTGAGGTGTGGTGATGTCCGCGCCGGTCGCCACCCGGGCGCCCGCAGCCCGCCGCGCCCGCGGGCGGCGGTCCAGGGTCGCGAGCGTCGCGCTGCACGCCGCGCTGGTCACCGCGTCGCTGATCGCCGTGTTCCCGGTGTTCTGGGTGCTCGTGACGTCGTTCAAGCCGGACGCGCGGGCCGTCGAGACGACGCCGCGGCTGTTCAACGAGTCCGGTGTGGACAACTACGCGCGCGTCCTGTCCGGCGAGAAGGGCGACTTCCTGGCGTGGTTCGGGAACTCGGTGCTCATCGCCGTGCTGACGACCGCGGTCTCGGTGTTCCTGTCGGCGACCACCGGTTACGCGGTGTCCCGGTTCCGGTTCCCCGGCAAGCGCCCGCTGATGCTGTCCTTCCTCGTGGTGCAGATGTTCCCGTTCGCGGTGCTGATCGTGCCGCTGTACAACATCCTGCTGTCGCTGGGGTTGCAGGGCACGAGCCTCGGCCTGGTGCTGGTCTACTGCACGACGGCGGTGCCGTTCTGCACGTACATGCTGAAGGGCTACTTCGACACCATCCCGACCGACCTGGACGAGGCGGGCCGGGTGGACGGGCTGTCGCCGTTCGGGGTGTTCTGGCGGCTGGTGCTGCCGCTGGCGCGGCCGGGGCTGGCGGTGACCGCGTTCTACGCGTTCCTGACGGCGTGGGGCGAGGTGGCGTTCGCGTCGGCGTTCCTGTCGGCGGCGGACGAATCGAAGACGCTCGCGGTCGGGTTGCAGGTGTTCGTGCAGCAGAACCGGACCGAGTGGGGCCACCTGGCGGCGGCGTCGATCCTGGTGGCCATCCCGGCGGTCGTCGTGTTCTACCTGGTGCAGCGCTTCCTGGTGACCGGCCTGTCGGCGGGCGCGGTGAAGGGCTGACCGCGTGGGCGGCACTGGACCAATGCACCCGTTCCCGTAAGCGCTTGCAATGCCTAACGTGGCGGCAAAGCCCGGTAGTGAAAGGTGCGTTCCACATGGCTGAGGTCGCCTACGACAAGGCGTCGCGGATCTTCTCCGGCAACCCGCCGGTCCGCGCGGTCGACGAGCTCTCCCTCGACGTGGCGGACGGCGAGTTCCTCGTCCTCGTCGGCCCGTCGGGCTCGGGCAAGTCGACGGCGCTGCGGATGCTCGCGGGCCTGGAGGACGTCGACGAGGGCGCGATCCGGATCGGCGGCAAGGACGTCACGAACGTGCCCCCGAAGGGCCGGGACATCGCGATGGTGTTCCAGTCCTACGCCCTCTACCCGCACATGACGGTCGCGGAGAACATGGGTTTCGCGCTCAAGCTGCGCGGCGTGAACAAGGCCGAGATCAAGGAGAAGGTCGCCGAGGCGGCCAAGATGCTCGACCTGACCAAGTACCTGGACCGCAAGCCGAAGGCGCTGTCGGGCGGTCAGCGGCAGCGCGTCGCGATGGGCCGGGCGATCGTGCGCGAGCCCTCCGTGTTCCTCATGGACGAGCCGCTGTCCAACCTGGACGCGAAGCTGCGCGTGGAGACCCGCGCGAACATCGCCGCGCTCCAGGCGCGGCTCGGCACCACCACCATCTACGTCACCCACGACCAGGTCGAGGCCATGACGATGGGTCACCGGGTGGCGGTGCTCAAGGACGGGCTGCTCCAGCAGTGCGACACCCCGCGCGCGCTGTACGACCGGCCGGCCAACGCGTTCGTCGCCGGGTTCATGGGCTCGCCCGCGATGAACCTCAAGACGGTGCCGCTGACCGCCGAGGGCGTGCGGCTGGACGGCGTCGTGGTGCCGCTGGAGCGCGCCGCGCTGGACACCGCCTCGGCGGAGGGCCTGGGCGAGGTCACGTTCGGCGTCCGGCCGGAGTCGCTGGCGCTGGTGTCGTCGCAGGACGCCGGCATGGAGATGACCGTCGAGCTGGTCGAGGAGCTGGGCGCGGACGCGCTGGTGCACGGCGCGGTGCGGATCGGGAAGTCGTCGGAGCGGTTCGTGGTCCGCGTGGACGGGCGCACGCCGCCCGCCCTGGGCCAGACGGTGAAGGTCGCGGTGCGCGACGCCACCGAGGTCCACCTGTTCCACCCGGAGTCGGGCGCACGCCTCGCCGGCTGACCACCGTCCTCCGTCCGAGGGCCACCTCCCCGCGCGGGAGGTGGCCCTCGACGCGTCGTGGACCCGGCGTGAACACCACGAACACCCGGTCGGTGGACACCCCGGTGGCGGAGCGTTCTAGACTGAACTCGACAACGGTTTCCATTGCCTATAGATCAGCCAGTCGAGGAGCCCGACCATGACCGTCCGTAACGCGATGCTCGGCGCGGTCGCCGCCGTGACCGCCGCCGTCGCCCTCACCGCCTGCGGCGGCGACCCCGCCACGCCCGCGGCGGACGGCAGGATCAAGGTCGTCACCTCGACCAACGTGTGGGGGAGCGTGGTGCGGGCGGTCGGCGGCGACGCGGTCGACGTCACCGCGATCATCAACGACCCGTCGGGCGACCCGCACTCCTACAACAGCAAGCCGTCCGACGTGGCCGCGGTGAAGGACGCCCGGCTCGTCGTGTTCAACGGCGGCGGCTACGACGACTTCTTCGCCTCCCTGCTCACCGCCGAGACCGAGGGCGCGCGGAAGATCGAGGCGTTCCCGCTGTCGGGCAAGGCGTCCGACCACGAGGAGCCCAAGCACGAGGAGCCGGGGCACGAGGAGCCGGGGCACACCGGAGAGGCGCACGGCCACGACCACGGCGTCAACGAGCACGTCTGGTACGACCTCGGCACGGTGCGCAAGGTCGCCGACCAGGCCGCCGCCGACCTGGCGGGCATCGCGCCCGACAAGAAGGACGCGTTCACCGCGAACGCCGCCGAGTTCGGGCGGCAGCTCGACGAGCTGCACCGGCGGGTCGAGGGCGCGGCCAAGGGCGGGAAGGTCCTGGAGACCGAGCCGGTCGCGCACTACCTCCTCGACGCCGCCGGCGCGCAGGACGCCACGCCCGAGACGTTCAGCGAGGCCGTGGAGGGCGAGACGGACATCCCCGCCGCCGCGCTCGCCGAGGTCACCCGACTGGTGGAACAGAAGCAGGTCGTGGCGGTCGTCCACAACGTGCAGACGGAGAACACCGCGGTCAAGCAGGTCGTGGAGAAGGCCCGGCAGACCGGTGTGCCCGTGGTGGAGGTCACCGAAACGCTGCCGGAGGGCGTCACGGGTTACCTTGACTGGATGACGAAGCAGGTGGACGCGCTGACGGGCGCGCTGCGCGGATGACCGCACAGGTGACGGACACGCCCGTGCGCGGCGCCGTGGCGCTGCGCGGCGCACGGCTGTCCTATGGGGACCGGGTGCTGTGGGACGGGCTGGACCTCGACGTCGCGCCCGGCGAGTTCGTCGCCGTGCTCGGGCCCAACGGCTCGGGCAAGACCAGCCTCATGCGCGTCCTGCTCGGCCTCCAGCCGCTGTCGGCGGGCACCGTGCACGTCGCCGGCGGGAACCGCCGCATCGGGTACGTGCCGCAGCAGCGCGCGGTGGACCCGTCGCTCACGCTGCGCGGCCGAGACCTGGTGGGCTTCGGCCTCGACGGGCACGGCTGGGGCCTGGGCTGGCGCAACCGGCGCACCCGCCGGGCCAGGGTGGACGAGGCGCTGGCCGCCGTGGGCGCGACCCGGTACGCCGACGAGCCGGTCGGCCTGCTGTCCGGCGGGGAGCAGCAGCGCCTGCGGGTGGCGCAGGCCCTGGTCGGCGACCCCGCCGTGCTGCTGTGCGACGAGCCGCTGCTGTCGCTCGACCTCGCGCACCAGCGGGTGGTCAGCGACCTGATCGACCGGCGGCGGCGCGCCGCGGGCACGGCGGTCCTGTTCGTGACCCACGAGATCAACCCGATCCTGCCGCTGGTCGACCGGGTGCTGTACCTGGTGGACGGCCGGTTCCGGATCGGCGCCCCGGCCGAGGTGATGACCTCGGCGGTGCTGTCCGAGCTGTACCGCACGAACGTCGAGGTGGTCCGGGTGCGCGACCAGATCCACGTGGTCGGCGCGCAGCACGTGTGCGAGGACGAGCCGCACCACGTGGCGGATGAGGGCTGATGGAGAACTTCTTCGACCTGTCGCTGACCTTCGAGCTGCTCGGGTACGGGTTCGTCCGGCAGATGCTGATCGCGGGCGCGGTGCTCGCCGTGGTCGCGGGCCTGCTCGGGCCGCTGGTGGTGACCCGCAAGATGGCGTTCGCCGTGCACGGCACGTCCGAGCTGGCGTTCACCGGCGCGGCGGCGGCGCTGCTGGTCGGCGTCGGCGTCGGGTACGGCGCGCTGGCCGGCGCGGTCGTGGCGGCGCTGCTGCTGGGCCTGCTGTCGCGGCGCGACTCCGACCGCGACTCGGTGATCGGCGCGATCCTGGCGTTCGGCCTCGGGCTGGGCGTGCTGTTCCTCTACCTCTACAAGGGACGGTCGGCGAACAAGTTCGGCCTCCTCACGGGCCAGATCGTCAGCGTCGGTTCCACGGACCTGTGGCTGCTGGTCGGCTCGTCGGTCGCCGTGCTGGCCGTGCTCGCGGTCATCTACCGGCCGCTGCACTTCGCCTCGGTCGACCCGGCGGTGGCGACGGCCCGCGGCGTCCCGGTCCGCGTGCTCTCGGTGGTCTTCGCGGTGCTGGTCGGCGTGGCGACGGCGCTGAGCGTGCAGGTCGTCGGCGCGCTGCTCGTGCTGTCCCTGATGATCACGCCCGCCGCCGCCGCGACCCGCGTGACGGCGTCGCCGGTCAAGGCGACCGTGCTGGCCGTGGTGTTCGCCGAGGCGGCGGTGCTGCTGGGCATCCTGCTGTCGCTCGCGCCGGGCGTGCCGGTGAGCGCGTTCGTCACGGCGGTGTCGTTCCTGATATACCTCGTGTGCCGAGCTTTCGGCCGTGCGCGGTCGCGCGCGGACGCCTGACACCGGCCGTCCACCAGGTGGGACGGCGACCTGGTGGCGCAGCGGCGCGCCCGCGGTCGGACTTGCGCAGGTCAGCGCCCGTGACCCGGTCGAACGGGGTGGCGTAACCGGCGCGTAACGGTCCGTTCGCGATCGGTGACCCAGACTGTGCCGCATGAGCAGCGCACCGGAGCGGCGCCTGCGGGCCGACCGGGCGCGCCAGGCGGCCGACGTGATCCGCAGGCAGGTCGTCCAACGGTCCTACCCGGACGGCGTCCTGCCCGACGAGCGGTTCCTCGCCGCCGAGTTCTCCGCGTCCCGCAACACCATCCGCGAAGCGCTGGCCCTGCTGCGGGAGGAGGGCCTGATCGAGCGCGTGCCCGGCGTGGGCACCGTCGTGGTGACCGAGAAGTGCGTGCACGGCCTCGACCGGCTGATGGGCCTCGCCGAGACCCTGCACGAGCAGGGCGAGGTCACCAACGACATCCGCGCCGCCGGGCCGATCAGGCCGCCCTCGTCGGTCGCGCGGCGGCTCCGGCTCGCCGACGGCGAACCGGTGGTCTACGTCGAACGCCTGCGCCGGCTCGACGGCCTGCCGCTGTCGCTCGACCTGACCTACCTGCCGGTGGACGTCGGCGCGCCGCTGCTGGCGCAGGACCTGCGCAACCACGACATCTTCTCGCTCATCGAGCAGACCTCCGGGCAGCGGCTCGGCGCCGCCGACGTGGCGCTGGAGGCGGTCAACGCCGACCTGCACTCCGCGACCGTGCTGGAGGTGCCCAGGGGCGCGGCGCTGCTGGTGGTGGAGCGGCTGAGCCACTTCGCCGACGGCCGCCCGGTCGACCTGGAGTTCATCCGGCTGCGCGGCGACCGGTTGACGATGCGCGCGGTGCTGGATCGCCGCGACTGACGTCTCGGCAGGCTCGGGCGCCCGAAGGCGGCGCGCCCACGAGAAGGGGAGCACACCCGTCATGGCCCTGGTGAACCACCGCGTCGACGTGCCGGTGACGATCGACGAATCGCTCTGCGTGGCCGGCTGCCGGCTGTGCGTGGACATGTGCCCGCTGGACTCGCTGGCCATCCACCCCGAGACCGGCAAGGCGCACATGCACGTGGACGAGTGCTGGTACTGCGGTCCGTGCGCCGCGCGGTGCCCGACCGGCGCGGTCCACATCAACATGCCCTATTTGCTGCGGTGAGAGGAGTTCCGGCGATGCGCAAGCTCCTGGCCGTGGCGCTGCTCGCGGCCGTGTCGGTGCCGGCGTGCGGCACGGGCGGGGCGTCCGGCGACGCCGTGCCGGTCGTGATCGGGTACCAGTCCAAGACCATCAACACGGTGACCGCCGGAACCCTGTTGCGGGAGAAGGGTTTCCTCGAACGGAGGCTCGCGGGCCTGGGTGACCGCACCGGCCGCCGGTACGAGGTCGTCTGGCAGGACTACGACACCGGCGCGCCGATCACCGCGCAGATGGTCGCGGGCAAGGTGGACATCGGGTCGATGGGGGACTACCCGTTGCTCATCAACGGCTCGCGCACCCGGCAGCGCGGCGGCGAGGGCAGCCGGATGGTGTCGGTCACCGGCTACAACGCGCGCGGCGCGCTGAACATGGTGGTGGTGCGGCCGGACTCGCCCGCGCGCACGCTCGCCGACCTGGCCGGGCGGAAGGTGTCCACGAGCGTCGGGTCCGCCGGGCACGGGACGCTGGTGCGGGCGTTGGGCGGCGTCCAGGTGACGGTGGAGAACCACCAGCCGTCGGTCGGCGCGTCGGCGTTGCAGGGCGGCGGGGTGGCGGCGCTGTCGCAGTTCGTGGCGTGGCCGGGGCAGCTCGTGTTCGCGGGGCAGGCCAAGGTGCTCTACGACGGGGCGGCCTTGGACTTCCCCACGCTGCACGGCGTCGTGGTGCGCGGGCCCTTCGCCGCGGCGCACCCGGACGTGCTGGCGGAGTTCCTGCGGGCGCAGCTCGACGCGACGGAGTACCTGCACCGCGCCCCGTTGGAGGCCGCGGAGGTCGTGGCCCGCGTGACGGGCCTGCCGCCCGAGGTGGTCTACCTCTACAACGGACCGAACGGCATCGCGACGTTCGACCTGTCGCTGAAGTCCGTGCTGCGCGCGGCGTTGCGGGACGACGTGCCGCTGCTGCGCTCGATCGGCGACATCGAACCGCTCGACGTCGACCGGTTCGTCGACGACGGACCGCTGCGGTCGGTGTTCGCCGGCACCGAGGACCTGGTCAATCCGGCGCGCGTGACCGGCGTCGACCCGGTGTGCGGCGTCGAGGTCGGCGACCCCGCCACGGCGGGCGAGGTGTGGTTCGAGGGCGAGGCGGGCACGCGCCCGGCGGCCACGCCGGACTGCCTGCTCCGGCAGGTCAAGCAGGCGGGCCGCGCGGTGCGGGCGGCGTACGTGCCGGACGCGGCGACGGGCACCCGGTGGTTCGCCGAGCACTCCTTCTGGGTGCGCGACGGCGACCGGCTGCTCCCGTTCACGACGGAGGCCGCCGCGGCCGAGCGCGGTCCGGTGCTGTCCTACGAGCAGGCGTTGGCGGAGGCGTGATGCCGGGTCGGTGGGTGCTGCGGGCGGTCTCGCTCGCGGCGGGACTGGCGCTGTGGCAGGTGTTGACGGCCACCGGCGCGCGGGTGTGGCTGCGGTTCGACCAGCTCCCGACCGTGGTGGAGGTGGCGGAGCGGTTCGCGCGGCAGGTGCGGCTGCCGGAGTACTACGAGGACCTCGCGAGCAGCCTGGCGCGGATCGGGTCCGGCTTCCTGCTCGCGGCCGTGCTCGGGACGGCGCTCGGCGTCGCGGTGGCGCGGTCCCGGCTGCTGGGCGACGTCCTGGGACCGGTGCTGGAGGTGGTGCGGCCGATACCGGCGATCGCGCTGGTGCCGATCGCGATCCTGCTGTTCCCGACCGACGAGCAGGGCATCGTGTTCATCACCTTCGTGGCCGCGTTCTTCCCGATCCTGGTCAGCACCCGGCACGCGGTGCGCGCGCTGCCGACGAGCTGGGAGGACGCGGTGCGCACGATGGGCGGCGGCCGGTGGCAGGTGCTGGTCAAGGTCGTGCTGCCGGGCACGCTGCCCGGCGTGTTCGGCGGCCTCTCGGTCGGCATGGGCGTGTCGTGGATCTGCGTCATCTCCGCGGAGATGATCTCCGGGCAGTTCGGCGTCGGCTACCGCACCTGGCAGGCGTACACGGTGGTGGACTACCCCGGCGTGATCGTCGGCATGGTCACCATCGGCCTGCTGGGCTGGCTCACGTCGGCCGCGGTGGAGCTGCTCGGCCGCCGCGCCACCCGGTGGCTGCCCCGGCGGGAGGCGCGGTCGTGAGCGTGCTGGTCGAGGGGCTGACCGCCGGGTACGGCCGGTCGCCGGTGCTGCGGGACCTGGACCTCCGGGTCGCCGACGGCGAGCTGCTGGTCGTGGCCGGGCCGTCCGGGTGCGGCAAGTCGACGCTGCTGCGGGTGATCGCGGGCCTGCTGCCCGCCACGTCGGGGCGGGTGCTGGTGGGCGGCGTGCCGGTGCGCGGCGCCTCGCGGGACCGGGCGGTGGTGTTCCAGGACGACGGGCTGCTGCCGTGGCGCAGCGCGCTGAAGAACGTGGAACTGCCGCTGGCGTTGCAGGGCGTGTCCACAGTGGAGCGACGGGAGCGGGCGCGCGGCTGGCTGGACCGGGTCGGGCTGGCCGGCTTCGAGCGGTACCTGCCGCGCGAGCTGTCCGGCGGGATGCGCCAGCGGGTGCAGCTCGCCCGTGCGCTCGCGCAGGGGCCCGAGGTGGTGTTGATGGACGAGCCGTTCGGCGCGCTGGACGCGCGGACCCGCTCGGCGATGCAGGGGCTGGTGGTCGAGGTGCTGCGGGAGACCGGGACGACGACGATCTTCGTCACGCACGACGTGGACGAGGCGGTGCTGCTGGGCGACCGGGTGGTGGTGCTCGGCGCGGGCGAGGTCGACGTGCGGCGCGAGGCGATCCTGGAGGTGTTGGGATGATGGAGATCCCCCCGGTGGCACAACGGGTTCCGCTGTCCTGCGACGTGCTGGTGATCGGCGGCGGCACGGCCGGGTCGATGGCCGCCCTCACCGCCGCCGAGCACGGCCGGTCCGTGCTGCTGCTGGAGAAGGCGCACGTCCGGCACTCCGGCGCGCTGGCGATGGGCATGGACGGCGTCAACAACGCCGTCATACCGGGCAAGGCGTCGCCCGCCGACTACGTCGCCGAGATCACGCGCGCCAACGACGGGATCGTGGACCAGCGGACCGTGCTCCAGACCGCGACCCGCGGGTACGCGATGGTGCGGCGGCTGGAGCGGTACGGCGTGAAGTTCGAGAAGGACGCGGCGGGGGAGTACCACGTCCGCCAGGTGCACCGGTCCGGCTCGTACGTGCTGCCGATGCCCGAGGGCAAGGACGTGAAGAAGGTGCTGTACCGG
This sequence comes from Saccharothrix australiensis, assembly GCF_003634935.1. Classification (NCBI taxonomy): domain Bacteria; kingdom Bacillati; phylum Actinomycetota; class Actinomycetes; order Pseudonocardiales; family Pseudonocardiaceae; genus Saccharothrix; species Saccharothrix australiensis. Next base: position 720,058 of record NZ_RBXO01000001.1, read on the forward strand.
GTGCTGCGCGAGCGGTCCGTGCGGTCGCGCGTCCGGATCGAGAACCGCGTGATGCCCGTGCGCGTGCTCGTGTCGGGCGGGCGCGCGGTCGGCGCGGCCGGGTTCAACACCCGCACCGGCGAGTTCGTGACGGTGTCGGCGGGCGCGGTGGTCCTCGCGACCGGCGCGTGCGGCCGGCTCGGCCTGCCCGCCAGCGGCTACCTCTACGGCACCTACGAGAACCCGACCAACGCGGGCGACGGCTACTCGATGGCCTACCACGCGGGCGCCGAGCTGTCCGGCATCGAGTGCTTCCAGGTCAACCCGCTGATCAAGGACTACAACGGACCCGCGTGCGCGTACGTGGGCAACCCGTTCGGCGCGTACCAGGTCAACGCGCTGGGCGAGCGGTTCGTGGACTGCGACTACTGGTCCGGGCAGATGATGGCCGAGGTGGCGGCGGAGATCGCGTCCGACCGCGGCCCGGTGTACCTGCGCACCACGCACCTGCCGGAGGAGTCCGTCGCGGCGCTGGAGAACATCCTGCACACCACGGAACGACCCACGCGCGGGACGTTCCACAGCGGACGCGGCCACGACTACCGCACCCACGACGTCGAGATGCACATCTCCGAGATCGGGCTGTGCGGCGGGCACTCCGCGTCCGGCGTGTGGGTGGACGAGCACGCGCGGACGACCGTGCCCGGCCTGTACGCGGCGGGCGACCTCGCCTGCGTGCCGCACAACTACATGCTGGGCGCGTTCGTGTTCGGCGACCTGGCGGGCGCGGACGCCGCCGCCTCCGCCGTCGCGCCGGGCGAGCTGCCCGAGGACCAGGTCGCCGAGGCGCACGAGCTGGTCTACCGCCCGCTGCGCAACCCGGACGGCCCGCCCCAGCCGCAGGTCGAGTACAAGCTGCGGCGGTTCGTGAACGACTACGTGGCCCCGCCCAAGACCGGGACGCGGCTGGAGCTGGCGCTGGAGGCGTTCGCGCGGATGTCGGGCGAGATCGCCGGGATGGGCGCGCGGACACCGCACGAGCTGATGCGGTGCGCGGAGGTGACGTTCATCCGGGACTGCGCGGAGATGGCCGCCCACGCGTCCCTGACCCGCGCGGAGAGCCGGTGGGGCCTGTACCACGAACGGGTGGACTTGCCGGCGCGGGACGACGCCGAGTGGTTCTACCACCTCAACCTGCGCAAGGGCGCGTCCGGCGGGATGGAGTTCGTCAAGCGCCCGGTGGCCCCCTACCTGGTGCCGGTGGACGGCCTCACGCCGCCCGCCGGCGAGGTCGAGGTGCTGGCCGGGCGGTCGGTGTCGGCGCCGCCCACCGCGGCGACGCCGGCGCGCGGACCGGTGGGCGGCGGGTCCGCCCGCCTGCTGGAGCTGCTGGCGCTGGCCGACGCGCAGCCCGACCTGGCGGCGATCGAGCCGCACCTGGCCGACCCGGACCCCGCCGTGCGGCGCGCGGCCGTCGCGCTGCTGACCGAGGTGGTGCCGCCCGGATTCGAGTTCGCGCTGGTCACGGCGATGGCGGACGAGGACGCGGAGGTGCGCGCGGCGGCGGGCGCCGGGCTGCGGGAGCTGGTCGAGGTCGTGCCGGCCGGTGCCGAGCTGCGCCGGGCCCTGGCCACGTCGCCGTCGCGGGCGGTGGCGCTGGAGGTGCTGTGGGCGCTGCGGCTCGGCGACGAGCCGACCTACGCCGCGGCCCTGGACGACCCGTCGCCGGCCGCGCGGCTGGCCGCGGTGCGCGGCCTGGTGGCGGTGCGGGCGGTCGACGCGCTCGCCAGGGCGGCGCGGGACCCGGAGCGCGAGGTGCGGGTGCGGGCGGCCGAGGGACTGGGCGGCCTGCGGGCCGGGCCGGACGTGCTGGTCGAGCTGGCCGGCGACCCGGACGAGCTGGTCAGGGCGGCGGCGCTGGAGGCGGGCGCGGGGTTCCCGGAGCTGCGCGAGCCGGCCCGCGCGGCGCTGTCCGACCCGGCCTGGCGGGTGCGGGTGGGCGCGGTGTGGGCCGTGGGCGCGCCGGAACCGGTGGTGGGCTGCCTGGACGACGTCGACCTGGACGTTAGGAAAGCCGCGGCGCGGGTACTCGCGCGGTGGGCCGATCGGCCCGAGGTCGCGGATGCGCTGGAACGGGCGCTGGATGACACGGACGCGGACGTGCGCGCCTACGCGCGCCAAGCCCTCCGCGCGGCCGGAGGGAGGTGACCGGCCGCCCCGGCGCGGCCGCTCAGGCGGAGCGGGTCACCTCGGGCTCGTCGACGCGCGGCGCGGGCAGGCGGCGCGGGTGGAGGTCGATGCCGGCGACGCGGACCTGGTTGCGGCCGTTCTCCTTGGCCGTGTAGAGCGCCGCGTCGGCGCTGTGGTGCGCGGCCATCAGGCAGTCGCCGTTGTCCGGGACGACGGCCACGCCGATGGACGCCGAGATGGCCCGCACCTCCGGCCCGTCCTCGGTGAGCGGCAGGTTGCGCCCGCGCAGGGTTACGGTGTTGCGGTGCTTGTCGGTGGTCACGACGGACATCTCGGCGATGGCCTCCCGGACGCGCTCGGCGATCGCCGTGCCCTGGGTCAGGCCCGTGTCGGCCAGCACGACGACGAACTCCTCGCCGCCGTCGCGGCCCGCCACGTCGCCCGGCCGCAGCTTCTCCCGCAGGATGCGGCCCACCTCGGCCAGCACCGCGTTTCCCGCCGGGTGGCCCCAGGTGTCGTTGATGCGCTTGAAGTGGTCCAGGTCGATCGCCAGCACCGCCACCGGCTGCCCCGCGTGCCGGCAGCGCTCGGTCAGCCTGTTCGCGTGCTCGCTGAAGCCGTTGGTGTTGAACAGGCCCGTCCGGTAGTCGGTGTGGGCGTCCTTGGTCAGCTGGAGGTGCGCCTTGTGCTGCTCCGCGACCAGCCGCTCCAGGTGCGCCTGGCGTTCCGACGCGCGGTGCAGCAAGGCGTTCACCAGGATCACCGGCACGGCCAGCAGCAGCGGCGCGACCCAGTGCGTGGCGACCAGCATCCCGAGCATCGCGCCGACGCCCAGCGTCGTCATCTCCAGCATGTTGTCGTTGCGGGAGCCCAGCGAGTCCACGAACCGGGTCTGCGGGTTGACGATCTTCAGCGCCACCGTCATCAGCAGCACCTGGACGAACCAGTACAGCGCCGCGACGACGACCAACATGGACAGCAGCGCCAAGTCCATCAGGAACTGACCCGAGGCCGCCAGGGACAGTCCGGAGAGGTGCACGGCGGCGTTCGCGAGCACCGTGCTCGCCACGATGTGGGCGGAGGTGAACACGAACCGGTACGGCTGCCGCCGGGCGATCGGCCACAGCACGATCCGCAACCACACGGCCACCAGCACGGCCATCGCCGCGGGCAGTACGATCGCCGCCGCGAAAGTCCAGACCGACGTGAGGTCGAAGTACGGACCGGCGGATTCGTCCCGGCGCGATTCCTCGGCCCGGCGCACGATCGTGAGGTGGACGGTGACGGCCAGCACGAGCGCGGCGAACCGGAACCACTCCGTGGTCGTGGTGGAACCGAGCGTGGGCAGCAGCCAAATGGCGGCGATCGCCACCGCCAGTTCGACGGAAAGGATGTACGCGATCGCGGTACGGCGCAAGGACCAAAGGTCCCAGTTCCGACTCAGACGCCACGTGACTGTCGCGGACGGCTCGTGGTCAGGCAAACTGTTCTTCACCACGTCCCCCTACACTCATGCCGCCGCAGCGCGCTGACCCGCCGGCGCGGCGTCGGCCTTACGGCCCCCCTTGGTACCCAAGTCGCGCGTAGAGGAGTGTCTGCCATGCGTAACCGCGAGTGGTGACCCCATCCGCTCTCCTTGAGCCCGGTCCGAAACTTCACCGTACGTGCGTGCGTTCTCGCGGAGAGCACACGAACGCCTCGTCATGGGAATCGCCGTTCATGATGAGTCCGTTTCATGTGGTCACCGTGTTCGGGTCGCTCTTCGCCCGTGCGCGGTTCCAGGCTACGGTCGCCTGCCCCGCGAGGAGCACCCCGACGACGCCCGCGCCGGCGAGCGTCGCCGTCACCGACCCGACCGCGTGCGCCACCACGCCGGCGAGCGCCATGCCGCCTCCCTGGCTGCTCCGCAGCGCCGTCCGCGCGATGCCGTGGGCCCGCCCGCGGTAGGCGTCCGGGACGATGCGCATCCACGCCGACCTGGCGGGCGTGTGGTACGCGCCGGCCATGCCGGCCACCACGAGCAGGGCGATCGTCCAGGTCAGGTTCGGCTGGAGCGCGAACATGACCAGCGGCGCCAGGGACAGTATGGCGAGCGGGCCGATGAGCCGCTCGCGTTTCGCCGGATCGCGGACGAGGCGGAACAGCACGGCGACGCCCAGGACGTTCGCGGCCGGCTCGATGGCCAGGATGAGGCCGACGGCCCACACCGCGTCCAGGCTCGCGGCCAGCGGCACGGCGAGCCCCTCGGGCACCATCGCGATGCCGGCCAAAAGGCGCATACCCATAAGAGAGCGCAACCGCGGCTCAGTGACGAGCAGCGCGAAAGCTCCCTTCCCGCCTTCGGCTTCCCGAAGCGCCCGGCCGCGCGGGTCGGCGGCCGGGCGGGACCGCACCGACAGCTGCACCAGGACCGCGACCAGCACGAACGTGGCCGCGTCCAGCACCAGCGCCAGGCGCGGCCCGGTCTCCGTCACGAGGAAGCCCGCCGCGGCGAGACCGGCCATCTGGGCGACGTCCACCGAGGTGCCGAACAGCGCGACGCCGTCGTCGTAGCGCTTGCCCGGCAGCACGGACGGGAGGCTCGCCTCCTGCGCGGACAGGAAGGGGGAGGCGACCATGAGGACGAGGACCAGCAGGACTATCATGATCCACAACGGCACGCCGGGCAGCGCCATCAGGCCGACCAGCGCGGCCTGGAGCCAGGCGCAGCAGATCATCACCGTGCGGCGCGGGTACCGGTCGGCGACCCAGCCCAGCAGCGGCCCGGACACCAGGGACGGGAGCAGCGTCAGCGACCAGGTGAGGGCGGTCCACGCGGGCGACTTCGTGCGCTCGAACACCAGGAGTGACAGCGCCACGGCCGCGAGCTGGTCGCCCGCGGTGGACACCGTCGAGCCGATCCACAGCCCGCGGAACTCGCGGTTGCCCACGAGGGCGCGGATGGTCCCCCCGGAAGTCACCACTCCTCCAGGTCGGTCGGCCCCGTTGAGTGAGTCACGTTACCCCCACCCGAAGTAACAATTATCCCGGTTAGCACGGTAGAAGCTGCTGGTTGTGCAATCTCTGTCCTACCACAGTGTGTACCCGAACGGACCAGATCAGTTACATAAAGTAGTTACAATGGGGAAAAGTACCTCACCCATTCTTGACAGTTGACGGTACGTGGCCCGACGTGGGCAATGCCCGCCTACCCTGCGTCAGGGCGACCTCCATTGGTCGTCGCGCGGCCGGCCCGGACGGGCCGGCGCGTTCGTGCGGGGCGCCGAGCCGTCGGCCGCGCCGGTTCGGCAATTCCCGCCCAGCCGTGCCGGTCGATCATCAGAACTGGTAGTACAGGAACGGGCTGAACGTCCCGCTCGCGACCAGGATCGCCGCATAGCCGACGCCCAGCGTCATCAAGGACACCCTAGCGGCTACCGCGATCCGGTCCCTGGAGGACTCCAGGTACGGCCCGGTCACGGGGTGGGCGGGCAGGACGACAATCGCCAGCGCGAGCACCAGCAGCAGCACCCGCTGATTGGTCGCGGCGGCGGCGACGGCTTCCCCGAGTCCGCCGAAATCGGGCACGAGCAGGTGCCCGATGATGGTGAACGCGTCACCCAGGTCGGCTGATCGGAAGAACACCCAGCCGATTACCACGAGCAACATCGTCAGCGTTCGACGGACAATTCGGGCACGCGTCGCGGTCGGTGCCGAATCCCATCCGAAACGGCGTTCCAGAACCAGCAGCGCGCCGTGGAACAAACCCCACGCGAGGAACGTCCAGTTCGCGCCGTGCCAGAAACCGGTGAGCACGAAAACGATCGCCAGGTTCCGGTAGGTGCGCAGCACACCGCCCCGGTTGCCGCCCAGCGGGATGTAGACGTAGTCCCGGAACCAGCGGGACAGCGACATGTGCCAGCGCCGCCAGAACTCGGTGATGGTCACGGAGGAGTACGGGCGCGCGAAGTTCTCCGGCAGCCGGAACCCGAGCATCCGACCCAGGCCGATCGCCATGTCCGAGTACCCGGAGAAGTCGAAGTACAGTTGCAGCGTGTAGCCGATCGCGCCGAGCCAGGCGATCGCGGAGGTCATCCGGTCGTCGGGCGTGGCGAAGCAGGCGTCGACCAGCGGTGCCAGCGAGTCGGCGATGACGACCTTCTTGCACAGGCCCAGCGCGAACCGCGGGAAGCCCGCCGCGATGTCGTCCCAGCGGTGCAGGCGGGGCTGCGGGAGCTGGTCGGAGATCTCCCGGAACCGGACGATCGGGCCGGCCACCAGTTGCGGGAACATCGCGATGTAGGTGACGAACGCGACCGGCTCCCGGAGGGCGGGCCGCTCGCCCCGGTAGACGTCCACCACGTACGAGATGTGGTGGAACGTGTAGAACGAGATGCCGATCGGCAGCGCCAGGTGCACCACCGGCAGGTCCGCGCCGACCAGCGCGGCGATGTCGTGCAGCTGCTCGGTCGCGAACCCGAGGTACTTCCAGACCAGCAGGACGCCGAGGTTGACGCAGATCGCGCCGACCAGGACCAGCTTGCGGTCGCCCGGCGTGCCCGGTTCCAGGCGGCGGCCCGCGAGGTAGTTCAGGACCATCGCGCCGAGCAGCAGGAAGGTCGTGCCGCCCGCGCCGGTGAAGTAGAAGAAGAGGCTGGCGACCGCCACCACGCCGTTGCGCCGACTCCGGGGTGCGACGAGGACGGTCGCGAGCACGACCGGCAGGAAGAACCACAGGAACAGCGGGGTGGCGAAGGACATCGCGGGAGACCTTATCCGGCGGATGGACGTCGAGGTCACCGATCGGGTGACAAATCGCCCAGCGTCACATCCGGCGGGGTGCGGGCGGGCCGGCGTCGCCCCTCGGGGTGACGCCGGCCCGCACCGCGCGCCTCAGGGGCGGAGCACGTCCAATCGCCGCCGCCGCGCGACCTCCGCGAGCACCACGCCCGCCGCGACCGACGCGTTCAGCGACTCCACGCCCGCCGCCATCGGGATCGACACCGTCTGGTCGCACGTCTCCCGCACCAGCCGCGACAGGCCGCGGCCCTCCGAGCCGACGACCACCACCAGCGGGCCGGTGGCCAGGTCGAGGCCGTCGACGTCGACCGTCCCGTCCGCGTCCAGGCCGACGACCATCAGGCCCGCGTCGGCCCACTCGCGCAACTGCCGGGTCAGGTTCGTCGCCACCGCGATCGGCATCCGCGCCGCCGTGCCCGCGCTGGTGCGCCACGCCACCGCCGTGATGCCCGCCGAGCGCCGCTGCGGCAGCACCACGCCGTGCGCGCCGAACGCCGCCGCCGACCGCACCACGGCACCGAGGTTGCGCGGGTCCGTCACGCCGTCCAGCGCCACCAGCAGCGGCGGCGAGCCGGACTCGCGGGCGATCCGGAGCAGGTCGCGCGGCTCCGCGTACTCGTACGGCGGCACCTGGAGGCCCAGGCCCTGGTGCATCGCGCCGCCGGTGATGCGGTCCAGCTCGCCGCGCTGCACCTCCAGCACCGAGATACCCCGGTCGGCGGCCAGTTGCACGGCCTCGGCGACGCGGTCGTCCGCGTCGATGCCCAGCGCCACGTACAGCGCGGTCGCCGGGATGCCCGCGCGCAGGCACTCCACCACGGGGTTGCGCCCCGCGACGGTCTCCGGCGCGTTCTCGGCGGCCTTGCGGCGCTGCGCGCGCGCCTGCTCGGCCTTCGCGCTCGCCTGCGCCCGCCGGTACGCCGGGTGGTTGGGCCGTTCCGCGGCCTTCGGCGTCGGTCCCTTGCCCTGCAAGCCCTTGGACTTCTGCCCGCCGGAACCGACGACCGCGCCCTTCTTGGAGCCGGGGTTGCGCATGGCGCCCCGGCGTTTGGAGTTCCCTGCCACGAGGTCAGTCGTCCTTCAACGTCCACAGCGGACCGTCGGGGGTGTCCTCGACGGCGATCCCGGCCAGGAGCAGGTGGTCGCGCAGCGCGTCCGCCCTGGCGAAGTCCTTCTCCTTGCGGGCTTGCACGCGCTCCTCCAGCACGTGCTCGACCAGGGTGGCGAGCGCCTTCCGGCCGCTCGACCCGTCGACGGCGGTGTCCGCCCAGCGCAACGGGTCCACGCCGAGCACGCCGGTCATCGCGCGCACCGACTCGGCCGCCGCCCGCGCGCCGAGGTCGTCGGACGCCTCCAGCGCCGTGTTGCCCTCGCGGACCCGCCGGTGGATCGCGGCCAGCGCGCCCGGCGTGCCCATGTCGTCGTCCATCGACGCCACGAACGCCCCGGACAGGTCACCGCCGTCGCCGACGGCCCCGGTGCGCTCGACCACGCGGCGCAGGAACGACTCGATGCGCCGGTACGCCGACACCGACTCGTCCAGCGCCTCCTGCGAGTACTCGATGGTCGACCGGTAGTGCGGCCCCACCAGGTAGTAGCGCAGCTCCGGCGCGCGGACCTGCTCCAGCATGGTCGGGATGGCCACCGTGTTGCCCAGCGACTTGGACATCTTCTCGCCGCTGAGCGTCACCCAGGCGTTGTGCATCCAGTACCGCGCGAAACCGTCGCCCGCCGCGCGCGACTGCGCCTGCTCGTTCTCGTGGTGCGGGAAGATCAGGTCGATGCCGCCGCCGTGGATGTCGAACGTGCCGCCGAGGTACTCGGTGGCCATCGCCGAGCACTCCAGGTGCCAGCCGGGCCGCCCCCGGCCCCACGGCGTCGGCCACGACGGCTCGCCGGGCTTGGCGGCCTTCCACAGCGTGAAGTCGCGCGGGTCGCGCTTGCCCTGCCCGGCCGACTCGCCCTGGTGCACCTCGTCGAGCCGCTGACCGGACAGCGCGCCGTACTCCGGGAACGAGGTGACGGAGAAGTACACGTCACCGCCGGCGGCGTAGGCGTGACCGCGGTCCACGAGGCGCTGCATCAACTCGACCATCTGCGTCACGTGGCCGGTCGCGCGCGGCGCGTAGGACGGCGGAAGGCAGCCCAGCGCCGTGTACGCGTCCTCGAACGCGCGTTCGTGCGCGTAGGCCCACTCCCACCACGGGCGACCGTGCTCGGCGGCCTTGGCGAGGATCTTGTCGTCGATGTCCGTGACGTTGCGCACCAGGCGGACGTCGTCGTGCGTGCGCGCCAGCCAGCGGCGGAGCACGTCGAAGTTCAGCCCGCTGCGCACGTGGCCGATGTGCGGCACGCCCTGCACGGTCGCCCCACACACGTAGATCGACGCCGTTCCGGAGACCTGCGGGATGAACTCCCGCATGGACCGGCTCGCGGTGTCGTACAAGTGGAGGCTCACCCCGGTGATGGTACGGGCGTCAGCCGTCCGGGGTTGAATCGCCCGCCCGATTGTGCATGCGCCGAATGCCCATGCCGCGTGCCCGCGACTAAGCCACCCCGTGCTCGCGGAGCACCCGGAGCAGCGCGTCGGGCCGCTCGGCGGTCTCCAGCGGCGGCACGATCGCGACCCGGCAGCCGATCGCCGCCGCGCCGCCGTCGGCCTCCTCGCTGTCGCCGACCATCAGCGCCTCGGCCGGCTCGACGCCCAGCCGCTCGCAGGCGACCCGGAACACCGCCGGGTCCGGCTTCACGCTGCCCACCTCGTAGGACAGGACGAACTCGTCGACCAGGCCCTCGACGCCGTGCCGGGCGAAGACCGCCCGGACGTCCCACGCGATGTTGCTCACCACGGCGGTCGGCAGCCCGCAGCCGAGGGCCGCCGCGGTGTCCGGGTAGGGCTGCCAGTAGGGCGGGCTGCACAGCCGGTCGTAGAAGTCGCCGGGGTCCTCGGCGCCGACCGCGGTCAGCGCCTTCAGGTGCAGCTCGCGGTGCAGGTCGCCGTCGAGGTCGCGGCGCTCCCACTGCACGGGGTCGATGTCCAGGCCCTCCGCCACGCCGACCGGCGCGGTCAGCGCCCGCAGCAGGTCGGCGTGCTCGACCAGCGAGTCGTGCTCCAGGCGGAAGAGCGTGCCGGAGAAGTCGAAGAGGACGGCGCGGATCTTCGTCACGATGCCACGTTACGTGGTCTGGACCTCTCGGCTGAAGGTCCCGGAGCGCGACAGGACGCACGCCACACCCCCCGACCGCGCCGCGCGGCGGTCAGGCGGCGTTGCCGGTGACCTTCGTCGGCGTGACGCGCAGGACCACGCGGACCCTGTCCGGCGACTCCTCCGGGTACGGCCCGCCCAGGTACTTCCGCGCCAGGCGTTCCACGACGGAGCGGTCGGTGTCCTCGGTGATCGTCACGGTGCCCCGGATCTCCACGTACACCTCCGGCTTGTCCCGCTGCCACACGCTGACGCTCACCCGGGGGTCGCGGCGCAGGTTGCGCTCCTTCTGCCGGCCGCGCAGCGTGGAGAAGACCAGTTCGTCGCCGTCGCGCTCGATCCACATGACCGAGCTGTGCGGACTGCCGTCCGGGTTGATCGTGCTGATCGTGGCGTAGTTCCGGTCGTCCACCAGGGCACGGGTCGACGCGCTGAGAGTGATCGACATGCGGCTCAGGCTAGTGGAACGATCAACGCGGTCGCGATGGCCGCGACGCCCTCGCCGCGCCCGGTGAGGCCGAGGCCGTCCGTGGTCGTCCCGCTCAGTGAGACGGGGCCGCCGACGGCCGCCGAGAGCACCTGCTGCGCCTCCGCGCGGCGCTTGCCGACCTTGGGTGCGTTGCCGATCACCTGCACGGCCGCGTTGCCCACCCGGTACCCCTCGTCGGCCAGCAGGCGGCGCACCTCGGCGAGGAACTCGACGCCGTGCCTGCCCGCCCAGCGCGGGTCGCCGGTGCCGAAGACCGCGCCCAGGTCGCCCAGCCCCGCGGCGGACAGCAGGGCGTCGCACAGGGCGTGCGCGGCGACGTCGCCGTCCGAGTGGCCCGCGCAGCCGTCCACGCCCTCCCAGAACAGGCCGGCGAGCCAGCAGTCCCGACCGCGCTCCACCTGGTGGACGTCCGAGCCGATGCCGACCCTCACGCCTGGCCTCCCACGAGCAGCGCCTCCGCGACCGCCAGGTCGAACGGGGTGGTGATCTTCAGGGCGTCCGGGTGGCCCGGCACCGTCGCGACCGGCACGCCGAGGCGCTCGACCAGCCCGGCGTCGTCGGTGGCGTGCCCGCCCGCCTCGTGCGCCCGCAGCAGGACCCGCGCGTCGAAGCCCTGCGGTGTCTGGACCACGCGCAGCGCCGACCGGTCCGGGGTGGCCACGACCACGCCGCCCGCGTCGACCTGCTTCACGGTGTCCGCCACCGGCAGCACCGGGATCACGGCCGGGTGACCGGCGGCGACCGCGTCGACCACGGCCTTCACCACACCCGGTGGGGTGAACGCACGGGCGGCGTCGTGCACCAGGACGATCGTCGTGCCGGGCAACTCGCGCAACGCGTGGAGCAGGGCCAGGCGCACGGAGTCCGAGCGCTCCGCGCCACCGGGCACGACGTGCACCGCCCCGCCGGCCGGGGCCAGCGGGGCGGTGACTTCGTTCACGACTTCCACGTCGGACGGCGGCGCGGCGACGACCACGTGCCGCACGCAACCGGCCTCGAACAGGCCGCGCACCGCACGCGCCAGCAGCGGTACGCCACCGACCGGCACGAGCGCCTTGGGCATCCGGTGCCCCAACCGCTCACCCCGGCCCGCCGCGGGCACGAGCGCGACCACACCCATGTTCGCGGCTTCTGTTCTCCGTCGTGCGGGCGTCGAGGGTCAGGACGCGGTCGCGAGGACCTCGTCGAGGAGGACCTCCGCCTTGTCCTCGTCGGTGCCCTCGGCGAGCGCCAGTTCGCTAACCAGTATCTGTCGAGCCTTCGCCAGCATCCGCTTCTCACCAGCGGACAGTCCGCGATCCTTCTCGCGCCGCCAGAGGTCGCGCACCACTTCGGCCACCTTGTTCACGTCGCCGGACGCGAGCTTCTCCAGGTTGGCCTTGTACCGCCGGGACCAGTTGGTCGGCTCCTCGGTGTGAGGAGCACGCAAGACCTCGAAGACCCGGTCGAGACCCTCCTGGCCGACGACGTCGCGCACGCCGACGATCTCGGCGTTGTCGGCGGGGACGCGGACCGTGAGGTCGCCCTGGGCGACCTTGAGGACGAGGTACTTCTTCTCCTCGCCCTTGATCACACGGGTCTCGATTGCTTCGATGAGAGCGGCACCGTGGTGCGGGTAGACGACGGTCTCTCCGACCTTGAAAACCATGTGTCCTCTGCCCCTTTCGCTAACCCCATCCTAACACGCCGAGCAATCCCCTCTTCGGCGTCCGGAGATCAGTTAGCGCAGGTCAGGGCGGGCGAGGGGGGTTGACAAACCACCCGGTCGCGTGCAACGGACGGGGTGCGCGCGGCTCCACTGTGGACGACTCGATCAGCTGTGGGGCACCACGTGAGGTGGTTGATCCGCCGCCCGGTTAGGCTCCTGGACTGGTGGTCGACCGGCCTCAACACCGGGTACGGCCCGCCCAGCCAGCACACCGGAAGGAATCCGAGCAGCCGTGGGTCGCGCAGAGCAGAAGTTTCCAGCGCCTCGCCGCCTGGCCCTCGTGGCCGCGGCGGCGGCCGGCCTCGCCCTGGCCGTCGCGGGTTGCAGCGCAGGTCAGGTGACGCAGACCGACACGCAGGTCGCCGCGGTCAACGGCGCGAGCGGTGAGGCGGGCGCCATCGCGGTGCGGGACGCCCAGCTCCGGTTCCCGGTCGCGGAGGGCCACTACCGCGCGGGCGACGACGCGCCGGTGCTCGTGGTGATCGCGAACAACGGCACGGACGCCGACAAGCTCATCTCGGTGACCAGCGACACCAGCGGCGCGGCCGAGGTGTCGGGCGACGCCGAGCTGGAGCCGGGCACGGCCATCTCGGCCGCCGCGGAGCAGGGCGAGGCGGACGGCCACGCGGCCACCACGACGCCGAAGTCGGGCTCGTCGTCCGCGCCGTCGACGGCCACCACGACCGCCTCCCCGGCGAGCGGGGCCACGACCACCACGCCCACGTCGCCGATCGGCGGCGTCAGCTCGGTGTTCCCGTCGAGGTCGGACAGGCCCTCGTCGTCGGCCGACACCTCGGTGGAGCCCGGCAAGGTGCGGATCGTGCTCAAGGACCTCGCCAAGGAGCTGCGGCCCGGCCGGACGCTGAAGGTGACGTTCCTGTTCGAGAAGGCCGGCCCGGTGACGCTGGACGTGCCGATCGGCGCCACGCCCGAGCCGCGCCACGACGCACCGTCGGAGCACTGACCGGCGCGCCCCGGTCGACGGGCGCCGGCCGTCGGGCCCCGACCGCCGGGGTTCGACCGGTCGGGTGAACCGCACGCGTTCTTCGAGGACCCGCCACCACCGCGTGGCGGGTCTTCGCCTTTCGGGGGCGCGCGGCGCTGTCGGTGGTGGTCGTTAGCCTGCGTGCCGTGGTGAAGAACGGTCGGGTCGCCAAGGCGACGAGCTACCGGTGCGCCGAGTGCGGCCACGAGGTGGCCAAGTGGGTGGGGCGCTGCCCGGAGTGCCAGGCGTGGGGCACGGTCGAGGAGCGCGGCGTCACCCGGTCGGCGGGCACCCGGCTGGTGGCGGGCGCGCCCAGCTCGCCCGCGCGGCCGATCGGCGAGGTGGACGTCGAGTCGGCGCGGGCCAGGCGCACGGGCGTCGGCGAGCTGGACCGGGTGCTGGGCGGCGGCCTGGTGCCCGGCGCGGTGGTGCTGCTGGCGGGCGAGCCCGGCGTCGGCAAGTCGACCCTGCTGCTGGAGGTCGCGTACCAGTGGGCGGTGAAGGGCGCGGTGCCCTCGCTGTACATCACGGGCGAGGAGTCGGCCGGGCAGGTCCGGCTGCGGGCCGAGCGGACCGGGAACATCCACGGCCAGATGTACCTCGCCGCCGAGAGCGACCTCGCGGCGGTGTACGGGCACGTGGAGGCGGTCCGGCCGGGCGTGCTGATCGTCGACTCGGTGCAGACGATGTCCTCGCCCGAGGTGGACGGCACGCCGGGCGGCGTCACGCAGGTGCGCGCGGTGACGTCGGGCCTGGTGGCGCTGGCGAAGGAGCGCGGGCTCCCGATCGTGCTGGTGGGCCACGTCACCAAGGACGGCTCGGTGGCCGGTCCGCGCGTGCTGGAGCACCTGGTGGACGTGGTGCTCCAGTTCGAGGGCGACCGGCACTCCAGCCTGCGGCTCGTCCGGGGCATCAAGAACCGGTACGGGGCGGCGGACGAGGTCGGCTGCTTCGAGCTGCGCGACGACGGGATCGTGGGCGTGCCGGACCCTTCGGGGCTGTTCCTCAACCGGCGCGAGCAGGACGTGACCGGCACGGCGGTGACGGTGGTCGTGGAGGGCAAGCGGCCGATGCTGGGCGAGGTGCAGGCGCTCGTGACGCCCACCAACCTGCCGTCGCCGCGCCGCGCGGTCAGCGGGCTCGACTCGGCGCGGGTGGCGATGGCGCTGGCCGTGCTGGAGAAGCGCGGCCGGATGTCGCTGCACAACAAGGACGTGTTCACCGCCACGGTCGGCGGGATGCGGCTCGTGGAGCCCGCGGTCGACCTGGCGGTCGCGCTGGCGGTGGCGTCGGCGGCGAGCGACCAGCCGTTGCCGCACGACCTGGTGGTGGTCGGCGAGGTCGGGCTGTCGGGCGAGCTGCGGCGGGTCAACGGCGTCGGTCGCCGGCTCGCCGAGGCGGCCCGGCTGGGGTACACGAAGGCGCTGGTGCCGCCGGACGCCGGCCCGCTGCCGCCGGAGACGCGGGCGCTGGTGGCGCACGACCTCATGGAGGCGCTGCAACTGCTCAAGCTGCGGAAGTGAGCCGGGCCGCCGTAGCCGTCGCACGGGCCTGACGGGTTCGCGCGGGCATCCGTCCGAACATGTGTTCGAAGTTGTCCACGGGTGTGGACAGCGCTGTGGACAACCCCGGAAAGCCGGTGGGGCCGTGCCGCGAACGAGTCGCGGCACGGCCCCACCGGGTCGTTCGGCGCGCTACTTCGCCAGCAGCTGGGCGCAGCGGATCAGGCCCAGGTGGCTGTACGCCTGCGGGTGGTTGCCCAGCGAGCGCTCCGCGATCGGGTCGTACTCCTCGGGCAGCAGGCCGGTCGGGCCCGCGGCGTCGACCATCTGCGCGAACAGCTCCTCGGCCTCCGTGCGCCGCCCGGTGAGCAGGTAGGACTCGATCATCCACGCCGCGCACAGGTGGAAGCCGCCCTCGTCGCCGGGCAGCCCGTCGTCCCGCCGGTAGCGGTACACGGTCGAGCCCGAGCGCAGCTCGGCCTCGATCGCGGTCACCGTCGCCTGGAAGCGCTCGTCGGTCGGGTCGATCAGCCCGGACAGGCCCACGTGCAGGGAGGCCGCGTCCAGGTCGTCGCCGTCGTACGCGGTGGTGAACGACTGCGCCTCGTCGCTCCACCCGTGCTTGAGCACGTCGTTCGCGATGGTGTCGCGCAGCACGGGCCACGACGGGTCGATCACGCGGCCGTACGCCTCGGCCAGCGTCACCGCGCGGTCCAGCGTCACCCAGCACATGACCTTCGAGTACACGTGGTGGCGCGGGGCGTGGCGCTCCTCCCAGATGCCGTGGTCGGGCTCGTGCCAGCGGCGGGCCACCGCCTCGGCCATCGCCTGCACCATGAGCCAGTCCTGGTCGGTCAGCTCGCCGCGCGCCGCCGCGAGCTGCGCCACCAGGTCCACCACCGGGCCGAACACGTCCAGCTGGACCTGCTGGTTGGCCAGGTTGCCGACGCGCACGGGCCGTGAGCCCGCGTAACCCGGCAGGGTGTCGATGACGGCCTCGGCGCCCAGCATGGCGCCCTGTAGCGTGTACAGCGGGTGCAGCCGCTCCGGGCCGGGCAGCGTGTCCAGCACGCCGTGCACCCAGCCCAGGAACGCCTCCGCCTCGCTCAGCGAGCCCACCGACACCAGCGCCTGCGCGGTCAGCGCCGCGTCGCGCAGCCAGCAGTACCGGTAGTCCCAGTTGCGGATGCCGCCCAGTTCCTCGGGCAGCGACGTCGTGGCCGCGGCCATGATCGCGCCGGTCTCGTGGTGCACCAGGCCCTTGAGCGTCAGCGCGGACCGCACGACGAGCTCCGACTCGACCGCGGGCACCTTCAGCGTGGCCGCCCAGTCCGACCAGAACGAGCCCGCGCGGGCCCGCCGCTCCGGCTCGCCGAGCGTGGACTCGGACAGGTCGTCCGTGCCGCACCGCAGCTCCAGCAGGATCGGGGAGCCCTCCCGGGGGCGCACCACGGCGGTCGCGGTCTCCTGGAGCCCGTCGGAGGTGATCTCCCAGTCGACGCCCGGCGACCGCAGCACCATCGGGTCCGACGTGCCGACGACCCGCAGGCCGTCGCGCTCGCGCAGCAGCCGCACCGGCACCTGCCCGAACTCGGGGCGCGGCGCGAACGTGACCACCGCGTCGGTCGAGCCCGAGACGCGCCGCACCAGGTCCGTGCGGTGCTTGGCCAGGTCGTGGTCCAGGTAGTCCGTCACCAGCAGGCGCGACCAGCGGGTCTCCACGATCATCGTGCCCGGCACGTACCGCTGGCCCAGCGGCAGCGAGCCGTGCTCCGGCTTGATCGAGAAGTGGCCCGCCGCCGGGCCGCCGAGCAGGTCGGCGAACACCGCCGCCGAGTCCGGCTCGGGGTGGCACAGCCAGTTCACGCGGGCGTCCGGCGTGAGCAGCGCGACGGAGCGCTCGTTGGCGAGCATGGTCAACCGCTCGATGGGCACCGCCTGGTCGCCGTGCAGCCAGGCCCGGCGCTCCTCCAGCAGGAACGCCAGCACGGTGGCGACGTCCACGGTGTCGTCGATGTGGAAGCCGGCCAGCGACTCGCCGTCGCCGACCTTGATGCCCACGTCGGGCCCGCTCAGCCGGGCGAACGCCTTCTCGTCGGTGACGTCGTCGCCGACGAACACGGCGGCGGTCGCGGACACGCGGTGCCGCAGGACGTCCAGCGCGTGGCCCTTGTCCGTCTGCACGACGGCCAGTTCGACCACGGCCTTGCCCTCGGTCACCTGCACGCCGTCCCAGGTGCACGGGCCACCGCGCACGGCGTCCAGAACCCGCTCCCCCACGGTGGGTTCGGCGCGCCGCACGTGGACCGCGATGCTCGCGGGCTTGACCTCCAGGCTGACGCCCTCGAAGCCCTCGACGATCGTCTCCAGTTCGGCTTCCAGCCGGCGGTGCAGCGCTCGCGCGTCGGCGTCGAGCGCGTGCACGAAGCCGACGTCGAACTCCGATCCGTGCGAGCCGACCAGGTGCACTTCGGACGGCAGTCGGGACAGTGTCGCCAAGTCCCGCAGGGCGCGACCGGAGATCACCGCCGTCGTGGTCTCGTGCAGCCCGGCCAGCGAGCGCAGCGCGCCCACGGACTCGGGCAGCGGGCGGGCGTCCTCAGGGTTGGCCACGATCGGAGCCAGTGTCCCGTCGTAGTCGCAGGCGACCAGCAGGCGCGGTGTGCGCGCCAGTTGCACGATCGCACGGCGAAGATCGGCGGGGAGGGCCTCGGCGGTCAACGCCCCTCCTCAAGACTCGGCGGGAAAGGTCGGGTGCGTGGTCTGAACCGATTCGGATGTCGTCCGGGTCAGACCGTAGACTGCGTACCCAAGGCGTCAAGGAACGAGCGAGCCCAGCGGTCGACGTCGTGCGTGAGGACTTGGCGGCGCAGCGCACGCATCCTACGGCGGCCTTCCGCCGGATCGAGCGTGAGGGCGGCTTCGAGCGCGTTCTTGACACCGTCGAGGTCGTGCGGGTTGACCAGGAACGCGCTGGTCAGCTCCGCCGCCGCGCCCGCGAACTCGGACAGCACCAGCGCGCCGCCGAGGTCGTAGCGGCTGGCCACGTACTCCTTGCAGACGAGGTTCATGCCGTCCCGGACCGGGGTCACCACCATGACGTCCGCGGCGGTCATGAAGGCGGTCAGCTCGCGGCGGTCCACGGACTGGTGCAGGTAGTGCACGACCGGGTGACCGACGGTGGAGAACTCGCCGTTGATCCGGCCGACGGCCTGCTCGATCTCGCCGCGCATCTGCTTGTAGTGGTCGACCCGCTCGCGGCTGGGCGTCGCGAGCTGGATCATGGTCACCTCGGTCGGGTCCACCCGGCCGTCGGCGATCAGCTCGTACAGCGCGCGCAGCCGGACGTCGATGCCCTTGGTGTAGTCCAACCGGTCGACGCCGAGCAGGATCTTCTTCGGGTTGCCGAGGTCGTCGCGGATCTGCCTGGCGTGCTGCTGGACGTCCTTGCTGCGCGCCAGCGCGTCCAGCCCGGCGGAGTCGATCGAGATCGGGAACGCGCCGACCCGCACCGTGCGGTCGCCGACCTGGACCACGCCGGGCCGGGTGCGCACGCCGACCGCGCCGCGGCTGGGCTCCAGGCCGACCAGGCGGCGGGCCAGCCACAGGAAGTTCTGCGCGCCGCCGGGCCGGTGGAAGCCGACCAGGTCCGCGCCGAGCAGCCCGCGGATGATCTCCGTGCGCCAGGGGAGCTGCATGAACAGCTCCACCGGCGGGAACGGGATGTGCAGGAAGAACCCGATCCGCAGGTCCGGCCGCAGCTCGCGGAGCATCGCGGGCACGAGCTGGAGCTGGTAGTCCTGCACCCACACGGTCGCGCCCTGGGCCGCGACCTTCGCCGTCACGTCGGCGAACCGCTGGTTCACCCGCACGTAGGCGTTCCACCACCGGCGGTGGAAGGCGGGCGGCGCGACCACGTCGTGGTAGAGCGGCCACAGGGTGCCGTTGGAGAAGCCCTCGTAGTAGTCGCGCACCTCGGCCGCGCTCAGCGTCACCGGGTGGAGCTGGAGGCCGTCCTCCTCGAACGCCTCCACCTCGGCGTCCGCGATGCCCGGCCAGCCGATCCACGCGCCGCTGTGCGCGCGCAGGAACGGCTCCAGCGCGCTGACCAGGCCGCCGGGGCTGTGCTTCCAGCGCTGGGTGCCGTCGTCCAGGCGTTCCAGGTCAACGGGCAGGCGGTTCGCCACGACCAGGAAGTCCGCGCCGTTCTCGCCAATGCTGCTCACCGGGTAACGCCTCCTAGGGGATTCGCCTCGCCCGCACCCGAGGTTATCGGGAACGCCTGTTCCGGATGCCCTTCCGTCGCACCCGTCACACCGGGTACGAGCAGGTTGGACGCACATCACGCCCGACCGGACGCCTACTCCAGGCGACGCCTGGCCGGACGCAGTGGGCCGGACAAGCGGGGCCCTGCCAGCTTCCGCTCCAGTCTGCTCAATCCCGAGCGGACCGGCCGGCCGAGGAACTCGCCCAGCACCACGCCGCTGGCCAGCGCCAACGCCGTGCCCGCGGCCAGCACCAGGGTCGAGAGGCCGGCCGCGTCGCCGTCGATGGTGAGCTGGTAAAGACCGCGGTAGGTGGTCCAGCCGGGCAGCAGCGGCACCATGCCCGCCACCGCGACCACGAGCGGCGGCGTGCGCAGCCGGCGGGACACCACCGCGCCGCCGAAACCCACGACCGTGGCGGCGACGGCGGCGCACGCGATGGCGTTCGTGCCGGTGAGCGCCAGCAGGCCGTACGACGCGGTGCCGACCGCGCCCGCCGCCGCCGCGATCAGCAGGGCGCGGGGCTGGGCGTACGCGGCCAGCGCGAAGAACGCCGAGGTCGCCGCGCCCGCCGCGAACTGCATCGGCACGTCGGAGATCAGCGGCGGCAGCGGGTCGGCGGCGGACGTGCGCACGCCGAACTGCACACCCGCTCGCAGGGTGAGCGCGATGCCGGTGATCAGGCCCGCCGTGAGCAGGGCGATCTCGACCGTGCGGCCGGCGGCCGTGACGTTGTAGCCGGTGATCGCGTCCTGCACCGTGCCGACCAGCGACAGCCCGGACAGCAGCACCACGATGCCGGTGGCGATCAGCAGCGACGGGCGCACGTTCGGCAGCAGGTGCGTCGCGTGCAGGGCCAACGCGGTGGCGGACGCCAGCGCGCCGCCCACCACCTGCTGGAAGAAGAACGGCAGCGCGCGCCGGTTCAGGATCCGCCCGACCCGGTCGATCATCGCCGTCACCAGGGCCGCGAGGACGGCCAGCACCGCGCCGCCGCCCACCAGGAACGCCACCGCCGCCGCCATGCCCGCCCACGCCAGCGTGGCCACCCAGCGGGGGTAGGGGTGGGGCTGCTTGCTGATCCGGTCCAGCTCGGCGTACGCGTCCTCGGCCTTGATCCGGTTGGCGGTGATCCGGCGGATCAGGTCCTCGACGGCCGCGAGCCGCGTGTAGTCCGAGCCGCGCGAGCGGACCACCCGCAGGGAGGTGATCGGGGCGGCCTCGGTGCCCCGGTGGCAGGACACGGTGATCGACGTGTAGATCACGTCGACCTCCGTGCGGGGCAGCCCGTAGGCGTCCGCGACGGCGATCACGGTGGCCGTGACGTCGGCGGCGGACGCGCCACTGGCGAGCTGCACCTCGCCCACGCGCAGGGCCAGGTCGAGTACCAGGTGGACGGTCGAGTCGTCCGGAAGGGACGGTCCCTCGACCGGTTGCCACAGGCCGGGTGCGGTCCTGGGGTCGTGGTACCGCCTGCGTCGCAGCCGCACGGGCATCCCTCCTCGCTCACGGTCGAAGCCTGCGCCACGCCCGACGGTGTCATATTCGTCGCTGTGTCATGCGCCACGCCTGGTCGAGGTACCCAGTGCGGGTGATTCGATCACATTGGGTTCAGCTCTGTTGATACCGCTGGCCAGCGGTTTTAGGATTTTCCTGGACCACTCGGACGGGCACGCCACCTCCGGATGGACCAATGGCGGCACACGGTGAGCAGACCGTTCGCCGCAGGTAGCACCCCGTGCGGACGCTTACGATGTTCCCGGCCTACCGCCGCGCCGGTGTAGCTCAATTGGCAGAGCACTCGCCTTGTAAGCGAAAGGTTAGGGGTTCAAGTCCCCTCACCGGCTCCACACAGCCCCTGACCAGCCACGACGGCTGGTTCGGGGTGGGGCTCGACCTCGGCGGACCCAAGCACAGCGCTCGGTGACACTCCGCTTGGAGGGTTCGAGCGTGTCGAAGACGATCACCCACCCCGGTGGTGACTGGGGCCTGCACGCGCGTGGCTGGTACCGCGCGTTGAAGGCTCACAACAAGTCGGACAACACCGCACGCATCTACGTGTACGCGGTGCGGCAGCTCGGCGACTGGGCGCTCGCGCAGCCGAGCCGCTCGAAGCCGACGACATCACACCGGACCACATCAACGAGTTCACGGCACAACTGATCGACAAGACGTCGGCGGCGAACGCGCACACCAACTACCGGGCGTTGCGGACCTTCTTCAAGTGGCTCGTCGAGGTCGAGGAAGAGATCGACCGCTCGCCGATGGACCGCACGAAGCCGCCGCGCGTTCCCGAGCAGCCGGTGCCGATCGTGAGCGACGACGGCGTCAGCGGGCTGCTGAAGGTGTGTTCCGGCAAGGGTTTCGAGTCGGTCCGTGCTTGACACCGGCGCAGCGCGCCTTGCGCGCCAAGCTCGCCGCCCATGCCTCATGGGCCAACACGGAAGATCGGACAGCCCGGACGGAAGCCGCTCGAAAGGCGGCCTCAGATCGTTTCCTGCGAGAGGTCGACCCCGAGGGGGAGCTGCCGCTCGCCGAGCGTGTCAGGCGAGCGGAGAGTGCACGCAAAGCCCACATGGCCCGGCTTGCCTTGCTGAGCGCACAGTCTCGGCGTCGTGGCGGCGCATCGGGTCGTTCGACAGGTCGAGAGGAACACGCGAAACGCTGAGAGGGTGCCCTGGGCACCCCCTCGCATCGTCGATGCAGACGGATGGGACGCTGCCGACCACCCCTGAGCGTTGTCGGCGTGGTCCTAGCGCAGGCCGCGCAAGAACGCCGCGAAGGCCGTCCGAGGCGTATGCAGCACAGGGCCGTCCGGGTTCTTGCTGTCACGAACCGCAACCCGCGTCGCGTCGACGGCGATCTCGACGCACTGGCCTTGACCGCCGCTGTAACTGCTCTTGCGCCACGTGACGGTGCCAAGGCGGTTCGGGCCAAGCGTCCCCATGTAGTTACTCCTAGTGAAGATCAGCGATCAGTCGATCGAGCATCGCCCGAGAGGCATCCTCGCTGAGAGCCTTGCTCTCGATCCGGCTGAACGCGAGCGTATAAGTGTCGGACTTCTTGACGTAGTCCGCGCCGGTCAGCCACTCGATGTAGGCGATGGTGCTCTTGGCACGTTCGAGGTAGAGCAGGGTGAACGGGTAGCCGATCGCGGGATGCGGACCTGCGTCGAGCGGCACGACGCGGAACGAGACGTGCGGCAGCTCGGAGAGAGCGCGAAGCCGTTCGAGCTGGCCCCGCATGACGGCAGGCGTCCCGACTCGTCGGATCAAGGCTTCCTCGCCGACCACGACCCACACGGCCGGGGCGCTGGGCTGGAACAGGGCGTTGCCGCGCCGCTCTCGATCCTCCGCGATCGGTCCGACTTCGGCGGCGGAGATCACGACCGACTCGGCGAGGCACTCGCGGGCGTACGCGGCGGTCTGCACCTGACCGGGGATCAGGTCACCGGACCACATCCGGATCTCGTTCGCCGAGTGCGACAGCGATACGAACTGCTTGAACCAGTCGGGCACTCGTGAGGGCGCGACCTTGCGCCGGGCCTCGCGGGCGAGCTGCTCGACCTCGGCGGCCTGCTGGCCGGTGACGCCGTACAAGCTGAGCAGCTCGGCCACCTCTGCCTCGGTGGTCTTCAACCCGCCGTTCTCGACCTTGTTCAGCTTGGTTCGGTACCACTTCGGCAGGCGTTCCTTGAGCTGCGTCTCGACCTGTTCGAGCGACATGCCGGTGCCCTCGCGGAACTCCCGCAGCCTGTCGCCGAGCAGCAAGCGTGCGACTACTGGGCCGGGCTCGTCCTCCGTCATGCCGATCAGTGTCTCGGAGTGGCTGTCAGTCAACAGGATTCTCCCATTCGGAGGTCTTACCAACTTGCTTAAGCAAGTGGCACTATCAAACAGAAGCTACGGGTTGAGTCAACCACTTGCGCACCCAACCTGTACGCAGAGCTGCGGGGCCGGAGGTCGTGACGCCAACCGGTCCGCCGGTCCCGCGTTCCACGTGCGCACAAGAAGGGGGTTGGCCGTGTTGCAGCTTGAGGCGGTCCTGGTGACCGCGGGATGGGTGCTTGGCCCGTTCTGTCTCGCCTTGCTGTTCCTGCGGTGGTTGCTGTCCGGTTCGTCCGGGCAACACGGGAACGCGGGAGATGGCGCGCTGTCGGTCTCGCGCCTGCGGCAGCAGCTCGAAGAGGAGGGTGCCGCACTCGCCTACGGGGCTCACGCAACATCTTCGAAGCTGGCGAGCGTGCACTCGCTGCGGCGACCTGGGGGCCGCTGCGATCCGGTGTGCTGCTCGCTCGACGAGGTGGCGTAGGAGATGGCTAGGACGATCAAGTTGAGGGCGAGGGCCTTCAGGAAAGCGGCGATCTTGGCCGGCTACGCGTCGGACTACGGGCTGGCGAAGGCGATGGAGGTCAACCGGTCCACGGTGGCACGGGTGCTCAATGGCGAGCTTCAACCGGGTCCGTTATTCATAGGCGGCGCGTTGACTGCGCTTGCGCCGATGCAGTTTGACGACCTGTTCGAGGTTGTTCCCTTCTGAAGGGTGGTCTCGGACGACTGGGCTTCCCTGCTGGCAGGGAATTGGTGAAACCTATTCGTGGAAGGGTGTGGGTAATTGAGTATCGCGTCACGGCCCGATATCACGCTCTCGGTCGGCTTCGATCGTGAGACAAGGATCGAGCACCGGCTCGGGGTGGAAGGGGCGGTGTTCTCCTTTCCGGGCGGGTTTGTCGAGCTGATTTTCGACGAAGGAGCGTTGGAGCGGATGATAGCTCAAGGGGTGGAAGCGCTGGCCGTCATGCGGGATCACACGGCGGACTAGTGGGGTCGCCTGTACTGGGCGACTGAAAGGAACTGTCGAACGCCGCTGCTGGCACCGTCAGCCCGTCAGGTTCGGACTCGTGTCTCTGGCGGGCTGGCTGCGCTCAGTGGCGCTCGTGCTGGGCGTTCGAGCACGTCCGGTCACGATGTCGCCTTTTTGGCGGTACGTGTCAGTTCGAGCCCTCGGCAATGTGGGTACGGCTTACTTGATCGGGAGCTTTCGAGTTGAGCGACCTTTCTTTCGTGTGGTTGGAGATCACCGGAAAATGTCAATTGCGGTGTACGCACTGCTACGCTGAATCCGGGCCGCAGGGCACCAACGGCCTGATGGTCAAAGCGGATTGGGAAAACGTCATCGACCAGGTGGCCGGCTTAGGTGCCGCAATGGTGCAGTTCATCGGCGGCGAGCCGACCTTGCACCGGGACTTGCCCGCTCTTGTGAGGCACGCGCGTAGTCGGGGGCTGCAAGTCGAGGTGTTCACCCAACCTCGTACACATCTCGCCGCAGCTCTGGGACGTGTTCGCGCAGCCTGGCGTACAACTCGCGACGAGCTATTACAGCGACCGTGCCGACGAGCACGAGCGCATCACCAAGGGCCGCGGTAGCTACACGCGCACCAAGACCAACATCATCGAGGCACTGCGCCGGTCAATCCCGCTTCGTGTCGGGGTGATCGACCTCGGTGACGGGCAGCGGGTCGAGCAGGCGCGCGACGAGCTTGCGGCGCTGGGCTTCGATGGTGAGGTGCGCGTCGACCACCTGCGCGGAGTAGGTCGCGGGTTTCGTGCCACGGCGCCCGACACGTCACAACTGTGCGGGCAGTGCGGCGACGGCAAGGTCGCTGTTGCTCCCGACGGTTCCGTGTGGCCGTGCGTGTTCTCACGCTGGCTGCCGGTCGGTAACGTGCGGGTCGACCCCCTTGTTGAGATCCTGAACGGACCGGCCATGCCGGCTACAACGGCGGCGCTGGCCGAGCAGTTCGCCCACGTGTCGCCCTGCGTGCCGAACATGTGCGACCCGCAGTGCGGGCCGAGCTGTAGCCCGGCGTGCAGTCCCGCGAACAACTGCACGCCCAAGGGGAAGTGCGTCCCGACCGAATACTGATCAAGGACACGCCATGCTCGCCCGTCGCGCGTACATCCCCGACGAACTGCTGCCCTCCGAGGCAACCGACTCGTGGCCGTGGCCGCTCACCGTGCCGTGCGTGGCGCAGTTGGCCGAGGAAGGCATGACCTTCGAGCGGCCGATCACGTTCCTGGTCGGGGAGAACGGGTCGGGGAAGTCCACCCTTGTCGAGGCGTTCGCCGAGGCGTGGGGACTGGACGCGCGCGGCGGGCGAGCGGGGCGCAAGTACGTCAACGACCGGCCGAAGACCCCCCTTGGTGAGCTGCTCCGCTGGGAGACCACGAGCGCGGGGGTCCGCCACAAGAGCGGTGCGCGGACCAAGCGGCGGGGGTACTTCCTTCGTGCCGAAACCGCGTTCGGGTTCATGGAAGCCGTCAGTGGGATGCGCGGCTACTGGGAAGAGGACACCAGCGAGATGAGCCACGGCGAGGGCTTCCTCACCGTGCTGTCGACCATGTTCCGCGAACCCGGCTTCTACCTCATGGACGAACCCGAGGCGGCACTGTCGTTCAAGTCCTGCCTGCGGCTGGTCAGCCTCCTGCACGACCTCGGTGAATCCGGCGCGCAGGTGATCTGCGCGACCCACTCGCCGATCCTCGCCGCCACGCCCGGCGCCGACATCATCGAGGTGGGCGACGACGGGTTCCGGCGAACCAAGTGGGCAGACCTCGAACTGGTCGACCACTGGCGCCGGTACATGAACAACCCCACCGCCTACCTGCGGTACATCACCGAAGAGTGAGAGGCGCCGAGGTGACGGTCGACACCGGCGAAGCCGACGCGCGATTCCGGCAGTGGATGCGCGACAACCTCGACCGCGCCGCCGAACATTTCGGGTTGGTCGTGACCGGCGAGCCGCTGCTCGGCTGGGTCGATCGGTCGATCGGCGCTCCCGTCCGCCTCGGCGCTGAGGACCTGTGGCTCCGTGTCGTCTCGGAGGACAAAGCAGTGGATCGGTGGCGATTTCTGGACGGGCAATCTCGACGCGAACGTCTTCGCCGACCTCGCCAAGCCCCGCGTGCTCAACGTGTTCGAGTGGGAGGAATGGCGGCAACAGCGCGCCGAGGTCATGACCCGGATGCCGGGCAGCCCCTGCTCGCCGACCGACGCCCTGCGCGCCGAGGTCGCCCTGTCCGACCAGTGGTGGACGGAGCTGCGGCGGACGATCGACACCGTCGCCGCGACTCCCACCCACCGGATCAACGCCGACCAGGACAAGGTCACCGAGCGCATTCGACGGTGGTTCGGCAACGAGGTCGACCCCACCGTGACCGAGTGGGAAACCGCCCACGGTGACCTGCACTGGGCGAACCTGTTCCGCCCGCGGTTCGGTCTGCTCGACTGGGAGCTGTGGGGCAGCGGGCCGCGGGGAACGGACGCGGCGACCCTGTTGTGTTACAGCCTGCTGGTGCCTGCGGTCGCCGAGCGGGTGCACGCGCTGTTCGCCGACGTACTCGACACCCCGGCCGGACGCTTGGCGCAGCTCTACGTCCTCGCGCGCTTGCGGCGGCGAGCCGACACAGGTGACTACCCCGACCTTGCCGAGCCACTCGACCGGCACGCGCAAGCGTTGCTCTGCCTGTAATCGCCGAAGGCCAACGTCGCCCGCGTGTCGAAGACGATCACCTACCCCGGTGGTGACTGGGGCCTGCACGGGGCTGTGCGCAACTACCGGCGGCAGGGGTGGCGCGTGGTGCGGGCGGTTCCCCATCCGCGCAAGCCAGGGGAGATCACGGTGTGGTCGCTCGCGCGTCGGGCGGCGAGGCAGCCCGACCTCGTCGACATCGTGACCGAGGTCGAACACCAGGGCGACGAGTCACGGACTCACCTCGCGCCCGCCTGAACGTTCCGAAGCGGCGGCTCGGCTGTGTTGGATTGCCCTCCTCCGTCGGGCGGCTCGGCCGCCTGGGAGTCGGCGGCTCGCGGGGCGTCTCTCACCGATCGAAGGGCGTGATCGACAAGGAATGCGCCGCGAACCACCGACGCGGCCTCGCGCGGGGGGCGGGGGCTGCGGGCGTGGCCGCGTCGGGGGTGGTTATTGCTTGGTCACGGTGATGTTGTAGCCCACGCCGCCGATGTCGTGGCCCTCCGACAGCTGCACGATGTGCTGCACGAAGTCGCCCGGCTCCGCGCCGCCCACGAAGGTCAGTTCGGTGGTGAAGCGCTCACCCGGATTGATCGGCAGGCCGCGCAGGACGGCCCGCTTCGGGTCGGCCACCTCGACCTGCGTCTCGCCCACCTGCCTGACGCCCTCGGACTGCGCACCGGTCGAGCGCCACAGCTCGAACAGGCGCGGCCCCAGGTCGATGATCACCCGGCCGGTGCCGACGAGGGGGCGTTGGGGGCTCGTGATCAGCAGGTCGGTCTTGATCGGGCGCTCGGTCGCGTTGCCCACGGCGAACCAGGACTTGCCGGGGCCGTGCGGCTTCACGCGGATGGTCTGGAAGTTGCGCCACGCGATGTTGTTGTTCCGCTGGGTGTTGAGCGCCGTGTCGGAGGTCTCCGGGTAGCCCATCGGGTCGGACGCCGAGACCCACCGCGCGAGCAGGCAGAAGTGGCCGGGGCCCGGCACCGGGTTCCACGGGATCTTCGCCACGGTCGTGCCGCCGGTCGGCACGGAGAGGCTCTGCTCGCCGATGAACGTCCAGTCGCCGTTCGTCACCGGGTGCCAGTTGGTGGAGCCGCCGGGTGTCGTGCGGTAGACCTTCAGCGTGCCGGACGCGTCCGCGTTGGCGTACGGGCCGGGGTTGTTCAGCCGCACGTGGATGTAGTTCAGCGCGTTCACGACCGGCTGGATGCCGGGGCCGCAGTCGGCGAGGCCGGGGCACACCTTGATGTCCGGGCTGTTCCAGAACGGGGTGTTGCCGTTGGGCTCGACGCCGTTGTCCGCGGCCTGGTCGCGGATGAACACGTCGGTGCGCTTGCAGTCGCGCAGGAAGTCGATCACCGCCGCGCTGACGCCCGAGCCGTTGGGCTGCGCCTGCGTGAACAGCCCGCCCGTGGTGGTGGCGTAGTTCTGCATGATCGGGACGATCGGGTTGGTGTAGACCGTCGACGTGGGCACGTGCACCGAGGAGATCTTGATGCCGTTGGCGAGCGCCTGGTTCGCCCTCAGGCCGGCGTTGGCGAGGTCACCGTTGTCGTAGTTGTCGTCGAACCCGCCGGGCCGCGCGTCGGTGATCAGCACGGTCAGCTTGGTGGCGTTGGACCGCCAGCCGACGCCGAAGTCGGCGTTCTGCGGCCTGCCCGCCGCGGGCAGGTTGTTGACCACCGTGTTGAGCGCCTCGTCGGACGCCTCCGGCTCGCCACCGCCACCACCGGCCACGAGGGCGTTCACGCCGGCGGTGACGGCGTTCTTGTTGCCGGGCGCGAAGTTCTGGACGACCGTGATGTCGTCCTTGAACCGGACGAGGCCCAGCCGGTAGTCGAACCCGGACAGGTTCTCCACCTCTTGCGCGATCTGGTTGATGCCGGTCTTCAGGTTGGCGATCGCGCCGCCCATGCTGCCGGTGTCGTCCACCACGAAGGCGACGTCCATCGGCCCGCACTTGCGCGGCGCGGGCGGCAGGGGCGCCGCGGCGGCCGGGCCGGTGGCCTGGAGGGCGGACGTGGCTAGCGCGACCGCGGCCAAGGCCGCGAGCGCCGGTCTGCGAAAGCGATGCATCGTCGGGATCTCCTCGCTCGGGCACGCGGGCGCGGGGCCCGGTGCCGACCTGGTGCGTTCGGACGTGGTGTCCGATCCGCACCAGGAGGAGTCGCGGTGATCCGGGCGCGTACTGCTCGATTCGCACGGATTTCGCTGTCCGGCGGATGGCCGCCCCGCGCCCCGGCCGGGTGATCCACCGGGCGGGTGGTGCCCGAGGGGGGCGACCGAGGGGTGGCGATCAGTCGCGGGGCAGTCGGATGGTGAACTCGGTCGCGCCCGGCCGGCTGTCCAGTTCGATCGTGCCGCCGTGCGCGACCACCAGCGAGTGCGCCACCGCCAGCCCGAGGCCGCTGCCGCCCCGGTCGCGCGTGCGGGAGTCGTCCACCCGGTAGAACCGGTCGAAGATCCGGCCCTGGTCGGCCTCCGGGATGCCCGGACCCGAATCGCTCACGCGGATCACCGCGTGGTCGCCCTCGACGCCGACGGACAGCGCCACGGGCGTGCCGGGCGGCGTGTGCAGGGCGGCGTTCGCGAGCAGGTTGTCCACCACCTGCCGCATCCGCATCGGGTCGAACCGCAGCCGCACCGGCTCCGGACCGGCGAGCACGGTCAGCGGGTGGTCCGGGCGGGCGGCGCCGAACGCGTCCGCCGCCTCGCGGATCAGCTCCGCGAGGTCGCCCCGCGACGGTCGCAGCGGCGTCTCCGACTCCGCCGAGTCCAGGCGGGCCAGCAGCAGCAGCTCCTCCAGCAGCACGCTCATCCGCGCCGCCTCCGAGCGCAGCCGCTCCAGGTGCGCCTCGCGCTCCTCCGGCGCGTTCGCCGCCGCGTAGCGGAACAGGTCGGCGTAGCCCCGGATCGACGTCAACGGCGTGCGCAGCTCGTGCGAGGCGTCCGCGATGAACCGCCGCAACCGCTGCTCCGCCGCCGTCCGCGCCGCCAGCGACGAGTCGATGTGCTCCAGCATGGTGTTGAACGCGGTCCGCAGCTCCTCGACCTCCGCGCCACCGCCGACCGCCTCCGCCCGCACCGCCAGCCGGGCCGAGTCGGTCAGGTCGTGGGAGGTGATGTCCCGCGCGGTGTTCGCCATGTCGCTCAACGGCTGGAGCCCGCGCCGCAGCACCGCCCGGCCGATCACCACGAACGCGACGAGCGCCAGCACGAACGTCGCCACCACGACCGTCACCAACTGCCGCACGGTGGTGGTGATGTCGTTCATGGGCGCGGCGCTGACCAGCACGACCCCGCCGCCGACGGGGCAGCCGCGCAGCCGGTACGTGCCGTCGCCCTCCAGGTACGCGGTGCGGAACACCGGCTGGGTGCCGGTCACCTCCCGCGCGACCTCGCCCAGCTCGACCGCGTCCCGCGGCAGGTCGGCGGGCAGGCGCGGGGTGGCCCGGCCGTCCCGCACGTCGTAGACGGCGACGAACCAGCCGTAGACCGACTTGTGCAGCTCGCCGTAGTCGAAGATGTCCTTCTCCAGGTCGATCTGGGTCAGCTTCATCTGCTCGTCGAGCTTGCGCTCCAGGTAGCCCTCCATGTTGGTGACCATCACCGTGCCGACGGCGGCGAACACGCCCAGCGCGAGCGCGGCCAGGGCGAGGGCGAGCCGCGTGCCCAACCGCCGTTGGCGGCCGAACAGCCGGTGCCAGGCCGATCCGAGGCGCGACGCTCCGGCGGCCATCAATCGGGGGCCTTGCGCAGGGCGTAGCCGACGCCGCGCACGGTGTGGATCAGCGGCTCGTGCCCGTCGTCGAGCTTGCGCCGCAGGTGCGACACGACCAGCTCGACCACGTTCGACCGGCCGCCGAAGTCGTACTCCCACACGTGGTCCAGGATCTGCGCCTTGGTCAGGACGGCGGGCGAGCGGCGCATCAGGTAGCGCAGCAGCTCGTACTCGGTGGGCGTGAGGGTGACCAGCCTGCCGCCCCGGCGGACCTCGCGGGTGTCCTCGTCCAGCGCCAGGTCCGACACCTTCAGCACCGACCGCTTCCACTGGGGCCCGGTGCTGCGCCGCAGCACGGCCCGCAGCCGCGCCATCAGCTCCTCCACCGAGAACGGCTTCACGAGGTAGTCGTCGCCGCCCCTGGTGAGGCCGGCGACCCGGTCCGCCGTGCCGTCGCGCGCGGTGAGGAACACCACCGGCACCATCGCGCCCGACGACCGCAGCCGGTCCAGCACGGTGAACCCGTCGAGGTCGGGCAGCATCAGGTCGAGCACCACGATGTCGGGGTGGAACTCGGCGGCGGCGGCCAGCGCGGCCTCGCCGCTGCCCGCCGTCGCGGCCTGCCAGCCCTCGTACCGGGCGACCGTCGCGACCAGGTCCGCGATGTGGGGCTCGTCGTCGACGACGAGCAGTCGAACCTCGTTGGGCTTGTCCACGCCCACATGGTGCGCCAACCGCCTCAGGTGCGGGAACCCGCCCGTCACGCGGCCCTTGATCTACAGCGAATCGACAGGTTGGGGACAGGTGCCGGGGGTGGCGGCGTCGGGTCCGCCCCGCTCGGTGGGTGCGGCGCGGGTCGGCGCGGGGTCGTGCCCGGTCGGTTCGCGCGCCGTTACCCGGCCGGCGCGGCCGAACGCGGTCCGCGCCGCGCGCGGGCTGGTGAACACCGGCGGCGGCCCGTCCCACCGGCCCAGCGCCGACAGCGTGCGGAACCGCATGGCGCGCACCACTTCCCGGAACCGGAGGTCGTCGTCGGCGGGGAAGGTCCCGGCCGCCTCCGCCAACCGGCCCAGGTTCGCCAGCACGGCGGCCCGGTGGGCGCGCACCTCCGTCTCGTCGATCCACCACGCCCACGGCGGCGCGCGGTCGTCGTCGTCCAGCGCGGCCCACGCCCGGTCCACCGCGCGCAACGCCTCGGCCTGCCGGCGCGTCCGGGAGTGGACGCGGGCCCGCCGCAGCGCGAACATCGCCCGCACCCTGGTCGACCGGGTGGTCGACTCGCCGCGCGCCACCAGGTCCAGCGCCGCGC
The DNA here is from genome assembly GCF_003634935.1 of Saccharothrix australiensis. Taxonomy (NCBI): domain Bacteria; kingdom Bacillati; phylum Actinomycetota; class Actinomycetes; order Pseudonocardiales; family Pseudonocardiaceae; genus Saccharothrix; species Saccharothrix australiensis. Next base: position 751,726 of record NZ_RBXO01000001.1, read on the forward strand.
GGAAGCGGCCGACGTGGGTCTGCTGCATGGCCATGTTGAGCAGCGTGGGCGTCCGGGCGTCGTCGTCGCGGGCCAGGGCCAGTGCCGCCAGGTTGTGGGCGTGCGCCTCGGCCTGGCGCTCCTCCTCGAACAGGATCCAGCCCGCCACCCCGGCGAGTTCGGCCAGCGCGCCCGCGTTCGCGGCGGTGACCGGCGGCGCGGCGCGGAACGCCCGCACGGCCAGGTCGCCGAGGCCGCGCACGCCGGGGCGGGCGTCGAGGTCGAGCAGCAGCCGGGTGACGGCCCGGATGCCGGCGGGCACTACAGGCCGACCACCGGCGGGGCATGGCGCTCGTCGTGCAGGAACTGCTCCTCCGGCTCGTCGCGGGGGCAGCAGTGCGCCCACGCGGCCGGCCCAGCCTCCGGGAGGGGCCGGGGTGGCGGGAGCGGCTCGGCCCAGGGCGGTTCGGGTGAGCGCGGTCCGGGTGAGCGCGGGTCGGGCGAGGGGCCGCGCCGGGTCGCGGTGCCGGGCGGTTCGGGTGTCGGGTGGGACACGGGCACCTCCGGGTGATCGCCTCGACGCCGACGTTACCCGCCGGACCGGGACGGCGGCAGGCCCGACGACCGCAGGCACGGGCAGCGGGGGCCCGGCGGTCGCGGGCGCGAACCGCCGTCGACGCGGCGGCGGGCCGGGTGTGATGGTGCGCACGCGCTCTGCTACGGTTCCGGGCACGGGTTTCCCGCTCTGCGCAGGTCAGCCGGGTACCGCGCTCGGGGCGTGCCCCGGCGCCGACCGCGTGGAGAGCCGGCCTCGGTCGCACGCATTCGGGAACGTGCGGCCGAGGCCGGCTGTCATCCCGCTACTCGTAGCGGCCGTAGTCGAACTCGGCTCCCACCACGGAGTGCCCCAGATCGCTGCCCAACCGCGTCAGCAGGTCCACCAGCTCCAGCCCGGCCAGCCAGTCGCGCGGCAGCGCCGCCGTCCCGTGCAGCGCGCCCAGGATGTTGCCGGTGAGCGCGGCGGTCGCGTCACTGCCGCCGGAGTGGTTCGCCGCGGCGCGCAGGGCGTCCACGACCTCCGACCGGCGGGGGTACACCAGCACGGTGTGCACGGCGATCGCCAGCGCCTCCGGACCGGTCCAGCCGCTGCCGAGCCGGTCCACCCGCACCGAGTCGAACCCGAGCGCCCGGTGCTCCTCGGCGAACACCAGGGCCCGGTTCAGCGAGTTCGCCGTGTACGGGTCGTCGCGCAGCACCCGCCCGATGACCTGCTCCACGGCCTCGCGCAGCGGTCGCCCGCGCACCGCCACCAAGTGGATGAGCAGCGCCAGCGCGCCGCCCGCCACCCAGCCGCCCGTCCCGCCGTGGGTGAGCGCGGCGAACCGGCAGCCCAGGTCGTAGGCGATGTCCGCGGTCGGCGCGAACCCCGCCGGTGCGGTCCTCGTCACACCGTTGCACCCGGAGGACTCGTTGTGCGGCTCCTCCGGGGTCGGCGCGGTGTCGGCCGCGAGCGCGCGCAGGCAGGTGAGGCCCGGCGACCGGCTGGAGTACAGCCGCTCGTCGCCGACCAGCCCCGTCGCGCCCGGCTCCGGCGCCGCGACCTGCTGGGTCGTCAGCCAGCGGCGGTAGCTCTGCCACACCATGTCGACCGGTTCCCACTCGCCGGTGTTCCGGCCGCGCACCCACGCCCGCAGGTAGCCCTCGGCGGTGAACAGGGTCAGCTGGGTGTCGTCGGTGACCAGAGCGGGACGCGGTGGTTCCAGAACACCCTCCGGCCCGTGGTCTCGTTGGATATCCGTCCACCCGAGGTACTGGATGGGCGCGCCAAGGGCATCGCCCAGGGCGCCGCCCAACAGGCAGGCGGCGCCGCGGTCGACCACGCTCTTCGGCTCGCGCGGCACTTGCCCTCCTGCACTGCGTCGTCCGGGGTCCAAAACCCTAGCCGTCGCGAGGTCGTCCGGTCATGGGAGCACGAATAGTTGAGCAAACAACATCTACTCACAGGTATCCACCGGGGCCGCCGGCGCACCTCACCTGTGACCGAGCCGAACTGACCGGAGCACGTACCGAGGCGGGGGAGGGGCATGGTCGACCGGAGCAGGAGCGGGCTGGAGTTCGGCGTCCTCGGGCCGTTGCAGGTGCTCGCCGACGGCCGACGGCTCGTCATCGGGCGCCGGGGGATGCGCGGCCTGCTCGCGATGCTGGTCCTGGAGGCGAACCGGGTCGTCCCGATCGACGAGATCGTGGACAGCCTGTGGGCGGACGACCCGCCCGCCACGGCCCGGACCATCGTGCACGGCTACGTCTCGCGGCTGCGGCGGATGCTGGAGCAGGCCGACCCGGCGGGCTCGGCGCGCATCCTCACCACGCCGCCGGGCTACCAGCTGGCGGTCGACCCGTGGCGGCTGGACTTCCACCGCGCGCGCCAGCTCGTGTCGTCGGCCAGGGGCAAGCCCGCGCCGATCCGGGCGCAGCTCCTGCGCGAGTCGCTGGGGCTGTGGCGCGGCCAGGTGCTGGCCGACGTGCCCGGCGCGCCGATCACCACCGACCTGGAGGAGCTGCGGCTCGCCGCGCTGGAGGAGCGCGTCGAGGCGGAGCTGGAGCTGGGGCGGCACCTGGAGCTGGTGGGCGAGCTGCGGCAGCTCGTGGGCGAGTACCCGTTCCGCGAGCGGCTGGTGGGCCACATGATGCGCGCCCTGTACCGGTCGGGGCAGCGGGCCGACGCGCTGGACGCGTACCAGCGGTTCCACCGGCGCGTCGTGGACGAGCTGGGCATCGACCCCGGGCCCGAGCTGCGGGTGCTGCACGAGCAGGTGCTGCGCGACGACCCGGCGCTCAGCTCGCCCGGCCTGGTCGAGCAGGTCGCGTCGGTGCCGCCCCGGCCGGGCGTGGTGGTGCCCGCGCAGCTGCCCGCGGCGGCCAGCGGCTTCATCGGGCGGGACGAGGAACTGGCCTGGCTGGACCGACTGTGCGACGCCCGCGACCTGAACACGACCACCATCGCCGTGGTCAACGGCGCGCCGGGGATCGGCAAGAGCGAGCTGGTGGTGACCTGGGGGCACCGCCGGGCCGAGCAGTTCCCCGACGGGCTGCTGTTCGCCTCGCTCAACGGGTTCGCGCCCGACCGCGAACCCGTCGAACCCGCCGAGGTGCTGGCGCGGTTCCTGCTGGCGCTGGGCGTGCCGTCCGACGGCGTGCCGCGCGACCTGGACGACCGGGTCGGCCTGTACCGGTCGGTGCTGGCCAAGCGGCGGGTGCTGGTGGTGCTGGACGACGCGCTCGGCCCGGAGCAGGTGCGGCTGCTGCTGCCGCCCGGCGCGGGCTCGGTGGTGCTGGTGACCTCCCGGCGGCGGCTGGAGTCGCTGGTGGTCAGCAACGGCGCGCGGATGCTGACGCTGGACGCGCTGCGGGACGACGAGTCCGTCCGCCTGGTCGACGAGGTGGTCGGCAAGCCCCTGTCCGAGCAGGAACCCGTGGCCACGCGGATGCTGGTCGAGCTGTGCGGCAACCTGCCGCTGGCGCTGCGGATCGCGGCGGCGAAGCTGGTCTTCAGTCCCGAGTGGACGGTCGAGGCGCTGGTGGCGCAGCTGTCGGACGACGACGCGCGGCTGCGCACCCTGGACCTCGCCGACACCGGGGTCGGCGTGGCGCGGGCGCTCGCGGTGTCCTACCGCAACCTGCCGCCGGAACTGGGCGAGACCTTCCGGGCGGCCGGCCTGGTGCCGGGCCGGTGGGTGAGCCCGCACGCCATCGCCGCGCTCTGCCGGACCGACCTGGGCACCGCCGCGAGCCGATTAGCCGACCTCGCGGACGCACACCTGCTGGTGGAGCAGTGGCGTGGCGGGTTCGTGCTGCACGACCTGGTCCGCCTGTACGCCCGCGAGGTGCTGGGTGACGAGCACCCCGACCGCCGGACCGCCGCGCTGCGCAGGCTGATGGACCACTACCTGGCGGCGTGCGACCACGCGCGCAGGCTCATCCGCCCGGCGTCCGACGGGCTGGACTTCGCGGGCGGCGAACCGACCGCGCCGCGCCCGGCCACGGCCGGCCAGGCGCTGTCGTGGTTCGACAAGGAGTGGCCCAACCTCATCGCGCTCGTGCACGCGGGCGCGGAAGTCGGGCTGCACCAACAGGTCTGGCAGCTCGTGCGGCTCGTGCACAGCTACTGCGTGGCCAGGCTGGTCAGCCGGGAGTGGCACGCGATCGCCGAGTTCGGCCTCGCGTCGGCCCAGGTCGCCGACGACCGGCTCGGCGAGATGCTGGTGCTGCACGCCCGGCACGCCATCAACATGCGCACCGGCGCGCTGCGCGGCACGCTGGCGGAAGCCCGGCGCGCGCACCGGATCGCGGAGGAGCTGGGCGAGCCGCGCTACCTCGTGATGACGCTGGACCAGCTCGCGACCACCCTGTCCGCCGAGGGGCACTACGAGGAGGCGCTCGGCTACTACCGCGAGGCCGTGGAGATGGCCCGGCGCGACGGCGACCCGCACGGCGAGGCGACCGTGCTGAACAACATCGCGCAGGTCGAACAACGCCTCGGCCAGCTCGAAACGGCCGTGCAGCACCAGTTCCAGGCGATGAAGATCCACCACGACAACGGTCACGAGCGGGCCTACGTGGTGGCGATGGGCAACCTGGCCGAGCTGTACGCGGAACTCGGCCTGCTCGCGGAGGCCGAGGAGAACGCGCGGCAGGGCGTGGAACTGGCCCGCGGCGGTTCGATGCTGTTCGAGGAGGCGTTCGGGCGGCAGGTGCTGGGGACGGTGCTCGCCAAACGAGGCGAAACCGTTGCCGCGCAAGCGGAGCTGGCTGAGTCCTTGCGGCTGTTCGAGCGCCTCGGGTCGCCGCAGGCGATGGTGGTCCGAACGGTCCTGGCCGCCTTGACCACCGAGGTTTAGCGAATGTTTAGCACACAACTATGGATCCGTGGGAACTTGGACGCACGCGCTGATCAACGCTGAGGCGGATCGGCGCGTCGGGTGGCTCTTGGAGGGGGACGCCAGGGGGGAAGCCACCCGGGCACCGGCCGGCCGGCATTCGGGGGAGAGTGCCGGCCGGCTGTGTTCGATTGCCGCTGTGTTCAATGGCCGCTGCTTCGCAGACGGCGGGCGAGGCCGCCTGGAAGTCGGGCCATCGCGTCCGATTCCCGCCGATCGAAAAGCGTGATCGGCGGGAATCGGACGCGACACCCCGACGCGGCCTCGCGGTGCGGGTCACCACTGGCCCGACCCGACCCCGACTCGGCCTCTGGCTGCCAGGACCGGCCGCGACCAGGTCGAACCGCCACCGTGACCGTCCCCGCGCCGCGAGGCCGCGTCGGCCTGTCGCGCCTGATTTCCCGCCGATCCCGCTTTTGGATCGGCGGGAAATCAGGCGCGATGGGCCGACTTCCAGGCGGCCTCGCCTGCCTCGGCGGAGCCGAGGCCATCGAACACAAGCAACTCCGGGCGTTTGGGGGCCAGGCCGTCGCCCATCGACTCGCCGCGCAGTTGGCGGCCGATCCACGGCACCACGTGTTCGCGCGCCCACTTCAGGTCGTGGCGGCGCTGGGTCATCCAGTCCTCGTTGTCCAGCGGCGGCCACGGCGTGCTCCAGTCGTCCTCCGGCTTGAAGCCCAGGACCTCCGCCGCGCGCAGCGCCACCCGCCGGTGGCCCTCGGGCGACAGGTGCAGCCGGTCCTCGCTCCACGCCCGGCGGTCGTGCAGCACGGACATCGACCACAGGTCGACCACCCGGCAGTGGTAGCGCTCCGCGACCGACCACAGGTGGCTGTTGTAAATCGCGATCTTGCCGCGCAGCGAGCGCAGGAACGGCGTGTGCTTCGGGTCGAAGCCCGTGAAGATCAGGACCTCGCTGCCCGCCGCGCGCAGGTCCGCCACCGCGATCTCGTACACCTCGGCCAGCGCGTCCGGGTCCGAGCCGGGCACCAGGAGGTCGTTGCCGCCGCCGCAGAACGTCACCAGCTGGGGCTTGAGGCCCACCGCCAGCGGTATCTGCTCGTCGACGATCTCCTGGAGCATCTTGCCCCGGATCGCGAAGTTCGCGTACCGGAGGCCGGGCTGGTGGGTCGAGATCATCCCCGCCAGCCGGTCCGCCCACCCCAGGTAGGTCCCGTTCGGGCCGGGGTCGTCCATGCCCTCGGTGAAGCTGTCCCCCAACGCGACGAAACTGGTCAACTCGTCCATCCCGCGTCCCTCTCCTCGCTCGCGGCACCCCCGTGACCGCGCAAGACAGGATGCCCCCCGAGGCCGACCCGGCGCCACCGCCCCGTGGGAACGGTGTTACCGAAGAGACACCCGATGGTGGGATGTCTGTCGGGTTTGGGCGTTTCGTCGCCCGTCGGCCGGCCGGTGTCGGGGGTGCGCGTGACCGCGAGGTGGATCAACGCGAGGAGAGGCCCCGCGACGACGTCGGGCGCATGACGTCGTCGCGGGGGTGGGCCCGCTGTCCGGTGGAGCCGCCGCCGACCATCCCCCGGACAGCGGGGGTCGTGGGCCGGTGCGCGAGGAGGGCCGCCGCCGAAACCTCCCCGCGCACCGGGGTCCGTCAGTCCCCCGCCGCCACGGCCGGCGGGACGGGGGTCTCGTACGCGGTGCGCAGGCGCACCTCCGCCTCCGGCGGCGCGCCGAGCGCGTCCAGGCCGAGCAGGGCCGCGCCCACCACCGGCGGCACGTCCACCACGCGCACCCGCGCCAGCGGGGCCAGGTCGCGCAGCCGGTCCCGCACCGCGCCGACCACCACGTCGCGCGTGCCGGTCACCACGCCGCCGCCGAGCACGACGTCCACCTGCTCGTCCAGCAGCGCCAGGCGGCTCAGCGACACCGACGCGAGCAGCGTGATCTCCTCGACCAGTCGGTCGACCACCGCGCGGGCCACCGCGTCGCCGCCCGCCGCGACCTCGAACAGCAGCGGGCACAGCGCGTGCGGGTCGAACTCGACCTGCTCGAAGTGCAGCCGCTCGACCGCCTCGGCCATCGTTCGCGTGCCGTAGTGGGAGAGCAGCGCGGGCAGCAGCCCGGTGGGCGCGCCCCGCCCGTCCTCCGCCCGCACGGCCAGCCACAGCGCCTCGCTGCCGATGTGCCCGCCGCCACCCCAGTCGCCGGAGATCCGGCCCAGCGCCGGGAACCGGTGCGTGCGGCCGTCCCGCGCCACGGCGATGCAGTTGATGCCCGCGCCGCACACCACGGCCACGCCGATCCCGTCGGACGTGCCCGCGCGCAGCAGGGCGAACGTGTCGTTGCCGACGACGGTGGACGCGGACCAGCCGCGCCGCTCGATCGCGGCGCGCAGGTCCTGCTCCTCCTTCGGCAGGTCCGCGCCCGCGAGGTAGGCGGCGGTGTGCGCGGCGATCGGCTCGTCGGCGGGCAGCCCGGCCCGGTCGGCCGCCTCGCGCGCCAGCCCCTCGAACACCTCCAGGCTGCGCGCCAGGCCGACGTTCTGCGGCGACGCGCCGGGTCCACGCACCTGCGCGAGCACCCGCCCCGCCACGTCCACCAGCGCCACGGCCGTCTTGCTGTTCCCGCCGTCGATGGCGAGCACCCGGTCGGTCATCGAGCCCCCTGGTCCTTCGCCCACGGCAGGAAGTCGCGGTTGCGCGCCACCAGCTCGTCGGCCAGCTTCTCGGCGATCGCGTGCTGCCCGACCAGCGGGTGCGCCAGCAGGGCGTCCGCGACCCGGTCCCGCCCGCCGCGCACGGCGGCGTCCAGCGCCAGGTGCTCGTACGCGGTGACGTGCGCGACCAGCCCCGAGATCGACGGCTCCAGGGGGTCGACCGGCAGCGGTCGCGCGCCCTGGTCGGTCACCACCGCGGGCACCTCGATGACGGCGTCCTCGGGCAGGAACGGCAGCGTGCGGCCGTTGCGGACGTTCACGACGTGCTGCTCCGCGCCCGCGCCGCCGGTCAGCGCGTGCACGAGCTGCACCGCCGCCTCGGAGTAGTACGCGCCGCCGCGCTGCGCGAGCTGCTCGGGCTTGGTGACGACGCCGACGTCGCCGTAGATGCCGAGCAGCTCCTTCTCCACGTTGGCCACGACTTCCGCGCGCGGCGGGTCGGTCTTCTGCTTCCGGACCACCTCGTCGTGGTCGTAGAAGTACTTCAGGTAGTACGACGGCACCATGCCCAGCCGCCGCATGAGGTCGCCCGGCACGCCGATGTGCTCGGCGAGCGCGTCGGCGTGGTGCGCCAGCAGCTCCGGGAGGCGGTCGACGCCGTCGACGAACACGCCGCGCTCCCACGTGAGGTGGTTGAGCCCGACGTGCGCGAGCCGCACCGACTCCGGCTCGACCCCGAGCAGCGCGGACGTCCAGCGCTGGAACGTGATCGCGACGTTGCACAGCCCGACCGCGCGGTGCCCGGCCTGGAGCAGCGCCCGCGTGACGATGCCGACCGGGTTGGTGAAGTTCACGATCCAGGTGTCGTCACCCGCGACCCGCCGCACGCGCTCGGCGATGTCCAGCACCACCGGCACCGTGCGCAGGGCCTTGGCCAACCCGCCCGCGCCGGTCGTCTCCTGCCCCACGCAGTCGCAGACCAGCGGGAACGTCTCGTCCTGCGCGCGGGCCCGCTGCCCGCCGACGCGGAGCTGGAGCAGGACGGCGGACGCGCCGTCGACGCCCTCCTCCAGGTTCGCGGTGGTGCGCACCACCGCGTGGTGGCCGGCGTGCCGCAGCAGCCGCTGCGAGAACGCGCCGACGACGTTCACCCGTTCCTCGTCCGGGTCCACCAGCACGATCTCGTCCACCGCGAGACTGGTGCGCCGGCCCGCGATCCCGTCCACCAGCTCGGGCGTGTAGGTCGAGCCGCCACCGACAACGGTGAGCTTCATCCTTTGACTCCAGTGAATGTGATGCCCTTGACGAACGAGCGCTGGGCGAAGGCGAACAGCACGACGGCGGGGAGCATGGTGAGCAGCGTGACGGCCATCGCGAGGTTCCACTGCACGTGGTGCAGGCCCTTGAACGAGGACAGGGCCAGCGACAGCGTCCACTGGTCCGGCTTCTCGCCGGTGTAGAGCAGCGGGCCGAAGTAGTCGTTCCAGGTGAAGAGGAAGCAGAACAGCGCGGTGGCCGCGATGCCCGGCCGGGCCATCGGCACGATGATCCGCACCAGGGCCTGGAACTCCGAGCAACCGTCCACCCGCGCCGCGTCCACGTAGGACTGCGGGATGGTGAGGATGAACTGGCGCAGCAGGAAGATGCTGAACGCGTCGAACAGGAAGTACGGCGCGATCAGCGGCCACAGGGTCCCGGTCAGGCCGAGGCTGGACCACGAGTCGTACAGCGGCACGGCCACCACCTGCGGCGGCAGCATCATCGCGCCGACGACGAGCAGGAAGACCGCGTTACGGCCCCGCCACTTCAGCTTCGCCAGCGCGTACGCCGCCGGGATCGACGACAGCAGCATCCCGGCCGTCGCCAGCAGCGAGTACATCAGGCTGTTGCCGAGGTACTTCAGCAGCGGCGCCTTGTCGAAGACCTCCAGGAAGTTGCCCCAGTGCCACTCGCGCGGCCACAGGTCCTTGGTGAACGCCTGCGCGTCCGACATGACGGCGGTCAGGAACACGAACACGATGGGCAGCGCGAACATCAGCGCCAGCGCGAGGCCGAGGCTGTGCACGGCCACCCAGTCCAGGGCACCGCGCCAGTCGCGCGCCTTCGGCCGCGCCTGCGCGGGCGAGTCGAGCACGGCGGTCATGCGCCCGCGCTCCCTTCCTCTTGGTGCGTGGCCTTGCGCATCCGCTGCACCAGCAGCGCGGTGGCGGCGAAGGAGACGACGAACAGCACGGTCGCCATCGCCGAGGCGTAGCCCATGTCGAAGTACCGGAAACCTTGCGTGTACAGCCACACCGGGAACGTCAGCGTCGAGTTCTCGGGGAACCCGAGGTACCTCGTCGCACCGGTGATGTCCGCCGCGCCGCTGGCCGCGGAGCCCGCGACCACCGCCTGCGTGAACAGCTGGAGGGAGACGATCACCGAGTTCACCACGCCGAACATCAGCACCGGCGAGATCGTCGGCAGCGTGATGTGCCACCACCGCCGCGCGGCGCCCGCGCCGTCCAGCTCCGCCGCCTCGTACTGCTCCTGCGGGACGTCCAGGATGGCCGCCAGGATGATGATCATCAGGTCGCCGGACACCCACAGCATCACCGCGGCGATGCCGGGCTTGGCCCACGCCGGGTCGGCGAACCACAGCGGGCTCTCGACGCCGAACCAGCCGAGGAACGCGTCCAGCGGGCCCTCGTTCGGCCGCATGACCAGGAAGAACGACAGGACCGCCGCGACCGGCGGCGCGAGCGACGGCAGGTAGCACAGGGTGCGCACCAGGCCGACGCCGGACTTCAGGCGGGCGATCACCGACGCCACGCCCAACGCGAACACCACGCGGGCGATGGTCAGCACCACCACGAACCACAGGGTGTTGTAGACCGCCGTGAGGAACAGCTTGTCGGCGAACATGTACGTGTAGTTCTCGAACCCGATCCACACCGGCGGGTTGATCAGGTCGTAGTCGGTGAACGAGAACCCGACCGTCGCGATCAGCGGGTAGGCGAAGAACACGGCGAACCCGGTGATCGCCGGCGCGAGGAAGGCCAGCACGGTCAGCCGGTGTCGGGCGCGGGCGCGGGACCGCCCCTTGGCGGGGGCGGCCCGCACCGCGCCCACGCGTTCGAGCGTGGCGGTCATGGCTACTTGCCGCTCTTCGCGATCTGGTCGTCGATCTGCTTGTCGACGTCCTTCAGCCCGGCCATCAGGTCGGGCACCTTGCCCGCCTGCCACGACGTCGCGAAGTCGCCGATCGCCTTGATGTGCGCGTCACCGATGGGCGTCACGGGGTTGCCCTTGAGCTTGCCGCTCTGCGCGAGGTCGATGAACGTCTTGAAGTTCTCGTCCACCTCCAGGCGCGGGTCGGCCAGCCCCGCCTTGGTGTTCGGGATGTTCTTGATGGCGTTGGCCAGGCCGACGATCGTGTCGGTGTCCAGCGACATGTGCTTGATCAGCTCCCACGCCGCGCCGGGGTTCTTCGCGCCCTTCGGCACACCCATGATCGTGCCGGTGGTGAAGCCCGTCCCGTACAGCTCCGGCTTGATCGTCGGGAACGGCGCGGTGCCGAAGTTGACGTTCGGCGCCTGGTCCTCCAGGAACGCGGTCCGGTACTCGCCGTCCATCATCATGGCGATCTTCTGCTGGTGGAACGCGTGGTCGCTGGAGTACTCCTGGCCGAGCCCGGCGCGGAACCGCTCCAAGGCGTCGAAGCCGTAGAAGTCGACCAGTTCCTTCTGGAACTTCAGCATGTCCGCCCACTCGGGCGTGGCCAGCGACGACTTGCCGTCCGGGCCGGTCCACTCCGCGCCGAAGTTCGGCGCCCAGATCGGCGGGCGGTTGGCGTAGAACAGCATGGTGGGCAGGAAGCCCGCGACCTCGATCGAGCCGTCCGCCGCCTTCTTGGTGGTGCGCTTGGCGAAGTCCAGCAGCTCGGCGGTGGTCTTGGGCGGCGCGCTGATGCCGGCCGCGGCGAACATGTCCTTGTTGTAGTACAGGCCGTACACGTCGCTGAGCATCGGCATCGCGCAGCGGGTGCCCTTGTACTCGGTGTAGGAGCGCACCGCGTCGGGCATCTGCGAGAGGTCGACCTTGTCGCGGTCGATGTAGGGCTTGAGGTCCTGGAACGAGCCGGACGAGCAGAACTGGCCGATGTTGTCGGTGGTGAACGACACCGCGACGTCCGGCGGGTTGCCGCTGCGGATGCCCGCGGTGATCTTGTCGTCGTCCTGGCTGCCCTCGTGCTTGATCTCGGCGTTCGGGAACTTCTTCTTGAAGCTCTGCAACGCCTTGGTGACCTCCTCCTGCTCGCGGCTGGAGTAGTTGCTCCACATGGTCAGGGTGAACTTGTCGTCCTTGCCGGGAGCGGCGCCCACGCCGCCCGGCTGGTCGGACTTGCCCGCGCCTGCCGCGCAGGCGGACAGGGAAACCGCAGCGGCCACGCATAGCAACGCTGCGCGGGGGAACTTGCGCATGTGCTCTCCTTCTCAACGTGCGGACGGGGACGTCGTGCGGCCCTCGGTCGAGCGCTCGGCCGGTCGGCCCGGCGGCCGGCCCTCGGTGGGTCCTCGGGTCGCGTTCCGGGTCGGTGTCCGGTCGGGCTGATCGGGTGTCGGGTGGGTCAGGCGTTGTGCGGGCCGCGGAAGGGTTCGGTCGTGGCGGCGGGTAGGCCGAACACCTGTTCCCTGACGACCGACAGCGCGGAGTGCAGTGCGCCGGAGCGCACCGGTTTCCCGGTCACCAGGGCGAGTCGGACGGGGGTGCGGGGCACCACCAGCTTGCGCAGCTCGGCGGCGACGAGGTCGGCGAGCGCCGTGCCGCCCGCCTGCGCGATGTCACCGGAGAGCAGGACGAGTTCGGGGTCCAGCACCGAGATCACGTTGGCCACGCCGGTCGCGATCCGGCGGGCGAGGTCGACCAGGAACTCCCGGCCGGGCGTGCCCTCGGCCAGGGCCTTGCGCACGGCGGCCTGCCCGCTGCGCGCGGACACCCCGTGCGCGCGGGCGAGCCGGACGATGGCGGCGTTGTCGAGCAGGTCGCCGTAGCGGCTGCCGCCCCGCTCGGTGCCGGTCTCGGCGGTGGCGTGGTCGGGGACCTGCATCGCGTCTATCTCGCCCGCGCCGCCGGTCGCGCCGCGCAGCAGGACGCCGTTGACGACCACCGCCGCGCCCACCGCGTCGGCGGGCCAGAGCAGGACGAAGTCCTTCACGTTCGTCGCGCGGCCGGCGACCATCTCCTCCAGCGCGACCAGGTTGACGTCGTTCTCGACGGTGACCGAGGTGCCGAGGAGGTCGCGGAGCCTGCCGGGGATGTCGAAGCCCTCCCAGCCCGGCATGTGCGGCGCGTAGTTCAGCTGACCGGTGGCCGGGTCCACCGCGCCGGGCGAGCCGACGACGACGTGGTGCAGCACCTCGGGCGAGAGCCCGGCCTGGTTGGCGGCCTTGGTGACCGCGCCGTGGAACGCCTCCAGCACGTCGGCGCGCGGCATGGGCGCGCTGTGCTCGGTGACCAGCGCGCCGGAGATGTCGGCGATGGCGACGTCGACCGTGTCGGGGGTGAGGTCGATCGCGGCCACGTGGGCGAGCGCGCCGTTGACGGTCCAGAGCTGGGCCCGCGGACCCCGCCCGCCGCCGCGCAGGCCGTTCCGCAGGACGGTCCCCTCGGTTTCGAGGCGGGTCAGGAGCTGGGCCGTGGCCGGCTTGGAGAGCCCGATGATGCCCTCCAGCTCGGAGCGCGTGAGCGGTCCGTTGCGCAGCAGGGCCTCGATCGCCGCGCGGTCGTTGATCTCGCGCAGCAGACGTGGGCTCCCGGCTCGCATCCCGCCTCCTGTCTGTTAACTTTCCAGACGATTTCGGGCCACGGTAGTGACGGCCCTCACCCCGGTCAATGCCCCGAGACGGGTCCGTTACCTGGGTTAGGTTTGCCTAAGGCACCCTGGAGGCATGACCGACACCCGTGAGTCGCTGGCTCAGCTGCTTGGTGGGCGCGGGGGTGCGCTGGACGCCTCCCTGCCGCCGTTGGCCTTCGCCCTGGGCTGGGTGCTGGCGGGGCGGTCCATCGCGGTGGGCGCGCTCGCCGCCGTGGTGTGCGGCGTGGTCATCGGTGTCGTGCGGGTCGTGCGGGGTGACCGGCCGCGGGCGGTCGTCGTCAGCGTGGCGCTGGTCGTCGTGGCCGCGTACGTGGCGCTCCAGACCGGGCGGGCCGAGGACTTCTTCCTGTTGCAGGTCTTCCTCAACGCGGCCAGCGCGCTCGTGTGGGCGGCGAGCATCGTCGTCCGGTGGCCCCTGCTGGGTGTCGTGGTCGGGTTCGTGACCGGGCAGCGGTTCCGGTGGCGGCGCGACCCGGACCTGATGCGCGCCTATCGGGCCGCCAGCTGGCCTTGGGTGGGGCAGTACGTGGTGCGGGTGGTGGTCTTCGGCGCGTTGTGGCTCACCGGGCAGGTCGTCGTGCTGGGTGTCATGCGGGCGGTGCTGACGTGGCCGTTGCAGGCGGTGTGCATCGCGGTCAGTTGGTGGGTGTTGCGGCGGGCGTTGCCGGCGGATCACCCGGGGTTGCGGCATCCGCGCGTTGAGGAGTCGGCGCGGGGGTGAGGTCGGTGGAGCGGTGTGGGGAGGGTGTCGGGGCGTAGAAGCGGGCGCTCGCCGCTGGGCAGGCCGCCAAGGAGGGACAACACGAGGCCAGGGCTCTGCGCGGCGCGGGCGAGGGCGGGTGTTTGCCCGGCGTGAGTGGGGGCGCGTGGGTGGGGGTCAGGATGGGCGGGGGGCGTTGTCGCCCAGGATTTCCACTGCGGCCAGCCAGGCCGCGCCGGCCGCGCCTTCGGTTGCGGTGCGGATGGGGGCTCGGGTGCGGTTGGCCAGTTCCGCGCGGAGGCGGGTGCCCAGGGGGTGGGCGTGGATCAGGCTGCCCACCAGCACGATCGGGGTGTCGTCGTCCTCGGTGCGGTCGGCCAGGGCCAGGGTGGTCAGGTGGGTCACCGCCTCGGTGATGATCCGGTCGGCGCTCGGGGCCGTCCTGTGGGCGGTGACCAGGGGCGCGTAGCGGGCCAGGGCGATCGGCCTGGACTGGTTGGCCGTGGTGATCAGGTGGCGCCAGGCGGTTCGCGGCGGGGTCGGGGTGATGCCCGCCTTGTCCAGCACCGCCCTGGTGAGGGCGTCGAGCGCGTCCGTCTCCAGCGCGCGCAGGGTCGCCCGCACGGCTTCCCGGCCCAGCCAGTAGGCCGAGCCCTCGTCGCCCAGCAGCCAGCCGTAGCCGCCCGACGTCGACGTCAGCCGGTGGTCGGTGATGCGGGCCGCGATGGAGCCGGTGCCCGCCACCAGCACGGTCCCGGTCGGTGCGGCCGAGCCCGCCGCGAAGGCCGCCTCGCAGTCGGTGATCACGCGCATCGGGCAGCGCAGGCCCGCCGTCGTCCAGGCGTCGGTGAACAGCGCCGACACGAGCGGGTCGGTGAGCTTGCTCGAACCCGCCATGCCCAGCACCCCGGACTCGACCTTGGCGGCGTCGAGGCCGTCCAGCGCGGCCGTCAGGGCCTGCGTGATGTGCGCCGCGGCCTCCTCCGGCGGGTGGGAGTTGGGGTTGGCCCCGCCCGCCACGCCCTCGCCCAGGCGGGTGCCGTCCAGGTCGAGCACCAGCGCCCTGGTCGCGGTGCCGCCTGCGTCCATTCCGACCACGAAGCCCATTCGACCGAGTATGCCCAAGGGATCGACCGGCCCGGCACACCCGTACGGGTTGCCTCAGCCGCGCGGCTCGACCACCTCGGCCCGTGCCCCTGGACCGTTGTGGTGGTGCAGCAGCAGGAGGCCGCCCGACCGGTCGGCCGCCAGTGAACCGGGGTCGCGGTGGACGTCCAGGCGCGTGCCCGGTTCGGCCACGTAGGACAGCGCGGGCGTCGCTCCGGACCGGACCGCGTAGCCCGGCTTCAAGGGGTCGAACGACATCGGCTCGGCGATCCGGTCGACGAGGCCGTCCTGGTTGCCCGGCGCCGGGTACGAACCGGCGGTGCCCGCCGTGTACGACAGGCGGAACGACGACGCCGCCGGGTCGATGCCGAGCGCCTTGAGGGCGACCGGCAGGACGACCACGTTGCTGTCCATGACGTTGGTGTCGACGTCGCCGTGCCGGCCGTTGACCGGCTGCTCGTCCACGACCTCGCCGTCGGCCACCCGGACGGTCCGGGCGAGCCACACGTCGGCCACCACGCCGCCGTTGCCGTCCAGCGGCTTCCCGACCCGCACGAGGTAGTCGTGCGCGCCGTCGCCGGTCGTGTCGATGCGGATCTCCGGGGTGTTGGGCGCGCCGAGCGTCACCCAGTCGTCCCAGGTCACGACGCCGAACGCGAGCAGCGCGCCGTCCGAGCGGTCGACCGGTGCGGTGGACGCCGCGCCCACGTAGCGCAGGTCGCCGCCCCTGGCCGAGGCGTTCACCGCGCAGTCGACGCCCACGTCCTCGGCGCAGTCGGGCAGCCGGCCGGAGACGCCCTGGAGCTCGAACGCGCTCACCAGCGACCGGTACGCCTGACCGCCGGCGCCCTGGTCGAGCGACCGGCCGTAGAGGCGCAGGGGGGCGGTCGTCCCGCCCCGGAACGCGAGCGCGCCCGCCGCCACGTCGGCCACCGGCTCGGGCGCCGCGTACACCGGCACCCGCAGGGTCGTCGCGCCCGAGGTCAGCAGCACGCGCCCGGACGCCTCGGCGAGGAACTGGCGCGCCACGCCCGCCTGCTCGCCGGCCACGGTCGGGTCGGCGACCTTGCGCAGCTCCCACGGCAGGACGCGCAACGTCACGCGGACGTCCGCGGTCCCGCCCGCCGGCACCTGGACGACGCGAGGCCAGACCTCGACCTCCGTGCCGGGCACCGCCGTGGCCGCCCGGTAGGACGCGGTGAGCGTGCGCGGCTCGTCGCCCTTGTTGACGACTCGCACCGTCTTGGTCCGCCACGTCGGGTGGGCGGCCGCGACCGGGCCGAACGACACGCCGACCGAACCGGGGTTGTCCCGCACCATCGCCAGCAGGTCCGCGGCCACGGCGGCCGCGGCGTCGACCCGGCCCGCGCCGACCCGCATCGGCGCCTGCTCGACACCGGTCGCGTGGTCGTCGCCGGACCGCACCTCGCCGCTCGCGGTGTTCATCACCGCCGCCTTGACCTCCTCCACCGTCCAGTCCGGGTGGGCCTCGCGGACCAGCGCGCCGATGCCCGCCACGTGCGGCGCGGCCATCGACGTGCCGCCCATGCCCACGCCGTCGTCGCCGGTGCCGGCGGCGGCCGACAGGATGGTGTCGCCGGGCGCCGCGACGTCGGGCTTGGCCGCGACCGGGCCGCGCGCGCCGCGGGCGGAGGACGGCGTGATCGTGTCGGCCAGGGACGGTGTCGTGGTGGGCACCGAGCCGCGCAGCGCGCCCGCCATCCGGACCCGCAGGTCGCCGGCGGCGAGGGCCGGGCGGACCCGCTCGGTGGCCGTGCCGGTGAACTGGAAGACCGGGATGTCCGCGTTGCCCCCGATGGCCGCCGCGAACACGTCCTTGGTGGCAGGCAGCAGCACGCCCACCGCGCCGGCGGCCTTGGCGTGGTCGGCCCGCGGGCCCGAACCGCACCGGCGGGTCGCGTCGGACTCGTCCCACTCCAGCCAGGCGATCCGGCCCGCGAGGTCCTGCCGGATCGGGTCGCAGCCGTCGGCGTTGGCCGGGTCGGCGAGGGTCACCACCGGTGCGGTCAGGTCCAGCGCGTCGTAGCCGGGGTAGTTCCGGCTGTACTGGCCGGGCCGCTCGCCGCCGCCGGGCACGGCGACGCCGTCGAGGAGCGCGAAGCCGTCCCGCGTGTTGGCCACGGCCAGGGCTTCCGGCGTGTTCGCGGGCGAGCCGCCGACGTCGTAGAGGTCGCCGCCGTTGCCCGCCGCCGCCACGACCAGCACGCCGTGCTCCACCAGCTTGCGCACGAACCGGCCGTCCGGGTCGTCCTGGCTGCCGAAGTCCGAGCCGAGGGACAGGTTGACGACGTCGAGCCGGTCGGCGAAGTCACCGTCGCCGTCGGGGTCGAGCGCCCAGTCCAGCGCCTGCGCGACGAGGTCGGTCGACCCGGTGCAGCCGAACACCTTCAGGGCGTACAGCTGTGCCTCGGGCGCGGTGCCGGGGCCGATCCGCAGGGTGTCGAGGCGCGCGTCGGTCAGCTCCCGGTGGTCGCCGGTGAACGTGCTGCCGTCGGCGTTCTGGCCGTACCCGGCGGCCGTGCCCGCGACGTGCGTGCCGTGGCCCTGGCAGTCCATCGGGTTCGGGTCGGGTCGGGGAGTGGCCTTGGCGGGGTCGTCGGCGTCGTACGCGTCGCCCGCGAAGTCGTGGCCGCCGACGACCTTGGCGGTCGGCGTCCACGGCCCGGCGCGGTCGACGGCCGCGTGCGCGGCGGGCGTGCCGGGGCCGCCGAAGTCGGCGTGCGTGTAGTCGACGCCGGTGTCGACGATGCCGATCCGCACGCCGGCGCCGTGGCGGCCGGTCCGCCGCCACACCTCGGCGGCCCCGGTCAGCCGCACCGAGCCCGCGTTCCGCACGGACTTCGGCACGGCGCGCCGGACGGCGGTGACCTCGGGCAGGGCGATCAGCTCGCGCACCTCCGCCGCGTCGGCGGTGACCACGACGCCGGGCACGGCGTTGACCGTCCTGGCGACCTCGCGCGTGGCGGAGTCCCTGCCGCGCAACACCTCCAGCACGCGGGTGGCCTGGTCGCCGATGCGCTGCCGGGACGCCAGCGCGGCGCGGGCGGCCCCGGCGTCACCCGCGCCGCGCGCCTTCTCGCCGTCGAACGCCGCGGCGGCGGGCGTCCCGGCGAGTTCGACGAACGCGGTGACCGGGCCGGTGGCCCCGGCGAGGCCGGCACCGACGTGCTCGGCCGGTCCGGCGTCGGCTCCCGGCACGCGCCCGACCGCCGTCCGGTCGGGCGGCACCGGCTCCGCGAGCGGCTCGTCGGCGGCGACCGCGCCCGGCGTGGTGAGCGCGGCGATCAGTGCGGCGATGGCGGCGGACGCCCGCACCCCGCGGTGGTGTCTCATCGGAACCCTTCGTCGACCGGTTCGGGCGCGCGTCGGACCTCGTCCCATGCCGGGGCGCGGTCCGGTTGCCGTCGGGTCGCGACGGTGCGCACACGAATGGTCGCAGCGGGTGGCCGGCTGGCGAGTCATCGGAGGGTTCACCGTGTCGGGTGGCGGCGGATGGGTGGCGACCGCCATGCCTCGGACGGGTGGGGGTGGCACCCCGGGGTCGGATCGGGGTGATCCCTGATGATCAAGCCGCCGAACGGCGGGAAAGTCCTGCCCATGAAGAAGTTGTTGGTGCTGCCCCTGCTGGCGCTGGCGGTCACCGCCACCGCCGTGCCCGCCCATGCCTCGTCCGTGCCACCGATCAACCGCGCCGCCCTGCGCGCCGCCGTCGCCGGCCTTCCGGGCGACGAGGCGTCCGGCGCGCTGGTCCGCGTCTCCGGGACGGCCGGGAGCTGGCGCGGCAGCGGCGGTGTGGCGCGCATCGGCACCGGGCGGCGCGTCGACCCGAACGGCCGGTTCCGCGTCGGCAGCATCACGAAGCTGTTCACCGCCACCGCCGCCCTCCAGCTCTCGGCGCAGGGCAGGCTGGACCTGGACCAGACCGTGCAGCACTACCTGCCGGGCCTGCTGGAGCCCGCGGCGGACTGGGGCCCGATCACGGTCCGGCAGCTCCTGAACCACACCCACGGCATCGCCGGCGTGCCGGTGGACGCCAAGGACCCGTCCTGGTTCTTCGAGCACCGCTTCGACACGTTCGAACCGCTCGACCTCGTCCGCCGGGGTGTGGCGCGGGGACCGGAGTTCCCGGCGGGCACGCGCCAGCAGTACGGCAACATGGGTTACCTGGTCACCGGGCTGGTGATCGAGGAGGTCACCGGCAAGCCCTACGGCGACGCGGTCCGCGAGGGCATCATCCGCCCGCTGCGCCTGCACGACACGTACCTGCCGGGCCGCGACCACCGGATCAAGGGCCCGCACGCCCGCGGCTACGAGGCCACCCCGACCGGCTACGTGGACATCACCGAGGCGAACCCGTCCCTCCAGTGGGCGGCGGCGGAGATCATCTCCAGCGCACCCGACCTGGACCGCTTCCTCAACGCGCTGCTGCGGGGCGACCTCCTGCCCGCTGACAAGCGCGTCGAACTGCTCACCCTGCCGCCGGTGCCCGACGCGTCGTACGCCCTCGGCATCCAGCGCCTCGAACCGGCGCCCGGCCTGGTGGTGTGGGGCAAGAGCGGCGACCGCCCCGGCTACAACAACGGCGTCGGCATGACGCTCGACGGCTCCCGCACGCTGGTCTACTCGGTGAACACCCTCCACATGGGCGGGGACCAGCCCGCCGCGGCCAAGCGGATCATCGCGGCGGCGTTCGCCTAGCCGCGAGGCTCAGCCCTCGCCGGGCAGCCACCGCTCGGCGCAGGCCACGTGCACCGTGGACCAGGACCGGGCCAGCTCGGTCTGGTGGTCGGCCAGCGCGTCGACGATCGCGCGGTGCTCGGCGAGGGCCCGGTCCACCGCTCCACCCCGCGTGATGCCGCGCCAGATCCGCACCCGCACGGTCGGGCCGGCCAGGGTGTCCAGCAGCCGGGCCAGGTAGGCGTTGCCCGAGCACCGCGCGACCGCGCGGTGGAACGCCAGGTCGTGCTCGACCAGCTCGTCCACGGACGTCGCCTGCTCGCCGGCGTCGCACAGCGCCCGCAGCGCGACGACCTCGTCCGGTTCGATCCGCTGCGCGGCCAGCGCGGCGGCGGCGGGTTCCAGGATGCGCCGGACCTGGAGGACCTCCAGCACCGAGTCCTCGCCGCGGTGCAGGTCGAGCACGAACGACAGCGCGCCCAGCAGGTCGTCGGCCCGGAGGCTGGACACGTAGGTGCCGTCGCCCTGGCGCACGTCCAGCACCCGGACCAGCGACAACGCCTTGACGGCCTCGCGCAGGGAGTTCCGCGACAACCCCAGCCGCTCCGCCAGGTCGGCCTCGCGGGGCAGCCGGTCACCGGGCTTCAGCTCACCTGACGTGATCATTTCCTTCACGCGCAGGATCGCGTCGTCGGTGACTGCCACGGCCAACCTCCGTAGACCTCGGATGTCTGGGCCAAGTATGAGCCAACGCCGCGGCGTCCCGCGTGCGGAACCGGGTTACGAGGACTATTCACTGTTTGAACGAAGGTTCGGTTATCTTCTCACCATGCGTGACGCCGCCCACGCGCAGCCGCCATAATGGTCTGGACCATTTGAGGAGGGACCTTGGACACGGTTGTCGCAGCTCCGCGAGCGCTGGTCGGTCGCGCCATCACCGGTCCCGTCAGCGTGCGCGTCGCGGCGGGTCGGATCGTCGGGGTCGACCCGGGCGAACCGCCCGCCGGCGCCGAGGTGCTGACCGGCGGGCTGCTCACGCCCGGCCTGGTGGACGTGCAGGTCAACGGCGCGGTCGGGGTCGACTTCGCCGAGGTGGACGACGAGGGGATGCGCTCCGTCGCCAGGGCCCTCCCGCGGACCGGCGTGACCCGCTTCCTGCCCACGCTGATCACCGCGCCGGTGCCGGTCGCGCTGCGGCAGGCGCGGGCCGTGCTGGCCGCGTCCGCCGCGCTGCCCCCCGGCTCCGGCGCCCGACCGCTCGGCGTGCACCTGGAGGGGCCGTTCCTGTCGCCCAAGCGGCCGGGCGTGCACGACCCGGCGCTGATGGTGGAGCCGGGGCCGGCGGAGATCGACCTGCTGCTGGCCGACGACCTGCGGCAGGCGCTGCGCGTGGTCACCCTCGCGCCGGAGCGGCCCGGCGGCCTGGCCGCCGTGCGCAGGCTGTCCGAGGCGGGCGTGCTCGTCGCGGTCGGGCACAGCGACGCGACCGGTGAGCAGACCAGGGCCGCCGCCGAGGCGGGCGCGCGGATGGTCACGCACCTGTTCAACGCGCAGCGCCCGCTGGGCCACCGCGAACCGGGCGTGCCCGGCGTCGCGCTCGTCGACGACCGCTTCACCCTCGGCCTGATCGCCGACCTCGCCCACGTGGGCCCGGACGTGTGCCGCCTGGTGTTCAACGCCGCCGGCCACCGGGTCGCGCTGGTCACCGACGCGATGGCCGCCGCCGGGATGCCGCCCGGCCGCTACCAGCTGGGCGGCGCCGACGTGCTGCTCGCCGAGGACGACGTGCCGCGGTCGCCGGAGGGCACCATCGCGGGCAGCGCGCTCACCCTGGACCGGGCCGTGCGCAACATCGTGTCGGTCGGCGTGCCCCTCGCCGACGCCCTGGCGTCGGCCACGATCGTCCCGGCGGACGTGATCGGCGAGCCCACGCTCGGCCGGCTCGCGCCGGACGCGGTGGCCGACCTGGTCTGGTGGGACGACGACCTGCGCCCGCGCAAGGTGTGGGTGGACGGCGAGGTGGTCTTCGACGCGGAGGTCGACCTGAGCCCGGAACTCGCCGCCGCGGGGTAGCGGACCGGAACGCACGGCGGCCCGGCGTCCGAGGGGACGCCGGGCCGTTCGCCGCGCGGGGTGGATGCGCCGCGCGCCGCGGTCGGTCGCGGGTGGTGTCGCCGTGCGCCGGCCGGCGACGCCGCGCACCGGTGGTGTCGCGCCGGGGCCCCGGGCACGCCGACGGCCGGGGAGGACGCCGCGCCCTCCCCGGCCGTCGCCGCCCGACTAGCGGGTGCGCGTGACCTTGTTCAGGCCGCGCGGGCTGTCCGGGTCGCCGCCGCGCGCCAGCGCCAGCCCGTGGGCCAGCCGCTGCACGGGCAGGATCTCCAGGATCGGCGCGACCTCCTCGGCCGTCTCGGCGACCGGGATGCGCAGCGCCGCCGCGACCTTGTCCGCCGCCGAGCCGACGGCCAGCACGTCCGCGCCGCGCCCGTGCACGACGTCCAGCACGTCGTGCATCGCCTCGCCGCCCTTGCCCGCGCTGGTCACGGCGAGCACGGCGGTCTCGCCGTCCACCGCGGCGACCGGGCCGTGCAGCAGGTCCGCGCCGGAGTAGGCGCGGGCCGCGAGGTAGCTCGTCTCGGCCAGCTTCAGCGCCGATTCGAGGGCGGACGGCAGCGAGTAGCCGCGCCCGGTGGTGAGCACCCGGTCCACGAAGCGGTACCGCTGGACGGCCTCCGCCACGGCGTCCGCCGAGTTGTCCAGGGTGGACCGGGCCAGGTCGCCCAGCCCCTCGACGGCCGCGCCGTTGCCGCCCCGGATGGCGTCCACCAGCAGGTACAGCGCGAGCAGCGTGGCGGAGTAGGTCTTGGTCGCCGCGACGGCCTGCTCCACGCCCGCGCCGACGTCGACCGACAGCTCGGCCGCGCCGTTGAGCGGCGAGTCGGACGTGTTCGTGACGGCCACGGTCAGCGCGCCGCGGGCCCGCGCCGACTGGGTGACCTCCAGGAGGTCGGGCGAGCCGCCGCTCTGGCTGACCGAGACGACGAGCACGTCGCGCAGGTCGGGCTGCGCGCCGTACAGCGTCGTGGTGGACGGCGACACCAGGCCGGCGGGCAGCTGGAGCAGCACCTCGGTCAGGTACTTCGCGTAGATGGCCGCGTGGTCGGACGACCCGCGCGCCGCCAGCAGGACGAACCGCGGCCGGCGGTCGCGGATCGCCTCGGCGACCGCGGCGATCGAGGAGCGCCGGGACACCAGGTCCGCGAAGATCGCGGGCTGCTGGTCGATCTCGGCCGCCATGTGCCTGCCGGGCAGGTGGTCGGTCATGGGAGTGCCCTTCATCAGGTGCCGGCGGCGATGCGCTCTGCCGCGGCGCGCAGGCACACCCGTGAACCGCCGTGGGTGTTCACGCGGGCAGCGGTGCCCAGGTCCGGACCGGGCACGCCCGTCTCGACGTGCACTAGGTCTAGACCAATACTACCCAGCGCCAGGATCAGGTCGCGAACCCACGGATGGCGATGTGCCTCTCTCGTCACGACCACGATGGTCCGCCCACCGGCCGCCGCCGCAACCTCTTCGGCCGTGCGCTCCGCCAGGACGGTGGTGCCGGGCAGCAGCTCGACCAGGTACGGGCCGAGGCCCCACGGCACCTCGCCGACCGCGATGGACGGCGCGACCGCCAGGTCCAGCACCACCGGGGGACCGGACAGCGCCAGCGTGCCGCGCACCTCCAGCGCCCGCCGCGCGGCCCGCAGCCCGATCTCCGGGTCGTGCCCGTCGACGGCCGCGGGCGGCGTGCCCAGGGCGGCGGTGCGCCGCGCGGCCTCCTCCAGCCGGGCCCGCGGCAGCTCACCGCCGTCCACGGCCGCCACGATGCTGTCGATCAACCACTGGAGCCCGGCGTCGTCCAGCGGCTCGCCACCCAGGCACAGCCCGTCGACACCGGCCACCAGCGCCCGCACGCACCCCCGGGCGAGGTCGCCGCCGACGGCCTTCATGTCCAGGCCGTCGGTGATGACCGCGCCGGTGAAGCCCAGCTCCTCGCGCAGCACGGCGACCGCCCGCGGGTTCAGCGTCGCGGGCAGCGAGCCCCACGCCGACACCACCAGGTGACCGGTCATGACCGACCGCACCCCGGCCCGCACGGCCGCGCGGAACGGCACCAGTTCGACGTCCCGCAGCTCCTGCTCCGACCGCGGCAGCACGGGCAGCGCCTCGTGCGAGTCCACGGTGGACGCGCCGTGGCCGGGGAAGTGCTTGGCGCACGCCGCGACCCCGACCGCCTGCATCCCCTCGACGTACGCGGCCACGTGCGCGCCCGCCGCGACCGGGTCGGACCCGAACGACCGCACGCCGATCACCGGGTCGTCCAACGTCAGCGACAGGTCCGCCGACGGCGCGAAGTTCAGGTTCACCCCGCACGCCGCCAGCCGCGCGCCCATCGACGCGGCCACGGCGCGGGTCAGGTCCGGGTCGCCCGCCGCGCCCAGCGCGTGGTTGCCCGGCACCTCCGACCCGCGCCCGTAGTCGAGCCGGGTGACGTCGCCGCCCTCCTCGTCGATGCCGACCACGAGGTCCGGCCGCACACCGCGCAGGGCGGCCGTCAACGCCGCCACCTGGGCGTCGTCCACGACGTTGCGGCCGAACAGCACGACACCGCCGAGCCCGTCCGCCACCCGCTTGAGCAACCAGTCCGGAGCCGTGGTCCCGTGGAAACCGGGCAGCAGCACGGCGGCGGCGAGCTGGTGCAAGGACATGAGCCTCTACCCCTTCACGGCACCGGCGGTGACGCCGGTGACCATCTTGCGCTGCACGATCAGGAAGAACACCAGCACCGGCAGGGTGAACAACGCCGACGCGGCCATCGCGCCACCCCAGTCCGTGCCGAAGTTGCTCTGGAAGCCGGACAGCCAGACCGGCAGCGTCTCCTTGGACTGGTCCTTGATCAGCGACAGGCCGAACAGGAACTCGTTCCACGCCGTGACGAACGCGAACACGGACGTGGCGACGAGGCCGGGCCCGAGCAGCGGCAGCGTGACGCGGCGGAACGCGCCCCACCGGCCGCAGCCGTCGACCATCGCCGCTTCCTCCAGCTCGTACGGGATGCCGTTGACGAAACCGCGCAGCGTCCACGCGCAGAACGGCAGCGTCACGGCGAAGTAGATCAGCGCCAGCGACGGCAGCTTGTCCAGCAGGTCGAGGTCGCGCATCATCAGGAACATCGGGATCAGCAGCGCCTCGAACGGGGCCATCTGGGCGACCAGCATCAGCATCAGGAAGCCCTTGCGGCCCCGGAACCTCATGCGCGACATGGCGAGCGCGGCGAGCATGCCGACGACGATGGCCGCCACCACGGCGGTCAGCGTGACGAAGAGGCTGTTGCCCAGCGAGCCGAGGAAGCCGGGCTTGGTCCACGCGGTCGCGAAGTTCGCCCCGGTGACGGAGAACGGGATCAGGTCGTAAGAGGTGGACAGCAGGTCCTTGGTCGGCTTCAGCGCCGAGGACACCATCCAGTAGGTCGGGAACGCGAAGAACAGCGCGATGACGATCGCGACGACGTTCCCCGTCACCTTCTTGCCGTTCACAGCGTGCCCTCCTGACGGAGCAGCCGGCGCAGGTACTGGAAGGTCAGCAGGCCGAGCAGCACCATCATCACGACGGACACCGCGGCGGCCACGCCGAAGTGGCTCTTGGAGATGCCTTCCAGGTACTGGTAGACGGGGAGCGTGGTGCTGCCGCCGTCCGGGCCGCCCTTCTTGACCGCCCAGATCTGGGCGAAGACCTTGAAGTCCCACAGCATCGACAGGAACGTCACCATCAGCAGCAGCGGGCGCAGCTCCGGCCACGTCACGCTGCGGAAGGTCTGCCACGCCGACGCGCCGTCGATCGACGCGGCCTCGTACTGGTCGCGTGGAATGCCGATCGCGCCCGCGTACAGCGAGAACGCCAGGAACGGGATCGCCTGCCACACGATGAGCAGGCCGACCACCGCCAGCGTCGACGTGCCGGTGGTGAACCACGAGAACCCGGCGAACGAGTCGAAGCCCAGCCCCACCAGGGTCTTGTTGAGGATGCCGTACTGCTGGTCGAAGATCCACTGGTAGACCGTGGTCGCCGCGAGCAGCGGCATCGCCCACGCCAGCAGCATGGCGACCTGGAGCACGATCCGCACCACCGGGCTGATCTGCCGCATCAGCAGCGCGATCAGCAGGCCCGCCAGCACCGAGACACCCACGACGACGACGGTGAACACGACGGTGCGCACGGTGATGGACCAGAAGTCCGGGTTGCCGAGGATCTCCGTGTAGTTGTCCAGGCCGCGCCAGACGACCTCGCCGCGGGTCAGCTCCCTGAGGTTGAGCCTGCGGAAGCTGGTCACCAGCAGGGACAGCACCGGCCACCCGATCAGCCACAGGATGCCGATCAGCGCGGGGGCCAGCAGCAGGTAGGGCAGCGAGCGGTCGAACCTGCTGCCCCGACGGCGCGGTGCGCCGCCCCGTGCGGCACGCCGCGGTGCCGACGAGTTCGTCGGCACCGCGGCGTCGGTGGTGTGAACCGCCGTCATGCCCGCGTCATCCGCCCAGGGTCTTGGACAGGGCGGCGTTGGCGTCGGACGTGGCCTGGTCGAGCGACTTCGCGCCGGTCAGGTACGCGGTCAGCATGTCCTTCAGCGGGTTCTGGCCCGCCTCGACACCGGCCCACGACGGCGTGGTCGGGGTGACCTTGCCGGTGGGGGCGGACTCGGCGAGCGCCTTGCCCAGCGGGCTGGACGCCAGCTTGGTGGTGTCGGTCGAGGTGCCGGGGACGGCGCCGCCCTCGGCCAGCTGGTCCTGGTACTTCTTGGAGCTGAGCAGCTTCAGGTAGTCCTTGGCGAGGTCCTGGTTCTTGCTGCCGGCGGTCACCGCGACGTTCGAGCCGCCCAGGAACACCGGGGCGGTCTTGCCCGCGGTCTTGGACGGGATCGGGAACGCGGCGGTCTTGTCCTTCAGGGTCGGGTCGGCCTTGACGGCGCTGCCCAGCTCCCACGGGAGGGCGATCATCATGCCGACCTTGCCCTTGGCGAAGACCTCGTACTGCTGCGGCTGGGCCTCGTCGGTGTCCTTCGGGGCCTTGGTGGCGGAGGTGTCGACCAGCTTCTTGTAGAAGTCCAGGCCGGCCTTCGCCTCGGGGGTGTTCAGCGCGCCGGCCCACGCGGAGCCCTGCGCCTTGGCGACGTCGCCGCCCTCGTCCCAGATGAAGGAGAGCAGGGCGTACCAGGACTGGCCGGGCAGGTACAGCGACTGGAACTCCGGGTCCGCCGCGTTGGCGGTCTTGAGCTTCTCGATCGCGGCGATCCACTCGTCGCGGGACTTCGGGGTGTCCTGGATGCCGGCGGCCTGGAACAGGTCGGTCCGGTAGACCACCGTGCGGTTGGCGGCGTAGAAGGGCATGCCGTACTGCTTGCCGTCCCAGGTCAGCGAGTCCTTGAGACCGCCGAGCCACTGGTCGCCGTTGAGGGCGGAGACGTCACCGGAGAGGTCGAGCAGGGTCTCCTCGGCCGCGAACTTCGCCGTCTGGGTGTTGCCCAGCTCGATGACGTCCGGCGGGTTGTTGCTGCTCAGCGCGGTGGTCAGCTTCTCCTGGATGCCGGGCCACTTCTGGACGTCGTACTTGACGGTGACGCCGGGGTGCGCGGCCTCGAACTCCTTGTGCAACGCCTCGGTCAGGGTGGAGGGCGCGGAGCCGTCCATCAACCAGACCGTCAACGTCTTCGCGTCTCCGGAGTCGCCGCTGCCCTTGTCGCTGCTCGTGCCGCATCCGGCCACGGCGACCGCGAGTGCGGCGGCACCTGCGGCCAGTCCTCTCCAGCCCTTCACGTCTGCGCCCTTTCCCAATGCCCGGCCCCAGTGACCGGAACGCCTAAAGTGGTGTAGACCAATGCGGCCTAGAGTGTGCCTCGCCACAGGGCATGTCAAGGACGTTGCCGAGACGTTGCAAAGTCATCGGATCAATTTCCTGTCTCTTGTCGGGGGTTCGGCCGCACGATCCGACGTGGACAAGGCATCCTGTCCTGGGAGCGCTGGCAAGGTCGAGGAGGAAGGCAATGCTGGAGACGAGCCCGGCAACTGGCGTCGACGCCAGGTCTCGCGCGCAGCGCGAGCCGAAGTACTGGGGCCTCAAGCGGCACCTGCTCGACCTGTTGCGCGCGCTGCCACCGGGGTCACCGATCCCGACCGAACGGTCGCTGGCGGCCGAGTTCGACGTGTCGCGGACGACGGTGCGGCAGGCGCTCGCGGAGCTGACCGTCGAGGGTCGGTTGCTGCGCGTGCAGGGCAAGGGGACGTTCGCCGCCGAACCGAAGGTGGCGCAACGGCTTCAACTGTCCTCGTACACAGAGGACATGAAGGCGCAGGGCAGGCAGCCGTCGTCGCGGCTGATCGAGGCGTCGGAGATGCCCGCGGAGGCCGAGCTGGCGAGGCTGCTCGGCGTCCGGGCGGGCGCGAAGGTGCTCCGACTGCACCGCCTCCGGTTGGCCGACGGCGAGCCGATGGCCATCGAGACGACCCACCTGGCCCTCGGGCGGTTCCGGGGCCTGCGCCGCTACCTGGCGCCGGGCGCGTCGCTGTACCAGGTGCTGCGGGAGCGCTTCGGGGTCGAGATGGGCCACGCGGAGGAGACTATTGAGACCGCGCTGGCCTCGCCCGAGGAGGCCGAACTGCTGGGCGCGGACATCGGCCTGCCGATGCTGCTGCTGTCCCGGCACTCCTTCGACACCGAGGGCAACCCGGTCGAATGGGTCCGCTCGGTCTACCGGGGCGACCGCTACAAGTTCGTGGCCACGCTGAACCGCCCGACGGACTGACCCTCCCGGCCGAGGCGGCGCGGCGTTCGGCGGAGCAGCGCCCGCCGGCCCGGCCGCCGCCCGGTCGGCGATCGCCCGGTCGGTGATCTCCCGGCGGGGTCACCGTCCGCGAACCGCACGCGCGCACGGCGCGGGACCGCCACCCCCCGAGCACAATGGCCGGGTGGCGAACACCATCCAGTGGGGCACCCCGCGCGCGAGGGCCGTACTGGCGACCACGATCCTCGGTTCCGGGATGGCGTTGCTCGACAGCACCGTCGTCAACGTCGCCCTGCCGCGCATCGGCGGCGAACTGCGCGCCGACGTGGCCGGCCTCCAGTGGACGCTCGACGGCTACCTGCTGTCGCTCGCCTCGTTGATCCTGGTGGCGGGCTCGCTCGGCGACCGCTACGGCCGCCGCAGGGTCTTCACCTTCGGCGTGGTCTGGTTCGGCGCGGCCTCGCTGCTCTGCGGCCTCGCGCCGACCACCGAACTGCTCGTCGCGGCCCGCGTCCTCCAGGGCGTCGGCGGCGCGCTGCTCACACCGGGCTCGCTGGCGATCGTCCAGTCGGCGTTCGCGCCGCGGGACCGCGCCCGCGCGATCGGGGCGTGGTCGGGGCTGTCCGGCGTGGCGACCGCCGTGGGTCCGCTGGTCGGTGGGCTGCTCGTGGAGCTGTGGTCGTGGCGGCTCGCGTTCCTGGTCAACCTGCCGGTGGCCGCCCTGTGCGTGTGGCTGGCCCGGCACGTGCCGGAGTCGCGCGACGACCGGCTCACCGGCAGGCCGGACGTCCTGGGCTCGGTGGTCGGAGCGGTCGGCTTGGCGGGCGTCACCGGTGCGCTGGTCGAGGCGCCGACCAGGGGAGCCGACGCGCTGGTCGTCACCGCCGGCGCGGTCGGCGTCGCGGGCATGGTCGCGTTCGTGGTGCTCCAACGCGTCGGCAGCGCGCCCCTGGTGCCGCCCCGGTTGTTCGCGAACCGGACGTTCGTGCTGGCCAACGCCCTGACGTTCCTCCTGTACGCCGCGCTCGGCGGCGTCATGGTGCTGATGGTGCTCCAGCTCCAGGTGTCCCTCGGCTACGGTCCGACGGCGGCCGGGCTCGCGAGCCTCCCGATCACCCTGATCATGCTCGCGCTGTCGGCGAGGTCGGGCCGGGTGGCGCAGCGGATCGGGCCGAGGGCCCAGCTGGTCGTCGGACCTCTGCTGGTCGGCGCGGGGATGTTCCTCCTTCGGGGAGCCGAACCGGGCGCGGGCTACCTGGACGGCGTGCTGCCGGGCGTCCTCGTCTTCGGCGTCGGGCTGGCGGCGGTCGTGGCCCCGGTGACGGCGACCGTGCTGGCCGCCGTGCCGGAGCGGTACGTGGGCGTGGCGTCCGGTGTGAACAACGCCGTCGCCCGCACCGGCAGCCTGGTGGCGGTGGCGGTCCTGCCCGCGATCGGTGGCCTGTCGGGCGCGCGGTACACCGACCCGGTGGCCATGACGGCCGGGTGGCAGGCGTCGCTGCTGGTGTGCGCCGCGGCGGCGGCGGTCGGCGGGTTGTTGGCGTTGGGGACGGACAACGACGTGCTCCGCCCGGTCGAGCCGGGCCGCGAGTGCCACAGCTGCGGCGTCGACGCGCCACCGCACCGGACGCACACCTGAGCCGACACCGACACCGACAACACCCGCCACCGCCACCGCCACCGCCACCGACACCGCTCGGCACTAGAGCACACGCGCGAGGACCTCGGGGTCGACGTTGCCGCCGGACACCACCGCGACCGTCCGCGCGGGCCACTCCGCCGCCCGCCGCAGGTACGCCGCCACGGCCACCGCGCCGCTGGGCTCCACCACCAGCCGCGTGTCCCGGACCAGCCGGCGCATCGCCGCGCCGATCTCCTCCTCCGACACGGTCACGATCTCGTCCACGTGGGCGCGCAGGTGGGCGAAGGTCAGCTCGGACGGCTCCGCCCGCAACCCGTCCGCCAGGGTCCGCTCGCGGTCCGCCGCCGGCCACCGCACCAGCTCACCCGCCCGCAGCGACGCCGCCGCGTCCGCCGCCAGCTCGGGCTCCACCCCGACCACCCTGGCCGACGGCCGCAGCGCCTTCACCGCCGCCGCCACCCCGGAGATCAGCCCGCCGCCGCTCACCGGCGCGAGCACCACCTCCACGTCCGGCTGGTCGGCGACGACCTCCAGCCCGACCGTGCCCTGGCCCGCGATCACGTCGGGGTGGTCGAACGGCGGGATCAGCGTGGCACCCCGCTCGGCGACCAGCTCGTGGGCGCGCGACTCGCGCTCGGCCATCGGCACCAGCTCCACCGCCGCGCCCCACGACCGCGTGGCCGCGACCTTCACCGCGGGCGCGTTCTCCGGCAGGACGATCACCGCCGGCACGCCGAACGCGTGCGCCGCGAACGCGACGGCCTGGGCGTGGTTCCCGCTGGAGTACGCCACGACACCGCGCGCCCGCGCCTCGTCGGACAGCCGCGCCAGCGCGTGGTACGCCCCGCGGATCTTGAACGCGCCCACCGGCTGGAGGTTCTCCGGCTTCACCGACAGCCGGTCGTCGAACCGCAGGAGGGGTGTGCGCACCACCACCGGCGCGATCAGCGCGGCGGCGGCACGGATGTCGGCGAGCGTCACGAGTCCCATGCCGACGATCTTCACCTCGACGCGGCGGTGCGCGCCATCGACCGGACGTCGGCGCTCGGCGGGCGGACCGCCCCGGCGGCGACCAGCCGCCGGGCCGCCCGCACGGCCCGGTTTTCACAGTGACGCTCGTCACACTTGATGTCCCGCGCAAGTCGTCGGCCCGTCGGCGGCCTCTCTCCCCGGGGTGGAGGAGCGGTCCGATCGCCCGACCATCGCCCGCACCGGCGGGAACACCACGTCGGCCGGGCTCCGCACAACGCTGACCACCGGATCGTCCGGTCCGCCACCCCGGTCGCCGCCACCGACGGCGACGGGCCGGAGTGCTACCCAAAGTCTTCCGGTATCACTCGTTCGGGGGAGTTGCATTCACACGTGAGGGGCAGGAGGCACCGCAAACTTCACTTCTGGCAAAACAGCCCAAATCGGTGATCGCGTCATTACCTTGAGTGAGAGTTAACTGTCAATTGCTACACAGCGCAGTCAAATGGTCGTGAGCTGTGACACACTTCGCCCTCAGACGCCCTGATGCGTAATAGATAACAGGGTCATAACGTCGCTCGAATGGGCGAGTACTGGTCAGTAGATCCGGGAAGGAGGCGCCGTGCGACAGCTGCGAGCGCCACTCGCCCGGCCCGAGCGCGTCACGACGGAGAAAAGAAAAGGGGTGGGGCGACCCCTGCCGCCGCCCCACCACCCGTCCCCCTAGAGCCCCCGAGAGCGGTCCCTGCAACCAGGCTCTCGGGTTCCCTGCACCCGAAGATGAGGGAGACGCCTGAATGAACCGCACGAGTGCGGCCCGCCTCGCCACGGCTGTCCTGCTCGCCACCGGCGCGGCTACAGCTCTCAGCGTACCGGCGATCGCGGACCCCGCCGCCCCCCACCGGACAACGTCCCCGGACACGGAGAGCTACCCGGCCGGGTTGCTCCAAGCGGTGGAGCGAGACCTGGGCCTTACCGCCGAACAGGCACGCGTCCGTCTGGCGAACGACGCCAGGTCGGGTGAACTGGAGGTGAAGGCCCGCGATGTGCTCGGGGACACCTTCGCCGGCGCCTGGATCGACCAGGCGACGGGCAAGCTGGCGGTCGGTGTCACGGACCGCGCCAAGGCGGACGCCGTCCGTGCCGTGGGCGCGGAGCCGAAGGTGCTCGCGTTCTCGCACCGCCAGTTGACCGGCGCCAAGACCGCGCTGGACACCCTCTCCGCACCGCCCTCCGTGACCGGCTGGCGCGTCGACGACGCGAGCAACACCGTCGTGGTGGAGGTCAACCGGCACACGCGGGACGCGGCGGCCGACCGGTTCCTCGACGCGGCCAAGGGCATCAGCCCGGCCGTGCGCGTGGTGGAGGTCGACGAGTCGCCCACCACGCTGTACGACACCCGCGGCGGCGACGCGTACTACATGGGCAGCGGCGGACGCTGCTCGGTCGGCTTCGCCGTCTCCGGCGGGTTCGTGACGGCCGGCCACTGCGGCCGCACGGGCGTCACCACCACGGGCTTCAACCGCGTGTCCCAGGGCACCTTCCGCGGCTCGTCGTTCCCCGGCAACGACTACGCCTGGGTCGCGACGAACTCGAACTGGACCTCGCGGCCGTGGGTCAACCGCTACAACGGCTCGAACGTGACCGTGCAGGGCAGCACCGAGGCGGCGGTCGGCGCGTCGATCTGCCGCTCGGGCTCGACGACCAACTGGCGCTGCGGGACCGTCCAGGCCAAGAACCAGACGGTGAACTACCCGCAGGGCTCCGTCAGCGGCCTCACCAGGACCAACGCCTGCGCGGAGCCCGGTGACTCCGGCGGTTCGTGGGTGGCGGGCGCGGGCTTCGGCCAGGCGCAGGGCGTGACGTCCGGCGGCTCGGGCAACTGCTCGTCCGGCGGCACGACCTACTTCCAGCCCATCGGCGAGATCCTGCGGGCCTACGGGTTGCAGCTGACGACCGGCTGAGCCGTCCGCCGGGCGCGCGGCCGACCTCCCCTGCGGGCCGCGCCCCGGTCGCCGAACACCCCTCGGGCCGGCCCTCCCCCGGCCCGCGGGGTGTTCGCCCGTGCTCAGTCGAACTGGACGGAGCGCTTGGACAGCCCGTACCAGAAGCCGTCCACCGCGGTCCTGGCCTCCTGGTCGGCGCTCGCGCCCAACGACACGAACAGCGGCGCGAAGTGCTCGGTGCGCGGGTGCGCGATGCCGGCGGCGGGCGCCTTGTGCTGGAAGTCCAGCAGGGCGTCCACGTCCCGGTCGGCCAGCGCGCGCCCCGCCCAGTCGTCGAACTCGGCCGACCAGTGCGGCGGCCGGCAGTCCGGGCCGGAGCGCATGTCCACGCAGCTCAGGTTGTGCGTCATGAAGCCGCTGCCGACGATCAGCACGCCCTGCTCGCGCAGCGGCGCGAGCTTGCGGCCCACGTCGAACAGCCGGCGCGGGTCCAGGGTCGGCATGGACAGCTGGAGCACGGGGACGTCCGCCTCGGGGTACATCTCCTTCAGCGGCACGTAGGCGCCGTGGTCCAGGCCGCGGGCGGGGTCCTGCGCCACCGGCTCGTCCACCAGCGCGGCGACCGACCGGGCGAGGTCGGGCGCGCCGGGCGCCCCGTACTCGACCTCGTAGTACCGCCGGGGGAAGCCCCGGAAGTCGTAGGTCAGCGGCACGGTCGTGGTCGCGCCGAGGGTGAGCGGCTGCTCCTCCCAGTGGGCGGACACGATGAGGATCGACTCCGGGCGCGGGAGCGCCGCGGCCCACGCCCTCAGCTCGCCGGTCCACCGCCGGTCGTCGGCCAGGGGCGGGGCGCCGTGGCCCAGGTACAGCACAGGCATCACGCCGACGACTGTACGGCCTCTAGTTGAAATTTCAACCAGGATGCGGCCGCGCGGGGGTCCTCCGCCTCGGTGATGGCCCGCACGACCACCACCCGCTCCGCGCCGGCGGCCAGGACCTCCGGCAACCGCTCCCGGTCGATGCCGCCGATCGCGAACCAGGGCCGCTCGGTCGTCCCGGCCGTGGCGCGCACCAGGTCCAGGCCGGGCGCGGGCCGTCCCGGCTTGGTGGGCGTTGGCCAGCACGGCCCGGTGCAGAAGTAGTCCACGCCCGCTTCGCCTGCGGCGGCCCGCGCCTGCGCCACGTCGTGCGTCGACCGCCCGATCGCGATCCGCTCGCCGACGAGCCGGCGGGCGACGGGCACCGGGAGGTCGTCCTGGCCCAGGTGCAGCACGTCGGCGTCGACGGCCGCCGCGATGTCGGCGCGGTCGTTGACGGCGAGCAGCGCGCCGTGCCGGGCGCACGCCTCGGCGAGCACCTCCAGCGCCGCGATCTCCTGCTTGGCCTCCAGCCCCTTGTCCCGCAACTGCACGACGTCCACGCCACCGGCGAGCGCGGCGTCGGCGAACTCCGCGAGGTCCGGGCGGGTGGGGGTGCAGAGGTACAGCCGCGCGTCGGCGAGCCGCCGCCTGATCCGGGTTGCGTCGAGTCCTGGCACGGCCGCACGGTAACCGCCGGCCGGAGTCGTGCGCTACGGTGGACGTGGTCCGCACGGGAGCCCGGAGGACACCGGGCTGAGAGGGAGCGTGGTTCGCTCCGACCGTCGAACCTGATCCGGGTCATGCCGGCGCAGGGAGCGTGAGTGCCTTGGTGAGTGCGAGTCGGGTGACCGTCGTGGGCGGCGGTGTCATCGGGCTGTCCGTGGCGTGGTTCGCGGCGCGGGCGGGCTTCTCCGTCACCGTGGTCGACCACGCGTCGCCGCACGGCGGTTCGCGGGTGGCGGGCGGGATGCTCGCGCCGATCACCGAGGCGTGGCCCGGCGACGAGGACGTCCTGGCGCTGGGCGTGGAATCCCTGCGGCTGTGGCCGCGGTTCGCGGCGGACCTCGACGTGCCCCTGAGCGCCGCCGGCACGCTGGCCGTCGCGACCGCCCCGGCCGACGCCGAGGTGCTGGACAAGCTGTGCGCCTACCTCGGCGCGATGGGGCGCTCGGCGGCCAGGCTGACCCGGCGCGAACTGCGGGCGCTGGAACCCGGCCTCGGCCCTTTGGTCCGAAGTGGACTGTCGGTTCCCGGCGACCTCTCGGTGGACAACCGGGCACTGCTCACCGCTCTGCGCAAGGCATGTGAAGCGCACGGCGTCCACATCGGACGGCGATCCACAGTGGACACGGATGTCACGGTCATCGCGGCCGGCGCGTGGAGCCGCGACCTGCACCCGGCGCTGCGCGACGTGATCCGGCCGGTCAAGGGCGAGATCCTGCGCCTCGCCGCCCGGCCCGGCGCGCTGCCGCCACCGCGGCACACGATCCGCGCCCACGTGTCGGGCCGGCCGGTCTACCTGGTGCCCCGCGCCGACGGCCTGGTGCTCGGGGCGACCCAGTACGAGGCGGGCTTCGACCCGCACGTGACCGTCGGCGGGGTGCGCGACCTGCTGCGCGACGGGGAGGCGGTCTGGCCGGCGATCGCCGAGTACGCGCTGGTGGAGGCGGCGGCCGGCTTCCGGGCGGGCAGCCCCGACAACATGCCGGTCGTCGACTGGCTGGAGCCGGCGGTGATCGCGGCGACCGGCCACCACCGCAACGGCCTCCTGCTGGCCCCGATCACGGCCCACCGCGTGCTGGCCCTGCTCCGCGGCGACCCCACCCCGGAGCCCGCGACCGACCACCACTCCGCGAACGACCACCGCCAGGCGAAGGAGGCACCAGTTGAAGGCTCGGGTGAACGGTGAGGAACGGGAACTGGCCGACGACGCCACCGTCGCGACCGTCCTGGACCTGTTGGGCGCGCCGGCGTCCGGGGTGGCCGTAGCGCTGGACGGCGAGGTGGTGCCGAGGGCGGCGTGGTCGTCCACCCCGGTGCCCGCCGGTGCGGCGGTCGAGGTGCTCACCGCGGTGCAGGGGGGCTGACGTGGACGACGCCCTGGTGATCGCGGGCCGGGAGTTCGGCTCGCGCCTGGTCATGGGGACCGGCGGCGCGGCGAACCTGTCCGTGCTGGAACGGGCCCTCGTGGCGTCCGGGACGGAGCTGACGACCGTCGCCATGCGCCGGCTGGACGCCTCCGGCGGAGGCGTCCTGGAGTTGTTGCGGCGCTTGGGGATCGCCGTCCTGCCCAACACGGCGGGCTGCCGGGGCGCGGCGGAGGCCGTGCTCACCGCGCGGCTGGCCCGCGAGGCGCTGGAGACCGACTGGGTCAAGCTGGAGGTCGTCGCCGACGAGCAGACCCTGCTGCCCGACCCGGTGGAACTGCTCGACGCGGCCGAACAACTCGTGGACGACGGCTTCGTGGTCCTGCCGTACACCAACGACGACCCCGTGCTGGCGCGCCGCCTGGAGGACGTCGGCTGCGCGGCCGTGATGCCCCTGGGCTCGCCCATCGGCACCGGGCTCGGCATCCGCAACCCGCACAACATCGAGCTGATCGTGGCGCGGTCCGGTGTCCCGGTCATCCTGGACGCCGGCATCGGCACCGCGTCCGACGCCGCGCTGGCGATGGAACTGGGCTGTTCAGCCGTGTTGCTGGCCACCGCCGTGACGCGGGCGCAGGACCCGCCGCGCATGGCGGCGGCGATGCGCGCCGCCGTGGAAGCCGGCCGACTGGCCGGCCTGGCGGGCCGCATCCCGCAGCGGTTCTGGGCGCACGCCTCTAGCCCTGCGCCGGATGCCTGATCGGTTGATCACCCGAAGGCCGGTGGCCGGGCACAGGGCATGATGGACGCTTCCGATCCGACCCCGCGTCCGTAGGAGGTGCCGTGGCCGCCGATCAAGTGGAGGACGCCACCGCCCGGTTGTACCTGGCGATCGGCAGGCTGTCCCGCCTACTGCGCCGCACCGGTTCACCCGGCCTGGGCCCCGGCGCGGTGTCCGCGCTGGCGACGCTGGCGCGCTGCGGCCCCCTGCGCCTGGGCGACCTGGCGGCGAAGGAGGGCGTGGCGCCGCCGACGCTGTCCAGGATCGTGGCGGCGCTGGTGGAAGCCGGGTACGTGCGCCGCGACCCGGACCCGCAGGACGGGCGGGCCTGGCTGGCCACACCCACGCCGGAAGGCGAGACGATGGTCTCGGGCGTCCGCTCGGCCCGCGTGCGCGAGCTGCAACGACGCATCGAAGACCTGTCACCCGAACACCAGACCGCCCTGGTCAACGCCCTGCCCGCGCTGGAGGAACTGGTAGGCGAGGCCGGCTGACCGCCTCATCCTCGGCGCCGCGCGCACACCTCACCCGAGCGTGTCATCCCCGTATGGCCAGGCGTGGTGGTCTTTGACCAGGCCATACGGGGATGACACGCTTCGCTCTGCCTCCGCACCGCGCCGCACCGACCAGGAGCCAGGGGTCATCCTCGGTGGCCGGCCCGTCCGGCGAGGGCGCTTTCAAGCTCTGCGACCAAGACCCGCACCGCCCCGAGTCACACGCAGCACCGACCTGGAACGCGCCGACTTGGAACGCGCCGACCTGGAACACGCCGCCTTGGAACGCGCCAACTCCGTGCAGCTCCAACCGGAGCTACAACGCGAGCCGCCAACGCGAGCCGCCAACCCGAGCAGGCCGACGCGGGCGTCCCCCTGAACCGAACGCCCCCGACACACACCCAACCACCCGGGTACGACATTCCCCGCGACTCAACCTGAGAGCGCGGGCCATCCCCACCCAGACCGCCACTCAGCCCGCCACTCAGCGACTCACGACCATCTCCCGATCCAGCCGCCCAACACCCCGTTGCCCGGCATCCCGCCGACCACCGCCACGGCCACCCCCACCGCCGCCACCCGGTCGATCACCACCGACCACCGTGATCAGCCAGGCCACCAGCGCACCACCCACCGCCCCCACGGTGTTGTTGTAGAAGTCCTGCGCCTCGCACACGCCCAACCCCGTCATGACCTGCACGAACTCCACCGTCCCGCTGACCGCCGCGGACAGCGCCGCCACCACCAGCGGTCGGCGCGTGGCCAGTGTCGCGAAGAACGCGAAAGGCACGAGCATCACCAGGTTCAGGCGTTCCAGCGAGCCGGTGAGCGAGAAGTCGTTGGCGATGCAGGTGCCCACGGGCTCGGTCGTCCACACGTCCGCGTCCAGCACGCCGGGCCTGGCCAACGTCACCGCGAGCGCGAGCGCCAGGCCGCAGCCCGCCAGGGTCGCCGGCAGCGGTCGCCACCCCCGCCACCGCGCCAACGCCAGCGCGAGTGCGCCGAGCACCACGCAGCCGAAGAGCATCGCCGCGACGACTCCGGGCCGGCTCAACACCAGTTCCGCGATGTACGCGTCCTGTCGTGCGCTCATGCATTACTAGACGCACGAGTGCTGGTCCGGTTGGCCCAGCACACGGCGTCCTTCCCGCCCGGCGCGGCGGAGCCGCGAGCACCACACCTCAACAACATCACACTTCGGGGTGACCACACCTCCGGACGATCACACGTCCCGGTGGTCACAGCCGCACGAGGACCTCAGACCTCCTCGGGGCCGCCCTCACCCTCGGGGCCACCCTCGACCCCGCCCTCGAAACCGCCGTCGACGCCCGCCGCACCCAACCGCCACAGCGGGGACACCGGCCCCACCCCGCCACCCAGCGGGTACGCCGCGGCCACCGACCGCACGATGAACCGCTTCCCGAACCGGACCGCCGTGGGCACGTCCTCCCCGCGCGCGAGCCGGGAGGCGATCGCCGACGCCAGCGTGTCACCGCTGCCGTGCGTGTCCTTCACGTCGTACCGAGGGCCGGGGTACTCGATGAACTCCGAGCCGTTGTAGAGCACGTCCAGGCACCCCGGGTCGTCCCACAGGTGCCCGCCCTTGACCAGCACCCACTCCGGGCCGTACTCGTGCAGCGCCTCGGCGGCCTTCCGCTGGTCCGCGTGGTCGCGCACGTCGATCCCGGTGAGCAGCCGCACCTCGTCCAGGTTCGGCGTGATCAGCGTCGCGCGCGGGAAGAGCAGGCCCCGCAACGCGTCCAGCGCCGAATCGGCCAGCAGTTGCTGGCCGTGCATCGACGCCGCCACCGGGTCCACCACGAACGGGATCGCCCGTCCGATGTGGACCCGGTCGCAGGCGAGCGCCACGGCCTCGATGATCGCCGCCGACGCGAGCATCCCGGTCTTCGCCGCGTCCACGCCGATGTCGGTCGCGACCGCCTCGATCTGGCCGGCCACGACCTCGGGCGGGATCTCGGTGTACCCCGTGACGCCCAGCGAGTTCTGCACGGTCACCGCGGTCACGGCGGTCATCCCGTGCACGCCGCAGGCGAACAGCGCGCGCAGGTCGGCCTGGAGGCCCGCACCACCGCCGGAGTCCGATCCGGCGATGGTGAGGACCTTGGGTGGTGCGACGGCCATCAGTCGACCACCGGGAGGTAGACCTTGTTGCCGTGGTCGCTGAACTCGTGCGACTTCTCCGACATGCCGGCCTCGATCGCCTCCACGGTCGACAGCCCGCGCTCCTCCGCGTACCGGCGCACGTCCTGGGTGATCTTCATGGAGCAGAACTTCGGCCCGCACATGGAGCAGAAGTGCGCGGTCTTGGCCGGTTCCGCGGGCAGCGTCTCGTCGTGGAACGACCGGGCCGTGTCCGGGTCGAGCGACAGGTTGAACTGGTCCTCCCACCGGAACTCGAAGCGCGCCTTGGACAGCGCGTCGTCCCAGTCCTGCGC
The DNA here is from genome assembly GCF_003634935.1 of Saccharothrix australiensis. Lineage (NCBI taxonomy): Bacteria > Bacillati > Actinomycetota > Actinomycetes > Pseudonocardiales > Pseudonocardiaceae > Saccharothrix > Saccharothrix australiensis. The sequence goes on from NZ_RBXO01000001.1 coordinate 791,671, forward strand.
GCCGGGGTGGCCCTTGGCCAGGTCGGCCGAGTGCGCCGCGATCTTGTACGTGATCACGCCGGTCTTCACGTCGTCCCGGTTCGGCAGGCCCAGGTGCTCCTTCGGCGTGACGTAGCACAGCATCGCGGTGCCCAGCCAGCCGATCTGCGCCGCGCCGATCGCCGACGTGATGTGGTCGTACGCGGGCGCGATGTCCGTCGCCAGCGGCCCGAGGGTGTAGAACGGCGCCTCGCCGCACCACTCCTCCTCCAGCCGCACGTTCTCCGCGATCTTGTGCATCGGCACGTGGCCGGGCCCCTCGATCATCACCTGCACGTCGTGCGACCGGGCGATGTGCGTCAGCTCGCCCAGCGTCCGCAGCTCGGCGAACTGGGCCTCGTCGTTGGCGTCCGCGATGGAACCCGGCCGCAGGCCGTCACCCAGCGAGAACGTCACGTCGTACGCGCGCAGGATCTCGCACAGCTCCTCGAAGTGCGTGTAGAGGAAGCTCTCCTTGTGGTGCGCGAGGCACCACGCCGCCATGATCGACCCACCGCGCGAGACGATGCCCGTGACGCGGCGCGCGGTCAGCGGCACGTACCGCAGCAGCACGCCCGCGTGCACCGTCATGTAGTCGACGCCCTGCTCGGCCTGCTCGACCACGGTGTCCCGGTAGACCTCCCAGGACAGCCTGGCCGGGTCGCCGTTCACCTTCTCCAGCGCCTGGTAGATCGGCACGGTGCCGACCGGGACCGGCGAGTTGCGCATGATCCACTCGCGCGTCTCGTGGATCCGCTTGCCGGTCGACAGGTCCATGATCGTGTCGGCGCCCCAGCGCGACGCCCACACCATCTTCTCCACCTCCTCCTCGATCGAGGAGGACACCGCCGAGTTGCCGATGTTCGCGTTGATCTTCACGAGGAACTTCTTGCCGATGATCATCGGCTCGGCCTCGGGGTGCCGCCGGTTCAGCGGGATGACGGCGCGGCCGACGGCGACCTCGTCCCGCACGAACTCGGGGCTCATGTTCTCGCGCGCCGCGATGAAGGCCATCTCGGGCGTGACGATCCCGGCCTTGGCGTACGCGAGCTGGGTCACCGCGCCGTTGATCGGCTCCCGCGCGGCGATCCAGTCCGCCCGCAGCGCGGGAAGTCCACTGTGGACGTCGATGGTCGCGTCGGTGTCGGTATACGGACCGGAAGTGTCGTAGAGGTCGACGTGCTCGCCGTTGGTCAGCTCCACCCTGCGGAAGGGCACGCGCACACCGTCGGCCACCTCGCGGTAGACCTTGCGCGAGCCGGAGATCGGCCCGGTGGTGACGCTGGGCTTCACCGAACGGTCGTCAAGTGCCGTCACGACATTCCTCCCTACGCCGGCATTACCCGGTCAGGTTCAGGCGGTCGGCGGCGCCGGATCGCTCCAGCCGCCCTCTCAGCCCGCTGTGGCGCGAGCTCCCGCGATGTTGAGTTGTCCGACCGACCATAGCCAGGCGGCGCCGTGGATGCCAAGGGGACCGGTTTGCGCGTACCTTTCTCCGCGTGGCTGATCACCAGCCGTTCCCGCCCGGCGCGCGGCGCGTGGCCCGCCCCGCTGCCGTCTCGCCGTGCCCGTCGTGCGGCGACCTCGCGGGACGGGGCTATCCGGGCTGCCGCTTCTGCGCCGAGCTGGTGGACCAGTACTGGCTGTTCGACTGGCAGGAGCTGCTGGCCGCCGAGCAGCTCGCCGAGGGCGGCGCGGGCGAGCGCGAGCTGGCCGAGCTGGTCCTCGCCGACGAGGTGGGCAGGCACCCGTGGACGTGCACCGACTGGGCGATGACGCTGGTCCCGTGCTCGGAGTGCGGCGCGGAGCCGGGCGCCGGACCGCTGGACTGCGTCCGGTGCGCGGCGGCCGAGGAGTTGCGCTGGTCGTGGGACCACGCGGCCTACCCGGACACCATGACGGCGGGCGAGCACGCGCTGCGGGTGGCGCGGGCCGTGCTGCGCGCACCCCACCGACGACGGCCGGCCGTGGTGCGGGCGTGGCGGCTGCTGCTGCCGTTCCTGCTGGTCGGCGAGCTGCCGACGGTGGGCCAGGTGCAGCGCATCCGCGCCCACGTCCTCGCGGGCGGGTACGCCGACCTGGCCGCCTGCACGTCGCACGTCGAGCTGACCGGGCTGCCCGAGCTGCCGTGGCGGCGGTCAGCGCGGGTCGAACACCAGCCGAAGGCCCAGCGCGACCAGGACGCCGCCGGACACGCGCTCCAGCGCCCGGCGCACCCGCGGCCGGGCCAGCCGGCCGCGGACCCGGTCTAGGGCACCCACCACGACGAGGTACCACAGCGCGTCCACGGCCACCCAGACCAGCGCGAACAGCAGCAGCGCGCCCCGACCCGCGCCCGCCGGCGGGAACTGCGGCAGGAACGAGATCGCGAAGACCCCCGAGCGTCGGGTTGGCCAGGTTGACCAACAGGCCCGCGCGGAACGCGCGCCCCGCCGGCGGCGGTGCCTCCGGGAGCGGTGCGCTCGCCGAGCGGATCGCCCGCACGCCCAGGTGGACCAGGAACAGCGCGCCCGCGACGCGGAGCGCGTGGTAGGCCACCTCGGACGCGGTGAGCAGCACCGACAGGCCGAGCGCGGCGGCCACCGCCCAGACCGCGACGGCGACCTCCATGCCGAACACCGCGGCCAGCGCGCTCGCGCGTCCCCGGACCGACTGCCGCAGCACCAGCGCCGTGCCGGGCCCGGGTGACAGCGCGACCAGGAAGGACGCCGCGACGCACGCGGCGAGGTTGCTCGACATGTGGCCATCGTCACCCGGTCGTCCAGCGGGTTTCCCCGCCGGGCGGGTCACCGCGGCGACGCCCTCCCCGGAGCGGCGGGTGCGGGGCCACCCGGCACGCGATCGGCCCCTGGCCGGTCAGTCGTCCGCGAACGGGTCCTCGGAGTTCGCCGGGTCCCAGGTCAGCCCCGGCACGCCCCAGCCGTTCGCCTTGAGCATCTTCTTCGCCGCGCGCTTGTGCCGCCCCACCAGCCGGTCGAGGTAGAGGTACCCGTCCAGGTGATCGGTCTCGTGCTGGAGGCAGCGCGCGAAGAAGCCGGTGCCCTCGACCTCGACGGGCTTGCCGTCGCCGTCGAACCCGGTCACCTTGGCCCACGACGCGCGGCCCGTCGGGTAGGTCTCGCCGGGCGCGGACAGGCAGCCCTCGAAGTCGTCGTCCGGGTCCGGCATGCCCAGCGGCACCTCGGAGGTCTCCAGCACCGGGTTCACCACGACGCCGCGGAAGCGGTTGCCCTCGTCGTCGGGGCAGTCGTACACGAACAGGCGCTGGTCGACGCCGATCTGGTTGGCCGCGAGGCCGACGCCGTGGGCCGCCGCCATCGTCTCGAACATGTCGTCGATCAGCGCGCGCAACGCGTCGTCGAACACCTCGACCGGGCGGGTCGGGCGGTGGAGCACGGGTTCGCCGGCGATGACGATGGGGTGAACTGCCATGTCACCAAGCCTATCCGGCGAACCGCGGGTGACGCGCCGACCGATGAACCGACCCGGACCAAGATCACGTGATGTAATGGCCTCCACGCACAGGCACGGCTGAGGAGCCAGAGTGGACGCCGCAGAGGCACTGGTGCCCGCGGAGGGGCCGGACGACGGTTTGCACGACCGGGAGCGCGAGATCCTCGCCTTCGAACGCCAGTGGTGGAAGTACGCGGGCGCCAAGGAGCAGGCGATCAAGGAGCTGTTCGACCTGTCGCCCACCCGGTACTACCAATTGCTCAACGCGTTGCTGGAGAAGGAAGAGGCGTTGGCTGCCGATCCCATGCTGGTCAAGCGGCTGAGGCGGTCGCGCTCGGGCAGGGCGAGGGCCAGGGCGGCGAAGCGGCTGGGTGTCGAGCGCCGATGACCAACCCCGAGCCCCCAGGTACCGCGCGCCCGGCCCGCGCCGCGGGTTACGCGCTGCTCGGCGTCGCCGTCGTGGCGCTGGTGATCGGCGTGGTGAGCCTCTTCACCGGCGGCGACGGCGGTGACGTCGGCGCGCAGACCGGCACGCCGACGTCCGGCGAGTCGGCCGCGCCACCGTCCGGCCAGTCGCCGAACCCCCCGTCCGACCAGTCGCAGGCCACCACGGGGACGTCACCGGACCCCGGTTCGACGACGACCCGGAGCTCGACGGCGCCGACCACGTCCACCGCACCGGCCGGCTCGCCCTCGACGACGGGCGCGCCCCCGCCGGTGACGGTGCCCGCCAGACCGCAGGTGCGCGTCTACAACAACAGCACCATCGGCGGGCTGGCGGCCAAGGCGTCGGACGACGTCCGCCGGGCGGGCTGGGAGGTGGCCGAGGTCGGGAACTACCCGCAGGGCCAGATCCCGACGACCACCGTCTACTTCCGCCCCGGCACGGAGGAGGAGGCGTCCGCGCAGCTGTTGGCGCAGGCGTTGAGGGCCGAGGTCAAGCCCCGGTTCGAGGGGATCGAGGACGCCCACGCGGGCATCATCGTGATCGTGACGAACGACTACCGGGGGCCCGGCGGCAAGGTGTGACCCGCCGGTCGGCTCGACGGCCGCCGGGCGTGGCGGGTCGGGCGTGGCGGGTCGGGCGTGACCCACCGGTCGGCTTGGCGACCGGCGCCACGGGCCGGCTGCCGGCGTCGGCCACGGCCTCCCGCCCCGCCCGTCGGCCGCGCTGATCACGGCCGCACGCGCCCCCGATCACCCGTCCGGGCAGCGCCGCCACCGCTCGCCCCGCGCCCCGACGGTCCATCGGCCGCGTGCAGGGGGTGCCCCGGAGCCCGCCGGGACCTCGCGCTCCCGACCGGGTGCCGGCGCGGCCGGTCAAGACCTCGCGCCACGACCGGGGGCCACGGCGCGCCCCTCAGGAGCGCCGCGTCTCCGCGTACGCGGCCAGGGCCGCCAGTTGCGCCGGGTCGAGGGAGGGGCGCACCGCCTTCCGCGCCGCCGCCAGGTGGGCGCTCGTCACCTCGGCCGCCGCGAGCGACTCCCGCATCGCCGTCAACGCCGCCTCGCGCACGAGCGCCGCGCAGTCCGCCGCCGAGTAGCCCTCCAGCTCGCCCGCGAGCGCCGTCAGGTCGACGTCCTCGCCCAGCGGCGTGTTCCGCGCCGCCGCCCGCAGGATCTCCGCCCGCGCCGCGCCGTCCGGCGGCGGCACGTAGACCAGGCGCTCCAGGCGGCCGGGGCGCAGCAGGGCCGGGTCGACGAGTTCCGGGCGGTTGGTGGCGCCCAGGACGACCACGTCCCGCAGGGGTTCCACGCCGTCCAGCTCGGTGAGCAGCGCCGCCACCACCCGGTCGGCCACGCCCGAGTCGGCGGACTGGCCTCGGCGGGGCGCGAGGGCGTCCACCTCGTCCAGGAAGACCAGCGCCGGCGCGGCCTCCGCGGCGCGGCGGAACAGCTCGCGGACCGCGCGCTCGGACTCGCCGACGAACTTGTCCATCAGCTCCGCGCCCTTGACCGAGAGCACGTTCAGCCGCCCGCTGCCCGCCAGCGCGCGCACGAGGAACGTCTTGCCGCACCCCGGCGGCCCGTACAGCAGCAGGCCGCGCGGCGGGGCGACCCCGAGCCGCGCGAACGAGTCCGGGTACTGCAACGGCCACAGCGCGGCCTCGGTGAGCGCCTGCTTCACCTCGGCCATGTCGCCGACGTCGTCCAGCGTCAGGCCGCCCGTGCGCAGGGTGTCCGAAGTGGACATCGAGATCGGGCGCACGGTCTCCAGCGCGCCGAGCAGGTCCTGCTGCGCCACGCGCGGCTCGGCCGCGTCCCGCTGCCGCAGCGCCGACCGCACGGCCGCCTCGCGGCGCAGCGCGACCAGGTCGGCCGCGACGAAACCGGGCGTCCGCTCGGCGACCGCGCCCAGGTCGACGTCCGGCTCCAGCGGCACGTCGCGCAGCAGCACGCGCAGCAGGTCGGTCCGCGCCGCGCCGTCCGGCAGCGGCAGCACCAGCTCGCGGTCCACCAGCTCGGGCGCGCGCAGGCGCGGGTCGATCGCCTCCGGGTGCGCGCTGGTCACGACGAGCGCGAAACCGGGGCGTCGCGCCGCCGCCCGCAGCGCGTCGAGCACCACCGTCGCGACCGGCGGCGGGTCGCTCGCGGGCAGCAGCGCCTCGACGTCGGTCAGCAGCAGCACGGTGGGCGAGTCGGTGGCCGCGAGGGCGTCGGCCAGCCGCTCGGCCGCCGCGTTGGCCTCCAGCGCCGCGACGCTCGGCGCGGCGAGTTCGACCACCCGCGCGCCCGCGTGGTGCGCGACGGCCCGGACCAGCGTCGCCTTGCCGACCCCTTCCGGGCCGCTGACCAGCGCGGCGAGCCGGGGCGCCGCACCGAGGCGGCTCAGCAGCTCCGGGTGGCTGAAGGTGAGGTCGAACCACTCGCCGAGGCGGCGGGCGGCGTCCTTCCGGCCCACCAGGTCGGCGATCGGCACCGGTTCCGCCGCCGTCGCCCCGGCGGCGGTCGGCGCGTCGGGCTCGGCACGGGTGCCCGGCGCGACCTGCGCGGGCGCGTCACCGGTGCGCGCGCCGTCCCGCCAGCCCACGACCGTGGACGGCTGGACGGCGACCGGACCGCCACCCGGCTCGACGTGGGTGACCGTCAGCAGTTCGTTGGTCCACGTCATGCCGATCGCGTTGGACAGCTTCCGGCGGGTGGCGCTGACGTCCGCGCCCGGCGGCGGCGCGAGGTCCTGGGGCAGCAGCGACACCGCGTCGCCGACGGTGAGCACCTTGCCGGTCAGCGCCATGCGCAGCGTCTCGGGCGTCAGCGAGGTGGCGGCCAGCCGCGACCCGGCGACGGTGACCGTCCGCGCGCCGGACACCTCGACCGGCGCGACGACGACCTCCGAGCCCTCGGTGACGCCGAGGTTGGACAGCGTGACGTCGTCCACGAGGACCACGCCGGGCGGGCCGTCGCCGGCGGCGGCCAGCGCGGAGCTGACCCTGGCGCCGGTCATCCGCACCGCGTCCCACGCCCGGAGCCCCAGCGCGTCCAACACCTCGGGGTGCAGCCGGACGACGCCGCGACGGGTGTCGAGGGCCGAGGGGGAGAGGCGGGCGGTCAGCGTGATCACAAGGCGAGCCTAGGCCACGGCGGCGGCCACCCGCCGCGTCCCGGCCACCGCCCCGTCGGGGCGGTGACGACGGGGACGCGCGCGGCACCGGGCCACGGGGCGGCCGACCGCCCGTGCCACCCGCACCACCGGGGTGCGGGTGGCACGGGCGGGCGCGCACCACCGGTGGAGCGGATCGCCGAGGCGCGCTGGTCGCCGGGCTGCTGGTCGCCCTGGCGCGAGTCGGCGGGCTGCGGATCAGCGGGGTGCGCGCGTGCCGGTGGCACGGGGCTCCGGGTCCGCGGGTCGGGCACGTGCGGGGGCAGGGCGGGGGCAGGGTCGCCGGGCCGCGAGCCGCCCCGCACGGGTCACGGCCGGTGGTGCCGGCGCAGCCCGATCTGCCGCCACCCGCGGCGCTTGCCCGCACCCGGCTGGCCGTTCGCCTCGGCGGCCACCTGGGTCGGGTCGACGGTGCGGCGCGGCCGGCGGACGGCCCGCATCGCCGCGCCCGCCACGCGCCCGCCCAGCGGACGCCGCAGGCCCAGCCGCCGCGCGGCCACCCCGTGCGCGCGCTTGATGGCGCGTCGGTCGGCGGCCGGCACGGACCACGCCTCCGGGTGCTTCGCCAGCCACCGGTAGCGGCGGACCGAGTACGGCAGGTGCGCCAGGTACAGGATCATCGCCGAGCTGAGCGCCACCAGCGGGAACGTGATGACCGCCGCCGCCAGCAGGCCCACCAGGACCAGCAGCGGCGCGACGGCGCGCGGCGACACCTTGATCGTCTTCACGGACAGCGTCGGCACCCGGCTGACCAGCAGGAGCGCGATGCCCACCGTCCAGACCGCCACCACCCACGGCGCGGACCACCAGCCGGACCGGCCCATCTGCTCGTCCAGGATCAGCGGCAGGAGCAGCAGCAGGCCGCCCGCGGGCGCGGGCACGCCGACGAAGAACTCCTTGGCGAACGGCGGCTGCTCGACGTCCAGCAGGGTGTTGAAGCGGGCCAGGCGGAGCACCATGCAGACGGCGAAGATCAGCGCCACCACCCAGCCCTCGCGGTCCGGCTGGAACTTCCACACGTAGACGACCAGGGCGGGCGCGACGCCGAACGACACCGCGTCGGCGAGCGAGTCCAGTTCCGCGCCCATCTTGCTGGTCGCGTCGAGCAGCCGCGCGATGCGGCCGTCCAGGCCGTCGAACACCGCCGCCATCGCGATGGACGCGATCGCCGCGCCGTAGCGCCCGCTGACCGCGAAGTGCACGGCGGACAGGCCCGCGCACATCGCCAGCACGGTGATCGCGTTGGGCAGCAGCCGGACGCCTGGCCCGCTGGGCGCCATCGGGTCAGACCTCCGGCAGCTCGGCGAGGACGGTCTCCGCGCCGATCGTGCGCTGGCCCGCCTCGACCAGCACGCGGCTCGCGCGCGGCACGTACAGGTCGACCCGCGAGCCGAACCGGATCAGGCCGTAGGTCTGCCCGGCGGCCACCTCGTCGCCCTCGGCCACGTCGCACACGATGCGCCGCGCCACCAGGCCGGCGATCTGCACGACGACGACGTCGTGGCCCTCGGACGAGGTCAGCCACACGGCGTTGCGCTCGTTGTCGTCGCTGGCCTTGTCCAGGTCGGCGGACAGGAACTTGCCCGGCCGGTACGCCACGCGGCGGACCGCGCCGGTCACCGGCACGCGCTGCACGTGCACGTCGAACACCGACAGGAACACGCTGATCCGGGTCATCGGCACGTCGCCGAGGCCCAGCTCGGCGGGCGGCACGGCCTCCACGACGTGGGACACGGTGCCGTCGGCGGGCGCCACAGCGACGCCGCGCCGGGCGGGGGTGGTGCGCTTGGGTTCCCGGAAGAACCACGCCACCCACGCGGTCAGCAGGCCGCCGACCACACCGCCGCGCCGGGAGAACCGGCGCAGCAGGAGGGTCGCGACGGCCGCGCCCGCCACGAAGGGGCGGCCGGCGGGGTGCATCGGGGGGACGATCCCCCGCGCCAGGTCCAGGAAGTGGGCTACGACACCACTGTGCTTGTCGCGATCGACGCTCATGGCTCTTCCGTGTCGGGGCGGTGCTTCGGCCGGCCACACGCTACGCCGGCGGCGCGCCCGACCCCGCCCGGTGTGCCCGTGCGTCCCCCGACGAACGCACGGGCACACCGGGCGAGGGGTACCGGCAGTGTAATCCAGGTCACATGGCGTAATCAATGGCGGTGCGTGAGTACCGAATGACGCTGTGTGCTCAACCGATTCCGGACGTCGGATTGTTCAACGATCCTACTGGAGGAACCGCACGGTGACCTCCGCGCCCGCCGCGAGTTCCGTCACGTCCTCGGGCACCTCGATCAGGCAGTCGCTCACCGCCAGCGCCGACAGCAGGTGCGAGCCCGGACCGCCGACCGGCGTCACCACGCGGCCCGACGCCGGGTCGTACCGGCCGCGGCGGAACTGCGTGCGGCCCGCCGGCGACGTGAGCGGCGCGCTCAGCCGGGCCCGAGCCGTCCGGCGCTCGACGTCCGGCAGGCCCATCGCCGCCCGCAGCGCGGGCCGGATGAACACCTCGAACGACACGTGCGCGCTCACCGGGTTGCCCGGCAGCGTCGCCACCGGCACCCCCAGGTACCGGCCCGCGCCCTGCGGTCCGCCGGGCTGCATGGCGACCCTGGTGAACTCCACGCCCCGCCCGGTGAAGGCGTCCTTCACCACCTCGTACGCGCCCGCGCTCACCCCGCCGGAGGTCAGCAGCAGGTCGAACCCGGCCAGCCGCGCGCCGACCGCCGCGTGGAACGCGGCCACGTCGTCGGGCACGAACCGCAGCAGCTCCGCCTCGCCGCCCGCCTCCCGCACGGCCGCCGCCAGCATCACGCCGTTCGACTCGTAGATCCGGCCCGGCCCCAGCGGCTCGCCCGGCCCGACCAGCTCCGACCCCGTCGACAGCACCAGCACGCGCGGTCGCCTGCGCACCGGCAGCGCGCCGAGGCCGAGCGCCGCCGCCAGCCCCAGCTGCGCGGGCCCGAGCAGCGTGCCCGAGGGCAGCACCGTCGCGCCCACCGCCACGTCTTCCGCCGCCCGCCGCACGTTCGCGCCCGCCGCGACACCGCGGTCCACCCGCACCGCCGACGTGCCGCCGTCGGTCCACTCCACCTGCACCACCGCGTCCGCGCCCGCGGGCAGCGGCGCGCCGGTCATGATCCGCTGCGCCGTGCCGGGCCGGAACAGCGTCGACGACGTGCTGCCCGCCGGGATGTCGTCGACCACCGGCAGCACCACCGGCGTGGTCGCCACGTCCGCCGCCCGCACCGCGTACCCGTCCATCGCCGAGTTGTCGAACGGGGGCAGCGCGACCGGGGCGACGAGGTCCTCCGCGAGCGCGAGGCCGAGGCAGTCCGCCGTCGGCAGCGGCACCACCGGCATCGCGCCGACCAGCCCGGCGATCCGCTCCCGGTGGTCCGCCACGCGGGTCATGGGGTTCGACACGGCCACCATCCTGCCGCGCGCGTGCGAAACTGCTGCGACCGGCCGCCACGCGCGACACCAGAGGGGGACTCGTCCGGTGCAGGTCCGCACGCGACACACGCCGACGTTCGGGGTGGCCAGGCTGGTCCTCGCGCCCGCCGAACCCGTCCTCGTCGAACGCTCCTCGCTGTTCGCGACCAGCTACGGGGTCAACCACGACACCAAGGGCAAGGCGCCCGGCGTCAAGGCCGCGCTGTGCACGGCGGGACCCGAGGGCGGGTGGGTCGACGTCGCGCCGCCGCTGCCCGGCGACCTGCACGTGCTGGAACTCGACGGCGCGACCGGCTGGTGCGTCGCCCGCAACAGCTGGCTCGCCGCGTCCGGCTCGGTCGTCCTGGACCCCGCCGCGCGGCCGGTGCGCGCCCTGCACGGCGGCGACAGCGGCTTCCTGACCTACGTCTACGGCGCCGGCTCGGTCGTGCTGGCCTGCTACGGCACCCTGGACGTCGTCACGCTCGACGCGGGCGAACTGGTCACCCTGGACAGCGGCCACGTCATCGGATTCGCCGACACCCTCCAGTGCCGGTTGCGCGCCGTTTCCCCCGAAGCGCCCCAATCGGTCCGCAATGGCGAGGGCCTGGTCCTCGACTTCGCCGGTCCCGGCCTCGTGCTGACCCGGACGCGCAGTCCGCGCGGACTGGTCAGTTGGTTGCGCGACAACGGATTCAGCGTGCGCGCATGACTCCATAAGGAGGTATCGGCGGACCCCCTCGTGCCTCTAGCGTGGCGGTTTGCTCAGGTATTTCTCAAAGGAGGACGTCTTGACTGTCGGCACGGTCAAGTGGTTCAACTCGGAGAAGGGGTACGGCTTCATCGCCGCCGACGGCGGGCCCGATGTCTTCGTGCACTACTCGGCCATCCAAATGGAAGGCTTCCGCACGTTGGCGGAAGGGGACCGCGTGGAGTTCGAGATCCAGGCCGGTCGGGACGGCCGCAACCAGGCGTCGGACGTCCGGAAGGCATCGTGAACCCCGCCCGGCCCGCCGGCCCGGCGGGTCGGGCCGCCCCACCGGGGACCGCGCGGTCGCCGGAACGGCCCGGCCGGGCCGCGCCACCTGCGGTCGCGCCGCCCGCTCTTACCCGGAACCCGGCGCGCACCGGTCCGCGCGGGCGTTAGGCTGCGCTGCGTGTCGGAGGACCTGAGCGGGCGACGGCTGGGCCACTACCGGATCGACGGGGTGCTCGGCCGCGGTGGCATGAGCGTGACCTACAAGGCCACGGACGTCCGGCTCGGCCGCAAGGTGGCGCTCAAGGTCATCGGCGAGCACCTCACCGCCGACGCCGAGTTCCGCGAGCGGTTCGTCGACGAGGCGCGCAACACCTCGGCGATCGACCACGCGAACATCGTGCCGCTGTACGACTTCGACGAGGTCGACGGCCTGCTCTACATCGCCATGCGGCTGGTCGACGGGCAGGACCTGGCCGGCCACATCAAGGACGGCCCGATCTCGCCCGCCCGCACCCTCACGCTGCTCGGCCAGGTCGCCGAGGCGCTGGACATGCTGCACGGCAAGGGCCTGGTGCACCTGGACGTGAAACCGGCGAACGTGCTGGTCACCACCAAGGAAGCGGCCCGCGAGCACGTCTACCTCGCCGACTTCGGCCTGACCAGGCGCGGCGCGACCGGGCACCGCACCCGCACCGGGGACTTCCTCGGCTCGCCCACCTACGCCGCGCCCGAGCACCTGCGCGGCGAGCCGCTCGACGGCCGCACCGACCAGTACGCGCTCGCGTGCATGGTGTTCGCGTGCCTGTCGGGCCGCCCGCCGTTCCAGGGCGGCGTGCAGGACGTCATCCAGGGCCACCTCGCCTCCGAGATCCCCGCGCTGACGTCGCTGGTCGCACTCCCGCCGGGCATCGACGACGTGCTGCGCAAGGGCACCGCGAAGGACCCCGACCAGCGGTTCGGCTCGTGCCAGGAGCTGATCTCCGCAGCGCGCACCGCGCTGGGCGGCGCGGCCACCGTGACCACGCCGCCGCGCCGCACCGACGCGCCCGTGACGGGACCGACGCCCGCGCCCGGACCGCAGACCGGCGGGGTGGCCGCGCAGCAGCCGGGGCGCTTCCCGCCGTCCGCGCAGGGCAGGCCGCAGGGCACCCCGTCCGGCGGGTTCGCCCAGCAGCCGGGCTTCCTCGCCGACCCGGTGCGGCTGCGCCCGCCCGCGCAGGTGGGCGGCGCGTCGGCGTTCACCGCCACCGCGAAGACCCGGCCCGCCTGGGTCGCGCCGGTCGCCGTCGGCGTGGTGGCGATCATCGCGGTCGTCGTCCTCGTCCTGATCCTCACGCCCAAGTCCGAGGAGCCGCGCCCGCCCGCCACCACCTCATCGGGTCAATCCATCAAGGTCGGCGACGGCGACGACGGCCGGAAACCGCTGCCCACCAGCATCCCCGTGAAGTCGACGCGCTGACCTGGGGTTCTTGCACTCGCCGGGCTTGAGTGCTAAACACGGTGTTGGCACTCGGACCCCCTGAGTGCCAGCACGCAGGCTGGGACGGTGAGGCAGGCCCCGGTTCGGGGCAGGTCGTCCGTCGCGGGCACCGAGCCTGGCCAAGCACCGTGTTCCGCTGCGGGCGCGAGTCCGCAGTGGCCCCATAAGTCGTTCACAGGCGGAGGAACACACCGCAATGGCCAAGATGATCGCGTTCGACGAGGACGCCCGCCGTGGTCTTGAGCGCGGCATGAACACCCTCGCGGATGCCGTCAAGGTGACGCTCGGCCCGAAGGGCCGCAACGTCGTGCTCGAGAAGAAGTGGGGCGCGCCGACCATCACCAACGACGGCGTCTCCATCGCCAAGGAGATCGAGCTCGAGGACCCGTGGGAGAAGATCGGGGCCGAGCTGGTCAAGGAAGTCGCGAAGAAGACCGACGACGTCGCCGGTGACGGCACGACGACCGCCACCGTGCTCGCCCAGGCCCTGGTCCGCGAGGGCCTCCGCAACGTGGCCGCGGGCGCGAACCCGCTCGGCCTCAAGCGCGGCATCGAGCAGGCCGTCGAGGCCGTGACCGAGCAGCTGCTGAAGACCGCCAAGGAGGTCGAGACCAAGGAGCAGATCGCCGCCACGGCGTCCATCTCCGCGGGCGACTCGACCATCGGCGAGCTGATCGCCGAGGCGATGGACAAGGTCGGCAAGGAAGGCGTCATCACCGTCGAGGAGAGCAACGCGCTCGGCCTCGAACTCGAGCTGACCGAGGGCATGCGCTTCGACAAGGGCTACATCTCGGGCTACTTCGTGACCGACCCGGAGCGTCAGGAAGCGGTCCTGGAGGACCCCTACATCCTGCTCTACGGCTCCAAGATCTCGTCGGTGAAGGACCTGCTCCCGCTGCTGGAGAAGGTCATGCAGGGCGGCAAGCCGCTGCTGATCATCTCCGAGGACGTCGAGGGCGAGGCCCTGGCGACCCTGGTGGTCAACAAGATCCGCGGCACGTTCAAGTCGGTCGCGGTCAAGGCCCCCGGCTTCGGTGACCGCCGCAAGGCGATCCTCCAGGACATCGCGATCCTGACCGGCGGCCAGGTCATCACCGAGGACGTCGGCCTCAAGCTGGAGAACGCCGACCTGTCGCTGCTGGGCAAGGCGCGCAAGGTCGTCGTCACCAAGGACGAGACCACGGTCGTCGAGGGCGCGGGCGACGCGGAGCAGATCCAGGGCCGCGTCAACCAGATCCGGGCCGAGATCGAGAAGTCCGACTCCGACTACGACCGCGAGAAGCTCCAGGAGCGCCTGGCCAAGCTCGCGGGTGGTGTCGCGGTCATCAAGGCCGGCGCGGCCACCGAGGTCGAGCTGAAGGAGCGCAAGCACCGCATCGAGGACGCGGTGCGCAACGCCAAGGCCGCCGTGGAAGAGGGCATCGTCGCCGGCGGTGGCGTGGCCCTGCTCCAGGCCGCCGAGGCCGCGTTCGCGGGCCTGAAGCTGGAGGGTGACGAGGCGACCGGCGCGAACATCGTCAAGGTCGCCGTCGAGGCCCCGCTGAAGCAGATCGCCGTCAACGCCGGCCTTGAGGGCGGCGTCGTGGTGGAGAAGGTCAAGGGCCTGCCCGTCGGCCACGGCCTCAACGCCGCGACCGGCGCCTACGAGGACCTGCTCGCCGCCGGCGTGCCGGACCCGACCAAGGTGACCCGCTCGGCGCTCCAGAACGCCGCGTCGATCGCCGCCCTGTTCCTGACCACCGAGGCCGTCGTGGCCGACAAGCCGGAGAAGGCGGGCGCTGCTCCCGCCGTCCCGGACGCCGGTGGCATGGACTTCTGACAGTCGCACCACCACACCTGGAGGCCCGGTCCGCTGCGGACCGGGCCTTCCGGCTGTCCGGGGTCCTCCCGGACCTCGTGGCCGCGCCTCCGGGCCCGGTGTTCCGGGTGGCCTGGTGGGGCCGGGCGGCCAGGTCGAACGGCTCGGCCGGGCCAGGCCGGGCGGCTTGATCGGGTGGCTCGGTCGGGCCGGGCCGGGCGGCTCGGTCGGGCGGCTTGGCCGGACTCGGCCGGGCGGCCCGCTCATCAGGGCTGTGCGCACTGGCGGGCCGGCGTGACCCGGTCGGTTGGAACCGCTCGGTCGCGCCGGGAGGGCAAGAGCGGTTCACCCGACGGGCGGACCGGGCGGTCGGTGGCCGCCGCGGGCGGGGTCCGCGAACGGAAGCGAGGCCCCGCGCCCCCTCGACCGGCCTGCGGAGTGGCCGGAACGGGAGGGCTCGGGGCCTCGCCTCGGGTACGTGCCGCGGTGCGGATCACCGGTGGGCGCGCGAGCCTGGGTCAGCGCGGTCGGGCGCTGGTCGGTCGGCGTCGGACGGTCCACGGTCGGACGCCGGGGTGCGCGCTACAGCATGATCGTCGGTGTCACCACGGTGCGTCCGGGTTCGCCGCGGGAGTTCACCAGGTGCACCACGATCTGCGTGGTGCCCGTGGGCACGTCCGCCAGCACGAACCGACCGCCGTCGTCGGCCTTCGTGGTGCTCGACTCGTGCTCGGCCACCCGCACCTCGACGGTGTGCTCGCCGGCGGGCACCAGCCAGCCGTCGATGCGGTGCCGCGCGCCGCTCGGGGTGAAGTTGACCATCAGGGTCAGGTTGTCCACCGTGAACGTGATGGTGCCGGGGTTGCCGCCGCGCACGCCGGCGAACGAGCCCGCCCGTTCCCAGCGGGCCACCTCCACGTCCAGGTTCTCCAGGGCCACCGCGAACTGGATGCGTTCGACCAGCCCCACCGGCGGCGCGTCCAGTTCGTACACCAACCGGTTCAGCTCGGTGAGGACAGCGGTGTCCTCTTGGCCTCTGCGGTCATCGCGCGGGTCGATGTCGTTCACCGCGATCCTCCTTCCGCGTCGAGATGCGTGCGCAGCATGGTCAGGCACCGGCCCCTGGTCGGGCCGATGCTGCCGCGTGGCATGGACAGTGCTTCGGCGACCGCGCGGTACTCCGCCCGCCCGGCCAGCACGGTGAGTCGCAGGAGCTCCTGGCACTTCTGCGACAGGCGGCCGAAGGCCCGCCACAACCGGTGGTCCCGGTCGTCGACCAGGGCGGCGTCCTCGGGCAACCCGTACTCGCTCTCCAACTGCTCCGCCAGTTCGTCGGACAGCGCTGCTTCCCGACGGGCGGGTGTCCAGGTGCGCTGGGCTTCGCGGCGCGTCGCCACGACGAGCCACCCCGCCAGCGCGCGGGGTTCGATCAGGCGGTCGAGGTGGCGCAGCAGGGCGAGCCAGACCGTCTGCACCACGTCCTCCGCGGTGCTGCGGTCCAGCCCGTGCCCCCTGGCCACGTGCCACACCAGGGGCGTCAGATCCGCCACCAGCACGTCCAGCGCCCTGCGGTCGCCGTCGCGGGCGGCGACGACGCAGGCCGCGTGCCGATCCGTCCCGTCCAGGCCCTCCCACGGTGGGCGCTCACCGGCCGTGCGCAGATCTCCCACGTCGTCACCTCCTCCTCGACTTCCCCCAGCCGTAGCTGATCGTCACACACCATCGTCCGCCCCGCGGCGGCGGTCCGCGATGCCCCCCTCGCATCGCGGACCGCCCTTCCTTCACCACGGGCGGCGACCGATCGACACCCCTCGAAGCCGACCGGGCACCGCCCCCTCCCCCGAAGTGGTCAGTGGGACGACGGTGTGCGGTGGTCGTCGGTGTGCTCCGGCTCGGCTCTCACGAGTCCTCCTGGGTCGAGGTCCGGTCATGAGTTAAGGAGCGGGTAGTTCCGCGGTGGATACACACCCCGTCGTTAACAGTTCACCGTCCGCGAAGAAGTGGGGTGTTCCCGCAGCTCACGGTGCCTGTTGTGGATCACGTTCACAGAGGTCGGCGGTGTCGCGCGAGCGGGTGGGCGAGGTCGCTCGCCCGGTTCCCGGCCGGCCGCTCGGCCGTGCGGTCGCCCGGCACCGCGCCGGTCGAGCCACGGCCGGGTCCGGTCGCCGGCGTCGTCGGGTCCGGCCCGCGACCGCTCGCCGACCCGGTGCACCGCCGTCCGCCGGTGTCGCGGCGCGTGGTCGATCGAGCGCGCCACGTGCGGTGCCCGTGTCGCCGCGCGACCGGCCGATCGAGGGGCGTCGGGTGGCGGCCGGGCCCGCCGGTGGGCGCACCGCGAGGTTCGTCGCGTTCGCGGCGGGTCCCGCGCGGGACGCCGGGGCGTGGGCACGTGGCCGGCGGACCGGGACGAGCCGGGCCGTTATGGTCCGGGCCATGCTTGAGGTCATCGCTCTCGACGCGGACGACGCCGTCGCCGCCCAGGCCGGTGGAGCGCACCGGCTCGAACTCGTCACCGACATGGCCGCCGACGGCCTGACGCCCCCGCCCGCGCTCGTGCGCGACGTGCTGGGCGCCACCGACCTGCCGGTCCGCGTGATGCTGCGCGACGCGCCGGGGTTCGCGCCCGGCTCGCTCGACGGCCTGCGCCGGGACGCGGCGGCGCTGCGCGAGGCGGGCGCGTCGGAGTTCGTGCTGGGCTTCCTGGACGCGGACGACTGGGTCGACGAGGCCGCGTGCCGCGCCGTGCTGGCCGAGCTGGACGGCTGCCGCTGGACCTTCCACCGCGCGCTGGACCACTCCGCCGACCCCGAAGCGGCGTGGGGCGTGGTCGCGGGGCTGGGCTGCGACACGGTGCTCGCGTCCGGCTCACCGCGCGGTGTCGCGGACGGCTTCGCCGTGCTGGAGCGGCTCGCGGCCCGGCAGGACGAGGTGGCGCTCCTGGTCGGCGGCGGCCTGAAGCCGGAGCAGGTGGCACCGCTGAAGGCCGTCGGGGTGACCGGCTTCCACGTCGGGAGCGCGGTTCGACCCGGCGGGTGGGACGCTCCACTCTCCGTCGAAGCGGTCCAGACCTGGGCGAATCTGGTCTAGACCGGTTGGCGATTCGGACACTAGCATCCCCGTTGCTTCCCATGAAATAGCCGTTGCATAAGACGCAACATTGCTGGAGGGGGTTCGGAAGATGCGGGTATCCAAGAGGGTGGCCTCCGTGGCGGCTGGCCTTGCCGTCACGGTGGTCGCCGGGGCCGGGCTTTCCGGGTGCGCCCCGGTCCAGTCCGGTCCCGCCGCGACCGGTGCCGATCAGCAGACCGGGCAATTGCGGGTCTGGCTGTTCGACGAGGTCAACCGGGGCCCCAAGGAAGCCGTCGTCAAGGAAGCGGTCACCGAGTTCGAGAAGGCCCACCAGGGCGTGACGGTGGACGTGCAGTACATCCAGGTGCAGACGCGCGCGGAGCGGTTCAAGGCCGCCTTCAGCGACCCGAAGAGCGCGCCGGACGTCGCCGAGTTCGGCAACACCGACCTCGCGGGCTACGTCGCGGGCGGCGGGTTCGCCGAGCTGGACCTCGGCTCGTGGGCCGAGGGGAAGGACCTGCTGCCGAGCGTGCTGGACACCGCCAAGGTGGACGGCAAGACCTACGGCGTGCCGTGGTACGTCGGCATCCGCGCGCTCTACTACCGCACGGACGTGTTCGCCGAACTCGGCCTGAAGCCCCCGACGACGCTCGACGAGATCGCGCCGCTCGCGCGGCAGATCCGCGCCGCCAAGCCGGACCTCCTCGGCATCTCCGCCGGCGGCAAGTACACCTACGGCGCGCTGCCGTTCGTGTGGGCCAACGGCGGCGACATCGCGCGCAAGGACGGCGACAAGTACGTCTCCGCCATCGAGACCGCCGAGGCGAAGAACGGCCTGCGCCAGTACACGGAACTGATCGCGGACGACATCTGCCCGCCGGCGCAGTGCGCGGCCAACGGCGGTGACGCGAGCGTCGAGGCGTTCCGCGCGGGCAAGGCCGCGATGACCATCGGCGGCGACTTCAACCGCAAGTCGGTCGACGCCTCCACGGCCGCCGGCAAGTACGGCATCGTCCCGCTGCCCGGCAAGACCGCCGGCTCGGTCGCGCCCGCGTTCGCCGGCGGCAACCTGCTCGGCGTGCTGAAGGGCACGGAGCGCAAGACGCTGGCCAACGACTTCCTCAAGCTGCTCGGCGGCAAGCAGTACCAGCGCAAGATGTTCGACGCGATGGGCAACATGCCGGTCTTCAGCGACGTGCAGGCCGACGTCGCCAAGTCCACCCCGGCCGTCGAGCCGTTCATCAAGACGCTCGAAGCGGGCACCAAGTTCGTGCCGGTGACGCCGAACTGGGCGAAGGTCGACGCGCAGGGCGTGCTGCCGAACCTCCTCCAGGAGGTCGCGGCGGGCGGCAGCGACCTGGACGCCGCGGCCAAGAAGGCGGCCGATGCGATGAATGCGGCGTTCGCTTCATGATGCGTGCCACCAAGGGTGACGGGCGGATCGCCTACGCCTACCTCGCCCCGGCGCTGCTGGTGCTCGTCGGCCTCATGGGCTACCCGATCTACCAGCTCGTGCTGATCTCCCTGTACGACTACGGCCAGGAGCAGGTCAGCGGCGGCGCGCCGCTGACCTTCCTGGGTTTGCAGAACTACGCGACCCTGCTGTCGGACGCCAAGTTCTGGACGGTGCTCGGGCAGACCGTCGGGTTCGCCGCGGTGTGCGTGCTCGGGACCCTGCTGGTCGGCGGCGCGCTCGCCGTGCTGGCCACCAGGGTCCGCACCTGGGCGCGGACGCTGCTGTTCCTGGCCGCGCTCGGCGCCTGGGCCACCCCGACGGTCGCCGGGTCCACCATCTGGCTGTTCCTGTTCGACGCGAACTTCGGGTTCGTCAACGAGCTGCTCGGCAGCACCGGGTTCTCCTGGACCTACGACCGGTGGCTGGCGTTCGGGCTCGTGGCGGCGCAGGTGATCTGGTGCTCGTTCCCGTTCGTCATGGTGACGCTCTACGCGGGCATCAAGGCGATTCCGGGCGAGGTGCTGGAGGCCGCCGCGCTGGACGGCGCGTCCGCGCTGCGCACCGCGCGGTCGGTGATCCTGCCGCTGCTGCGGCCCCTGCTGATCGTCGTGACCATCCAGTCGATCATCTGGGACTTCAAGGTGTTCACCCAGATCTACATCATGACCAACGGCGGCGGCATCGCCGGGCGGAACCTCGTGCTGAACGTCTACGCGTACCAGCAGGCGTTCGCCGCCTCGGAGTACGGGTTGGGCGCGACGATCGGCGTGGTGATGACGGCGCTGCTGCTGGTCATCACGCTCGGGTACCTCCGCGCGCTGCGCAAGTCGGGGGAGGCGCTGTGAGGCGGCGTATCGCCGAGGTCGTCACCGTGCTGATCGCCGGTGTGGTGGCGTTCCCGCTGTACTGGATGGTGCTGACGGCGCTGAAGCCCGAGTCCGAGGTCATCTCCGCGGATCCCCGGCCCTGGACGCTCGCGCCGACGCTCGACAGCTTCGTGCGCGCGCTGACCGTGCAGAGCTTCGGCCGGTACCTGGTGAACAGCCTCGTGGTGGCGGTCATCGTGGTGCTGTTCAGCATGGTGATCTCGTTCCTGGCGGCCACCGCGCTGACCAGGTTCCGGTTCCGCAGCCGGACCACGCTGCTGATCATGCTGCTGATCGTGCAGATGGTGCCGGTGGAGGCGCTGACGATCCCGCTGTTCTTCATGATGAAGTCGGTGCGGGACGTCGTGCCGGTGTTCGGCCTGAACCACCTGGGCTCGCTGGTGCTGGTGCACCTGGCGTTCAGCCTGCCGTTCGCCATCTGGATGCTGCGCGGGTTCGTCGCCGCCGTGCCGGTGGAGCTGGAGGAGGCCGCGACGCTCGACGGCGCGTCCCGCTTCCGGTTCCTGTGGCAGGTGCTGTTCCCGCTCGTGGCGCCCGGCCTGGTGGCGACCAGCGTCCTGTCGTTCATCCACGCGTGGAACGACTTCCTGTTCGCCAAGACGTTCATCATCTCGGCGGCGGAGAACCAGACGCTGCCCCTGGCGCTACAGGTGTTCGTCAAGCCCGACCAGAACGACTGGGGCGCGATCATGGCGGGGTCGACGCTGATGACGATCCCGGTGCTGGTGTTCTTCATCCTGGTACAGCGGCGTCTCGTCGCGGGACTTGCGGGAGCGGTGAAGTAGTGATTCTGCCCAAGCCGGTGTCGTTCACCCGGGGTGACGGCGAGATCGAGTGGGACGGCGCGGTGGACGGCCGGCTGACGCTGGACGGCCCCCCGGGGTCGTACCGGCTGACCGTCGGCCCCGGCGTGACCGTCGAGGCCGCCGACGAGGCGGGCCTGTTCTACGCCCGCCAGACGGTGCGCCAGCTGGCCGGCCCGGACGCGTTCCGGGCCGCGCCCATCCACGACGGACCGGTGCGGCTGCCGGTGTGCGTGGTCGAGGACGCGCCCAGGTTCGCCTGGCGCGGCCTGATGCTGGACGTGGCGCGGCACTTCCTGCCCAAGCACGAGGTGCTGCGGTACGTCGACCTGCTGGCCGCGCACAAGCTCAACGTGCTGCACCTGCACCTGACCGACGACCAGGGCTGGCGGTTCGAGTCCCGCAGGTTCCCCCGCCTGCACGAGGTCGGCGGGTGGCGGCCGTCGTCGCGGTACGGCGACCGGCGCAGCGGCGGCCAGACCGGGCGACCGCACGGCGGCTACTACACGCAGGACGACCTGCGAGAGGTGGTGGCGTACGCGGCGGCCCGGCACGTCACGGTCGTGCCGGAGATCGACATCCCCGGCCACAGCCAGGCGGCGATCGCGGCCTACCCGGAGCTCGGGGTGTCCGGCGGCGGCGTGTGGACCGACTGGGGCGTGAACCCCAACGTCCTCAAGGCCGACGAGGTCACCGTCGACTTCTACCGGCAGGTGTTCGACGAGCTGCTCGACGTCTTCCCGTCCGAGGTCATCGGCCTGGGCGGGGACGAGGCGGAGAACGGCGACGGGCGGTTCGTGCGGCGGATCGCGCAGCACCTGGTGGACCGGGGCCGGCGACCGCACGGCTGGGACGAGGTCCTGGCCGCCGGACCGCTGCCGAGCAGCACGGTCATCGCGTCCTGGCGCGGCGAGGAGGGCGGCCTGGCCGCCCTGGACCGCGGCCACGACGTCGTCATGTGCCCGGACCGGCACGTCTACCTGGACTACCGCCAGGCCGACGGCCCGGACGAGCCCATCCCGGTCGGGACCGTGCTCAGGTGGGAGGACGTCTACGCCTACGAGCCGGCGGCGGCGGACCGGGTGCTCGGCGCGCAGGCCAACCTGTGGTCGGAGCACCTCGACTCGCCGCGGCGGGTGGACTACGCGGTCTTCCCCCGGCTGTGCGCCTTGGCCGAGGTGGCCTGGAGCACCGGCCCCCGTGACGTCGAGGAGTTCCGGACCCGGCTGACCGAGCACCACCTGCCGAGGCTGGACGCCCTGGGCGTCGAGTACCGGCCCCTGTCCGGTCCCCACCCCTGGCAGAAGCTACCCGGCGTGCCCGGTTTCCCCCGCTAGGCCGGACAGCGCGGGACGCGGCCCGGTGCGGGCCTCAGTCCTCCTCGGGCATGAGGATCCACGCCGCGAGGTAGAGGAGCGCACCGGCGCCGAACCCGAACAGGGTCGCGGCGACCAGCAGGATGCGCAGCAGCGCGGCGTCCACGCCGAGGAGCTTGGCGACGCCGCCGCACACGCCCGCGACCATCCGGTCGTCCCGGCTGCGGCGGAGCTTCTTGACCTTGTCGGTGGCCTGGTTGAGCACGTCGTTCGTCATGGCTCAATGGTGCTGGTCAGGGCGGCGCGGCACATCGGGGACCGACCCTGAAACCGCCCTCAGGGTCCGTCCCCGAGGCGCCGCCGTCCCACCGGGGCCGGCCGGCGCGGTGCACAATCGCGGGACGACCGGCGTGGGCCGGCGCCGGACCGAGGGGGTGCGCGGTGCGCGACGTGCTCGCCGAACTCGCCCGCCGCGTCGCGTCCGGTGAGACGGTCGGCGTCGGCACGGTCGTCGCGACGTTCCGCTCCGCGCCCCGGCCGCCCGGCGCGGCGATGCTCGTCGGCGCGGACGGCGCGGTGGTGGGCTCGGTGTCCGGCGGTTGCGTGGAGGGCGCGGTCCACGACCTCGCGCGGCAGGTCGTCGCGTCCGGCGCGCCGGTGCTCCAGCGGTACGGCGTGAGCGACGACGACGCGTTCGCGATCGGCCTCACCTGCGGCGGGATCATCGACGTCTTCGTGGAGGCGGTGGACCGGGCGTCCTTCCCCGAGCTGCCCGACGTGCTGGCGGCGGTGCGGGCGGGCGAACCGGTCGCGGTCGCCACGGTCGTCGAGCACCCCGCGTGGGTCGGCAGGCGGCTCGTGGTGTGGCCGGACCGGGTGGCCGGCGGCGTGCCGTCGGCGCGGGCGCGGGACGCGATCACCGACGACGCGCGTGGCCTGCTGGCCGCCGGGCGGAGCGCGACGCTGCACTACGGCCCGGACGGGCAGCGGCGGGGCGAGGGCATGGCGGTGTTCGTGCACTCCTTCGAGCCGCCGCCCCGGCTGCTGGTGTTCGGCGCGATCGACTTCGCGGCGGCGATGGCGCGGCTGGGCGCGTTCCTCGGCTACCGCGTGACGGTGTGCGACGCGCGGCCGGTGTTCGCGACCCGCGCCCGGTTCCCGGAGGCGGACGAGGTGGTCGTGGACTGGCCCCACCGGTACCTCCGGGCGCAGGCCGAGGCCGGGCGGGTGGACGGGCGCACGGCCGTCGCGGTGCTCACCCACGACCCGAAGTTCGACGTGCCGCTGCTGGAGGTCGCGCTGCGGCTCGACCTCGGCTACGTCGGCGCGATGGGCTCGCGCCGCACGCACGCCGACCGGCTGCGCAGGCTGCGCGAGGCGGGGCTGACCGAGGCGGAGCTCGCGCGGCTCGCCTCGCCGATCGGCCTGGACCTCGGCGCGCGCACGCCCGAGGAGACCGCCGTGTCGATCGCCGCGGAGATCATCGCGTTGCGCTGGGGTGGTGGCGGTGAGCGCCTCACGCGCACGGACGGCGCCATCCACCGCGACGGCTGAGCCGCCGGACCGTGCCGTCCGCCGCGTCCGCCGTGCCCGCTGTCGTGCGCGTCGCCGTGTCCGTCGTCACGGTGCGGACGGGGTGGGCCGCCCGACCAGCGCGTGATCACCGGCCCGTCCGCGCGCGAGTACGCCGGATCACTTGGCGACCGCGCCCGCGACGGGGGAGGCTGAGGAGGTGACTTCTCCCGAACCCTCGGCCCGCCCGCGGCTGCGGGCCGTGCCCGACGAGCCGATCGACCAGGTGGAGCCGGCGCGCCCGCCGGTGCTCAAGCGCGTGCTGCCGATCGCGGTGGTGCTGATCGCGCTGGTGCTGCTGCTGCGCCGCAGGCGGCACCGCTGAACAGGCGTGGCGGGCGGTGGGCGTGCCTCGCGCTGGCCGCCTGCCTCACCGCGGCCTGCACCGGGTCGCCCGTGGTGATCACGTCGTCCCGGCTGCCGCCGCCACCGCCGTCGTCCGCTCCGCCGCCACCGCCGTCGTTCACGCTCGCGGCGGGCGGCGACATCCTCGTCCACCCGGCGCTGACCGAGCAGGCGGACCAGGACGGCGACCGCGACTTCGGCCCGCTGCTGGAGGGCCTGCGGCCGGCGATCGACGCGGACCTGTCGATCTGCCACCTGGAGACGCCGCTGTCCGCGCCGGGCGCGCCGACCTACGGCTACCCGGCGTTCAGCGCGCCGCCCGAGGTCGCGACCGCGCTGAAGAACCTCGGGTACGACAGCTGCTCGACGGCGTCCAACCACACGCTGGACCGCGGTTCCGGTGCGATCAGGACGACGCTGGACGTGCTGGACGCGGCCGGCCTGCGCCACACCGGCTCGTTCCGCTCGCCGGAGGAGTCCTCGACACCGCTGCTGCTGGACGCGAACGGCGTGAAGGTGGGGCACATCGCGTTCACGTACGGGTTCAACGGCATCCCGTTGCCACAGCCGTGGATGGCGAACGAGCTGTCGGTCGAGGGCGTGCTGGCGGCGGCCCGCGCGGCGAAGGCGGCGGGCGCGGAGGTCGTGGTGGCCAGCCTGCACTGGGGGGCCGAGTACCGGCACGAGCCGACGGCCGAGCAGCGCGAGATGGCGGCGGCGGTGCTCGCCGACCCGGCCGTGGACCTGATCATCGGGACGCACGTGCACGCCGTGCAGCCGATCGACCGGGTGAACGGCAAGTGGGTGGTGTACGGGATGGGCAACGAGGTGGCGCGCCACTCCGAGCCGCAGGGGATCACGGAGGAGGGCATCGTCACGCGGTTCAAGTTCGTCAAGGGCGACGGCGGCTGGGCGGTGGAGCGCGCGGAGTACGTGCCGACCCTGGTCGAGTTCGGCCCGCCGATCCGGGTGGTCGACCTGACCCGGTCCCCGGCGACGCCGCGCCGGACCGAGGCGCTGGAGCGGACGGACGGGGTGGTGCGCAGCCTGGGTGTCGAAGGGCTGGGTCGACCATGATCACCGGTTCGAGTGATGAATTCGAACGTGTGGACGTGGGAGGATCGAATTCGACGTGAGGAGGTGACCGCTGTTTCTTGAAGATGCTTCATGCTCTCGGATTGTCGGCGCATCTGCTGACGGTGTCCGAGTGCGCGGAAATCGGCGAGATCGAGTCCGGGTGCTCGGAGTCGCGGGAAGGCCGTGTGCTGACGTCGCCGAGCCCGACGACCGAGCACGACCTGGCGTCCCTGGAGCCGGCGGTCCCGCTGCGCGCCCAGCGAGCGGCGGAGCTGCTGGTGACCCGGCCGTCGACGTGGACCTGGAGCCGGCGGGCTCGCGTCGGACCGACTACGTCGTGAAGCGCGAGGAATACGCCGACGCCGGTATCCCGCACTGCTGGATCGGCGACCTCGCCGAGCCGGTGTCCCTGGTCGACCGCCACCTCGCGGGGAATTCGGTTATCAGGAGTCCTCGGCGGTGACGGACGAATCCGTGACCACCGTGCCGTGCCCGATAACCGTGGTGGTGGACGCGCTGTCCTGACCCTTTCCCCGTCGCTCCCGGTGGGTCGCCGCCAAGACCATTGGGCGGGTCGTGAAATGGCGGCCTAGGGTCGGTGGCATGGCGAAGATCCTGATGGTGCTGTCCGGCGCGGACCACTGGACCCTGAACGACGGCTCCCGGCACCCGACCGGGTACTGGGCCGAGGAGTTCACCGCCCCGTACGAGCTGTTCAAGGCCGCCGGGCACGAGGTCGTCGTCGCCACGCCCGGCGGCGTGGAGCCGACCGTCGACCGGGGCAGCCTGACCGCGGACGCCAACGGCGGCCAGGAGCGGGCGGACGCCGTCGCCGCCGTGCTGCGGGACGCGGCCGAACTGCGGTCGCCCGTCGAGCTGGCGCGGGTCGACCCGGCCGACTACGCCGCCGTGTTCTACCCCGGCGGCCACGGTCCGATGGAGGACCTGGCGGTGGACGCCGACTCGGGGCGGCTGCTGGCGCGGGTGCTGGCGTCCGGCGCGCCGCTGGGCGTGGTGTGCCACGCGCCGGCCGCGCTGCTGGCGGCCGGTGACGCGTTCGCGGGCTACCGGCTGACCGGGTTCACCAACGAGGAGGAGCGCCAGGCGGGCCTCGCCGACAAGGCGCCGTGGCTGCTCCAGGACCGGCTGGTGGCGCTCGGGGCGGACTTCGTCGAGGGCGCGCCGTGGCAACCGCACGTCGTCGTGGACCGCAACCTCCACACGGGACAGAACCCGGCGTCCTCCGGGCCGCTGGCCGCCGAACTGCTCAAGGCGCTCTGACGTCCGCGCACCACGGGCGGTCGACCCGATCCGGCCCGCCGGGCGCGGCGGTCACGCGGGCGAGGCGGCGGTTACGCGGGACGGCTCGGGCGCGATGGTCACGCGGGCGAGGCGGCGGTCACGCGGGCGACGCGCTGCTCCCACCGGAGCCTCGTCGCCGGGGCCGCCGCGAACTCCGCGAACCGGTCCGGCTCCGGTGCCCGCGCGGGCACCGGCAGCCAGCCGTCCACCGGTCGCAGCGACGCGCCCGCCACGTCACCGTCCAGCAGCGACAGCGTCCCGAGCCCGCACGCGAAGTCCAGCTCGGGCAGCGCGCCGGCCAGCGCCAGGCCCGCCGCCATGCCGACGGACGTCTCCACCGCCGACGACACGACGCACGGCAGCCCGCACGCCTCGGCGACCTCCAGCGCGCGCCGCACGCCGCCCAGCGGCGCGACCTTGATCACCGCCACGTCCGCCGCGCCCGCGACCGCCACCGCCAGCGGGTCCTCGGCCCGCCGGATCGACTCGTCGGCTGCGATCCGCACGTCCACCCGCCGCCGCACGGCCGCCAGCTCCGGGATCGTCGGGCACGGCTGCTCCACGTACTCCAGCCCGCCCGCCGCCCGGTCCAGCTCGCGGATCGCCCGCACCGCCGTGTCGACGTCCCACGCGGTGTTCGCGTCCACCCGCACCGCGCCGGACGGCCCGAGGGCGTCGCGCACCGCCGCGACCCGGTCGAGGTCGTCCGACAGCGCGGAGCCGGGGTCGGCCACCTTCACCTTCGCCGTCGAGCACCCGGACTCGGCGACGATCCGGTAAGCCCGCTCGGGCGACACCACGGGCACCGTGCAGTTGACCGGGACGCGGTCGCGCACCGGCGCGGGCCACCCCTCGGTCGCCGACTCCAGCGCGCACGCCAGCCACGGCACGCACTCGGCGTCGGAGTAGTCGAGGAACGCGCAGAACTCACCCCACCCGCGCGGCCCCTCCACCAGCACGCCCTCCCGGACGGTGATGCCGCGGAACCGGTTGCGCATCGGGATCGAGTAGACGAACACGCCGGAAGCCTAGATCGGGTCCAGCGCGGCGACGCGGCGGAGCGCGCTCGCCGCGAGTCGCGGCTCCTCCTCCTCGACCGCGATGCGCAGCGCGGCGGCGAACCCGTCCACCCGCCGGTCCAGCTCGGCCAGGCCCCGGGTCGACTCGGCCAGGTCGGCGGCCAGGCCGGGTCGGTTGCCCGCCGCGCCCAGCGCGTCCCGCAGCGCCAGGCTGTCCCGCAGCGCGACCAGCGCCTGCCACAGCAGCGCCTCGACGCGGTCGCGCCGCGCCGGGTCGACGTCCACCCGCAGCGCCAGGAAGTCCTCGCAGAGCCGCCGCGCCCGCCGCCGCTGCCCGACGTCCGCGAACCGCTCGCTGTGCACGACGTCCCGCTCGGCCGCGGCCGACACCACGTCCCACTCCGCGACCCGCGGCGGCAGCAGCGCGAGCGCCCCGGCGACCAGGAACGGCACGGGCGCGAACGCCACCGCCGACCACAGCGCGGGCGCGAGCAGCACCACCGCGCACGCCACCGGCACGGCGACGACGAGCAGCACCCGCGACCGGGCCCGCCGTGCCCGCCGCCGGGCCAGGCGCACCGCGGGCACCCGGTCGGCCCCTGGGCGCCACACCCACCAGCGCGGTGCCGGCCGGAGCCGCACGACCACAGTCATGTCCCACCCGATCGTCGGGCCGAAGTCCGGCGATCAACCTAGCGCGGTGGGCGAGCGGGTCGAAATCAGCCGATCCAGGGGACTTCCGGCTCCACCCGTCCCCCGGCCGCGTTCACCCACCGCTCCGGGGGATCGCTTCAGCCGACCTCGGGCAGCTCGGGTCCGAGCAGGTCGTCGGCGTCGACGATGCGGTAGGCGTAGCCCTGCTCGGCGAGGAAGCGTTGCCGGTGGGCGGCGTAGTCGGTGTCGAGGGTGTCGCGCGAGACCACGGAGTAGAAGTGCGCCTGGCGGCCGTCGCCCTTGGGGCGCAGGAGCCGGCCCAGGCGCTGCGCCTCCTCCTGCCGCGACCCGAACGTCCCCGACACCTGCACCGCGACCGACGCCTCGGGCAGGTCGATGGAGAAGTTCGCCACCTTCGACACCACCAGGGTGCGCAGCTCGCCGCGCCGGAACGCGTCGAACAGCTGCTCGCGCTCCTTGTTCTTCGTCGAGCCCTGGATGACCGGGGCGTCCAACGCCTCGCCCAGCGACTCCAACTGGTCGAGG
Source organism: Saccharothrix australiensis (assembly GCF_003634935.1). Taxonomy (NCBI): domain Bacteria; kingdom Bacillati; phylum Actinomycetota; class Actinomycetes; order Pseudonocardiales; family Pseudonocardiaceae; genus Saccharothrix; species Saccharothrix australiensis. The sequence continues at coordinate 820,475 of NZ_RBXO01000001.1, forward strand.
TACGCGCCGATCACCAGCGTCGGCTCGCCGGCGTGGCGGTCCAGGATCGCGCGCACCACCGGCAGCTTGGTCCGCGCCGTGGAGCACAGCTTGTAGCGCTCCTCCGGCTCGGCGGTCGCGTACTCCAGGCGCTCGTTGTCGGTCAGCGTCACCCGGACCTCGGTGCAGTCCGCAGGCGCGATCCACCCCTGCGCCTCGATGTCGCGCCACGGCACGTCGTACCGCTTGGGCCCGATCAACGAGAAGACGTCGCCCTCCTGGCCGTCCTCGCGCACGAGCGTCGCGGTCAGGCCCAGCCTCCGCCGGGACTGGAGGTCGGCCGTCATCCGGAACACCGGCGCGGGCAGCAGGTGCACCTCGTCGTACACGATGAGGCCCCAGTCGCGGGAGTCGAACAGCTCCAGGTGCTTGTACTCGCCCTTCGACTTGCGGGTGATCACCTGGTAGGTGGCGATGGTGACCGGGCGGATCTCCTTGCGCTCGCCCGAGTACTCGCCGACCTCCTCCTCGGTCAGCGACGTGCGCGCCACCAGCTCGCGCTTCCACTGCCTGCCCGCGACGGTGTTCGTCACCAGGATCAGCGTCGTCGCGCCCGCCTCGGCCATCGCCGCCGCGCCGACCAGCGTCTTGCCCGCGCCGCACGGCAGCACGACGACGCCCGAGCCGCCCGCCCGGAACGCCTGCGCCGCGAGCCGCTGGTAGTCGCGCAGCTGCCAGCCGTCCTCCACCAGCTCGATGGGGTGGGCCTCGCCGTCGACGTAGCCGGCGAGGTCCTCGGCGGGCCACCCGATCTTGAGCAGCAGCTGCTTGAGCCGGCCGCGCTCGCTCGGGTGGACGACCACCGTGTCGTCGTCGATGCGGGCGCCCAGCATCGGCTTGACCTTCTTGTGCCGCAGCACCTCCTCCAGCACCGCGCGGTCCGACGAGCCGAGCACCAGGCCGTGCGCGGGGTGGTTGGCGAGCTGGAGCCGGCCGAACCTGCCCATCGTGTCCACCACGTCGACCAGCAGCGGCTGCGGCACGGGGTAGCGGGAGAACCGGACCAGCGCGTCGACCACCTGCTCGGCGTCGTGCCCGGCGGCTCGCGCGTTCCACAGGGCGAGCGGCGTGACGCGGTAGGTGTGGACGTGCTCGGGGGCGCGCTCCAGCTCGGCGAACGGCGCGATGGCGGTGCGCGCCTCGTCCGCCAGCGGGTGGTCGACCTCCAGCAGCAGGGTCTTGTCCGACTGGACGATCAAAGGGCCGTCGGTCACGAGAACGCACTCCTGTCGTTGGCGTACTCCCAGTGTTCCAACCGGGTGCAAGTCGGTCGCGGCCGGTGGCAGGCCGCGCACGGACCGCGCACGGACGCCGCCGCGCGGGCCGCCGGGCGCGGCGGAAGGCGGGGCGTTCCCCGGTCCGGGGGCGTTCCGCCGTGAGCGCCTCAGCGTGGTGACGGGTGTGCGGGCCGCTACCTTCTGGGACGTCACGCGCACCCGTCCAGCGAGGATGATGATGAGCAACGAGCCGAGCAAGCCCGCTTCCGACGTGCCCCGGACCAGCGCGGACGCACCGCAAGCCGCCGACGATGCGCCCAAGCCCGACACCGCGGCACCCGAACCCGGCACCGCACCGGAACCCGGCACCGCGGCCGAACCCGGCACCGCGGCCGAACCCAGGGCCGACGAGCCCGCGACGGGGAAGCCCGCGACCGACCCGGCCGCCGCCGGCGAACCCGCCGCCGAGCCCGCCGAGCCCGGCGCGTCCGCCGAGCCCGCCGAGGGCGGCGCGACGCTCGCGACGCCGACCGCAGAGGAGTCCGACCCGCCCGCCGCACCGCCCGCGCCGACGCCCGGCGACGGCGCACCGGTCGGCCTCACCGACCAGGTCGAGCCGCAGCGCTACCTGGTCACCCCCGACGACGAGGAGCGCGACGAGCCGGCGCGGCCGGGCGGCCCGGCCAAGAAGATCCTGATCGCCGCCCTGGCCGTGCTCGTCGCCGTCGGCGGTTTCTTCGCCGTCCGCTACTTCGTGACCGCCAACTCGGCCGCGGCGGCGGGCGACTGCGTGAGCCTCAGCGGCGAGGCCGAGGACCGCGCCGACGTGAAGACGCTCGACTGCGACGACGACAAGGCCGGGTACAAGGTCGGCAAGGTGCTGACCAAGGGCGAGGACCTGTGCCCCGAGGAAGGTCTCTACACGGACGTGACCGCGAAGTCGGGCGCCAACGAGGGCGACCGGCTGTGCCTGCTGCCGAACATGGTCGAGGGCAGCTGCTACCAGCCGGGCGAGGGCACCGGGTTCGTGAAGGGCGAGTGCGTCGGCCCCGACGCGATCAGGGTGACCAAGGTCATCAAGGACGTCGCCGACCTGGACCGGTGCCCGGACAGCTCCGGCGTGGCCTACCCGGAGCCCGCCCTCACGTACTGCCTGGAACCGGCCGAGCTGTGACCCGCGAGCCGGCGACCGCCCGTCCGGTGGTCACGCCCCGTGACCACCGTCGGTGATCACCGCCCGTGACCGGCGCGCCCGGGGCCGCCGGCGACGACCGGTCCATCACCACATGCGGTGAAATCGCTCGATCCGGCGCGCGGCCGTGCCGATGACCCGTCCATGCGGAAGTTGGTGTGGGTCATCGGCGCGGCCGTCGTCGTGCTGGGCGGTGTCGTGCCGGGCGCGGTGGGCGGCGGCGCGCAGCCCGCGCCGGGCGAGTGCGCCAGCGTCTCCAGGCAGGCCGAACTGGCCCGCTACGAGCCCCTGCCCTGCGCGGCGGAGGAGGCCAACGTGAAGGTCGCCAAGGTGGTGGCGGAGACGGAACCGTGCCCGAGGGGCGGTTCGCCGTACACGACCTACACGTCGTCGGCGCGGGTGTGCCTGATCCCGAACTTCGTCGAGGGCGTCTGCTACCGGCACGACCGCCAGTCCGGGATGCGCCGGGTGGATTGCGCCACCACCGAGTCGCTCAAGGTGCGCAAGGTCGCGCGGGGCGCGGCGGAGTGCGGTGACGACCGGAAGGTCGCCTACCCGGAGCCGCCGGTGACGTTCTGCCTCGTCTCCCACGCCCCCTGGCTCCGCTGACGCCGGTCCCGACTGGTCGCCGGGATGCGTCGAATCGACTGCGCCCGCCCGCTCCGCGGCGGTACGTTCCGCTCGTCCGACCCGAGAGGAACGCAGCGTGACCACGCCTCCCGACCCGTCGCCCCACCACCCCCCGCCCGGTGGCCAACCGCCACCGCAGCCGGGGTGGGGCCAAGCCTCCCCGCCGCACGGCCACCCGGCCCAGCCCGGACCGCGGCAGGGCCACCCGCCGCCCTACCAGGGGCCGGACCAGGGTTACCCCCAGCAACCGGGCTACCCGCCGCAAGCCGGCCAGGGCTACCCGCAGCAGGGCTACCCGCAGGCAGGCCACCCGCCCCCCGCCGGGCCGCCCGGCTTCCCCGGTCCGCAGCCGGGCTACCCGGCCCCGCCGGCGAAGAAGAGGACACCCGGCGGCGCGAAGGCGCTGATCGGCGTCGTCGGCCTACTCATCGTGGGCATAGTCGTGGCCGGGCTGATCGCGGGCGTCGGCAGCCCGGGGCGCGCGGCGGTCGGCGACTGCATCAAGGTGAAGTCGGCGAGCAGCACCAACGCGGACGTGGAGACGGTCGACTGCGCGTCGCCCGACGCGGCGTTCAAGGTGGCCGCCAACCTCGGCAGCAGCACCGACGCGTGCCCCTCCGGCGACTACTCCGAGTACCGGGACCGGGGTGGCCGGCGCAGCAACGGCTTCAAGCTCTGCCTCGTGTTCAACGCGAAGGAGGGCGACTGCTTCAAGCAGGAGGGCACGATTGTCGCGGGCAAAACCACCAAGGTGACCTGCGATTCGTCGGCCACCCACAAGGTGACCAAGGTGGTGGGGACCCAGGACGAGAACGCGTGCGCGGCAGGCGAGACCGTGTTCGTTTACTCACAGCCCGCCACCACCATCTGCATGGTCAAGACCGAATGACAAAACAGGGGTCTTCCGCGGCCACCGCGGAAGACCCCTGGAAACAATCACCGCCGGCGACGAACCGGTCGCGCACCGTTCGTTCCGGGCGCGCCCCGCTAGTTCGTCGTGCCGGGCGGGAGCAGCGCCTGGACGTCCAATCGACCCGGCAGCACGTCCTCGGTGTCCATCATGTCCGCGACCCGCTGGAGCCGGACCTGGTTGAGCGACAGCGGGAACGTGCCCACCGACACCAGCGCGGCGGTCTGCTGGTCCACGTCGACGTAGCCGGTCAGCGCGTCCTGGACGGACAGCTTGTCGTTCGTCGCGGCCTGCTGCGCGTCCCGCAGGACGTCCCGGAACAGGGCCAGCGCCTTGGGGTTGGCGTCGGCGAACTTCTTGCTCGACGCGTACCCCGACATGGGGAAGTCCTTGGTCGGGCCGATCGCCGTGTCGGTGACGATGCGGGCGCCGAGGTCCTTCTGCGCCCTGGTGATGAACGGCTCGGTCATCCACGCCGCGTCGACGTCCTTGGCCTTCATCGCGTCCATCATCTGCTCGAACGGCATCACCCGCAGGCCGATCCGCTGCTTCTCGACGCCCGCGGTGTCCAGCACGGCCTTGGTGGTCAGCGCGCCGACGTCGGTCTCGCTGTTCACGGCGATGCGCGGCGAGGACAGCTTGGCCGGCCCGTCGTAGTTGGCGTCGGTCGTGACCAGCGCCATCGTGTTCACGCCCGCCTGGTACGCCTCGCCCTGGAGCTGGAGCTGGGTGCCGTCGGCGACCGCGCGGAACAGGTTGACGTGGCTCGCCCAGGTGATGTCCAGCGTGGTGTCGAGCTGCTTGATGCCCTCGGCCTCGCTGCTCAGCGTCACGAGCTGCACGGACAGCCCGGACTTCTCGAACAGCTTCTGGTTGATGGCCAGCTTGAGCGGCGCGACGTCGACCACCGGCAGGACGCCGATGCGGAGCGTGCTGCGCTCCACATCCGGCCGGTCCGCGTCCTTGGTGCCCGGCAGCAGGCCGCACGCCGTGAGGGTCGCGGCACACGCGAACAACGCTGCCGCACGTCGCAGAACACGCGCTGGGGTTGGCATGGCACCTCTCGCCGCGTCGACCTCTTGAGCGGGGTCTTTTTGATCAACCTAATTCTCGACCTAGTTGTCGATGCCGGGATGGTAACCACCCGGAGGTGTGAAACGACAGCCCCGGCCGATACTGTGAGTGCTTCCAGAGGCTTCCCCGCGGCCGGGGTGCGGCACTACGCTCCCGGCCGGGTGGCACAAGGTCCGAGTGGAGGCGTTGTGTCCCTGCGCGGAGGTGGGGTGCCTAGCCGGCGCTACCACCCCTGTGCTGCAATTCGGCCCGATTTTCCAGTCCATGCTTCGGTCCGGGGGAGAGGCCGGGGAACACTGCTGCCGGAAGAGGAAGCCCAGGGTGGCCCGACGAGAGAGAGGTCCCAGCCAGTCAGGGGTGGGGAATCCACCGCGCTCCGAGAGCCCCGATTCGGGTGACGGACTGGCTGCGCTGCGTGATGGAACTGTGACCGAGTCAACGGGCGCCGGGCCGACAACCGAGGTGCGCACCAAGCAGGACGCCGGTACCGCCGCGTGGCGGCTCCGCAACTGGCGCCTGCCCGCGAAGCTGGCCGCCGTGCTGCTGATCCCGGCCGTGGCGGCGCTCGCCCTCGGCGGGTTGCGCGTGCAGTCCGACCTCGGTGACGCGACCGAGTTCAACCGGCTCGCGAACCAGATCCAGCTGGAGGCCGCGGTCGCGGACCTCGTGCAGCAACTGCAACGCGAGCGAGACCTGAGCGCGAGCCACGTGGCGTCGGGCAAGACGCTCGACCGCGTCGTGCTCGACCGCCAGCTGCGCCGCGTCAACGACATGATCGACGCGCTGAACACCAAGATCGGCGAGCTGCGCGGCGACCTCGACGACGACGTCGTCGCCCGGTTCGTCCGCGCGGCCGAGCAGCTCAAGCGGCTCAACAGCCTCCGCAACGCCGTCCGGGACACCGCGTACCCGTCGGACGCCGTGCTGCGCACCTACTCCGAGTCCGTGGAGAGCCTCCTCGACCTCGGTGAGCAGGCCATCGCGGGCATCAACCACCCGGAGCTGGTGCGGCTGCACCTGGCCACCAACGCGATCGGCCGCATCAAGGAGCAGGAGTCGCAGAAGCGCGGCATCCTGCTCGACGTCTTCCAGCGCGGCGGTTTCGGCCCCGGCCAGCAACGCGCGCTGCTCGCCGCGAACGCGGAGCTGGACGCGGCCCGCAACGACTTCCGCAAGTCCGCGACGCCCGACCAGGCCAAGATCTACGACGACACCGTCACCGGTCTGATCGTCGACACCGCGAACGACATGCAGGAGTCGGCGCTGAACCTGGCCGCCGCGAACAAGGGCCTGTCGACGCTGCGGCCGGAGAAGTGGGACATCGCGGCCACGCTGACCGTGAACCTCACGCGCGACGTGGAGAACCTGCTGCTGGAGCAGCTCCAGAACCGCACCGACGAGCTGACCGGCCAGGCCCGCACGTCGGCGCTGCGCGACTCGGGCATCGTGCTCGGCGCGCTGCTGCTGGCGTTCCTGATGGCGGCGATCGTGTCGCGGTCGATCCTCACCCCGCTGCGCACGCTGCGCCGCACCGCCCTGGAGGTCGCGGACCACGGCCTGCCGGACGCGGTCAGCCGCATCCTGGTGGACCCGAACCCGCAGGAGGCGGCGAAGACCGCCATCGAACCGGTGCCGATCACCACCAAGGAGGAGGTCGGCCAGGTCGCGCGGGCCTTCGACGCGGTGCACGGCGAGGCGGTCCGGCTGGCCGCCGAGCAGGCGCTGCTGCGGGACAACGTCAACGCGATGTTCGTCAACCTGTCCCGCCGGTCGCAGGCGCTGGTCGAGCGCCAGCTGAACCTGATCGACCGGCTGGAGCAGGACGAGCAGGACCCGGACCAGCTGGCCAGCCTGTTCGAGCTGGACCACCTGGCGACCCGGATGCGCCGCAACTCGGAGAACCTGCTGGTCCTCTCCGGCACCGACCTGTCCCGCCGGCTCACCCGCCCGGTGCCGGCCGCCGAGGTGCTCGGCGCGGCGGTGTCCGAGGTCGAGCAGTACGCCCGCGTGCAGGTGGGCCCGACGCCGGAGCTGACCGTCCAGGGCCGCGCGGTCAACGACCTCGTGCACCTGATCGCGGAGCTGCTGGACAACGCCACGGCGTTCTCCGACCCGGTCACCAAGGTCACCGTGCGCACGGCGCGCACCCGCAAGGGCGAGCTGGCGATCGAGATCCAGGACCGCGGCGTGGGCATGACCGAGCAGGAGGTCGCCGACGCCAACGAGCGGCTGGCCGAGCCGCCGGACGTGGACGTCGCCGTGTCGCGCCGCATGGGCCTGTACGTGGTCGCGCGGCTGGCCAAGCGGCACGACATCAAGGTCCGGCTGCGCTCCAACGAGGACATCGAGGGCGGCACCACCGCGGTCGTCGTCGTGCCCGAGACGCTGGTCGCCTCGTCCGGCGGGGTGGGCGCGCCGGCCGCCGCCGAGTCGGTGTTCGGCACCCCGGCCGGCTACCAGGCGTCGAGCCAGGCGCCCAACCAGGCGGAGCGCGCGAGCGGCATCGCGGGCGCGTTCACCGGCTCCATGCCGCGCCTGGAGGAGGAGCCGGGCCACGGCAGCTCGCCGCGCCTGGAGGACGAGCCGGGCTTCCCGGTGAGCTTCGTGCGCAGCGACGGCGAGCCGGACGCGGCGGGGCTGCCGATGTTCGGCGAGGTGCCCGCGGAGCGCTCCGGCGAGATCTCGCAGCCGTGGCTGCCGGTGGCCGACGAGAGCGCGCGGGACGTCGAGCACGAACCCTCGGGCTCGTTCGGCGAGCCGACGCTGTTCACCGCCTACGAGGACCGGCACGGCGACGACGACCCGGACCAGCACGGTTTCCAGACGACCCAGTTCGCGCCCGCGATCGAGAGCAGGCTCGCGGGTGAGCCGTTCGCCGACCCGGCGCCGTTCGCGGAGCCCGCGCCGTTCGCCGACTCCGCGTCGGCCGCGGAGCACGAGCGGGCCGCCGAGCCGGACCCGTTCGCCGACCCGTTCGCGGCACCGCCGTCGGACGAGCCGGAACCGGTGCGGCGCAACGGCTTCACGCCGCACGTGCCGTCCGCCGCGCGGGCGGCCGACCCCGACCTGGACGCGCCGACCGAGCGGCTGCCGATCTACGAGGCGGTCCTGTCCCAGTGGTTCCAGGCCGTGGGCAGCGAGACCTCGGCGGCGTCCGCCCAGGCGGTGCCACCCGCGCCCGAGGCCCGACCGGAGCCCGCCGCGCGCGAGGAGGCGGTCCTGCCGACCCGCAGGCGCCAGCCCGTGCCACCGGCGGAGGACGGCCCGGCGAGCGCGCCGCGCGAGGCGGACGGCGGTTTCACGTCGGCGCCGCACCGCGAGGTCGACGAGGGCCGGCCGGTCACCGAGGGCGGCCTGCCCAAGCGGCGGCCCGGCTCGCCCGACAACCTGCCCAAGCGCGCTCCGGAGGTGCACCGCGTGACCGAGCCCGAGCCGGTCGCCGAGGCTCGGCCCGGCGCGCACGGCGACCTGGAACCGCCCGCCGAGCCCGCCTGGCACTCGCCCGCCGACGAAGGTTGGCAGGCGGCCCAGTCGCTGCTCGGCAAGGCGCCCGAGACCACGACACAGGCGGGGTTGCCCAAGCGGGTGCCCAAGGCTCAGCTTGTGCCGGGATCCGCCGCTCCCAAGCCGCAGGCGGCGGAGCGGCAACCGCAGCGGCCCCCGCTGCCACCACGATCGGCTGACGCGATCCGTGGACGCATGTCGAGTCTTCAGCAGGGCGTCCGCCGAGGGCGACACGCTTTGATCGACGCTTACGCTGGTGACATGTCGAGCCGGCAAGACGAGGAGCAGGAGTGACGACCGCAGCTCAGCCAGGCAGCTTTGGTTGGCTTATCACCGACTTCGTGCGCAGGGTTCCCGGTGTGGCACATTCCGTGGTCGTGTCGGCGGACGGGCTGTTGCTCGCCGGCTCGCAGGGGCTGCCCCGCGACCGTGCCGAACAGCTCTCCGCGGTGGCGTCCGGCCTGGTGAGCCTCACGGCCGGCGCCGCGCGGTGCTTCGAGGCGGGCACCGTGAACCAGACCGTGGTCGAGATGGAGCGGGGCTACCTGTTCCTGATGTCGATCAGCGACGGGTCGTGCCTCGCGGTGCTCGCGGCCCCGAACTGCGACATCGGCCTCGTCGCGTACGAGATGACCCTCCTGGTCGAGCGCGTCGGCCAGCAGCTGACCCCGGAGCTGCGCGCGCAGCTCCAGGGCGTGGTCCGGCGGTAGATCCTCATGAGATCGTGGGGGTGAGCGGTAAATGGCTGAACGATCTGGCGCCGGCGGTCGTCGCTTCGGTAGGAACTTCAACTACCAGGAGTGGGCGGTCGGGGGCTTCCGGTTCGCGGAGCCGGATGCCGACCCCTCAGCAGACGAGGAAGCCGAGGACGCACCCAACTCGTGGGCCGGTCGGGCGGCCGGGCCTCCACGAGTCGAAGGCACAGGGCAGGGGCTAGGCGATATGTCTCAGCGTGAGGTTGACGACTCGTCGTACGACTACGACGACGTCCCCAACCGGTTCGACATCGACGGGTACGGCAGCGGGCTGTTCGGGGGTCCGGGCGCAGACCTGTTCGGGGCCCACGGCTTGCCCGACGCCGTGCCGGAGCAGCTCCCGTACACGACCGGTCCGCAGCCGGTCGTCCGGCGGGAGGAGAACCCGGCGGCCGAATCCGGCTCGCTGGTCCGCCCGTACACCCGGACCGGCGGTCGCACCCGGCCGGACTACGACCTCGCGATCGAGGCGCTGGTGTCCACCAGCGAGCGCGGGCAGGAGCGGGACGCGGCGGTGCTGCCCGAGCACCGGTCGATCTGCGGGCTGTGCCGCGACACGAGGTCGGTGGCGGAGGTGGCCGCGCACCTGCGGCTGCCGCTGGGCGTCGTCCGGGTGCTGATCGGCGACATGGCGAGCATGGGTTTGGTTTTGATTCACCAGGGCGGCTTGGTCGTGGGGGACCGGCCTTCCATTGAATTCCTTGAGAGGGTGCTCAGTGGGCTTCGCAGGCTCTAGCCCCAGCGCGGACGAAGGCGCACGGAAGCCGACGACCTCCGCCAAGATCGTGGTGGCCGGTGGGTTCGGCGTGGGCAAGACGACGTTCGTCGGCTCCGTGTCGGAGATCGTGCCGCTGACCACCGAAGCGGTGATGACCGAGGCGAGCGCGGGGGTCGACGACCTCTCCGCGACGCCGAACAAGGTCACGACCACGGTGGCGATGGACTTCGGCCGGGTCTCGCTCGACCAGGACCTGATCCTGTACCTGTTCGGTACGCCGGGTCAGCACCGGTTCTGGTTCATGTGGGACGACCTGGTGCGCGGCGCGATCGGCGCGATCGTGCTGGTGGACACCCGGCGGTTGGCGGACGCGTTCGCGTCCATCGACTTCTTCGACGACCGGCAGCTGCCGTACGTCGTGGGCGTGAACTGCTTCGACGGTCTGCTGCACCACCGGATCGAGGACGTCCGCGAGGCGTTGACGATCGACCAGTCGGTGCCGATCGTCACGTGCGACGCCCGGAACCGCCAGTCGACCAAGCAGACCCTGATCACACTGGTGGAGCACGCGATGCGCCAGTGGATGTCGGTCCGCGCGGGCTGAGCGGTCCCACCACGCCGAAGAGGGCGGCCACCCACCGGGAGGCCGCCCTTCGAGCCGCGCACCGGGATCAGCCGGCGTCGTGCTCGACCAGCGCGGCCGACGTGATGCGGTGCAGCGGGAACCGGCGCACCTCGCCGTAGCTGACGTCCACGCCCTCCAGCACCCCGCCGCCGACGACCTGCGGCGTGATGACGCGCCGCGCCGCCGTGCCGTGCCCGTCGACGAAGTCCACGAGCACGCTGCGCCCCTCCCGCGCCGCCCGCTGCAACAGGGCCAGCGTCGCCGACGGCCCCGCGCCGAGGTTGCCCGGCACCGACACCCGCGCCCCGCCGGCGGTCGTCGCCGCCTGGTCGCCCGCGCGGACCAGCCGCACCAGCTCGCCCAGCTGTTCGTCCGACGGCGGTGCCGGCGCCGGTGACCTGCGCCGACCCTTGGGCGCGATCCGCCGACCACCGGCCCGCAGGTCCAGCACCCGCCCGTCGGGGCCCTCGGCGGCGGGCGCGAACCCGGCGGCCCGCAAGCCGTCCAGCACCTCGGCCAGCGGGTACGGGCTGACCAGGACGGTGGGCGCGATCTTGCGCAGCTCCAGCCGCTCGGCGGCGGGGTGCACGGCGACCTCGGTGACCAGCACGGGGTCGTCGCACCGCAGGAACGACCCGGCCGCGCCGCCGCGCAGGCGGCCGTGCTTGCGCGCCGCGTCGTCGATCAGGTACGCCAGGGACTGCGGCACGGGCGTCCGCGACCGCGCGCGGAACAGCTCGTGCAGGTCGGCGGCGGTGCGCCCGGCGTCGAACGCCCGCCGGACCGAGCCCTCGTGCACCCGGTACACGGTCGCGCCGCCCGCGGACTCGACGTCCGCGACCAGGGCGATGTCCTCGGCGAGGTCGGGCTCCAGGCGTCCCGGCGCGACCACCGTCAGGTCCGCCTGCACCAGCACGTGGTCGACCGGCGGTGGCAGCGCGTCACCGAGCCGCTTGGCCGCCGGGCCGGGCCCCTCGCTCAGCAGCGTCCGGCCCTGCGCGGTGAGGGCGTCCAACGCCAGCACACCGACCGCCGTGCCCTCCTGGAGCGTCCAGCGGACCAACTGGTCCCGCAGCCGTCCGCCGCGGCGGGGAGCCCGCCACGCCAGCACCGCGGCCAGCTCGTCGACGTCGGGCACGGCCGTCCCGTGCGGGAGGGCGGCGAACGCCTCCAGGACGCGCCGGCGGTCCCGCGGCGCGCCGGGCCGGTTCAGCTCCGGCGCGAGCGGGTTCAGCAGCCGGTCGCGGTCGTCGCGCTGCCCGATCAGGCCCGGCAGCCGGGGCAGCTCCACCCACGCCTGGGCGAGCGTCGCCCAGCGGTGCTCGGGCGCGGCGGCGAGCCACGTGTCGGCCTGGGTGGTCGGCACCCACTCCGGTTCGGCGCCCTCGCTGTCGGCCACCAGCCCGGCGTTGACGACCAGCTCGACCAGCAGGGCGGCGCGCCGCTCGTCGACGTCCAGCTCCTTCGCGAGCCTGCGCAGCTCGCGCACACCGACCCCGCCCGACCGGAGCACGGCGGGCGGCTCCTCCGACCAGCCGGTCAGCAGCGCCTCGACGTGGCGGGACAGCTCCAGCGCCTCGCCCGCGCCCGTGCTGTCGACCGTGGCCGGATCGCGGTCGAGGATCGACAGGGCCGGCTCGGACGTCCGCACGTCGCCCAGCGGTCGGTCGCCGCGCACCTTGAGGCCGACCTCGCGCGGCAGCTCGACGGTCGACGAGTCCCGTCGCACCAGCAGGCCCCTGGCGAGCAGCTTCTGGATCGGCGTGCGGGCGTTGGCCGACGACACGACGTGCGCGGCGTCCTTGGTCTGGCCGATCGGAGGTCCCACGGCCAACGCCCCGAGCACCCGCCGCTCGTCCTCGCCGAGCGCACCGAGGTCGACGTCGGCCAACCCCGGCACGGACCGCCCGAGGCCGCAGGGGAACGGGCTGACGGCGTCCCGCGCGGCGGGCGGCGTCGACAGGGCGGCGTCGTCGCCCCACACGAGCGCGCGGGCGCGCAGGACGTCGACCGCCGGCCGGACGTCGACGTCGAACAACCGCCGGACCTCCTCGACCGCGACCGGGCGCTGATCGGCGTCGAGGACCAGCAACGCCTCCAGCACGGTCAACGTCAGCGTGTCGAGGTCCTCGCAGGCCCGAGCCACCGACGCCCGCGAGCCGACCCGCGTCGCCAGCACCGCCGTGTCGGCGGGCGGCGGGGTCGCCAGGTCGGGACGCGCACGCAACAACGCCACGAGCGCGGCGTCGTCCCGCGCGCGCAGCCACTCGGCCAATGTGGTGCCGGACATCCCCACCACGGTATAGGGCCGCACGCGGGCACGACCCGGTGAGGCACACTTGACGACGACGTGCAGCACCACCGAGGAGGAATCGTGGCCAAGGCCCGCCCCGAGCGCATCGACCCCCACTGGCCGGAGCCGCCCGCGGACGGCAAGTACGCGGTGAGCGAACTCGCCAGCGACGTCCAGGGCGCCCTGTCCCCGTTCGGCAAGGTCACCTTCCCCCTGCCGGTGGAAGACCTCGGTTACTACCACCCGGTGACCGAGATCAACCGCTGATCCGGCGACCCACGCGCAAGGCACCGCGCCACGCGCACACCTCACCCGAGCGTGTCATCCCCGTATGGCCTGCCCGCAGGGCAACCACGCCGGTCAGGCCAGGTCAAGCACGCTTCACCGCTTGACCTGGCCTGACCGGCGTGGTGGTCTTTGACCAGGCCATACGGGGATGACACGCTCAGCACTGCTTCAAGCGAAGCTTGGAGCAGTGCCCCATCCTCGGTGGCCGGCCCGTCCGGCGAGGACGCTTTTCAAGCTTTGATCTTTCAGCTTCGACCCGAACCCCGCACCGCACCACCTCGCGACCCAGCACCAACCCGCACCCCCGAGCCGCCCGCGTTCCGCTAATCCGACCGGACTAGGCTCGTACCCGCGAGAGCGTGCCGTTCTGGGAGGTTCGATGCCGGTCCCCGGCCCTGGTTACTCCATCACCGTCCGCCTTGAGGCGCCGCCGTCGGCGAGCGCGGCAGGCGACCTGACCTCGGCCGTGGGCCGGGCGGGCGGCGTGATCACGGCCTTCGACGTGGTCGAGTCGCACACCGACCGGGTGATCATCGACCTCACCTGCAACGCGCTCTCCGCGAACCACGCGAAGGACATCACCGACACCCTGGGCCTGCTGCCGGGGATCGTGGTCCGCAAGGTCTCCGACCGCACCTTCCTGGTCCACTTGGGCGGCAAGATCGAGATCTCCTCCAAGGTGCCGCTGCGCAACCGCGACGACCTGTCCCGCGCGTACACGCCGGGCGTGGCGCGGGTCTGCCAGGCCATCGCGGAGAACCCGGACGACGCGCGGCGGCTGACGATCAAGCGCAACACCGTCGCCGTGGTCACCGACGGGTCGGCCGTGCTCGGCCTCGGCAACCTGGGCCCCGCGGCGGCGTTGCCGGTGATGGAGGGCAAGGCGGCGCTGTTCAAGAAGTTCGCCGGCGTCGACGCGTGGCCGGTGTGCCTGGACACCCAGGACACCGAGGAGATCATCCGCGCGGTGGAGCTGATCGCGCCCGTGTACGGCGGCATCAACCTGGAGGACATCGCCGCGCCGCGCTGCTTCGAGATCGAGGCGCGCCTGCGGGAGAAGCTGGACATCCCGGTCTTCCACGACGACCAGCACGGCACCGCCATCGTCGTCGTCGGCGCGCTGCGCAACGCCCTCCGGGTCGTGGGCAAGAAGCCGGAGGACTGCAAGATCGTGGTCTGCGGCGTGGGCGCGGCCGGTTCGGCCATCATCCGGCTGCTGCTCAAGCAGTCGCCGGCGGACGTGATCGCGGTCGACGTGGACGGCATCGTGCACCGCGACCGGCCCGGCCTGGACGACAACCTCAGGTCGATCGCCGCCGCCACCAACCGCGACAACGTGAGCGGGCGGCTCCACGACGCGCTGGTCGGCGCGGACGTGTTCATCGGGGTGTCGGCGCCGAACCTGTTCGGGGCGGAGCAGGTCGCCACCATGAACTCCGACGCGATCGTGTTCGCGCTGGCCAACCCCGACCCGGAGATCGACCCGATGGAGGCGCAGAAGCACGCCGCCGTCGTCGCGACCGGGCGGTCGGACTTCCCGAACCAGATCAACAACGTGCTGGCGTTCCCCGGCGTCTTCCGCGGCCTGCTCGACGCGCACGCGCGGACCATCACCGACTCGATGCTGCTCGCCGCGGCCAACGCCATCGCGGACGTGGTCGACGGGGAGAAGCTGAACGCGTCCTTCATCGTGCCGAGCGTGTTCGACACGTCCGTCGCGCCCGCCGTGGCCGAAGCGGTGCGCAAAGCCGCCCAAAACTGACCTGCACCGAACTGACCCGCACCGCACCGACCTGGACCGCCGCGCTGCTCGACTCGGTCGTGCTTCCGCACGGGCCTAGCATCGCGGTATGACCAAGCAGTTCACGCACTTGGACGGCCGTGGCGCGGCCCGCATGGTGGACGTGTCCGCCAAGGACCCGACCACGCGGACCGCGACCGCGTCCGGGGTGCTGCGCACCACCGAGGAGGTCGTGCGGTTGCTGGGCAGCGACGGCCTGCCCAAGGGCGACGCGCTGGCCACGGCGCGCGTCGCGGGCATCATGGCGGCCAAGCGCACCTGGGAGCTGGTGCCGCTGTGCCACCCGATCGCGCTGTCCGGCGTGGTGGTCGACCTCGAACCGGGCGCGGCGGAGGTGCGGATCACCGCCACCGTCCGGACCACCGACCGCACCGGCGTGGAGATGGAGGCGCTGACCGCCGTGTCCGTGGCCGGGCTGACGCTGCACGACATGGTGAAGGCGGTCGACCCGGCGGCGTCGCTGGACGCGGTGCGGGTCGAGCGCAAGGAGGGCGGCAAGACCGGCCTGTGGGAGCGCCCGTGACGCCGGCGCGGGTGATCACCGCGTCCAACCGGGCCGCCGCCGGGGTGTACGAGGACCGGAGCGGCCCGATCATCGTGTCGTGGCTGCGGGAGCGCGGGTTCGACGTGCCGGACGCCGTGGTCGTGCCGGACGGCGACCCGGTGGCGGAGGCGCTGCGGGCGGCGGTGGCCGACGGCGTGCCGGTGGTGATCACGACCGGCGGCACCGGGATCAGCCCGACCGACCGCACGCCGGAGGCGACGAGAGCGGTGCTCGACTTCGAGGTGCCGGGCGTGGCGGACGCGATCCGCCGGTCGGGCTGGCCACACGTGCCCACCGCCGTGCTGTCGCGCGGGGTGGCCGGGGTGGCGGGGCGGACGTTCGTGGTGAACCTGCCGGGCTCGACCGGCGGTGTCCGCGACGGGCTGGAGGTGCTCGGCGCGCTGCTGGAGCACGCGGTGGACCAGGTGACCGGAGGTGACCACGCATGACCGGGATGACGCGCGCGGCGATCGTGCGCGCGACCGTCAGCGACGAGCCGCTGTCGGTCGAGGAGCACGCCAAGTCGGTGGAGCACGCGGCGGCCGGTGCCGTGGTGACCTTCGCCGGGGTGGTGCGCGACCACGACCACGGGCGTTCGGTGCGCGAGCTGGAGTACGTCGGCCACCCGACCGCCGGTGACGTGGTGGCGGGGGTCGTCGCCGACGTGGTGGGTCGGTTCGCGGGTGTGCGGGCGGTGGCGGTGTCGCACCGGGTGGGACGGCTGGCGATCGGTGACGTGGCGCTGGCGGTCGCGGTGTCGGCCGAGCACCGGGCGGAGGGCTTCGCCGTGTGCTCCGAGCTGGTGGACGAGGTGAAGCGGCGGCTTCCGGTGTGGAAGCGGCAGGTGTTCGGTGACGGCAGTGACGAGTGGGTGAACTGCCCTTGACGGGGTGAGCCGACGCCGCGCTTCGATCCGGAGCAGGTCTCGACTTGGCGCGGGCTTCGACTTGGCGCGGGCCGCGAGCCGGAACGGGCCGCGAGCCGGAGCGGGTTGCGAGCCGGAGCGGGCTTCGACCCGGAGCGGGCTGCGAGCCGGAACGGCTTTCGGCCGGGAGCGGGTCTTGCCCCCGAGCCGGCTCCGACCCGGACGCGCACCGCGGCTGCCGGGCCGCTCCGGCCATCACGGCCGCTGAGCCGCTCCGGCCACCACGCCGGGACGACACGGGCCGTTGCCTCCGGCCCCCGTCTCGATCATCCCACGAGGCACCGACATTTCCCGGCCTCAGAGCTGAGAACCCGCACAGCTCACCGCCCCACACAGCTCACCGCCCCGCACGCCCCCGCCGAACCGGGCCGGCACACCCTCGCCGAACCGGGCCGGCACGCCCTCGCCGAACCGGCCGGCGCGAGCACCACGGGACGGCAGAGACCCCGCCGTCGGGGGGAACGGCGGGGTCTCTGGTCGTGCGGGCCGGTGGAACCGGCCCCGAGATCACTTGGTGGCGATCTTGTGCCCGGCGAGGATCAGGTCCGGGTTGGGGATGAACTCCTTGTTCAGCTCGTGGAGCTTCTCCCAGCCACCCTCGATCTTCAGCTCCGACGCGATCTTGGAGAGGCTGTCGCCCTCCTTGATCTCGTAGTCGCCGGCGGGGTTGTTGCTGGGCAGCGCCACGGGCGCGGGCGCGGGTGCCGGCGCCTGCTGCGGGGCGGGCGCGACCACTTCCTGCTGCGGCGCCTGCTGCTGCTGGACCGGAGCCTGGCGCGGCTGCGCCGGCGCGGGGGCGGCCGTGCGCTGCGGGGCGGGGGCGGCCGCACCGCCCAGGCCCTTCGGGCCGCACACGGGCCACGCGTTGATGCCCTGCGACGCGAGGACGTTCTCGGCGACGCGGATCTGCTCCTCGCGGGAAGCCTGGTGGGGCATGCCGGAGCCGCCGTTGGCCTGCCACGTGCTCGGCAGGAACTGCAACCCGCCGTAGTAGCCGTTGCCGGTGCTGATGCTCCAGTCACCGCCGCTCTCGCACGCGGCGACGGTGTCCCAGTTGACGCCGGAGCCCTGCGCGCTGGCGGTGCCGACGGCCAGGCTCAGCGGGGCACCGACCATGACACCGGCCACGGCGACCTTGGCAACGGTACGGGCGGTGGAGCTGATGGCCGGACGGTGCTTGCCTCGGTAAGAAGCCATTTGCCTTCCTGCCCACCACACCTGCACGACCGACTCGGGTTCGGGCCCGGTACGTCGATCAGTCCCTGTCCGGCGGATTTCTCTGGCTCGGGGTTGTTGCCGGGGCCGCTGGACAGGGCTCGGTGTGCGGCGTCCCGGATCATGCTCGTGGTCGGTCGGGGCCAACCGAAGAGCGACGGTACGTAACCGGGAGCGCGACGCCAAACGTTCCACATCGTGATGCACATCACTGTAACGCTGAGCGGTGATCCCGCGAGGGGGTCGTTTAGCCAGGTAGAAGCGTCGTTACCGTCCCGTTTCCGTTCCGAGACCTGCCGAGATGGATCACGTTCGGTGAGGTGTGGCTCACGTTGATAATCCACCCGTGTCACGCCTGGAGGGCCCCCGCGAGCGGCCTCGCCGACCACCTCGACGGCCCGGACCACCCGCCCCCGCCGACCGATCCGACCACACGACCCGACCGCGCCGCGACCACACGACCGACCGCGCCGCCGGACCGCCCGACCGGACCGCCCGACCGGACCGCCCGCCTCAACCCCCGGCGAACGGCGGCAGCACGTCCACCTGAGCCCCGGACGGCACCGCCACGCCGTGGTCGCGCACCGCCACGCCGTCCACCAGGAAGCTGCACGCGGCGAGCACGCGGGCCAGCCCGTCCCCGTGCCGCGCGCGCACCGCGTCGAGCACCTGCGCCACGGTCGGCGCGCCGGGCAGCTCCACGTCCTCGTCCGCCACCCCGGCCGCCGCCCGCGCGCCGGCGAAGTACCGCACCGTCAGTCGCACCACGTCATCCCCCGATCGCGCTCATCGGCCGGTCCGGCTGGTGGAACCCGGCGTCGTTGATCCCGTGCCCCGCCGCCTTCGCCCACGCGTTCGCCCGCCACCGCTCGGCGACCTCCTCGTCCGACGCCCCGCCGCGCAGCAGCGCGCGCAGGTCCGTCTCGGACCGGCTGAACAGGCAGTTGCGCACCTGGCCGTCGGCGGTCAGCCGCGTCCGGTCGCACGCCGCGCAGAACGGCCTGGTCACCGACGCGATCACGCCCACCACCGCGGGGCCGCCGTCGACCACCCAGCGCTCGGCGGGCGCGCCGCCGCGCTCGCCGGGCTCCGGGGTCAGCTCGAACTCCGCCCGCAGCGCGGCCAGGATCTCCCCGGCGGTGACCATGTCGGCCCGGTCCCACCCGTGCTGGGGGTCCAGCGGCATCTGCTCGATGAACCGGAGCTGGTAGCCGTGCGCCAGGCAGAACCGCAGCAGCGGCACGGCCTCGTCCTCGTTCACGCCCCGCATCAGCACCGAGTTGACCTTGACCGGCGTCAGGCCGGCCCCCCGCGCGGCGGACAGGCCCGCGAGCACGTCCGCCAACCGGTCGCGCCTGGTCAACGCGTGGAACCTGGCCGGGTCCAGGGTGTCCAGCGAGATGTTCACCCGGTCGAGCCCGGCCGCCGCCAGCCGCCGGGCGCGGCGGGCCAGGCCGACGCCGTTGGTCGTCATGGACAGGCGCGGGCGGGGCTCCAGCGCCGCCGTCGCCGCGAGCACGTCCGCCAAGCCGGGGCGCAGCAGCGGCTCGCCACCGGTGAACCGGACGTCCGTGACGCCCAGTCGGGTCACCGCGATCGCGATCAGCCGCGTCAGCTCGGCGTCGGTGAGCAGGTCCGGTTTCGGCAACCAGTCGAGACCTTCGGCGGGCATGCAGTAGGTGCACCGCAGGTTGCAGCGATCGGTCAGCGACACCCGCAGGTCCGTCGCCACCCGTCCGAGCCGGTCGACCAGCCGCGGGGAATCGGGCCGCGCGGACGTTTCGGGCGTTCCGCGCACAATGGGTAGTCCCAAGTCGACTGCCGTCACTCCTGCCAGGGTAATGCGCTGACACCGACGGGTACCGCTGCGAATGGGTCGATGTGCGCCCGGCGCGGGCGGTGAACGCGCCGCAAACCGGCACGCGGTGGACGGAACGGGCGAAATGCCGGGCGCGAGCACCCGGCGGCTAAATTATTTGACATGACGAGCGAGCACGACATCCCCGCCGACGTGTTGGAGCGGTTCAGCTTCTACGCCCGCGAGGTGAGCGCGCTCACCATCATGTTCCACAGCCGGGTGGCCGAGGAGATGGGCCTCTCGCCGACCGACGAGAAGTGCCTCGACCTGGCCCTGCGCTCGGACGGCCCCATCACCGCCGGCCGGATCGCCGAGCTGTCCGGGCTGTCCACGGGCGCGGTGACCGGCGTGATCGACCGCTTGGAGAAGGCCGGGTACGTGCGGCGGGTGCGCGACCCGCACGACCGCCGCAAGGTGCTCGTCGAGGTCACGCTGCCGGAGGAGCGGTTCGCCCACCTCTTCATCGGGGCGCAGCAGACGTTGCACGAGGTGTTGTCGCAGTTCACACCGGACGAGCGGGACGTGCTGGAGCGCTACCACCGGTCCCTGATCGAGGTCTTCCGCAGACGCGTGGTCAAGGGCTGAGCCGGCAGCATGGCGGTCATGGCCGAGCAGTGGAACTACCTGATGGACATGGACGGCGTGCTCGTGCACGAGGAGCACCCCATCCCCGGTTCGAGCGAGTTCGTGGCCGAGCTGACCGCGAACGGCATCCCGTTCCTCGTGCTCACCAACAACTCCATCTACACCCCGCGCGACCTGCGCGCCCGGCTGTCCCGCACCGGCCTGGAGGTGCCCGAGGCGGCGATCTGGACCTCGGCGCTGGCCACCGCGAAGTTCCTGGACTCGCAGCGGCCGGGCGGGTCGGCGTTCGTGATCGGCGAGGCGGGCCTGACCACGGCGCTGCACGAGGTCGGGTACGTGCTGACCGACCGCGACCCGGACTACGTGGTGCTCGGCGAGACCCGCACCTACAGCTTCACGGCCATCACCAAGGCCATCCGGCTGGTGGAGGAGGGCGCGAAGTTCATCGCGACCAACCCCGACGCGACCGGTCCGTCCCGCGAGGGCTCCCTGCCCGCGACCGGTTCCATAGCGGCCCTGATCGAGCGCGCCACCGGCCGCGAACCCTACTACGTGGGCAAGCCCAACCCGCTGATGATGAGGTCGGCGCTGCGGGCGCTGGGCGCGCACTCGGAGAGCACCCTGATGATCGGCGACCGGATGGACACCGACGTCCGGGCCGGGCTGGAGGCGGGCCTGCGCACGATCCTGGTGCTGACCGGGATCTCCGCCGAATCCACCGCCGAGCGCTACCCGTACCGGCCGACGCGGGTGGTGAAGTCCGTCGCCGAGCTGGTCGGCCACTCCGCCGACCCGTTCCCGGACGAGGGGTGAGAGCGGTGCCGGTGGCGCGCTGGTGAGGGGCACGGCGGAGCGGGGTCTACCGCTCCGGCGGCGGGTCGCCCCGGAACCCGTGGAGGTCGCCGGAGACCGTGCGGTGTTCGAGCAGGTCGTCGACCGGCCTGCCGTCGGCCGGCCCGGCCTCCACCGAGGGCACCCGGTTCAGGCGGTCGGCCATGCGCTCCGCCCGGTCGCGGACCAGCTCGCCGCGCCCGGACACGGCGCTGCCCGCGCCGGCGGCGGCTCCTAACCGGTCGAGCAGGTCGGCGTGCAGCCGCAGCCAGTCGACGTGCTGCCACGGCGTCATGACCCCGGTGGCGGCGGTCTCGCCCATCACCTCGTCCAGCACCACCGCGACCCGTTCCAAGTGCTCCCTCATGCCCGTGATGATGGGCAACGCGACCGCCGCATCACGCGAACGGCCCGGAGTTCACCCTGGAGGGGGAGGCCACCCGCACCAACCGCGGCGGCCCCGGCGCGGGCGAGCGGCCGAATGGTGATCCACTTCCGCGCACCGCGCGGCCACGTCGCTTATCGTCGCAACCGTGGACCGACCGCTGTTCGTGGTAGGCGACGTGCACGGGCACCTCGCCGAGCTGACCGCTGCCCTGCACTCCCGCGACCTGGTCGACGAGCACGGCGACTGGTCGGGCGGTGACGCGGAGCTGTGGTTCCTGGGCGACTTCGTCGACCGCGGCCCGGACGGCATCGGCGTCATCGAGTTCGTGATGCGCCTCGCCGAGCAGGCGGACGGGCAGGTGGACGCCCTGGTCGGCAACCACGAGGTGCTGCTGCTCGGGATGCACCGGTTCGGGGACGAGCACGTGCCCGACGCGCCCACCCCGCGCAGCTTCGCCCGGAGCTGGCTGCTCAACGGCGGCCTGCGCAGCGACCAGGACCGGCTGACCGACCGGCACATCGACTGGCTCACCACCCGGCCGGTGCTGCGCCTGGTGGACGACCACCTGCTGATGCACTCCGACACCCTGGCCTACCTGGAGTGGGGCTCTACGATCGACGAGGTCAACGACGCCGTGCGCGAGGTGCTGCGCGGCCACGACCTCGCCGCGTGGTGGGAGTGCTGGCGGAAGATGACCACCCGGTACGCGTTCCGGGGCCCCGACGGCGGGACCGTGGCCGCCGAGCTGCTGGACGCGCTGGGCGGGACCGAGGTCGTGCACGGGCACAGCGTGATCGCGGACCAGCTCGGCGTGCCGCCGCAGGAGATCGACGGGCCGCTGCGGTACGCGGACGGCCGGGTGCTGGCGGTGGACGCCGGGCTGTACAGCGGTGGGCCCTGCCTGGTGGTGCGGCTGGACGAGGTCTGACCGGGCCCCGCCGCCGGCCGGTCAGACCTCGCTGACGATCTCCTTGCCGAGGGGCATGAGCGACACCGGGACCATCTTGAAGTTCGCGATGCCCAGCGGGATGCCGATGATCGTCACGCACAGCAGCGCGCCGCTCACCAGGTGCCCGAGCGCGAGCCAGATCCCGGCCACCACGATCCAGATGACGTTGCCGATCAGGGACGGCGCGCCCGCGCCCGGCCGGTCGACCACGGTCCGGCCGAACGGCCACAGGGCGTAGTTGGCGATCCGGAACGCCGCCAGCCCCCACGGGATGGTGATGACGAGGATGCAGCAGATGATCCCGGTCACGACGTACCCGAGGGCGAGCCAGAACCCGCTCAGCACCAGCCATATCAGGTTCAGGATGATCCGCACCCCACCATCCTGCCCGAAGGCGCGGCGCGGTGCCGTCGGCGTTGAGCGCCGGCGCGGTGCCGTCGGCGTTGAGGGCGGGTGCGGTGCTGTCGCGTTCAGGGCAGCAGCGCGGTGGTCACGGCCATGACCGCGTCCACCCCGTGCCGGGTCGGGGTGAGGAGGTGGCTGATCGCCGTCCGCACGACGGTTTCCGCGATCAGCTCGGCGCGCTCGGCGGGCACCCGGGGCCAGTGCGCGCGGACGTGCTCCAGGAACACGGCCGTCGCCGCCGCCAGCACCGGGCCGCCCTTGGTGGTGACCAGCGGGAGGACGTCCTCCGCGCGCGTGCCGCCCGCCAGCACGGAGTTCGTCAGCGGGTCCTCCGCGGCCAGGCTGAACACGAACCGCATGGCCTCGCGGATGCCGTCCACCGGGTCGGGCGTCCCGGCCAGCCGTTCCCGCACGCCCGCCAGGAACTGCTCGGTCTTGTACCGGGCGACCGCGTCGACGATCCGCTCCTTGTTGCCGAACTCGTTGTAGACGGTCTGCCTGCTCACCCCCGCCCTGGTGGCCACGTCCGCCATGCGGAGGCCGCGGAAGCCGCGTGCCGCCAAGAGGTCCGCCGCGGCGTCGAGCAACGCACGGGTGAGCTGGGTCACGGCGTCCAGCTTCACACAGAGTGGGCTTTTGTAAACCCCGTAGAGTGCGGAGGTGCCGTTGACCGTGGGATTCGACCTGGACATGACGCTCATCGACCCCCGACCGGGCATGGCCGCGGTGATGGACGCGGTGGCGGTCGAGTCGGGGCACCCCCTCGACGGCGCGCACTTCGCGGCGAACCTCGGCCCGCCCCTGGACATGATCTACCGCGACTTCGGCGTGCCCGAGGAGGAGATCCCGGATCTGATCGCCCGGTTCCGGCAGCTCTACCCGGAGATCGTCATCCCGGCGACGGTCGCGCTGCCCGGCGCGCCGCAGTCGCTCGCGGCGGTGCGCGAGCTGGGCGGCAGCACGGTCGTCGTGACGGGGAAGTACCGCGCGAACGCGGCGCTGCACCTGGCCGCGTTCGGGTGGGAGGTGGATCACCTGTACGGGGAGCTGTGGTCGACGGGCAAGGCCGAGGCGCTGAAGGCGCTCGGCGCGGCGGTGTACGTGGGCGACCACGTCGGTGACGTGCGCGGCGCGCGTGCCGCGGGAGCGGTGGCGGTGGCCGTGGCCAGCGGGCCGTGCTCGGCCGCGGAACTCGCCGACGAGGGCGCGGACGTGGTGCTCCCGTCGCTGACCGGGTTCCCGGACTGGCTGCGGGAGAACGCGCCTAGGCTCGCCGACGGGAGTTCCGCACGGCGCTGAACACGCCGAGCGCCAACCCGGCGGGCGCGAGCAGCCACCCGGCGGCGAACACCCACGCCGGCAGGCCGCGGTCGCCGGCGACGAACATCGCCACGATCGCCACCACGCCCAGCGCGAACAGCACCACCGCCGCCGGCATCGCCTTGGAAGTCGACATGGGGTGAGGGTAACCGCGTCGGGGGTCGCGCGATCGGAGGTGCCCCGGCGGGGTAGTTCTGGATAGTCTGGTGGGACGCGTCCTGGGCACGCCCGGGGCGCGTTCGTCGTGTGGTTGCAGAGGGATTGGTGAGCGCGGTGCCGACCGGCAAGGTCAAGTGGTACGACTCGGAGAAGGGCTTCGGCTTCGTCACCCAGGATGGCGGCGAGGACGTCTACGTGCGGAAATCCGCCCTGCCTCCGGGCGTCGAGGGCCTCAAGGCCGGGCAGCGCATCGAGTTCGGCATGGCGGAGGGCCGGCGTGGTCCGCAGGCCCTGTCCGTGCGGTTGATCGATCCCGCGCCGTCGGTGGTGGAGGCCCGCCGCCGGCCTGCCGAGGAGCTGCACGGGTTGATCGAGGACATGATCAAGCTGCTGGAGCTGAAGGTGCAGCCGGAGCTGCGGCGCGGGCGGTACCCGGACCGCAAGAACACCAAGCTGATCGCGGACGTGGTGCGGGCGGTCGCCCGGGAGCTCGATCCGTAGGGATGGAGCGGAAAGCGTCCTCGCCGGACGGGTTGGCCACCGAGGACGACCTCTGGGCGCGACCTCGGCGCGGCGCGGTGCGGAAGGGCGAAAAGCGGGCGTGCCATCCCCGGTGGCCTGGTCTGCGGGCGGGCCACCCGGGGATGACACGCTCGGGTGAGGTGTGCGCTGGGCGCGTGTGGGCCGGTGGTCAGGTGCGGTCGTCCACCGAGAGGACCCAGGTCCCCCTCGCCACGAAGTCGAAGCTGCCGGTCGCGCCGGCCTCGATCCGCGAGCCGTACTGCTGCACCTCGACGCTCTCCAACTGGTCGTCCTTCTTCGGCAGGACCAGGGTGTAGGCGTACTTCGGGTCGCGCTCGGTGAAGAGCTTGCTGCGCAGCGGCTCCTGCGGCTCGCCCCGGGCGTTGCGATAGGTGAACTTGACCGACCAGGCGGATTTCGCCAGTTCGCCCGGCACCGAGATCTGCACGGGTTTGCCCGGTCGCACGCGCAGCACGCCGGCCGCCTCGGTGTCGATCGCGCAGTCCTCCGACGCGAGGTCGCAGTACTGGGTGGGCTTGACGTTGATCGTCCTGCCGTCCGCGTGGAAGGTGACCTCGGGGTCGCGGGGCGCGGCGCAGGCCGCCACCGGCAGGAGCAGCAGGACGGGCAGTACTCGGCGCACGGGGTGGGAGCCTACGGTGTCACCGGGGTCGCCCGGAGCGGGCGGTCGCCGCCCAGGCCGGGGATGAGGGTGCTGCCCCGCCTCGACAGGATCGTCTGGGCCAGGCCGCAGGCCAGCAGGCCGGACAGGACCGTGAAGCCGATCCAGTACTCGGTGGGCAGCAGGACGCCCAGCGCGCCGCCGAAGACCCAGCCGAGCTGGAGGATGGTCTCCGAGCGGCCGAACGCCGACGCCCTCGACTCCTCCGGCAGGTCGTCCTGGATGACGGCGTCGAGGCTCACCTTGGCCAGGGAGCTGGCGGTCGCGCCGATGAGGCCCACGGCCGCCGCCGTGAGCAGGCCCGGCAGGATCGCGGCCAAGACCGTCGTCGCCAGCGCCGCGCCCAGGCAGCCGATGACCACCTGGTCCGGCGCGCCGAAGTGCAGGCGTGCGCCCACCGCGTTGCCGAGGAAGCTGCCGACGCCCGCCGCGCCGGCGATGACCCCGAGCAGCAGCAGTTGCAGGAACGGCTCGCCCTCGGTCTGCGCGCGCACGACGAAGGCGGCGAAGAGCATCAGGAAGCCGGTGAGCATCCGGATCGAGCCGTTGCCCCAGAGCGCCACCACCACGGTCCGGCCGAGGGACTGGCGCTTCGGCTTCTGGGGCCTGGCCCGCAGCGACGTCGGCACCTCGCCCTCGGTCAGCTCCACCCAGGACGGGATGCGCAGGCACAGGACGGCGTTGCCCAGGCACAGCGCGGCGGTGAACCAGAGCGCGCCCGGTGAGCCGAAGATGTTCGCGAAACCCGCCGCGACCAGCCCGAACACGCCGCCCGCCGCCAGGCCGAAGACGGTCATCCGCGCGTTGGTCTTGGACAGCGTGATGTCCGGTGGCAGCACCCTCGGCGTGATCGCGGCCTTGAGCACGGTGAACGACTTCGACAGGACCATGCTGCCCAGCGCCGCCGGGTAGAGGCCCCAGTTGTCGAAGTTCACCGCCATGACGACCGACAGGACGACCCGGAGCACGCACGACGCCGCCAGCGCGACCCGCCTGCCGTGCTGGATGCGGTCGAGCGCGGGTCCGATCACGGGCGCCACCAGGGCGAACGGGGCCACCGTGATCAGCAGGTAGAGCGCCACCTTGCCCTTGCTCTCGCCGGTCGCGGCCGAGAAGAACAGGGTGTTGGCCAGGGCCACCGCCATCGCCGCGTCGGCGGCGTAGTTCATCATCACCGCGTAGGTGAGCGACGACAGGCCGGACTGCTTGGCCCCGTCCGCGTGGGCCGCCTTCCGGAACGCCGCCACCGCCTGCGCGCTGAGCTGCCTCGTCCGCCACAGCGCCACGCGGGTGACCGTCAGCTTCTTCGGCATGGTCGGCGCGGTGGGCCGCTCGTCGGCCGGTGGTGGCGGCGGTGGCGGGGCGCCGGTCGGGTACGGCCGGGTGCGCGGCTTGTACTCGTCGCCTTCCCACGGGTACCGCCGTGACTGGTCTTCCGGCCGTTGACGCGTCACGGGCTCAATCCTGCCTCACGCGCACCGCCCTGTCCCGGACATTGCGCCCGGTGAGCACGGTTGCGGCAGGTTCACCCGGTGGCGTCGACCGCCGCCCGCCGGCGGGCGTCACCCCGTCCTGAGGCGCACGCGGAACAGCTTCGGCCAGTTCTTGCCGGTGACCAGGAACTCGTCCGCCGCGCCCGGCACGGCCGCGATGCCGTTGAGCACGTCGGTCCTGGGCACGTCCGGCGGGCGCAGGGAGGTCAGGTCGACGGTGGCGAGCACGTCACCGCTCGCCGGGTCGATCCTCACCACCTCGTCCTGCTGCCAGAGGTTCGCCCAGACGTGGCCGCCGACGCACTCCAGCTCGTTGATCCGCACCAGCGGTACGCCGTTGCGCCGCACGGTCACCCGGCCCCGCTCGGCGAACGTCTCCGGGTCCACGAACCGCAGCTCCTCGGTGCCGTCGCTCATCACCAACCGGTCGCCGTCCCGGCACAGGCCCCAGCCCTCGCCGTCGTACGTGACGCGCTTCACCTCTTCGAGGGTGCGCCGGTCGCGCAGGATGGCGACGCCGTTCTGCCAGGTGAGCTGCCAGATCCGGTCGTCGACGACGGTCACGCCCTCGCCGAACAGCGGCGGCGGCAGGTCGACCCGCTGCCGCACCTCGCCGGTGGCCGGGTCCACGCGGCGCAGCGAGGACCGCCCCACCAGGCCGGTGCCCTCGTACAGCTCGCCGTCGGCCAGCTCCAGGCCCTGCGTGAACGCCGCCGGGTCGTGCGGGACCTCGCCCAGCACCTCCACGCCGGGTCCGGGCCGCTCCGGCTCGTCCGGGGGCGTCGTGCACGCCGTCGTCAGGACGAGGACCAGAGCCATCGGGAGCCACCGCACGTCCGAAAGAGTGGCACGTGTGCACGGGCCCGCGCGGTCGTGCGGCACAATTCACCCGTGACCGCCACACCGACCCAGCAGCCCGACCCAGTGCTCGCCGACCCGGTGCTCGTCGACTCCGGGGCGGTGGCGCTCGCCCGAGCGGCGGCGCAGGAGGAAGCAGGCGCCGAGCCCGTCGGCGACCACGTGGGTGTGCTCGCCGAGGACGAGGCGTCGGTCACCCACCTGTTCCCCGCCGAGCACGCCGGCTACCGGGGCTGGAACTGGGCGGTGACGGTCGCGTTCGCGGGCCCCGGCACGCCGGTCTCGGTCTCCGAGGTCGTGCTGCTGCCCGGCCAGGACGCGCTGGTCGCGCCGGACTGGGTGCCGTGGCGCGAACGGGTGCGCGCGGGCGACCTGGGCGTCGGCGACCTGCTGCCGCCGCGCGAGGACGACCCGCGGCTCGCGCCCGGCTACGTGGGCTCCGACGACCCGGCGGTCGAGGAGGTCGCGCTGGAGGTCGGGCTCGGCCGCGTGCACGTGCTGTCCCGCGAGGGCGTGCTGGAGGCCGCGTCGCGCTGGCAGGGCGGCGACTTCGGCCCGCGCAGCGACATGGCCCGCGGCGCGCCCGCGAAGTGCGGCACGTGCGGCTTCTACCTGCGGGTGGCCGGTTCGCTGGGCGCGGCGTTCGGCGTGTGCGCGAACGAGCTGACGCCCGCCGACGGCCACGTGGTGCACGTCGAGTACGGCTGCGGCGCGCACTCCGAGGTCGAGGTCGAGCACGGCTCGGCCGTGCCGGTGGCCGACGTGGTCTACGACGACGCGGTGCTCGACGTCGAGGTGAACGCGACGCCCGCGGCGGACGCGGCCCCCGAGCCCGGTCGGTGAGCCGCGACCCGTTCGGCACCGAGGCGCTGCGCGAGTCGGTGCTGGCGGCGTGGCGCGGTTCGCCCACCCGCTTCCGCGAGGACGCCAACGCCGAGGAGGACCTGAGGCTCGGCGGCTACCGCGACCGGCTGCTGGTGGAGCTGGCGCAGAACGCGTCCGACGCCGCCGGTGGCGCACCGGGCGTCCTGCGGCTGTCCCTCATGGACGGCGAGCTGCGGGCCGCGAACACCGGCGCGCCGCTCACCGCGTCCGGGGTGGCGGCCCTGGCGTCCCTGCGCGCCTCCGCGAAGTCCACCGACACCGTCGGCCGGTTCGGCGTCGGTTTCGCGGCCGTGCTGGCGGTGACCGACGCGCCACGCGTGGTCTCGACCTCCGGCGGCGTGCTGTTCTCCGCCTCCCGCACCCGCCAGGCCGTGCCGGAGCTGGCGTCCGCGCGCGGCGGCGACGTGCCGGTGCTGCGGCTGGTGTGGCCGACCGACGAGGCGGACCTGCCCGCCGGGTTCGACACCGAGGTGCGGCTGCCGCTGAAGGTCGACGGCGCGGCGCTGCTGGCCGAGTTCGCCGAGCAGGCGCCCGACCTGCTGCTGGCGCTGCCGGGCCTGCGCCGGGTGGAGATCGGCGCGGACGCCTGGGAGCGCACCGAGGACGCCGGCGTGGTGGTCCTGACCGGACCGTCCGGCGCGGCCCGCTGGCGGGTGCACCGGGTGGGCGGCGAACTGCCCTCGTCCCTGGTGCAGGGCGTGGAGGCGCGTCCGCACTGGACGGTCTGCTGGGCGTGGCCGATGGACGAGCCGCTGTCCGGCGACGTGCTGCACGCGCCGACGCCCACCGACGAGAAGACGTCCCTGCCCGCGCGGCTGATCGCCTCGCTGCCGGTGGAACCGTCCCGGCGGCGGGTCCTGGTGGGCCCGGCCGCCTCCTACGTGCTGGACCAGGCCGCCCGCGCGTACCCGGACCTGGTGGCCGCGCTGCCCGCGGTGGAGCGCACCGCGCTGGTGCCGCTGCCCGGCTTCCCGCTGTCCGAAGTGGACGGGGTGCTGCGCGCCGGCGTGCTCGCCGCGCTCCGGGAGGCGGCCTGGCTGCCCCTGGCCAGTGGCGACTGGGCGGCCCCGGCGGCGGCCAGGGTGCTGGACGCGCCGTCCGAGGACCTGGTCGAGCTGCTGGAAGACGTCGTGCCGGGCCTGCTGGACGCCGAGCTGACCCTGCCCGCGCACGCGAAGGCGCTGGCCGCGCTGGAAGTGCCCCGCATGTCGGTCGCCGAGGTGGTCGAGGCGCTGGCCGGCGTGGGCGGCGACCCGGAGTGGTGGCGCCAGGTCTACGAGGCGCTGTCCCCGCTGGCGGACGTCGACCCGTCGGCGCGCGAGGACATGGGCGGCCTGCCCGTGCCGCTGGCCGACGGGCGCCTGGTCGGCTCGCCGCGCGGGGTGCTGCTGCTGTCGTCGGACCTCCCCGTGGAGCTGTCCGGGCTGCGCATCGCCCACCCGGCGGCGGCCCACCCGCTGCTGCTGCGCCTGGGCGCGGCGGAGGCGGGCCCGGCCGAGCTGCTGGACTCCGACGCGGTGCGCGAGGCCGTGGACCGCAGCCTGGACGACCCGGCGATGGACGGCCCCGACCTGGTCCGCACCGTCCTGTCCCTGGTCGAGCGGGCAGGGGGCCGGCCCTGGCTGGCCGGGTTGGCGCTGCCCGACGCGGACGGCGAGTGGCGGCGGGCCGACGAGCTGGCCCTGCCGGACTCGGCGCTGCGGTCGGTGCTGGAACCCGACGCGCCCATCGGCGTGCTGGACCCGGCGCTCGCCGCCGAGTGGCCGCGGTCGGTGCTGACCGACGTCGGCGTCCTGGACGGCTTCACGGTCGTGGTGGACGACGCGCCGACCGAGCCCGACCACGACCTGGCCGACGAGGGCTACTGGTGGGACGGCGCGGACGAGCCGCCGACCCGCGTGCGCGGCATCCGCGACCTGGACCTGGTGGCCGGCGACAAGTGGCCCGAGGCGCTGCGCATGATGGCCGCCGACCCGGTGACGTGGCGGGCGGTGACCGAGCCCGACGGGTACACCGGCTGGTGGCTGGCGCGGTACGCGGCGTTCGACGGCGCGCCGCCGCGCGCGTGGCGGCTGCCGGACGCGGTCGGGCTGGACGGCCTCTACGACGTGGTGCCGGACGTGGACCTGCCGCCGCACGTGCTCGCGGCGGCCGGTGTGCGGACGACCTTGGCGGTGCTGGACGAGGACGACGTCGCCGACCTGCTGGACCGCCTGGGCGACCCGGACCGCGCGCTGTCCGACGCCCTGGTGCTGCGCGTGCACGCGGCCCTGGCCGAGGTGGCGGACGCGGTGAGCGTCGAACCACCCGATCGGGTCCGGGTGCTGACCGGGCGGGCCGTGCCCGCCGACGACGTGGTGGTGCTGGACCTGCCGTGGCTGCTGGGCGTCCTGCCCGGCGCCAGGGTGCTGGCCGCCGAGGGGGCGGCGGAGGCGCTGGCCGAGCTGCTGGCGCTGCCCCTGGCCTCGGAGGAGGTCGACGGCGAGGTGGTCGGCGAGGGCGACGAGGTCGTGTGGTCCGAGCTGGGCGCGGTGCGCCTGGCGTGCGAGCTGCTGGGCGTCGAGCTGCCCGCCACGCCGGTGGTCGTGCACGACGAGCTGGTGGTCGCCGCCGACGGCGAGGAGCACGAGGTGTCCTGGTGGGTGGCCGACGGCGTGCCGCACGCCGCCGACACGCCGGAGGGCCTGGCGCGGGCGCTGGCGTGGTCGGCCGGCCGCTGGGCCGACCGGCACACGTTCGCGGCGCTGATCACCGACCCGACGCCCACCGTCCTGCTGGGCTGACGGCGCGCGTCCGGGCGCTACTCGACCAGGCCCTGCTGGGCCGTGCGGGAACCCCGGCGGGCGGCCGAGCGCTGCCACCGGAAGATGCCGTAGCCGAGCAGCCCGAGCCCGCCGCCGGACAGGCACGTCCACAGCAGCGTGGTCCGCTCGCGGAAGAACAGCAGCACCACGAGGAACGCGAGGAACCACAACGCCGTGCCGCCGGCGATCGCGGGCACCGGGTCGGCCAGCCGCGCGGGCAGCGGCGGCGGGGCGGGCGGCGATTGGGTCTGTTCGGCCACGTCAGGCAGGCTACCCGCCGGGGCGTCGGCGCGGCGCGCGCCGAAGCGCCCCGGCAGGACCGACCACCCCGGACCACAAGGGAGACGACATGGCCACGAAGGCCGCCGGCCTGGACGGCTTCTTCAAGATCTCCGAGCGCGGCTCCACGCTCGGCCGCGAGGTGCGCGGCGGAGTCGTCACCTTCGTCACGATGGCCTACATCATCGTCCTGAACCCGCTGATCCTCGGCAGCTTCGCGGCCGACGACCCGTCGGCCAAGAAGGACCTGCTCGGCGCGATCCTGCCCGTCTCGCAGGTGGCCGCGGTCACCGCGCTGGTGGCGGGCGTGCTGACGATCCTCTTCGGACTGGTCGCGAACTACCCGTTCGGGCTGGCGGCGGGGTTGGGCATCAACTCGTTCCTGGCGGTCACCATCGCGCCGCAGATGACGTGGCCCGAGGCGATGGGCCTGGTGGTGGTCAACGGCGTCGTGGTGCTGCTCCTGGTGGTCACCGGGGTGCGCACGGCGGTGTTCAACGCGGTGCCGCCGGAGCTGAAGGCCGCGATCGCGGTCGGCATCGGGTTGTTCATCTGCTTCATCGGCCTGGTGGACGCGGGGTTCGTGCGGCGCGTCCCGGACGCGGCGGGCACGACCGTCCCGGTAGGACTGGGCATCAACGGCTCGATCGCGTCGTGGCCGACGCTGGTGTTCGTGGTCGGGCTGCTGCTCACCGGCGTCCTGGTGGCGCGCAGGGTGAAGGGCGCGATCCTGATCGGCGTGCTCGGGTCGACCGCGCTGGCGATCGCGCTGGAGGCGGTCGTCCAGGCCGGGCCGTCGAAGGGCGTTCACCCGGAGGGGTGGAACCTCGGCTACCCGGCGCTGCCCTCGCAGGTGTTCGGCCTGCCGGACCTGTCGCTGCTGGGCGACGTGTCGTTCGGCGCGTGGACGCGGGTGCCCGCCCTGACCGCCGCGCTGCTGGTGTTCACGCTCGTCCTGACGGACTTCTTCGACACCGTCGGCACCATGACCGGCCTGGGCAAGGAGGCCGACCTGATCGACAAGGACGGGCAGCTCCCCGGCGTGAGCAAGGCGCTGTTCGTGGACGGCCTGGGGGCGGTGGCCGGCGGCGCGGCCTCGGCCTCGTCGAACACGGTCTTCGTCGAGTCGGCGGCGGGCATCGCGGAGGGCGCGCGGACCGGCCTGGCGAACGTGGTCACCGGCCTGCTCTTCCTGGCGGCGATGTTCCTCACCCCGCTGTACTCGATCGTGCCGGTGGAGGCGGCGGCGCCCGCGCTGGTGATCGTCGGCGCGCTGATGATCGCGCAGGTGCGGGAGATCGACTTCGGCGACTTCTCGGTGGCGCTGCCCGCGTTCCTGACGATCGTGGTGATGCCGTTCACGTACTCGATCGCCAACGGCATCGGGGCGGGCTTCGTGAGCTACGTGCTGCTGCGGGCGTTGACCGGGCGGGCGCGCAGCGTGCACCCGTTGCTGTGGGTGGTGTCGGCGGCGTTCGTCGTGTACTTCGCGATCGAGCCCGTGCGCGCGGTGCTGGGCGGGTGACGGACGGGACCGGCGGTGATGGGCAAGTTCACACGATGGGTGCAGAGATCGTGAGGTATGCTAACTACGTGGCGGAGATCGACGCGGAACGGGGACTGGCCAGCCGGCTGCGGCTCGCCGTGGTCCGCTTGAACCGGAGGCTCCGCGCGCAACGGGTGAACTCGGCGATCTCGCTGACCCAGGTCTCGGCGCTGTCCACGCTGCACAAGTGCGGACCGCTGACGCCGGGCGAGCTGGCGGCCAAGGAAGGCGTGCAGCCGCCGTCGATGACGCGGGTCATCGCGGCGCTGGAGGAGTACGGGTTCGCCACCCGCCGCCCGCACCCCACCGACGGCAGGCAGGCCATCGTGGAGCTGAGCGAGGCGGGCAACAGCTACATCCAGGAAGAGGTGTCGGCGCGCGAGGCGTGGCTGGACAAGCGGCTCGCCGAGCTGACACCGGAGGAACGGGGCGTGCTGTCGCGCGCCGCCGAGATAATCGACAGGATGGCGGGGCAGTAACGGGTGCCGGCGTACGCGGGTGGTGGAGAGTCCGATCAGCTCGATCGAGGCAACGCCCTACCCGCACCGCCACCGCCCGCCGCGCCGCCGGGCCCACCGGGTGACGCCGGTCCGGGCGAGCGGTCCGGTGGACCGCAGTCACCGCCGAAGAACCGCATGTTCGGCTCGCTGCGGGTGCGCAACTACCGCCTGTACGCCTCGGGTCAGGTGGTCTCGCTCGTCGGCCTGTGGATGCAGCGCGTCGCGCAGGACTGGCTCGTCCTGGAGCTGTCCGACGGCTCGCCGGTGGCCCTGGGCGTCGCGGCGGCCCTCCAGTTCGCGCCGACGCTGTTCCTGTCGCTGTGGGCGGGCGTCCTGGCCGACCGGATGGACAAGCGGAAGCTGCTGCTCGTGCTAGAGACCGGGCTCGGGCTCTGCGCGCTGACCCTCGGCCTGCTCGACGTGACCGGTGTCGTGCAGCTGTGGCAGGTCTACCTGCTGTGCCTGCTGCTGGGCGCGGTCTCGGCGGTGGAGACGCCGGTGCGGCAGTCGTTCGTGGTGGAGATGGTCGGGCGCGACCAGCTCACCAACGCCGTCGCGCTGAACTCGATGACGTTCAACCTGGCCCGCATGGTCGGTCCGGCGGTCGCGGGCGGGCTGATCGTCTTCGTCGGCACCGGCTGGGTGTTCCTGATCAACGCGATCAGCTTCGTCGGCGTGCTCACCGGCCTGCTGCTGATGAACGCGCGCGAGCTGCACCGCGGCGACCCGGTGCCGCGCGAGAAGGGCCAGCTCCGCGAGGGCCTGCGGTACGTGCGCCGGCGCGCCGACCTGGTGATCCTGCTGTGCCTGGTGTTCTTCATCAGCACGTTCGGCCTGAACTTCTACGTGACGCTGGCGGTGCTCGCCCGCAACGAGTTCGGCGGTGACGCCGACGCCTACGGCCTGCTGTCGACCATGCTCGCGGTCGGCACGCTCGCGGGCGCGACGCTGGCGGCCAGGCGCAGCGCGAAGGGCAAGCCTCGCCTGCGCCTGCTGATCCTGGGCGCGCTCGCGTTCGGCGTCCTGGAGATCGCGGCCGGCCTGATGCCGTCGCTCTGGCTGTCCGGCGCGGCGCTGGTCCCGGTCGGCATCGCGATGATGACCTTCACGACCACGGCGAACGCGACCGTCCAGCTCGCCGTGTCGCCGGCCATGCGCGGCCGGGTGATGGGCCTCTACATGCTGGTCTTCCTCGGCGGCAACCCGGTGGGCGGCCCCGTGATGGGCTGGCTGGCCGAGCACTTCACGGCACGCGCGCCGCTCGTGTTCGGCGGCGCGGTGTCCATCGTGGCGGCGCTGGTCGGCGGGGTCGTGCTGGCCCGGCGGGGCGGCCTGGCGCTGCCCGGCCACCGCCTCGGCCTCCGCCGCCGCGCCCGCGTCTGATCGGATACCGCCGTGGTCGTCACGATGGACTGGGCGCGCCTGCTCGCCGTGTGCGCGCTCTTCACGGCGGCGGCCGGCGGGACGCTGTGGTGGGCCGGCCTGGCGT
Organism: Saccharothrix australiensis; assembly: GCF_003634935.1. Taxonomy (NCBI): domain Bacteria; kingdom Bacillati; phylum Actinomycetota; class Actinomycetes; order Pseudonocardiales; family Pseudonocardiaceae; genus Saccharothrix; species Saccharothrix australiensis. Next base: position 855,758 of record NZ_RBXO01000001.1, read on the forward strand.
CGCCGGCACCGGTGGTCAAGGCGGCGCTGCGGGCGGTGGCCCAGCTGGCGGCCGTGTCGGCCGTCCTCGCGGTCGTGCTCGCCTCGCTGCCGCTCACGGCCGCGTTCCTGGTCCTGATGGCGGCGGTGGCCACCGGCACGTCGGCCGCCCGGACGAGGACGGGCCGCCGGGGCGCGTGGGTGGGCGTGGCGATCCTGGTGGGCACGGTCCCGGCCCTGGCCGCGCTCGTGCTGACCGGGCTCCTGCCGCCGGCCGGCCTGGCGCTGGTCCCGGTGGGCGGCATCCTCATCGGCGGCGCGATGACCGCGACCACGCTGTCCGTCCGGCGGACCCTGGACACCCTGAGGGACCGCCACGGCGAGTACGAGGCCGCCTTGGCGCTGGGCTTCACCGAGCCGGTGGCCGTGCGGGAGCTCGTCCGGCGGCCCGCGGCGGAGGCGCTCCTGCCCGCCCTGGACCAGACGCGGACCGTCGGCCTGGTGACGCTGCCCGGCGCGTTCGTGGGCATGCTGCTCGGCGGCGCGCCGGTCTGGCAGGCGGGCGCGCTGCAACTGGTCGTGCTCCTGGGCCTGCTGGCGGTGCAGGCGGCGGCCATCGCCACCGTGGTGGAGCTGGTGGCGCGCGGCCTGGTGCGCAGGACTTCCCCTGAAGGCGAAGTTAGGCTAACCTAAGTGTCGTCGCTTCGTGGTGGGAGCGGCAGTCAGTTCGGGAACAGACGAGGCCCCGCCACCCGGTCGAGCACCGGGTGGCGGGGCCTCGTCGTGCCGGCGGAGAGGGCTTGTCGGAGCACCCACCGCCGAGCCTGGGCCCTCAGCGCGTCACTGGGCGGGCAGCTGGAGGCCGTTCTGGCCGGCCCGCGCCGCCTCGAACCGGGCGTTCACGTCGTCCCAGTTGACGACGTTCCACAGCGCCGAGATGTAGTCCGCCTTCAGGTTGCGGTACTGGAGGTAGTACGCGTGCTCCCAGATGTCGAACACCAGGAGCGGCGTCGTCGCGATCGACAGGTTGGAGTGGTGGTCCTTGAGCTGCTGGGTGATGAGCCGCTGACCCACCGGCTCCCAGGCCAGGATGCCCCACCCGGAGCCCTGGATCGTCGAGGCGGCGGCGCTGAGCTGCGCGCGCAGCTTGTCGAACGAGCCGAAGTGCTCGTCCACGGCCGCGGCCAGCTCGCCGACCGGCTTGTCGCCGCCGTTGGGCGAGAGGTTCTTCCACCACACCTGGTGCAGCGCGTGGCCGGCCAGGTGGAACGCCAGCGTCGTCTCCAGGCCGACGATCGAGCCGTAGGAGTCCTTCTCCCGCGCCTCGGCGATCTGCTCGATCGTGTCGTTCGCGCCCTTGACGTAGGCGGCGTGGTGCTTGCTGTGGTGCAGCTCGTTGATCTCGCCGATGATCGCCGGTTCGAGGGCGCCGTAGTCGTAGTCGAGATCCGGCAGCACGTACTGGGCCATGACCATCCCCTCGTTGCAACTCCCTTGTACCTGCAATCTACTTGCAACTAAGGTGCGCCGAAACCGGGTGCTGATCACAGGACTTCTTGCGAAGATCGGGAATGTGCAGGCGCTGACCGCTCGCGGCATCACGTTGTCGCTCGGACCGAGGACCGTCCTCCGGGGAGTGGACCTGGACGTCGGCGCGGGTCAGCGCGTCGGCCTGGTCGCGCCGAACGGGGTGGGCAAGTCCACCCTGCTCCGCGTGCTGGCCGGTGAGCTGACGCCCGACGAGGGCGTCGTCACCGCGCGCGGCGCGGTGGCCCACCTGACCCAGGAGACGACCGTCGAGCCGGGCGAGGCGCTGCGCGCCCACCTGGCTCGGCGGACCGGCGTCGCGCGGGTGGTCCGGCGGTTCGACGAGGCGACCCGCGCCCTGGCCGCCGGCGAACCGGGCGCCGACGACGCCTACGCCCGCGCGTTCGACGCCTGGACCGCCGCCGGCGCGGCGGACTTCGACGAGCGCGCCGACGAGGTCTGCGAGCGCCTCGGCCTGCCCGCCGGCCTGCTGGACGGCGAGCGCACCCTCTCCGGCGGGCAGTCGGCGCGGCTGCGCCTGGCGTCGGTGCTGCTCGTGCGCGCGGACGTGCTGCTGCTGGACGAGCCGACCAACGACCTGGACGCGGCGGGCCTCGCGCTGCTGGAGGACCACGTGCTGGGCAGCCCGGCGGCGATGGTCCTGGTCAGCCACGACCGCGAGTTCCTGGCCAGGACCGCGACGGCGATCGCCGAGCTGGACGAGTTCACCCACGGCCTGACCGTCTTCGGCGGCGGCTGGGACGCCTACGTGGCCGAGCAGGCGTCGGCGCGGCGCAAGGCGCGCGAGGAGTACGAGACCTACGCGGCCAAGCGCGACCACCTCGTGCAGCGCGCCCGCCAGGCCCGCGAGTGGTCCAGGGCGGGCGTGCGCCGCAACGCGAAGTCCGACGAGCGCGACAAGAACATCAAGTTCGCCCGCAAGCAGGGCGCGGAGAACACGGCGGGCAAGGCGTCCGCGGTGGACCGGGCGCTGGAGCGGCTGGAGGAGGTCGAGGAGCCCCGCGAGCCGTGGGAGCTGCGCCTGGCCCTGCCCACGGCCGGCCGCGGCAGCCAGGTCGCGTTCACGCTGCGGGACGCGGTCGTCAGCCGGGGCGACGTCACCCTCGGCCCGATCGACCTGACCGTCGGCGCGGGCGAGCGCTGGCGCATCACCGGTCCCAACGGGTCGGGCAAGTCGACCCTGCTGGCCGCCCTCCTGGGCCGCCTGCCCCTGCGCTCGGGCGAGCGCGGCCAGGGCGCGTCGGTGGTGGTCGGCGAGGTCGACCAGGTGCGGGCGTCGTTCGCGACGGACGCGCCCGCGCTCGCCGTCGTCGCGGAGGCGACCGGCCTGCCGGAGGTCGAGGTGCGGACCCTGCTGGCCAAGTTCCGGGTGGGCGCGGACGCCGTCCTCCGCCCCGCGCGCACCCTGTCGCCCGGCGAGCGCACCAGGGCGTGCCTGGCCGTGCTCCAGGCGAGGGGCACCACCTGCCTGGTCCTGGACGAGCCGACGAACCACCTCGACCTGCCCGCCATCGAGCAGTTGGAACAGGCCCTGGAGACCTACGGCGGAACCCTGCTCCTGGTGACCCACGACCGGCGACTGGCCGACGCGGTGGGGGTTGACCACACGCTCGACGTGCGGACCCTGGCAAGATGACCGCATGGGCACCGAGGAGGACTGGCCGATCGAGCAGACGTGGTCACTGCGCAACACGCACTGGCACGCCTATGTGGAACACACGTCCCTCGACCACGCCTCCCCGCGGCAGGAACGCCTGGAGCGCACGCCGGAGGAGGTCCTGACCACGCCGACGGAGGTGGCGGCCTGGCTGGAGGTCAACCTCCGCAGCGCCACCAAGCCGGAAGAGGCGGGCAAGAAGCGCACGAAGGACGACCGCGACTTCTCCGACTCGAACCGCGTGCACACCTCCCTGGCGTCGGCGGGCGAGTCGATCTACACCGGCGTCAAGGGCATGCTGACCCTGGCGGTGGAGGCCGTGACCCCGGACGAGTGCCGCAGCTCCCACGACGGCGCGGACGTGGCCCCCCTGAAAGCCGGCCGCCGCCGCTGACCCCGGCTCCCTCGCTCGTGCCACCGCCGGCACGGACCACGGTCGAGCGTGTCATCCCCGTATGGCCTGCCCGCAGGGAACCGCGCTTGTCCGGCCAGGTCAAGCACGCTTTCCGCTTGACCTGGCCGGACAAGCGCGGTTGTCTTCAGACCAGGCCATACGGGGATGACACGCGCAAAGCTTCAAGCGAAGCTTGAAGCTTTGCCCCCATCCTCGGTGGCCGGCCCGTCCGGCGAGGACGCTTTTCCAGCTTTGACCAGGACCCGAGCCGCTCCAGCTCGTTCTTCGACCAATCCGCGCCGCCCCTACAACCCGACCGGCCACGTGTGCACGGGCTCCCCGCCGTGCATCAACTCGACGTACTGCCCCAACATCGCGCTCAACGCGCCTTGCCGGTCCACCCCGCGCGACTCCAACAACGCCACCGTCTCGCGCTGCCACTGCGACCCCGTCCGCCGGGACAGGCACCGGGCCTCGATCACCCCCAGGTACCGCTCCCGCGCCGAGTCCGACACACCGCACGCCTGCAACCCCTCGTGCGCCAGCGGCAGCAGCCGGCGCAGCACCAGCTCGTCCGGCGGCACCCACCCGATGCCGGGCCAGTACAGCTGCGCGCCCATGCCGTGCCGAGACCCGGCGTACAGGTTCTCCTCCGCCGCGTGGAACGACATCTGCGTCCACAGTGGACGCTCCAAAGTAGTCAATGCCCGTTGCGCGCCGTAGAAGAAGGCGGCGTTGGCCATCGTGTCGAGCACCGTCGGACCGGCGGGCAGCACCCGGTTCTCCACGCGCAGGTGCGGCACCCCGTCCACCACGTCGTACACGGGCCGGTTCCAGCGCCACACGGTCCCGTTGTGCAGCCTCAGTTCCGTCAGCGACGGCGTGCCGCCTCCGTCGAGCACCTCCAACGGGTCCTCGTCGCCGGTTTCCGGCAGCAGGGCCGGGAAGTACCGGACGTTCTCCTCGAACAGGTCGAAGATCGAGGTGATCCACCGCTCGCCGAACCACACCCGCGGTCGCACGCCCTGGTTCTTCAGCTCCGGCGTCCGGGTGTCGGTGGCTTGCAGGAACAGCGGTATGCGCGTCTCGTGCCACAGCGCCTTGCCCAGCAGGAAGGGGGAGTTGGCCGCGATCGCGACCTGCACGCCTGCCAGCGCCTGCGCCGCGTTCCAGTGCGCGGCGAAGTCGTCCGGCGCGACCTGGAGGTGCAGCTGCACCGACGTGCAGGCGGCCTCCGGCACGATGGACTCCGCGTAGCTGAGCAACCGCTCCGCCGGTGACCCGCCCGGCATGGGCGAACCCTCCATCGACAGCACCGTCTCCTCGCCGCGCGCGGCGAGGATCTGGTCGTTGAGCAGGCCGTAGCGCGGGCTGTTCGACAGCCACCGCCGGTCGAAGTGCTCGTGCCGCAACGTGGGCAGCACGCCGATCATGACGATCGAGGTGCCCGCGTCGTGCGCCTTGACGTCCGCCGACGCCAGCGTGTCGCACAGCTCCTTCTCCAGGTCCAGCGTCTCGTTCCCGGCGAGTTCGCGCGGCGGGACGTTGACCTCCAGGTTGTGCTGCCCCAGCTCCAGGGTGAAGGACGGGTCGCCGATCTTCTCCAGCACCTCGGCGTTGGCCATCGCGGGCCGGCAGTCGTCGTAGACCAGGTTCAGCTCGATCTCCAGGCCCATCTGCTGGCGGGGGAAGGAGAAGCTGTCCTCGGCCAACATGGTTCCCAGCGCGTCCAGGCACCGCTGGACCCGCTCGCGGTAGCGCTGCCGGTCCTCCCTGGTGAACGTCCGACTGGACACATTGCTACCCATGCCGCCTCCCAATCGGTCGGGCTGCTCCGGCGGGCTCAGCGGAGCCCAACCGTGACACAGCGCCCCCCGACCCGCCAGCGTCCAAATCGGTGCTCTCTGTCACATCGCAGTAACAATGAGCGAGAAGACGCAGGTTGGAGGCTTGTGGTTCGGCCCTCTGGACTACGAGCAGTGTTCACATGTCGAGAAGTGGGACACTTTCGGGGTGATCGAGATCGACGACCCGGCGGACCCGCGACTGGACGACTTCCGGGACCTGTCGACGGCCGACCGGAGGCCCGACCGGCCCGGTGGCCGGGGACTGGTGATCGCCGAGGGCGTGGTCGTCGTCGAGCGGTTGCTCGCCTCGCCGTACCCCGTCCGGGCGTTCCTGGGCGTCCGCCGCCGGATCGAGGCGTTGGGCGACCTGCCCGCGCCCGCGTACGTGGCGTCGGCCGACGTCATGGCCGAGGTGGTGGGCTTCCACCTCAACCGGGGCGTGCTGGCGGCGGCCGACCGGGCGCCGCAGCCCGCCGCCGGCGAACTCGCCCGCACCGCGCGCCGGCTGGCCGTCCTGGAAGGCGTTGGCGACCACGAGAACCTGGGTTCGCTGTTCCGCAACGCGGCGGCGCTCGGCATCGACGGCGTCCTGCTCGGACCGGGGTGCAGCGACCCGCTGTACCGGCGCAGCGTGCGGGTCTCGATGGGGCACGTCCTGCGGGTGCCGTTCGCCCACCTGCCGGATCTCGCGGGTGGGATGGACATGTTGCGGCACAACGGGTTCACCGTCGCCGCCCTGACGCCGAGGCCGTCCGCCACGAGCCTCGCCGACGCGGGGCTGCGGCACCGGCGGGTCGCCGTGCTGCTCGGGTCGGAGGGGCCGGGCCTCACCGAGGAGGCGATCGCCGCCGCCGACGTGGCCGTGCGCATCCCGATGGCGTCGGGCGTCGATTCGCTGAACGTGGCCACCGCTGCGGCCATCGCCTTCTACGCGATCGCCTGACCGACTACGGTCGAGGCAGCATCCGTGAGGAGGACATTCGTGGAACTGCGGGTCCAGGGCGGCCGTGCCGTGCTGGCGGGCGACGACGACGCGGGTGTGCGGGAGGTCGACCCGCACACGTTGCCGCTCGGCGCGGGCCTCGCGGAGGCGCTGCACGAGTGGGCGAAGGTCGCGGAAGCCGTGCTGCGCACGGACCCGCCACCCGACGGCGCCGCCGGCGCGCTGGTGACCAGGCGCGGTCGCCAACTGGCCGGGCGCGTGGCCGCCGACATGGGCGCCCCCGTCGCGTACACCGACCCGGTGACGGGTGAGCAGTACGTGGTGGAGGCGCCCGTGAACGGCGCGGCCGCGCCCGAGCCCGCGCCGGACGCCGCGCCCGCGGAGTCGTCCGAGCCGGCGGAGCCGACCCCGTGGGGCACCGGCCTGACGGTCAGCGTGTTCTGCGCCGCCGTGGTGGCGGTCATGGTCGTCACGCTGTCCCTGGGCCTGGGTGAGACCGGCTGGTGGCTCGCCCTGCTGGCGAACGTGCTGGTCGTGGGCGGGATCTCGCCGTCGGTGTGGCTGGCGCGCACCGTGCCGGTCTGGCGGTGGGTGGCCTACGGGGTGGTGGCCGGCGTGCTCCTGGCGTGGTTCGCGCTGCTGCTGACGCTGCTCTGACGGGAGCCGACCCGCGGGTCGGGTGAGCGTGGATCGGATCGAGTGAGGCCGGATCGAGTGAGGCCGATCGTCCGAGCGAGCCCCGGACCGAGCGAGCCCCGGATCGAGTGAGCCCGATCGGACCGGGCCGGCGCCCGGACCCGATCGGGCTCCCCGAACTTCGCAGACCTAGGCCAGCGAGTCCCGCCAAGCGGTGTGCAGCGCGGCGAACCGCGTCCGCCCGCCGATCAGCTCCTCCGGCGTGCCGTCCTCCACGATCCGCCCCGCGTCCATCACCAGCACCCGGTCCGCGATCATCACCGTGGACAGCCGGTGTGCGATGATGAACGCCGTCCGGTCCGCCAGCACCGTCTCCAGCGCGCCCTGCACGAGCCGTTCCGAGGGCACGTCCAGGCTGGAGGTGGCCTCGTCCAGCACGAGCACCGCCGGGTCGGCCAGGAACGCCCGCGCGAACGCCACCATCTGCCGCTGACCGGCTGACAGCCGACCGCCGCGCTTGCGCACGTCCGTGTCGTACCCGTCGGGCAGCGCGCTGATGAACTCGTGCGCGCCCACGGCCCGCGCGGCGGCCACCACCTCCTCACGGCTCGCCGAGGGCCGCCCGAGCGCGATGTTGTCCGCCACCGACCCGTCGAACAGGAAGTTCTCCTGGGTCACCATGACGACGGCCCGCCGCAGGTCGAGGTCGGTGACCGACCGCAGGTCCACGCCGTCGAGCCGCACCGCCCCGTCGGACGGGTCGTAGAACCGCGCCACCAGCTTCGCCAGCGTCGACTTGCCCGCGCCGGTCGTGCCCACCAGCGCGACCGTCTGCCCGGCGGGCACGTGCAGGTCGAACGACGGCAGCACCACCGGGGTCGTCGGCGAGTACCGGAACTCCACCCGGTCGAACGCCACCTGCCCGCGCACGTCCCGCAGCGGGGCCGGGTCCTCCGGCTCCGGCACGGACGGCCGCTCCTCCAGCAGGCCGGAGATCTTCTCCAGCGCCGCCGTGGCCGAGGCGTACGAGTTGGCGAACATGGCGATCTCGTCGAACGGGTCGTAGAACCGCCGCACGTACAGCGTGAACGCGGCCAGCACGCCCAGCTCCAGGTCGCCGTCGGCGACGCGCCACGCGCCCCACGCCAGGATCACCGCGAGCGACACGTTGCCGATCACCCGCACCAGCGAGGTGAACGTCGCGACCACCCGGAACGCGTCGGCGTTCGCGTCGCGGAACCGGACGTTCAGCTCGTCCATGATCTTCTCGTTGCGGTGCTCGCGGCGGAACGCCTGCACGGCGCGGATGCCGTTCATGGTCTCCACGAACTGCACGATGATCTTCGCGATCGCGCCGCGCGTGCCGCGGTAGATCCGGCCCGAGCGCCGCTGGAACCAGCGGATCAGCAGCATCAGCGGCAGGAACCCGAACAGCACGGCGAGCGCCAGCGGCGGGTCCAGCGCCAGCATCACGACCGAGATGCCGACCACCGACAGCAACGACGTGAAGAACCCGTCCAAGCCCTGCTCCAGCAGGTCCTGCAACGAGTCGACGTCGCTGGTCAGCCGCGAGATGACCTTGCCGGAGGTGTACTTCTCGTGGAACGAGACGGACAGCCGCTGCACGTGCCGGAAGACCCGCTCGCGCAGGTCGAACAGCAGGTCCTGGCCGATCCGCCCGGTGAGCCGGACGAACGACCAGCGCAGCACCGTCGCCGCCAGCGCCGTCACGACGTACCCGCCGACGCACCAGGCGAGCACGTCGGGCCGGCCGTCCAGCGCCGCGGGCACACCCCGGTCGATGGCCGCCGCGATCAGCAGCGGGCCGGCGAGGTTGGCCAGGTTCTCCGTCACCACGATGACCAGCGCCAGCACCGCGGCGCGCGCGTGCGGGCGCAGCAGCGAGCCGAGCAGCCGCCGCGACCGGGCCTGGAGCTTCAGCCCGGTGGCGCGGTCGAGGTCCTCGGTGTCCTCGGCGGCGACACCGCGCCAGCTCTCCTCGTCCTCCGCCGCCCCGGTGTCGGCGCTCGTCGTGCCCGCGGTCACGCCGGCACCTCCTCATCCTCCATAGTGGACAAGAGGTGTCGGTACTCCTCGTTGTCCGCCAACAGTTCCCGGTGCGACCCGACGGCCGCGATCCGACCGTCCACGAGCATCGCCACCCGGTCGGCGAGCTGCACGGTGCTCGGCCGGTGCGCGACCACCAGCGCCGTCACGCCCTTGAGCACGCGGTGCAGCGCGGCCTCCACCTCGGCCTCCGTGTGCACGTCCAGCGCGGACAGCGGGTCGTCCAGCACGAGCACCGCCGGGTGCCCGACGACTGCGCGGGCCAGCGCGAGGCGCTGCCGCTGCCCGCCGGACAGCGACAGGCCCTGCTCGCCGATGCGCGTCGCCAGGCCCCACGGGAGGGCGTCCACGAACTCCTCGGCCCGCGCCACCCGGAGCGCCTCGCGCACCCGAGCCTCGCCCACGTCGTGGTTGCCCAGGGCGATGTTCTCGGTGACGCTCGCGGAGAACAGGATCGGCTCCTCGAACGCCGTGCCGACCACCGCGCGCAGCTCCGCCAGGCCCAGGTCGCGCACGTCGACGCCGTCGATCGTGACGCGCCCGGCCGTCACGTCCGCGAGCCGCGGCACCAGCGCCGTCACGGTGGTCTTGCCGGACCCGGTCGCGCCGACCAGCGCGATCGTCTCGCCCGGCCGGATGTCCAGGTCCACGCCGCGCAGCACCTCGCGGTCGCTGCCGGGGTGCGCGAAGTGCACGCCCTCGAACCGCACGTGCCCGCGCACCCGCTCGGGCAGCGCGGCAGGCCGCTCCGGGTCGGTGATCGTCACCGGCGCGTCGAGCACCTCGAAGAACCGCTCGGTCGCGGACGCGGTCTGGTTCGTCTCGGCCAGCAGCCACCCGATCGAGTCGATCGGCCACCGCAGGAACGCGCTGACCGTGACGGCGGCGACGAGCGTGCCCACCGTGACGGTGCCGTCCGCGATGCCCACCGCGCCGAACGCGAGCTGCCCGGCGATGGCCAGCTCGGGCAGCACGATCAGCACCGCCCACAGCAGCGCGAACACCCGGACCTTGGCCAGCTCGGTGTCCCGCAGCTCGCGGGCCTGCTGCCGGAACCGCTTGGTCAGGTGCGGTCCCCGGCCGAACGCCTTGAGCACGCGGATCCCCAGCACCGACTCCTCGACCACGGTCGTCAGGTCGCCCGCCTGGTCCTGGGCCTTGCGCGCCACCACCTTGAACTTCGACTCGAAGAGGTAGGACAGGGCGATCAGCGGCAGCGTGCAGCCCAGCACGATCGCGCCCAGCGCGGGCGACAGCCAGAACAGCACGACCAGGCCGACCAGCACCACGACCGTGTTCACCACGAGGAACGTGACGACGAACGCGCCGAACCGCCGCACGGTGTTCAGGTCGGTGGTGGCGCGCGACAGCAGCTGCCCCGACTGCCACCGGTCGTGGAACGACACGGGCAGCCGCTGGAGGTGGTGGTACATGTCGGCGCGCATCCGCGCCTCGACCTCGGACGCCGGCCGCGCGATGAGCCGGCGGCGGGTGTAGAAGAAGGCCGCCTCGGCGATGCCCAGCAGCAGGACGAGGCCGACGAGCGGCGGCAGCGCGCCCAGGTCGCGCGCGGCGATCGGGCCGTCGACGATGCGTTGCGTGATGAGCGGGATGCCGAGGCCGCACAGCATCGCCAGCAGCGCCGACGCCATGCTGAGCAGCATGGGCGCGCGGGCGGGCCGGAAGTACGGCCACAGCCTGGCCACGGTGGCCGCGGTGGAAGTGCGTCGTTCAGCGGTGTTGGATGGTGGCTCCGCTTGGTCGGTCACTGGTGCAGTCCCCCTCAAGTCCGCTTCCACGTTACGAACCCCACCCCGCGGGGGCATCCGGTTTTCCCGCCCGTGAACTTGCAGGCTCGACTTAGGTGGAGGTCAAGATGGATGTGCGCTACCTCCGCGCGGAACCGGTCATGGCGTTCCCGCGCGGCAGGCTGCTGGCGGTGCGCGGCGGCCGGCTCCACGTGCTGGCACCCGACGGGTGGGACGCGCTGGGCGGCACCCGTGCCGAGGGCGCTCGGCCGATCACGCGGGAGGAGGCCGAGGAGTGGTGCGAGCGCGAGGGGTGGGACCAGCGGCTGCTGGACGAGGTGCCCCGACCCGACCTGGAGCTGTGACCCGGTTCTCGCCGCGCCCCTGGCGGACCGGCGCCCTCGACCGACCTGAGAACCCCCTCAGCGCCGGCACGCCGGATTGTCGTGCCCCCGTGGGACGATCGAAGCGGGGGCCGGAGGCCAAGCCCGTTCTGATCGGGGCCAGGCCCGCGCCTGACCAGGGGGCACGTTCGCGCCTGGTCAGGGCCAGGTTCGTACCTGGTCAGGGCCACGTTCGCGCCTGACCGGAGGCCAAGCCCGTTCCTGACCGGAGGCCAAGCCCGTTCCTGATCGGGGCAATGCCCGTGCCTGACCGGGGCCACGTCCGCGCCTGGCCGGGGCTGCGTCTGCCTGGCCGGAAGCCTCGTCTGTCGCGCGGATCGGCGGGGTGTGGGGGCGCGCGGCAAGCCGGGCCGATCGTCGTGCGGCGAAGATCGAGCATCCCGAGGCCCCGGGTCGGAAAGAAGGGGGATTTCGGCTGAGATCGGGTCTCAGCGAAGGGGTGGTCGTTCTGCGTGGCGTTCCCGACGACCATCCAAGACTTGCGTAGCTGGGGCTCACCCGGCCGTCGTGGTCACCCTGCTGTGGTCCCGTTGCTTCAAAAGCGGTGCTCGGAGCCTCTGCGGGCGGGTGCGGCGGATGTCAGTCACGGCGGGCCGCGCGGCCCGCGACGTGCCGCGCTGTCACGGGTGCGGCCAGCGCGAACCCGAGCGCACCGGCCGGCACCGCGCCGGCGGGCACCGAGATCCACGCGGTCGCCAGCGTCAGCACCGCGGCGAAGGACACCCCGACCAACGCCATCCCCAGCGGTCGGTCGACCCGCGCGGCGGACAGCACGGCCCACCCGAGCAGGACGCCGACGACGAGGCCGACCGGGATGGCGAAGAGCCCGGCCGCCAGGCAGCCGAAGCCCTCCGTGGTGCAGACGGCACCGGACGCGATCAGTTCCCGCACGCCCCACCAGGCCGCGCCGAGGCCGGCGCCGACCACCGCGCCCACCGCGATCCGCCCCAGCATGGCCGGGGACTACCCGACGCCCGCCCAGCGCAAACGAACCCGTGCACACCGAACCCCGCCGACCGATCCCGCCCAGCCCGAAGCCGACCGCGTGCCGCGCGGTCCGAACCCGGCCGCGTCCCGCCCAGCCCGAAGCCGACCGCGTCCCGCGCGGTCCCAACCGGCCGCGTCCCGCGCAGGTCGAAGTCCGTACCGGCCGGACCCGCGCACGCCGAAGGGGCCCCGCCGGGAGGCCCCTTCGACGTCAGCCGCGGTTCGAGCGGACGCCCAGCAGGACGTCCTCCCACGACGGCACGATCGGGTGGTTCTTCTTGCCGCGCTTGGGCGGTTCCTTCTTGCCCTGCCCGGACGACGGCGTCGGCGCCGCCGGCGGTTCCTCCACCAGCGGCGCGGGCGTGGGCGTCGGGAGCGGCGCCCTGGCCGTCACCGGCAGCGGCTCCGGTTCCGGCACGGGCTCCTGCACCACCGGTGGCGGTGGCGGCGGGGTCGGCTCCTCGCGCGCCAGGATCTCCGGTTCCGCCGCCTTCTCCAGCGCGAGCGCCTGCCTGGCCAACTGGGTGACCGGGCGGACGGTGCGCAGCGTCCGGTTCGGGTTCGGGTCCATCAGCTCGACCGCGCCGTCGTCCAGCGCGGTCACCGTGCCGCCGTGCGCCCCGGGGTGGAACGCCCAGTGCGCCCGGTTGTCCGAGCGACCCGCCGTCCACTGGAGCTGCACGACCCAGCGGCCGTCCTCGCCGCGCCACGAGTCCCAGCTCACGTCGGTGTAGTCCTGACCGCGCAGGCCGAAGGAGTGCGCGACGACCTCGCCGAGGGTCTGCACGTCCGGCCCGTCCTCGCGCACCGGGTGGGCGCGCTGGGCCAGCTCGGCCGTGCGCGACCGCTCCAGCAGCACGGGGTAGGCGTACCGCTCGACCCGGTGGGTCGGGATGCCCGCCGCCGCGGCGACCTGCTCGACGGACTCGCCCGCGCGGATTCGCGCCTGGATCTCCCGTGGACGCATCTGGCTCTCCACCTCGATCTCGATCTGCCCGAGTCGGGTGAGGTCGCCGCGCGCAGCCGCGCGCAGCCGTTCGTCAGCGGGCAGCACGAAGCGCTCGCCGCGATCCGGGTCTTCGAGGATGACGGACTTGCCGTCGTCTTCGAGCCCGATGACCCGCAGCGCTCGCATCATGGCCTCCCGTATGACTTCACCTCGCCAGGTGCCGACGTTAATCCGGCGTGCCGCCTTGACGCGGGAGGCTCGCCGGGTCCACCGATATCTTCATGTGATCTTGCCGTATGTCGTCGGTGTCCGCACGCCTGTTACGTCAAGGTTCACCTCGACGACGGCGGGGCCCTCCCCGTGCTCGGGAAGGGCCCCGCCGTCCGCCCCGGTGGTCAGAGCTTGGCCACGACCCAGTCGACGGCCTTGGTCAGCGCGCTCACGTCGGTCGGCTCGACGGCCGGGAACATGGCGACCCGGAGCTGGTTGCGGCCGAGCTTGCGGTACGGCTCGACGTCCACGATGCCGTTCGCCCGCAGCACCTTGGCCACCACGGAGGCGTCCACCGAGTCGTCGAAGTCGACGGTGCCGACGACCTGCGACCGGTACGCCGGGTCCGCCACGTACGGCGTGGTGTAGGAGGTCGCCTCCGCCCACGTGTACAGCCGCGACGACGAGTCGGCGGTGCGGTCGACGGCCCACGACAGGCCGCCGTTGGCGTTCAGCCACTCGATCTGGTCGTTGAGCAGGAACAACGTGGCCAGCGACGGCGTGTTGTACGTCTGGTCCTTCGTCGAGTTGTCCAGCGCCGTGGTCAGCGACAGGAACTCCGGCACCCACCGGCCGGACGCCCCGATCTCGGCGACGCGCTCCAGCGCGGCCGGGGACATGAGGGCGATCCACAGGCCGCCGTCGGAGGCGAAGCACTTCTGCGGCGCGAAGTAGTAGACGTCGAAGTCCTCCGCCTTCACCGGCAGGCCGCCCGCGCCGGACGTGGCGTCGATCGCGATCAGCGCGCCGTCGGAGCCGTCCGGCCGCGACACGGGCACCGCGACACCGGTCGACGTCTCGTTGTGCGCCCACCCCACCAGGTCGGCGCCCTCGGCGTAGGCGATCTCCGGCGCGGAGCCGGGCTCGGCCTTGACCACGATCGAGTCGCCGAGGAACGGCGCGTCCGAGGTGACCTTGGCGAACTTCGAGGAGAACTCGCCGTAGGTGAAGTGCTGCGCGCGCTCGCGGACGAGGCCGAACGCCGCCGCGTCCCAGAACGCCGTGGTGCCGCCGTTGCCGAGGACGACCTCGTAGCCGTCGGGCAGCGAGAACAGCTCCCGCAGGCCGGCGCGGACCGAACCGACCAGGGACTTCACCGGCTTCTGCCGGTGGGAGGTGCCCATCAGCGCGGCGCCCTCGGACGCCAGGGCGGCGAGGGCCTCCGGGCGGACCTTGGACGGGCCGCAGCCGAACCGGCCGTCGGACGGCAGCAGGTCGGAGGGCAGGACCAGGGTGGTCGGGTCGGCGGTCTGGGTCATCGCGAAGCCTCCGGTCACGGGGGAGGGGGACAGCCTGACCGGCGCCGTTGCCGGAGGGGCACCAGTGTTGCAGCCGCGTGGACGAATGGTGACGTCCGGGTGTCGCTGCTCACGTTGGTCGCGATGCGCCCGGTCCTGACCAGGGCGGACGGGACCGGTCGGTGACGGGCGGGCGATCGGGGGCGCACCGGCCACCCGGTGGGCGGCACCGCCTACCCGGCGCGGGCAGCACCGCCCCACCTGGCGCGGGCAGCACCGGGTGGGCGGGTGTCGCCGGCGTGGCGGGCGAGCGCGGTGTCACCGGTGGGGCGCGGTGTCACCGGTGGGGCGAGGTGTCACCGGTGGGGCGAGGTGTCACCGGTGGGGCGCGGGTGTCACCGATGGGCAGCGGGTCAGGCGATCTCCGCCCAGCCCTCCACCTCGGACGGCACGCGCGGGCCGGGGCCCACGTAGGAGGCGGACGGCCGCACGAGCCGGCCGGTGCGCTTCTGCTCCAGGATGTGCGCCGACCAGCCGGCCGTGCGGGCGCACGTGAACATCGCGGGCATCATGTGCGGCGGCACCTGCGCGAAGTCGAGGACCACCGCCGCCCAGAACTCGACGTTGGTCTCGATCGCGCGGTCCGGCCGCCGCTCGCGCAGCTCCGCCAGCGCCGCCTGCTCCAGCGCGGCGGCCACCTCGTACCGGCTCGCGCCCAGCTCGCGGCAGGTCCGCCGCAGCACCCTGGCCCGCGGGTCCTCCGCCCGGTAGACCCGGTGGCCGAAGCCCATCAGCCGCTCGCCCCGGTCGAGGATGCCGGTCACCACGGCCCGCGCGTCACCGGTCCGCTCGACCTCCTCGATCATCGGCAGCACCCGCGCCGGCGCGCCGCCGTGCAGCGGGCCGGACATGGCCCCGATGGCGCCGGACATCGCCGCCGCCACGTCCGCGCCGGTGGACGCGATGACGCGCGCGGTGAAGGTCGACGCGTTGAGCCCGTGCTCGGCGGCCGACACCCAGTAGGCGTCCAGCGCCTTCACGTGCGCCGGGTCGGGCTCGCCGCGCCACCGGGTCAGGAAGCGCTCGGTGATGGTGCGGCACTCGTCGATCCGCCGCTGCGGCACGGCCGGCCGCCCGATGCCGCGCGCGGACTGCGCCGCGTACGACAGGGCCATCACCGACGCGCGGGCCAGCTGGGCGCGGGCCTCGTCATCGGTGATGTCCAGCAGCGGCTGGTAATCCCAGATCGGCGCGACCATCGCCAGCGCGGCCTGCACGTCCACCCGCACGTCGCCGGTGTGCACGGGGATCGGGAACGGCTCGGCGGGCGGCAATCCCGCCCCGAACCGGCCGTCCACCAGCAGCGCCCACACGTTGCCGAAGGTGACCTTGCCCGCCAGGTCCTCGATGTCCACCCCGCGGTAGCGCAGCGCGCCACCGTCGCGATCAGGTTCGGCGATCTCGGTGCGGAAGGCGACGACCCCTTCCAATCCCGGTCGGAACCCGTCCTGCTCGGTCTGCTGCACCACGCTGTGCGCTCCTCGTCCGCGAGAGTCAGAAGTGGGGAAAACCTTGCTCCCCCGCGGACCCGCCGGCAACGACGCATTTCCGTGGCGTCGGTCACGATTCAGGAACCGATTCAGAAAGAACCGGCCTCGGTGGTCCGGGATTTCCGTTCTGCGGTATCGGCGTTTCGCTGGGCAGAGTCGGCTGCGGCGTTCGGGTGGTGCGCTGGTCCGAGTGGCGGCGGTGCCGCTCCGGCGCGCTCGGCCGTCCGGCGAGCGCCCGGCGGGCGTGGTGTTGCCCACCTGAGCGGTCCAGCGCGGTCCGGTGGGCGTCGACCCCGTCACCACGACGGCCGACGCCCACCGGGCCGGGCACCGTGATTCACCGGGCACCGTGCTTACTCTGTGCTTACTCGGCTCGCTGCGCTCACGCGCGCACGCTGGTCACGGTCAACTGGTTGCCGAACGGGCTGACGTCGCCCGCGCAGCCGTACTGGTCGGTCATCGGCAGGTAGAGCGGCGCGGTCTCGTCCGGCGGGAACACCTTGATGCCCCACACCGGCGTCTTCCGGCAGACGTCCGGGTCGAAGTTGTCGACCTGGGCGAACCCCACGTCCGAGGTGACGGTCGCCCCGTGCGGCAGCGTGAGCAGCGGGCCCCGCTCGCCGACCCGCACGGCCGCCGCGCCGACCTGGTTCCTCCCCGCGTCCACGTAGGACACGCCGGGGAAGCCGCGCAACACGCACGTGGCCGGACCCCGGTTGGTGAACAGCACTTCCCGGTAGACGGTGCCCGCCGCACCTCCGGTGCGCCCGAACGCGATGCCCAGGTCGACGGACTTGCACGTGTCGACCTCGGCCGGGGCGGGTCGGGCGGCGGCCGTGCCGCCCAGTGCCGACAACGACGCCATGGCGGCCACGGCGACACCGACGAATCTCCTCATCACGATCTCCCCCGTATTCGTGGACGGAAAAACCCGTCCACTCGGAGGACGTGACGCAGAACGCCTGGGGTTGCTCGTCGGGGCGACAAGAACGGCCTGGAATACCGGACCGCGATCGCCGTGCGGCCGAATGCCCGGCAACCGGGGAATCACGGGTACCCACCGAACCGGTGTTTCACACCTTCGAGGGTCACTCGTTCAGTCGGCACGTTGTGGTGCTCCGCCGACCGTCCCGGCTGACCGGGAGCCGTGGTCCTGACCGGCGACGATGCGGCGTTCCCTGGTCGAGTGATGATCTGACTCGATCTCGTGCTCGATTCCGATCGGAAGATCACACCGTCCGTCACGGGACGGGTGGTCCTCATCACCGCGCAGGCGGTTTCGCGCGGGCGCGGAAACCCGTACGGTCGCTGGATCGTTGGGTGCCACAAGTGCCTTGCCAGGTAGAACCTGCTCGGGAGGTCGGGATGTCGGAGACGACGAACATCGCTTTGCCGTCGATGCGCGTGTCTTACGAACAGGGCTCGCTCACGGAAGGCGATCTCGCCGCCACCTGGCACGAGCAGTTGCAACTGTGGCTGGACCAGGCCGCAGGCGCGGGACTGCCCGAGCCCAACGCGATGGTGCTCGCCACCTCCGACACCGAGGGCCGCCCGTCGTCGCGCACCGTCCTGGCGAAGGGCCTCGACGCGCGCGGGCTGGTGTTCTTCACCAACTACACGTCCGCCAAGAGCCACGACCTGATGGCGACCCGCTACGCGTCGGCGACGTTCCCGTGGTTCGCGATGCAGCGCCAGGCGCACGTGCGCGGCACGGTGGAGAAGGTCGGCGCGGAGGAGACCGCCCGGTACTGGGAGAGCCGCCCGCGCGGCTCGCAGATCGGGGCCTGGGCCTCGCCGCAGTCCCGCGTGGTGTCGGGTCGGTCCACGTTGGAGAGCGCGCTGCACAAGATCGAGCGCCAGTTCGCCGACGCCGACCGCGTACCGGTGCCGCCCCACTGGGGCGGCTGGCGCATCCGGCCCGAAGAGGTCGAGTTCTGGCAGGGCCGCCGCGACCGGATGCACGACCGGCTCCGCTTCCGCCTCGGGCGGGACGGCTGGGAACTCCAGCGCGTGGCCCCCTGACGGTTCCCCGCTCCGACGTCGTGCGGGCCCGGCGGCTCCGGTCGCCGGGCCCGACCGCGCCGGGCCCGACCGCGCCGTGGACGTGCGAGCCGTGGACGTGCCGGCAGTGGTCCACGTCTCGGTGAACGAGCTGTTAGTTGTCGTACGCTAACTGGAGTGAAAAGCCTGCTCGGCAAGGTAGCGATCGACACCCGCCCGTTGCGGATCAAGGCGTTCCGCCGGCTCTGGTTGTCCACCGTGATCACGGCCGTGGGCAGTCAGTTGACCGCCGTCGCGGTGCCCAAGCAGGTGTACGACGTCACCGGCTCGTCCGGGTGGGTCGGCGTCGCGGCGGGCGTCGCGCTGGTGCCGCTGCTGGTGTTCGGGCTGTGGGGCGGCGCGGTCGCCGACGTCGTGGACCGGCGCAAGCTGCTGGTCGTGACCAACGCGGGCATCGCCGTCACGTCGGTGCTGCTGTGGTTGCAGGCGGCGTTCGACACCCGGTCGGTGTGGGTCGTGATCGCGCTCCTCGGCCTCCAGCAGGTGTTCTTCGCCGCGAACTCACCGGCCCGCACGGCGTCGATCGCGCGCCTCGTGCCCGAGGACCAGATCCCGGCCGCCGTCGCGCTCAACTCCACGGTGATGATGTTCGGCGGCGTGTTCGGCCCGATGCTGGCCGGCGCGCTGATGCCGGTGGTCGGCCTGTCGACGCTGTACCTGGTCGACGCGGTGGCGCTGACGCTGACCATCTGGGCGGTGTGGAAGCTGCCGCCCCTGCCGCCGCTCGACGGGGTGTCCCGCCGGCCCGCGCTGGCCGACGTGGTCGACGGCTTCCGGTACCTGGCGTTGCAGAAGGTGCTGCTCGCGTCGTTCCTGCTGGACATCATCGCGATGGTGTTCGGGATGCCGCGCGCGTTGTTCCCGGAGATGGCCGAGGAGACCTTCGGCGACCCGGTCGGCGGCGGCCTGGCGCTCGGGTGGCTGTTCGCGGCCATCCCGCTGGGGGCGATGGTGTGCGGGCTGGCGTCGGGCTGGACGTCGAGGGTCCACCGGCACGGCGTCGGCGTGGTCGTCTCGATCGTGGCGTGGGGCCTGGCGATGGTCGGGTTCGGCATGTCGCACGCGCTCTGGTTGGCGGTCGTGTTCCTGGCGATCGGCGGCGCGGCGGACATGATCAGCATGGTGTTCCGCAGCGCGATCCTCCAGTCGGCGGCGACGGACGAGATGCGCGGGCGGATGCAGGGCGTGTTCATCGTCGTGGTGGCGGGCGGGCCGCGGTTGGCGGACCTGCTGCACGGGACGACCGGCGCGGTCGTGGGCGCGGGGGCCGCCACCGCCTGGGGCGGTGTCGCGGTGGTCGTGGCGACGGTGCTGGCGGTGGTGGCGATCCCGTCGTTCTGGCGTTACCGGTTCAGCGTCGGGTCTGTCGGAGGAAGCGTGCCCACGAAGCAGCCGGCAGGCTGATCGTCGGGCTGGGGTTCTTGGAGTCGCGGGCCAGCACGTGGTCGGCGTGGTGCGCCACCTCGACGCAGTTGGCGGAACTGGCACTGCGAGAACTCTTGCGCCACAGGGTCATGCACCCATGATTTCATGTCAGGTGTTTCAGGAACTCGACCGTTTCCGCAGGTGTGAGAGCGAGTTCGCGGAGTGATGCCCAAGTGGACTCGAAGACCTCGATCTGCTCGGGCTCGTCGAGGAAGAGGCTGGAGACCTTGTTCTCCAGCAGGACCAGGCTTGCTTCCTCGTCGTACTCCAGGATCACGAACCCGCCGGTCATCGCTGCGTGCAGTTCGACGTCCGAGGGCAGCACCTGAACGGTGACGTTCGGCAGTTCGGCGGTGTCCAGGAGGTGTCGGATCTGACGCGCATGGGCTCCAGGCCCGCCGAACCGCCGCCCCACCGCGCTTTGCTCGATGATGACGTGCAACTTCAGCGGGTTGGCCCGGTGCAACATCCCCTGGCGTGCCATCCTGCTCGCGACCAGAGCCTCGACCTCGTCGGCGGTGAGGCCGTGCCCGGTCACTTGGATGATCGAGGCCGCGTATTCGGTGGTCTGCAACAGACCTGGGATCATCATCGGCTCGTAGAAGAGCAGGCCATTGGCCTCCTCCTCGAAGTCGGCCCAGGTCTGCCAGTCTTCTCCCGGCAGGTTGGTGTTGTTGATGCGCAGCAGCCCTCGCTGCTCGGCGTGCCGGGCGAGGTCCAGCAGGTAGACCCGCTGCTGCTTGGTGACGTTGTAGAAGTCGAGCAGCTTCTCGACCTCGTCCAGGTAGATGCCGCTGTCGGCGCTCTCGACGCGGCTGATCTTGCTGGCGGACATGTCGACCGCCTTCGCGACGTCGGCACCGGTGAGGCCGGTGGCGCGGCGCAGCTTGCGGAGGGTGACTGCGAGTCGGCGTGAGCGGACGGACGGTCCGGCGCGGCGTGCCATGTCCTCACGTTAGGACTGTGCGCAACTAGTCGACAGCATGGTCACTCGATCGTGTAATTGAGTAAGTGAACGCAAGCTTGCGATTATTCCCCCATGAACCAAGAGCGGATCATCAAGGTGGACGAGCCGAGGCGTGACTGGGTGTTGCGGTGCGAAGGGGCCGCGAAGAGGGTGTTCGAGCTGGGCGTGAGCCGGGGGACGGTCGAAGTCCACCTGCCGGTGGGCGTCGACTGCATCCGGCTCGAACTCCAGCAGATCGTGGACTTCAGGTCCGCCCTGGACGAGGCCATCGAGCGGGCCGAGGCGGACCTCCGGGCCGGGCTCGCGGCGGGCTGAACCTCAAGGCTTGCCCAAGCCCCGTCGATCCGACTACCCCGGCCTGGTGTGATCCGGCACACTCATCCGGCATGGCGGAACCGACGAGCGCACCGGCGCAACCGGAACTGAACCGGGCCATCGGCCCGAAGTTGCTGCTGTTCTTCGTGGTCGGCGACATCCTCGGCACCGGGATCTACGCCCTGACGGGCAACGTGGCCGGCAAGATCGGCGGCGCGCTGTGGCTGCCGTTCCTGATCGCCTTCGTCGTCGCGTTCCTGACGGCGTTCAGCTACCTCGAACTCGTCGGCAAGTACCCGCGGGCGGCCGGCGCGGCCCTGTACACCAACCGCGCGTTCAAGATCCAGTTCCTCACGTTCATGGTCGCGTTCGCGGTGATGAGCTCCGGCATCACCTCCGCCTCGTCGGCCGCGCTCGCGTTCGGCAAGACCTACCTCCAATCCGTCATCAAGGAGTTCTTCTCCGACACGTTCACGGTGTCGGCGACCCTGGTCGCGGTCCTGTTCATCGCCGGGCTCGCGGTGGTCAACTTCCGGGGCGTGTCCGAGTCGGTCAAGGCGAACGTCGTCCTGACCTGCATCGAGCTGTCCGGCCTGGTGATCATCATCGCGATCGGGGTGTACGCGATCGCGGCCGGCGACGGCGACACCGCCCGGCTGACGCAGGTGGACCCGGCGCCCGGCCAGTCGGCCCTGGTCGCCATCACCTCGGCGACGGCGCTGGCGTTCTTCGCGATGGTCGGGTTCGAGGACTCCGTGAACATGGCCGAGGAGACCCGCGACCCGGTGCGGATCTTCCCGCGCGCCATGCTGTGGGGCATGGGCATCGCCGCCCTGATCTACGTGCTCGTGGCGGTCACGTCGTCGCTGCTGATCCCGGCCGACGAGCTGGCGACGGCGGGCAGCTCGGCGCTGCTGCGCGTGGTGCAGGTGGGCGCGCCCGGCTTCCCGCTGTGGGTGTTCTCGCTGATCGGCCTGTTCGCGGTCATCAACTCGGCGCTGATCAACATGCTGATGGCGAGCCGGCTGGTCTACGGCATGTCGCGGGAGCGGATCATCCCGAAGGTGTTCGGGACCGTGCACCCGTTCCGGCGGACGCCGTGGATCTCGATCGTGTTCACCAGCGGGGTGGCGATCATCCTCGTGTCCACCGCCGACATCGCCAAGCTGGGCGGCACGACGGCGTTGCTGCTGCTGGTGGTGTTCACCATCGTCAACGTCGCGGTCCTGGTGCTGCGCAAGGAGAAGGTCGGGCACCGGCACTTCCGCGCGCCCACCTGGGTGCCGGTGCTCGGCGCGCTCACCTGCGCGTACCTGGCGAGCCCGCTGTCCGGCCGGCCCGCCGACGACTACCTGATCGCCCTCTACCTGCTCGGCGCGGGCCTGGTGCTGTGGTTGATCAACCGGTTGGTGCACGGCAAGGTCGAGTTCGACGCCGAGAAGCTGTCGAAGTAGCGCCGGCGCGGGAGGATGACGACCATGCTGGAGATCGCCCGCGGCGCGGCGCGCGCCGTCGTCACCGCGGACGGCGCGGGGCTGAAGTCGTTCGAGGTCGGCGGCGTGCCCTACGTCGAGACCTACGACGCCGAGCCGCCGATGGGCAGTGGCGCGGTGCTGGTGCCGTGGCCCAACCGCACCGCCGGCGGCCGGTGGGTGCTGGACGGCGTCGAGCAGCGGTTGGCGATCACCGAGCCCGAGCGCGGCAACGCGATCCACGGGCTGGTCCGGCGCGTCGCGTGGACCGTGGTCGAGCACACCGGGTCGCGGGTGTCGCTGGAGGCGCCCGTCGCCGGGGCCGGGTGGCCGGTGGAGCTGACGACCTCCGTCACCTACGCGTTGGACGACCACGGGCTGACCGTGTCCCACGGCGTGCGCAACGCGGGGTCGGCGCGCACGCCGTTCGGGGTCGGCGCGCACCCGTACCCGCGTGCCGGGCTGTCGTCCACCGACGAGTCGGCGCTGTCGCTCGCGGCGACGACCGTGCTCCCGCTGGACCGCGCGACGATGATCCCGTCCGGCCCGGCGGTGCCGGTGACCGGCGAGGACGACTTCCGCGTGGCGCGCCTGCTGGCGGACGTCCGGCTCGACACCCCGTTCGGCGGCTGCGAACCGGTGGACGGGCTGGTGCGGCACGTGCTGCGCGGTCCGGGCGGCGCGGTGGAGGTGTGGGCCGACCCGGACTTCCGGTGGGTGCAGGTCTACACGCCCGACGACTACCCCGGACGCGGTCGGGCGGTCGCGGTCGAGCCGATGACGTGCCCGCCGGACGCGTTGAACTCGGGCGTCGACCTGCTGTGGCTGGAGCCCGGCGAGTCGTGGGCGGGCCGGTGGGGTTTGCGCCCGCTGGCCTAGGTTGTTAGCGTCGCTAACTATGAACGTCGCGATCACGGGTGGCCACGTCGTCCCGGTGGCCGGTGAGCCCGTCGAGGGTGGCACGGTCCTGATCAGGGACGGGCGGATCGTCGCGGTCGGCGCGGACGTGGCGGTGCCGGACGACGTGCCGGTCGTGTCCGCCGAGGGCGCGTGGGTCCTGCCCGGATTCGTGGAGGCGCACGGCCACCTCGGCGTCCACGAGGAGGGCGAGGGCTGGGCGGGTCAGGACACCAACGAGATGACCGACCCCAACGGCGCGCGGCTGCGCGCCCTGGACGCCATCAACCCCGCCGACACCGGGTTCGCGGACGCGCTGGCCGGCGGCGTCACCACGGCCGTGATCAAGCCGGGCTCCGGCAACGTGATCGGCGGCCGGACCGTCGCCGTGAAGTGCTGGGGCCGGACGGTGGACGAGATGCTCGTCCGCGAGCCGGTCAGCGTGAAGAGCGCGCTCGGCGAGAACCCCAAGCGGGTCTACGGCGAGCAGAAGAAGATCCCGTCGACGCGCCAGGGCGTCGCGGCGGTGATCCGGGACGCGTTCACCAGGGCGCAGGACTACGCGGAGCGGAAGGCGGCGGCCGACGGCCCGTTCGAGCGGGACAACACGCTGGAGGTGCTGTCGCGCGTGCTGGACGGCTCGCTGCCGTGGTGCCAGCACTGCCACCGCGCCGACGACATCGCGACGGCGCTGCGGCTGGCCGAGGAGTTCGGGTACCGGCTCGTCGTCAACCACGGCACCGAGGGCCACCTCGTCGCGGACCTGCTGGCGGAGCGCGGCGTCCCGGTGATCGTCGGCCCGCTGTTCACCACGCGGTCGAAGGTCGAGCTGCGGTCCCGCTCGCTGCGGACGCCGGGCGTGCTGGCGCGGGCGGGCGTCGAGATCGCGATCACCACCGACCACCCGGTGGTGCCGATCAACTTCCTGGTGCACCAGGCGACCCTGGCCGTGAAGGAGGGGCTGGACCGGGACGTCGCGCTGGCGTCGATCACCGCCAACCCGGCCCGCATCATGGGCCTGGACGACCGGGTCGGCTCGCTGCGCCCCGGCCTGGACGGCGACGTGGTGATCTGGTCCGGCGACCCGCTGGACGTGATGAGCCGCGCGTTGCGGGTGTTCGTGCAGGGGCGCGAGGTCTACCGGTACGCCGACGGCGAGGGCGTCGTGACCGACCCGTTCTACCGGGAGCCCTGACCGCGGCGCGGTTCACCGGTCCCGTTCGTCGGACTCGGCGTTCCCGTCCACCGACCCGATCTGGATGGCGGGCCCGTGGACCACCGAGTTCTCGATCGTGTTGGTGACGGTGCGCCCGGACGCGGGCGGTCCGGCGGGCGGTTGTTCCCGCCGCGCCGGGCGGCGCAGGCCGACGAGCGACACCGCCAGCCCCGCGACGCCGGCGCACGCGCCGACCACGCTCGCCACCTGGTCGGCCCGCTCCAGGCCGACCAGCGCGACCCCGACGCCCACCGCCACGAGGAGCAGGCCACCCGCCGCCCAGAGCCACCGCATGGCACCGAGTATCCACGGGCGAGGGGTGTCAGCGGCGCAGGTCGCGACCGATCACCACGCGCTGGATCTGGTTGGTGCCCTCGAATATCTGGAGCACCTTGGCCTCCCGCAGGTACCGCTCCACCGGGAAGTCCCGCGTGTACCCCGCGCCGCCCAGCACCTGGACGGCGTCCGTGGTGACCTTCATGGCGGCGTCGGTGCACACCAGCTTGGAGATGGCCGCCTGACGGGTGAACGGCAACCCCCGGTCACGCCGACGGGCCGCGGCCAAGTAGGTGGCGCGGGCCGATTCGACGGCCGCCGCCATGTCCGCGAGCAGGAACTCCAAGCCCTGGAAGTCGATGATCGCGCGGCCGAACTGCGTGCGCTGCTTGGCGTACGCCACCGCCTCGTCCAGCGCCGCCTGGGCCAGGCCGACGGCGCAGGCCGAGATGCCGAGCCGCCCGGAGTCCAAAGCGGACAGCGCGATCCGCAGCCCGTCGCCCTCCTCGCCGATGCGGCGGTCGCGGTCGATCTCGACGCCGTCGAACACGAGCTGGGCGGTGGGCGAGCCGGTGAGGCCCATCTTCCGCTCCGGCGTGGCGGCGGTCAGGCCCTCGGCGCGGCCGGGCGCGAGGAAGCAGCTGATGCCCTTGCTCCCGGTGTCCGCCGTGCGGGCCATGAGGGTGTAGAAGTCGGCCACGCCGGCGTGCGTGATCCACGCCTTGGTGCCGTTGACGACGTACCGGTCGCCAGTCGGCACGGCGCGGGTGGACAGCGCGCCCGCGTCGGACCCGGCGTGGGACTCGGACAGGGCGTAACCGCCGAGCAGGTCGCCGCCCAGGATCTCGGGGAGCAGGCGCTCGCGCTGCTCGTCGGTGCCGAACGCCGCCAGGGCGTAGCTCGACATCACGTGCACCGAGAGGCCGACGCCGACGGTCATCCACGCGGACGCGACCTCCTCCAGCGCCTGGAGGTACACCTCGTACGGCTGCTCGCCGCCGCCGAACCGCTCCGGGTACGGCAGGCCCAGCAGGCCGCTCTTGCCCAGCAGGCGGAACGCGTCCCTCGGGAAGCGCCCGTGCTCCTCGGCCTCGGCCGCGTGCGGCGCGAGTTCGTCGCGGGCGATCTCGCGCACGAGCGCGAGCAGGTCCTCGGCTTCGGTGGTGGGCAGCAGGCGCTCGGCGGGCATCGTCGACCTCCGGGACGGGCTGATCCGTCGGCTAGGTGGGGACCGTACTGTGTGGAGTACTCTAGGACGTACCACAGTACTGCCGCCAGGGAGTGTGACACAGTTTCGCCATGACCTCGATCGCGCACAGGCCGCTCACGCCCCGGCAGGTCGACCTGCTCGGCAGGCTGGAGGCGCTGGTGCTCGCCGAGGGGTTCGCGCACTTCACCCTGGACGACCTCGCCGCGCGCCTGCACTGCTCGAAGTCGACCCTGTACGCGCTCGCGGCCAGCAAGGAGCAGCTCGCCGTCCGGGTCGTCGGCCGGTACTTCAAGGGCGCGGCCGAGCGCATCGAGCAGCGCGTGGCGGGGATCAAGGACGTGCGCGCCCGCGTCGGCGCGTACCTCGCGGGCGCGGCGGAGGAGCTGCGCCGCGCGTCCGCCCAGTTCATCGCGGACGTGTCGGCCTTCGCGCCGACCCGCTCCACCTACGAGCGCAACGCGCGGGCCGCCGCCGAGCGCATCCGCTCGTTCATCCAGGAGGGCGTGCGGGACGGCGTGTTCCGGGAGGTCCACGCGACCCTCGTCGCCGAGATGGCGGGGCTGCTCATCGAGGGCATCCAGACCGGTGTCCTGACCCGTCGGGCCGCGGTGTCCGACGCCGAGGCGTTCACCGCACTGGGTGAACTCCTGCTCGACGGACTGCGGAGGGAGCGGAGCGAGGCATGATCGTCGTCGCGGGAGAGGCGCTGGTCGACCTTGTGCCCACGGCCGGGGGCGCCCTCGTGCCGCGTCCGGGCGGCGGGCCGTACAACGTGGCCGTCGCCGCCGGGCGGCTGGGCGCGCCGGTGGCCTTCCTGTCGCGGGTGTCCGCGGACCTGTTCGGCGACCGCCTCGTGGAGCGGCTGCGCGCCGCGGGCGTCGGCACCGACCTGGTCCAGCGCGGCCCGGAGCCCACCACGCTGGCCGTGGTGGGGCTCGCCGACGACGGGTCCGCGCGGTACTCGTTCTACGTCGAGGGCACGGCCGACCGGCTGGTCGCCGACCCCGGACCGCTGCCGCCGACCGTGCGCGCCGTGTCGTTCGGCACGCTGTCGCTGGTTTTGGAGCCGGGCGCGAGCACGTACGAGCGCGTGCTGCGGCGCGAGGCCGAGCGGGGCGCGCTGACGGCGCTCGACCCGAACGTCCGACCCGACCTGATCCGCGACCCCGCGGCCTACCGCGCGCGGTACGCCTCGTGGCTGCCGCACGTCGGCCTGCTCAAGCTCTCCGTCGACGACGCGCGCTGGCTCGCCGAGCTGCCGCCCGACGCGCCCGAGGACGCGGTGCTCGACGTCGTCCGCGACTGGCGGGCCGCCGGGCCGGCGGCCGTCGTGCTCACCCTCGGTAGCGCCGGGCTGGCCGTGCTCACCGGCGGTGACGAGGTGATACGCGTCCCACCGGTGCCCGTCGACGTGGTCGACACCATCGGCGCGGGCGACACCGTGCAGGGCGCGCTGCTGGCGTGGCTGCACGACCGCGACGCGCTGTCCGCCGAGGCCGTCCGCGGTCTCGACCGTGCCGAGTGGACGCGAGCGCTGACCCGTGCGGGCGAGGCGGCGGCCCTTACCTGCTCGCGTGCCGGAGCGGAACCCCCGTTCGGGAACGAACTGGGGATGACCTAGCTCTCACCCGGTGTGAGGTGGAGAAACACGGCGAACGGGCTACGGTGGTGGGTGCACGCTAGCCACCGTGCATCCGCGTGTGATGCCGGTCCCATCTCGCAGAATCGGTTCACGCCGCGGCTGTCGAGCGGGTTGGCCGCCGACTAGCGTGGCACAACTGACAGGACCCCAACGGGGTGGTGCTGTGTGGTGCGGGACGCCCCGCGTCCGCGCGCCGGCGAGTGCGAGAGACCCGCACGCGGCCACCCCGCCCTAGCGTGAGAGGGACTCTGAATGCCCGACGCGACGACTGCGCCGAACGACACCCGTACCGTCGCGCTGCGCCATCAGGGCGGAGAGCACGAGATGAAGGTAGTACCGGCCACCGAGGGTGCGCCCGGTATCGATCTCGGCAAGCTCCTGGCCAACACCGGCCTGGTCACCCTGGACAGCGGTTTCGTCAACACCGCTTCCTGTTCGTCCGAGATCACCTACATCGACGGTGACGCGGGGATCCTGCGCTACCGCGGCTACCCGATCGAACAGCTCGCCCAGCGCTCGAACTTCATCGAGGTCAGCTACCTGCTCATCTACGGCGAGCTGCCGACGCAGGCGCAACTGGACGAGTTCTCGTCCAAGATCAGCCGACACACCCTGCTGCACGAGGACCTGAAGCGGTTCTTCGACGGCTTCCCGCGCGACGCGCACCCGATGCCGGTGCTGTCCTCCGCGGTGTCCGCGCTGTCCACGTTCTACCAGGACAGCCTGAGCCCGTTCGACGCCCGCCAGGTGGAGATCTCCACCATCCGGCTGCTGGCCAAGGTGCCGACCATCGCGGCCTACGCCTACAAGAAGTCCGTCGGCCAGCCGTTCCTCTACCCCGACAACTCGCTCGGCCTGGTGGAGAACTTCCTGCGCATGACGTTCGGCTTCCCGGCCGAGCCCTACGACGTGGACCCGGACCTGGTCCGCGCGCTCGACCTGCTGTTCGTGCTGCACGCCGACCACGAGCAGAACTGCTCGACCTCCACCGTCCGGTTGGTCGGCTCGTCCGAGGCCAACCTGTTCGCGTCCATCTCGGCCGGCATCAACGCCCTGTTCGGCCCGCTGCACGGCGGCGCGAACAGCGCGGTGCTGGAGATGCTGGAGAAGATCAAGGCCGAGGGCGGCGACGTCGCCGCGTTCGTGCGCAAGGTCAAGAACAAGGAGGACGGCGTCCGCCTGATGGGCTTCGGCCACCGGGTCT
Organism: Saccharothrix australiensis; assembly: GCF_003634935.1. Lineage (NCBI taxonomy): Bacteria > Bacillati > Actinomycetota > Actinomycetes > Pseudonocardiales > Pseudonocardiaceae > Saccharothrix > Saccharothrix australiensis. The sequence goes on from NZ_RBXO01000001.1 coordinate 884,659, forward strand.
ACAAGAACTACGACCCGCGCGCCGCGATCATCAAGAAGACGGCCGACGAGATCCTGGGCAAGCTCGGCGCGGACGACGAGCTGCTGGAGATCGCCAAGAAGCTTGAGGAGACCGCGCTCGCGGACGACTACTTCGTGTCGCGCAAGCTGTACCCGAACGTGGACTTCTACACCGGTCTGATCTACCGGGCGATGGGCTTCCCGACGAAGTTCTTCACCGTCCTGTTCGCACTGGGCCGCCTGCCGGGCTGGATCGCGCACTGGCGCGAGATGATCCAGGACCCGGCCACGAAGATCGGCCGCCCGCGGCAGATCTACGTCGGCTCCCCGGAGCGCGACTTCGTGCCGGTCGAGCAGCGCTGACCAACGACGGACCCCAAGGCCCGCGCCACCCCGGTGGCGCGGGCCTTCCGTCTTCCCGCCCGTCGTGCGGCGCGGTCCGGGTGCTCCTGGGGCCGGCCCGTGGACTCCGCGACCGTCGTCTGGTTCCGCCGCGACCTGCGGGTCGCCGACCACCCCGCGCTGGCGGCGGCCGGCCGGGCCGCGCGCGGGCCGGCCCTGTTCGTCCTGGACCCCAGGCTGCCGGCGGTCGCGGGCAGGTCGCGGGTGGAGTTCCTGCTCCGGTGCCTGCGGACGCTGGACGACCGGCTCGGCGGTCGGCTGATGGTGGTGTCCGGCGATCCCGTGGACGTGGTGCCCGAGGTCGCGCGATCCGTTGGCGCGTCGTCGGTCCACGTGTCGGCGGACGCCGGACCCTATGGGCGGCAACGGGACGCGGCCGTCTGGGCGGAGGTCGAACTCGTGCGGGTCGGCTCGCCGTACGCGGTGACGCCCGGCCGGGTGGTCAAGGCGGACGGGACGCCCTACCGGGTGTTCACGCCGTTCCGCCGGGCGTGGGCGGACCGCGGGTGGCGGGCGCCCGCCGGCACCGATGAGTCCACTGTGGACTGGATGCGGCCGGGTGGGACCGAGGCGCTGCCGGACGTCGCGCCGCTGGAGGACGCGGCCGAGCTGTGGGCGCGGTTCCGCGACGAACGGCTGCCCGACCACGCCCGTGACCGCGACCGGCCCGACCTGGACCGCACGAGCCGGCTGTCGGCGTACCCGCGCTGGGGCGTGCTGCACCCCCGCACCGGCGGCCGTTGAGTGATCGGATGCAACGAATGGGGTCGCTTCCGCATTAGGGGTGCGAAATCGAGGTCGAGTCGACGAGCGGGAGTGGCCGATGGAGTTCGCGGAGTACGTGGCGAGGCAACGTCCCGCGCTGATGCGGTTCGCCACGGTCCTGACCTGCCGGACGTGGCTCGCCGAGGACCTGGTGAGCGACGTGCTGGGCCGGGCGTTCGAGCGCTGGGAACGGATCTCGGGGATGGCCGAGCCGAACGCCTACGTGCGGCGGATGGTCGTCAACGAGTACCTGTCCTGGCGCAGGAGGCTGACCCGCACGTCACCGCGCGCCGAGGTCGAGCCGGTGGTGACCTCCGACGGCGCGACCGAGCGGGCCGAGCGGGACGCGATGATCCGCCGCCTCGCCCGCCTGCCGAGGAAGCAGCGCGCGGCCGTGGTGCTGCGCTACTACGCGGGCCTGTCCGACCGGGAGATCGCCACCCAGCTGGGGTGCCGGGAACCGACCGTGCGCAGCCAGATCCACCGGGCGCTCAACGCCCTGCGCATCGACCTCACCGCCGGCGCCCCCGACTTCCAGGAGACCTCATGAGCGACCTGCGCACCCTCCACGATGCCTTCGCCGAGCTGGAGCGGCGCGCCGACGCCGCGGGCACGGCCCCGGTCGCGGGCACGGCCCCGGTCGCCCGGCCGCGCCGGGCCGTGCGGCTGGTGCCCGTCGCGGCCACCGCCGCCGCGGTGGCGGGCCTGGTCGCGGGTGCGGTGTGGCTGGTGCCGGGCGACCCCGGCACGCACGCCGCCGACCCGCCGACCACCTCGTCGTCGACCGCACCACCCACGACCGGGGCGCGCAACCCGGTCCTCCCCTCGCCGGACGACCTGATCGCCCGGTTCAGGGCGGTGCTCGGCGACACCGCGACGTTCGAGGTGTCCGGCAAGACCACCGTGCCGGGTGCTTCCCCGTCCCGGCAACCGGGGACGGGATCGGTCGTGACACCGCTGGAGGACCCGAACGGCAGCCCGCTCGTCAACGGCACCCTGACCTCCGCGGGCGTCACCGGGAGCTTCGCCCTGATGATCCTTCGCGCGGATGCCGAGCCCGACCAGTGGTGCGCCCTGTCCGGCACGGAGGACTGCGCCGTCGGCACGCTGCCCGACGGCTCCCGGCTGGCGTCCGGGACCGGGCGGGCGGCCCCCGGCGCGGTGTCGCACATGGCGGCCCTCAAGCGGCCCGACGGGTCGTTGGTCGTCATGAACGTCGGCAACCAGGAGGACCCCCGTGGCGCCGCGGTCCACTCGCCGGGCGGTCGGATCTACTCGCCGCAGCCACCGCTGACCCTCGACCAGGTGAAGGCGATCGTCACCTCCGACAAGTGGTGACGGTGTTCGCGACGGCCGGCCACCCCGATGGCCGGCCGTCCGGCCGGCCCGCCTGAGACCCGGGTGTCAGCGCAGGGCGTCCCGCAGCTTCACCCGCGCGCCGGTCCGCAGCACGGCGTTGGCGTAGACCCGGCCGCCCAGCCAGGTCATCGCCGCGATCGCGCCGAGGGCCAGCACGACGGCCAGCAGCACCTGCCACAGCGGCGCGACGCCGAGCGCCATCCGGCCCGGCATCAGGATCGGCGCGAACGGCGGCAGCACGGACAGCACCGCCACCAGCGCGTCCGACGCGTCCTGGATCATCAGGTTCACGCCGACCACGAACGCGACCACGATCGACATGCTGATCGGCGTCAGCACCGACTGGAGCTCCTCCTGGCGCGACACCAGCGCCGCCGCCGCCGCGAAAACGGTGGCGTACAAGAAGAACCCGAGCAGGTACCACAGGACGCCGGTGGCCAGCGCGCCACCGGCCACCCCGGTCACGTCGACCACGCCGGACACCGACGACAGCACCAGCCCGATGCCGCCGATCAGCACGAGCTGGACCAGGCCGACGAGGCCGAGGCCGATCACTTTGCCCAGCAACAACTGCCACGGCCGCAGCGTCGACAGCAGGATCTCCACGACCCGGCTGGACTTCTCCTCCACGACGCCCTGCGCGACCATCGTCCCGTACACCAGCAGCGAGTAGTACAGCAGCGCGGCGATCACCAGGCCGATCGCGAGCCGTTGCCCCCGTTGGGGGTCCTCCGGCTCCAGCGCGACGACCGCCACCTCGGCGCGGGCCACGTTGCGCTCCACGTCGGCCGGGTCCAGCCCCGCCTCCGCCGCCTGCGCGCTGAGCACCTGCTGCTTGACGATCAGGTCGATCGAGTTGCGCAGCGCGTCGTCCAGGCGGTCCTTCACCACGACGCGCAGCGCGTCCGGCGCGCCCGTCACCAGCGCGTCCAGCTCGCCCGCGCGCACCTGCCCCTCGGCGGCGGCGACGTCGGTCACGTCCACGACCGCGATCTCGCGCCCGAACGACTCCGCCGTCCGCCGCAGGGGTTCCGCGAGCACGGTCGCCTGTCCGCTCAACGCCACCGCGTCCCGGCCCGCGCGGTCGAACAGGACCGCCTGGAGCAGCACGTACCCGGCCAGCACGGCGACCACGACCGCCGTGCCCACGAGGAACGACCTGGTGCGCACCTTGGCCAGGAACTCCCGCCGGGCGACCAGGAAGACCGCCCGGCCAGGGGGCAGGGTGCTCATGCGCCGCGCTCCTCGGTGACCACGCTGCGGAACAGCTCGGCCAGCGACGGCCGCCGCCGGGTGAACTCGCGGACCGGGCCGGTCGCGAGCGCCGCGCGCAGCACGACCTGGTCGTCGGCGTCGGGGGCCAGCTCCAGGACGGTCCGGGCGCCCCGCAGGGACGCCCCTCGCACGCCGGGCAGCCCGTCCGCCCAGCCGGCGGGCGCGGCCGGGGCGTCCACCACCAGCTCCACCGCGCCGCCCGCGCGCAGCTCGTCGACCGTGCCCGCGGCCACCAGCGAGCCGTCGCGCACGATGCCCACCCGGTCGCACAGCCGCTCCACCAGATCGAGCTGGTGGCTGGAGAACACCACCGGCACGCCGGCGGCGGCCCGCTCCCGCAGCACCGCGCTCATCACGTCCACGGCGACCGGGTCGAGCCCGGAGAACGGTTCGTCCAGCACCAGCACGTCCGGCTCGTGCACCAGGGCCGCCGCGAGCTGCACGCGCTGCTGGTTGCCCAGGCTGAGCTTCTGCACCTCGTCGCCGCGCCGGTCGCGCAGGCCGAGCCGGGCGACCCAGGTCTCCGCCGAGCGGTGGGCGGCGTTGGTGGGCAGGCCGTGCAGCTCGGCCAGGTACACGAGCTGGTCGAGCACCTTCATCTTCGGGTAGAGCCCGCGCTCCTCCGGCATGTAGCCGATGCGCCGCCGCGTCTCCAGCGTCACCGGCTCGCCGTTCCAGCGCACCTCGCCCGCGTCGGCCGCGAGCACACCCAGGGCGATCCGCATGGTCGTGGTCTTGCCCGCGCCGTTGCTGCCGACGAACCCGAACAGCTCGCCCGCCCGGACGTCGAACGTCATGTCCCGCAACGCGACGACCTCGCCGTAGCGCTTGGAGACCCGGTCGATCTCCAGCACGCCCTGTGCCACGGTCGCTCTCCTCCTCGTCGGTCAACCACCGTAGACCCGTGTCGACAGCGGCTCGAACGGTTCGCGGCCGAACACCGCCTCCACCGGCAGACCGAAGACCTCGCAGATCCGCATCGCGAGGTCCAGGCTGGGGTAGTGGTCGCCCCGTTCCAGCGCGCCGATCGTCTGGGGGTTGACCTCCACGGCCTGTGCCAGACCCACCCTGGTCATACCCCGTTCGGCCCGCAGCACCGGTATCCGGTTGTGTATCCGCCGCGTTGGGCCCTGGCGCGCCCGACTCATGCTACGAAGTGTTGCGAAAACCCAACAGAACGGCAAGTAAACGATTCACGCAATAGGCCGTTCGGCGGTAGCCGACGGGGCCGGGTCCGGAAATCACGATTCGGTGAAACGATACGGGGCCGGGAACCGAATCGAACGTCGACCGGTCGAACGCGTCGTGGGCCGCAAGCCCCGTTGCCTGGAGGGGTGACTCTGATGGAGCCGATGGAGCCGGACCAGTGGCTCGCGCAGTACGGCCAGAAGATCGAGCAGGCCAAGCGGAACGCCGAGCAGGCGCAGGAGCAGCTGGGCGGCGTCGGCGGCAGCGCCACGTCCCCCGACGGCCTGATCACGGTGACGGTCAACGCGTCGGGCGCGCTGACCAACCTCATCCTGCGGCCGGGCCTGCGCGGCGAGGACCCGGAGCGCGTCTCGGGGGCGATCATGAGCGCGGTGGGCCAGGCGCAGCGCGCCGCCGCGGGCCAGGTCGTGCAGATCATGAACGACTTCGTCGGCGAGGGCCCGGCGCTGGACTTCGTCAAGGCGAACATGCCGAACGGCTATTCGGGTGACGGCGACGACCCGGTGGAACCGGAGCCGGAGATCCAGCGTCGGGACACCAGGCCCGACGACGACTACTTCACCAATCCACCAGACGTGATGGCCTGAGCAGGGGGTAGATGTCCATGTACGTGTCGTTCCACGTGAGCCCGGAGGAGATCCGGGCCCACGCCGGCACGGTCGACCAGTTGACGCAGCGGATGCTCTCGGCCACCAGGACCGCGGACCCGTCGCTGTCGACCGACGCCTTCGGCGTCTTCGGCTCCTTCCTGGCCTCGTTCCTGCTGAAGACCGCCGGCGCGTCCCAGGACATCCTCGGCCAGGCGACCGAGACCGTCGCCGACATGTGCCAGGGCCTCAAGGAGGTCGCCGACCTGTACGAGAACGTCGACCTCGACAACGCGTTCGGGTTCACCGGGAGGGCACGGGGATGACGACCCAGGCGACCACGCAGGGACGCGACCCGTCCCACCTGATCGGCGACGTGCAGGGCACCGTCGCGGCCGTCGAGCGCGGCGACTGGGTGCAGGCCGGGCTGGGCATGGCGAACACGGCGATGGGCATCGTCGGGCTGGCGTCGAACCCGCTGTCGGGCCTCCTGTCCGCCGGGTTCAGCTGGGCCGTGCAGCACGTGGACTTCCTGCGCGAGCCGTTCGACGCGCTGCTGGGCAGCCCGCAGGCGATCCAGAAGATGTCCGACAGCTGGGCGTCCGCGGCCAAGCAGATCGAGGGCGTCGTCGCCGACTACCGGCGCACGTCGGTCGAGGAGACGCGCGGCTGGCGGGGGCGCTCCGCCGACGGCTACCGCGCGGCGAGCCAGAAGCACGCCAGCGGCCTGGAGACGCTCGCCAAGGCGGCGCGGGGCATCTCCGGCGCGGCCAAGGGCGCGGGCGAACTCGTGGCGCAGGTCCGCAAGACCATCATGGACCTGATCGGCCAGGCCGTGTCCGAGATGGTCATGAAGATCATCCAGTGGCTGGCGGCGTCGTTCCTGACGTTCGGCGCGGCGATCGCGGCGGCGATCTCGGACATCGTGCAGCTGGCCGTGAACTACGCGAAGAAGCTCGCGGACTTCCTCCAGAAGCTCGGCGACTCGCTGAAGAAGCTCATCGACCTCATCAAGTCGGTGCAGCAGATCGCGGCCACCGCCAAGCAGATCCTCCAGGCGATCACCGCGATGACGCACTCCAACAAGGGTTCCGGCGGCGGCGGTGGCGCGGGCCCGCGCAACACGCGGGACGGGTTGGGGCTCACGCAGGAGCAGTTGGCGAACATGGACCGCAACGCGCGTGACCGGTACGCGTCCGGCGGCGGTGGCGGCGGCGGGAACACCGACACCAGCGGCTCGCCGAACGCCGGCCCCGTGGTCAACCGCCCGCCGACGTTCGGCGGGCAGGCGGGCGCGGACGGCGTGGGCGGCCCCGGTGGCTTCGGTGACGGCGTGTCGACCGGCGGTCCGCGGGTCAGCCGCCCGCCGCAGGTCGGTGGCGGGTCGGGTGGCGGCGCGTCGAGCGGCGGCCACTGGGAGCCGGGTCGCTGGGTGCCCGCCGGTGGCGGCTCGACGTCCGGTCCGCGCGTCACGCCGGTGCCGTTCCCGGCCGGGACGCGGGACGTGACCCACGCGACCAACAACACCGCCACGCACACGACGCCGCACGTGCCGACGACGCGTCCGCTCTCCGCGCCCGACCTGCCGGTGTCGTCCGGTGCCGGTGGTGGCGGGTTCGGCGGTGGCGGGTTCGCCGGTGGTGGTGTCGGCGGTGGTGGTGTCGGTGGCGGTGCTGTCGGCGGCGGTGTCGGTGGCTCCGGTGGCGGCGGCGCGGGTGGCGCGGGCCAGGTGCTCCAGGCCGGCGGCTCGTCCGGTGTCCTGCCCGCCGGTGCGGGCGCGGGCGCGACCGGTGGTGCGGGTGGTGCCGGCGGCGGTGGTCGCGGCGGCGCGGGTGGCGTCATGGGCGGGATGGTGCCGCCGATGGCGGCGACCCCCGGCCAGGGCGACGCCAAGGACCACCAGCGCAAGGTGCGGCTGGAGGGCGAGCGGCTGATCGACGAGCCGCCGAAAGCGGCCAAGCCGATCATCGGCGAGTGAGCAGCGGGGGGACCTCCAGGCCGGGGGTCCCCCTTTTTCGGCTTGCGCCAGGGGTTTTGGCAGGGCGGGGGCGGGGTGCGCCGGCCGCCCCGGTCCGGTTCACGGGTCGGGCTCACGGGTCCGGTTCACGGGTCGGGCTCAGGACAGGGCGGCCAGTTCCTCCTCGACCCGTTGGCGCGCCTCGGTTTCCCGCGCGCGGCGGTCGGCGGGCACCAGGCCGATCCGGGTGCGGCGGTCCAGCACGTCGGCCACGTCCAGCGCGCCCTCGTGCCGCACGGCCCACGCGAACTCGCCGACCTCGGCGACCCGGTGGGCCTCCGTGCCGTACCGCGCGACCAGGTGCGCCGGACCGCGGGCCGGGCCGACGCCGAGGAGCGGCAACGACTTCGTGCGCGACGGGACGGCCGTCAGCCCGGTCGCGTCCACCGCGTCCGCCGCCATCCGCCGGTACGTCGTGAGCTTGCCGCCGACGACCGTGGTGACGCCGTCCGCGGTGAGCACGGCGTGCCGGCGCGACAGGTCGGCGCTCGGCCCGTCACCGGTGTCCAGCAACGGGCGCAGGCCCGCGAACGCGCCGAGCACGTCGGCGCGGGTCAGGGTGCGCTCCAGCACCGACGACGCCACGTCGAGCAGGAAGTCCACCTCGGGCTCGGGCACGGTGGGCACGTCCGGGATCGGGCCGGTCACGGGCTCGTCGGTCAGCCCGACGTAGACGCGGCCGTCCTGCTGTGGCAGCACCAGCGCGTAGCGGTTGCGCTCGCCGGGCACCGGCACGGTCAGCGCGGTGCGGCTCAGGCCGACGGCGTCGGCGGCGAGCACCAGGTGCGACCCGCGCGACGGGCGCAGCCGCACGTCGACCAACCCGCCCGCCCAGACGCCCGCCGCGTTGACCACGGCCCTGGCCCGGATGGTGAGCGTCTCGCCGGTCAGGCCGTCGCGGACGCGCGCCTCGCGGCCGGACAGCCCGGTGACCTCGGCCCTGGTGATGATCCGCGCGCCGAACCCCGCCGCGGTGCGGGCCAGGGCGACCACCAGGCGGGCGTCGTCGACGAGCTGGCCGTCGAACCCGAGCAGCCCGCCGCGCAGGTCGTGCCCGCGCAGGCCCGGCGCGAGCGCGCGGGCGGTCACCGCGGGCACGCGGCGCGGTCCGGGCAGGACGCGGGACGGCGTGCCCGCCAGGCGGCGCAGCACGTCGCCCGCGCGCAGGCCGGCCAGCACCAGCGGGTCGTTCGCCCGGCCGTGCAGCGGTACCAGTTGCGGCAGCGCCCGCACCAGGTGCGGCGCGGTGCGGGTCATCAGGATGCCGCGCTCGACCGCGCTCTCGTACGCAAGCCCGACCTCGCCGCGCGCCAGGTAGCGCAGGCCGCCGTGGACCAGCTTGCTGGACCAGCGGGACGTGCCGAACGCGAGGTCGCGCGCCTCCAGCAGGCACACGTCCAGGCCGCGCGAGGCGGCGTCGAGGGCGACGCCCGCGCCCGTGACACCGCCGCCGACCACCAGCAGGTCCACGGTCCCGTCGGCGACCGAGGCGAGCTCGCGGCGGCGGCGGGCGGCGTTGAGCGACGTGTTCACGACAGCGCACCGTCGAGGAAGGCCGCCAGTTCGGCGAGCAGGTCGTCGAAGTCCAGGTCGGTGGTCGCCGGCCGGACGGACAGCACCATCGACTGCGCGGTCAGCAGCACCAGGCGGGCCTGCGCGGCGGCGTCGCCCGGCCGGACGGAGCCGTCCGCGTGCCCCGCCTCGACCTGGGCCAGGAGGAACGCCTCGACCAGGCGCTGCGTGTCGCCCAGCCGCTGCACGAGGTAGGGCAGCATCAGCTCGGCGTCCAGGTCGAGCACCCGCCGCATCAGCGGGTCGGCGGCGAGCAGCCGGACACCCGTGATGACGCGGCGGACGAGGCGTTCGCGGGCGTTCCCGCCCTCGGCGCCCGGCGCTCCCGCGCCCGACACTCCCGCGCCCGACACTCCCGCGCCCGACACTCCCGCGCCCGACACTCCCGCGCCCGACACTCCCGCGCCCGACACTCCCGCGCCCGACACTCCCGCGCCCGACACTCCCGCGCCCGACACTCCTGGGCTGGACCCGTCGAGTTCGCCGGCACCCGGTCGGTCCGCGGCCACTTCGTCGGCGCGGCGCAGGAGCGCGCCGAACTCGCGGGTCATCAGCGCCCGGACGAGCGTGCGGACGTCGGGGAACCGCCGGTAGAGCGTCATCCGGCTCACGCCGGCGCGTTTGGCGATGTCCGTCAGCGTGGTGCGGCGGACACCGACCTCGACGACGCAGTCGCGGGCCGCGTCCAGGAGGGCGTCATCACTGTGACGTTGGGACGTCATGTGTAACACTGTAGCGGTGACGGAGCGCATCGACCACACCCTCCGGGACCGCTGGACACCGACGACGGGACCGCTGCCCGCGCACGCCCTCGCGTGGCTGCGGCGGCGGACGGGACTGGCGGAGGCCCGGACGCCCGCCCGGACGCCCGAGGTGCCCGCCTCCGCCCTGTCGGACGCCGCGCGCACCGCCCTGGCCGCCGTGGTGGGGCCCGGATTCGTCCGCGTGGACCGGGATTCGCGCCTCGGGCGGGCCGGCGGCATGTCCTATGTGGACCTTTTGCGGCGGCGCGGCGAGGGCGGGTTGGCCGTGCCCGACGCCGTGGTGCTGCCCGCGACCCCGGAGCAGGTCGCGGACGTGCTGCGGACGTGCGCCGAGCACGACGTGGCGGTGGTGCCGTTCGGCGGCGGCACGTCCGTGGTCGGCGGGGTGGCGGCGCTGCGCGGCGACAAGGCGGCCGTGCTCGCGCTCGACCTCGCGCGGCTGGACCGGCTGGTGTCGGTCGACCCGGTGTCGCGGGTGGCCGTGCTCCAGGCCGGGCTGCCCGCGCCGGAGGCCGAACGGCTGCTCGCGCCGCACGGGCTGACCACCGGGCACGTCCCGCAGTCCTACGAGCGGGCCACCATCGGCGGGTTCGCGGCGACGCGGTCCGCCGGCCAGGCGTCGTCCGGCTACGGGCGGTTCGAGGACATGGTCGAGGGCGTGCGGCTGGCCACGCCGGTCGGCGAGTGGCGGCTGGGCGCCGCGCCCGCGTCGGCGGCCGGGCCGGACCTCAAGCAGCTCGTGATCGGCAGCGAGGGCGTCCTCGGCGTCATCACCGAGGTGGCGGTGCGCGTGCGCCCGCGGCCCGCGGTGGAGCGCTACGAGGGGTTCGTCGTGGACGGTTTCGCGCGCGGGACGGAGGTGGTGCGCGCGCTGGCGCAGCGCCGCGTGCTCGCCGACGTGACGCGACTGTCCGACGAGGACGAGACCGAGGTGACGCTGGCGCTGGCCGGCGGGTGGAAGACCGCCGCGCTCAAGGCGTACCTGCGGGCGCGCGGCATCGCCCGGCCGTGCCTGCTGGTCCTCGGGTGGCACGGCGCGACCGAGGCCGAGGCGCGGCGGCGTGCGCGGGTGGTGCGCGGCGCGGGGCTCGTGCCGCTCGGCCGCGCGCTCGGCGAGGCGTGGCGGCACGGGCGCTTCAACGGCCCGCGGCAGCGGGACGCGCTGCTGGACGTCGGCGTGTGCGTCGAAACGCTGGAGACCGCCACGCACTGGTCGCGGGTGGCCGAGCTGCGGAGTGCCGTGCGACGCGCGCTGGTCGACGCGCTGGGCGACTGCGTGGTGATGTGCCACATCTCGCACGCGTACGAAACCGGCGCGTCGCTGTACTTCACGGTGCTCGCCGCGCGGGACGCGGGCGACCCCGTCGGGCAGTGGCAGGTGGCGAAAGCCGCCGCGTGCGAGGCGATCGGCGGCCTCGGCACCATCAGCCACCACCACGCGGTCGGCACGGACCACGCGCCCTACCTGGAGGCCGAGATCGGCGGTCCGGGCGTGGCGGTGCTGGCGTCCGTCAAGCGGACGCTCGACCCGACCGGCGTGCTCAACCCTGGCAAGCTGATCCCGCGCGGGCTAGCTTGACCGGCGTGACCGGTGACCTGCTGATCCGCTCGGTGCGCCCGTGGCCCAACAGCCCCGGTGAGCCGGCGGTGGACGTGCTGTGCGAGGACGGGCTGGTGGCGGCGACGGGCGCGGGCCTGGACGCGCCGCCGGGAGTGCCCTCGGTGGACGGTGGCGGCGGTGTGCTGCTGCCCTCGTTCGTCGACGCCCACGCGCACCTGGACTCCACCCGGCTGGGGCTGCCGTTCCGCCCGCACAGCGCGGGTACCGGGCTCGCCGAGCTGATCGAGAACGACCGGCGGAACTGGCGGTCGGCGGAGCGGGGCGTCGCCGAGCGGGCCACCTACGCGCTGGGCCGGACGATCGCGGCAGGCGCGACGGTGGTGCGCAGCCACGCGCAGGTCGACGTGGACTCCGGGCTGGCGAAGCTGGAGGGCGTGCTCGCCGCGCGGGAAGCGCACGCCGGGCGGGCCGCGGTCGAGGTCGTGGCGTTCCCCCAGTGCGGCATCCTGCGCGAGAAGGGCACCGCCGACCTGCTGGAGGCGGCGCTGGGTGCCGGTGCGGACCTGGTCGGCGGGCTGGACCCGGCGGGCTACGACCGCGACCCGGTGCGGCACCTGGACGTCGTGTTCGGGCTGGCGGAGAAGCACCAGCGCGGCGTGGACGTGCACCTGCACGACGACGGGTCGCTGGGCGCGTTCCAGGTCGAGCTGATCTGCGAGCGGGTCGCGGCGCTGGACATGCGCGGCAAGGTGACGGTGAGCCACGCCTTCGCGCTGTCCGGTGTGGACGCCGATCGGCAGCGCGAGCTGGTCGACCTGCTCGCCGAGCACGACGTGGCGGTGACGACGGTCGCGCCGGGCGCGCGCGAACCGCTGCCGCTGCGGCAGCTCCGCTGGGCGGGCGTCCGCCTGGGGCTGGGGCAGGACGGGATGCGCGACTACTGGTCGCCGTACGGCAACGGGGACATGCTCGACCGGGCGTGGCAACTGGCCTACCGCAACGGCTTCCGGCAGGACGCGCTGGTCGAGATGTGCGTCGACATCGCCACGCGCGGCGGCGCGGCGGTGGTCGGCCGGCCGCACGGGCTGACCGAGGGCTCACCCGCCGACCTCGTGGTGGTGCCGGGCGACACCGTGACGGCGGCCGTGATGGACCGCGCGCCGCGCACGCTGGTCGTGCACGCGGGCCGGGTGGTGGCGGCGGGCGGCGAGCTGGTCTGAGCCCGCACCGGCCGGGTCCCGAACCGGGTCCGGGCCCGGCCGCGGTGTCCGCGGACCGGGCCCGTCGCGCCCTCGCTACAGCGCGACCAGCGCCTTGCCCGTGTTCTCCCCGCGCAACATGCCGAGGAACGCCTCCGGCGCCTTGGCGATGCCGCCCTCCGTGATGGTCTCGCGGTGGCGGAGGCTGCCGTCCGCGAGCCAGCCGCCGACCTCCCGCAGGAAGTCCTCGCGCCGGTCGTCGTGGTCGTGCACCAGGAAACCCCGCAGCGTCACCCGCTTGGCGACGGCCTGGATGAGGTTGCGCGGGCCGGGCGGCAACGTCGACTCGGTCGCGTTGTAGGTCGAGATCGCGCCGCACAGCGCCGCCCGGCCGTAGTCGTTGAACGACTCCAGCGCCGCTTCCAGGTGCTCGCCGCCGACGTTGTCGAAGTACACGTCGATGCCGTCCGGAGCCGCCGCCGCGAGCTGCTCGGCCACCGGGCCGTTGCGGTAGTTGAACGCCGCGTCGAACCCGAGTTCCTCGACCAGGTACCGCACCTTCTCGTCGGTGCCCGCGCTGCCGACCACCCGTGCCGCGCCGCGCAGCTTCGCCACCTGGCCCGCGATCTGCCCGACCGCGCCCGCCGCGCCCGACACGAACACCACGTCGCCCTCCTTGAACGCCGCCACGTCCAGCACCCCGACGTACGCGGTCTGGCCGGGCATCCCCAGCACGCCCAGGTACGCGGTCAGCGGCGCGCGCTCCGGGTCGACCTTCACCGCGGTGGAGGCGTCCACGGCGGCGTACTCGCGCCAGCCGAGGTTGTGCAGCACCTTGTCGCCGACCGCGAAACCATCGACGTCGGAGGCGACGACCTCGCCGACCGCGCCGCCCTCCAGCGCCGCGCCGACCTCGAACGGGGTGGTGTACGACTTGCCGGCGTTCATCCGGCCGCGCATGTACGGGTCGACGCTCATGAACAGGTTGCGCACCAGCAGTTGGCCGGGGCCCGGCGTCGGCACCGGGGCCTCCACGAGCGCGAAGTTCCCCGGTGTCGGGAAGCCCTCGGGGCGGGAGGCGAGGTGGATTTCCTGTGCGGTGTTCGGCACGGTCATGACCCCGTCAACGGGGAATCTTCGCGATCTTGTTCCGGCCGCTCGGTGTGACCTGCGTCTCGCAGGGCGGTGACGTCGCGGTAGGCGAACCCGAGCCGTTCGTACACCGTGATCGCGGCCCGGTTCCCCGCGTCCACCATCAGGGCGCAGGCCCCGTGCTCGGCGAGCAGCGCGCCGGTGAGGAACGCGCACACGCGGGTGGAAAGGCCACGTCCCCGGTGGTCGGGGTGGGTCGCGACACCGGCGATGAAGCCGATGCCGGGCGCGGACCAGGCGTCCGCGCCGACCGCGACCAGCGTGCCGTCGTCCGCGCGGACGCCCGTCCAGCGGCGCGGTCCCGGCTCGTACGGGCGGACGTAGGAGTTGGGGTTCGCTTTGCGCAGCAACGACTCCACGTCGTCCCACGCGGACTCGTCCAGCCACGGCAGCGCGGGCGCGGGCAGCTCGCCGGTGCGCTCCATCCACCCGAACGTCGCCGCCGCGGGGAACTCCGGCAGCGCGGCGGCCGTCCCGGCGGTGACCAGCGGTCGGAGGCCGGGACGGGCGCGGGCGCGCAGGATCGCCCGGACGTCCTCGACGGGACCGGCGAGCACCAGCCGGTCGTGCCGGTTCAACGCAGGCGCGTGCACGCCCACCGCGTCGCCGTGCGACCACGCCACACCGCCCCGGCCGGGCGCGAGGCACTGGGCCGCCCAGCGCACGAGGGGGTCCGGGTTCGCCGCCGCCACCTCGGCCGGGGTTCGCAGAACACGCATGACGGCATCATCGCCGACGAGCCGCCCGCGCGAAGACCCGGCGGCATCGCCCAGGGGTCGCCGACGAGCCGCCCGCGCGGAGACCCGGCGGCACCGCTTCGGACGCGCCCGCGGTTCGCGGCCGGGCCGGTCGGGGCGCTGCCCGCCGAGCGTCGCGGCTCAGGCGGAACCCTTGCGGCGCAGCAGACCTCGCTTCTGGAGGAGGTCCTCCAGCGCCTGGTAGGCCACGTCCATCGCGACGAGGTAGTCGCGCTGGTCGCGGGGCGGCACCGACTCCTCCGGCTCGGGCAGCGGGGGCATCCGCATCCACCGCTCCTCCCACAGCGCCTCGACCGCCGCGTCCCACAGCAGCCGCACGCCGAACCGCGTCAGCTCCTCCTGCTCGATGAGCGCGGCGACGCGGTCCTGCGACGCGGCCAACCGCTCGACCAGCTCGGCGATCCGCTCGCGGTCCCGCTCGCGCATCCGGTTCACCGACTGATCGGCCAGGGCGACGACCTCCTTGTACCGCTCGACCGCCGACACCGGCGCGGCCTCCGGCCCGGCGTCCCCGGTGCGCTGCGGTGGCACGACTGAGGCGTTGCCGATCACGTTTCCTCCCCGGTGTCGAACGGGATGACCACCTGCGGCCGCGAGTGCTCGAAGCGGTCGAAGAACAGCGCGCGGTGCGGTCGCGGCGACCACGCCATGACGTGCTCCGGACCGAACGACAGGAGTTCCTTGCCCTGGACGTCGAACGCCAGCCACGCGCCGATGTCGTCGTAGACCCCCGGCGGCAGGCTGTTCTTCAGCCGCTGCACGCCGCGCCACCAGCCCAGGACGTGCGTGCGGTTCTCCGGGCCGTGCTTGAGCACCGTGCGCAGGCTGTCCACACCGGACGCCCGCGAGGGCGGGGTCTTCTGCTCCAGCAGGGTGTGCGCGGCGTCGACGGCGTACACCACCAGGTAGTGGGGCGGCAGCGACACGCCGGTCTCCCCCGTGAGCGACGCGGTGATCCCGGCCGCCGTGGCGTCCACCAGGTCGCGGATGCTGTCCAGCCCGAGCAGCTCGGCGGTGTGGCCGGCGTCCCGGAGCCGCTTGGCCAGCCGGTCCGCGTGCGGCCACGCGTCCTGGGCCAGGCACGCCAGGCTGAACCGGGCCTGACCCGGCTCGTGCTGCTGGGCCAGCGACAGCGCCGCGCCGCCGAGCACGCTCGCCGCGTCCTCCGCCAGCGAGCCGAGCACCGCGATGTTGCGGCCCGGCGTGCGCGCGAACCGCACCTTGGCCGCGCTGCCCGCCATGTCGATGACCTGGCCCAGCAGCACGGTCGGGTTGCCCTCCGCCGGCCGCAGCGCCCGGAAGTCCGGCAGCGCCTGGAGGCTCGGGACCTTGCTGCCGTCGAACAGGACCGGTTCGGCCAGGCCGGGCGGGCGGCGGGCGTGCAGCTCGGCCTGGAGCCGGTCGAACGTGCCCCGGCCGGTCGCGTCCGGGATGCGCGCGATCTCGTTGCCCGGCCGCACGCCCGACTCGTGGTTCACCACGGCGTGCCACCGGGGCAGCTCCACGGCGGCGTCGTTCTGCGGCTCGGCCAGCACCCGCCGCGCCTTGGGCAGCGCGATCCGGACGGTGAACTGCTCGAAGATCGCCGACTTGCCCCAGAACCCCTCGATGCCGGACACGTCCTGGCTCGACAGCACCAGGTGGATGCCCTGCGACCGACCGCGCCTGGCCACGTCCTCCAGCAGCTGCGTGGCCTGCGCGGTGACCTGGTCGCGCTCGCCGAACAGGTACTGGAACTCGTCGACCACCGCGACGATCCGGGGCCAGTGGCCGTCCGGGTCCTCCTCCCGCAGCTGCTCCAGCTTGGTGACCTCGTGCCGCTTCGCCGCGTCCGCCCGCCTGCGCATCTCGTCGGACAGGAACTTCAGCAGCGCCACGCCGAACTCGCGGTCGGTGTTGACGTTCACGCCGACCAGGCGGGCGTGCGGCAGCCACGTCGGGTCCTTGCGGCCCGGCGCGAACTGCGCGAACGACACGCCCTCCTTGAAGTCCAGCAGGTACAGCTCCAGCTCGTCCGGGTGGTAGCGGGCGGCCAGGCTGCCGAGCATCGCGTACAGGAAGTTCGTCTTGCCCGAACCGCTCGGACCGCCGATCAGAGCGTGCGGCGACGTGTCGCCCAGCGCCACGTGCACCGGCTCGCCCTCGTGGTAGCCGACGGGCGCGACGACACCGGCCGACGAGTCCTCGCGCCACAGGCTTTCCGGCAGCAGGTCGGCGAACGTGCTCAGCCGCAGCCTGCGCTCCTCGCGCCTGTCCGCGATCGCGGCGCACGCGCGCGGCACCTGGTTCGGCGGGAACGGCGGGTCGAGCGCGACCCGCACGTGCCGGCCGGTCACGGTGGTGGTCGCGGACTGGTCGGCGGCGATCGTCACGGTCTCGATCGGCGAGTTCACCGTGATCGGGATGTCCACGATGATCAGCTGCACCCCGCACGCCAGCCCGTTGCGCGCCACCCGCTGCAACTGCTGCTGGTGCTCTTCCTTGAGCGCCTGCCGGTTGCCGAACAGCACGGCCACGCGCCAGGGCTCGGTGCGCCGCCCGCCGACCGCCCGCACCGACTGGTGGCCCTCGACCAGCACCCCGGTGTGCACGCGCCGGATGTGGTCGGACAGCTCGTCGAGCAGCTCGTGCAGCCGTGCCGGGTCGTGCACGGTGAGCAGCCCCGCGCGGGTCAGCGGGTACAGGCCGGGCAGCGAACCGGTGAGCTGGTTGACGTCCCACACGTGGACGTGCACCAGCCCCGGCTGGAAGTAGCTGACCAACCGCAGGAGCAGGTTCTCCACCACGGCGTCGGCGGTGACCCGGCTCTCCGGCCGGCACGACACGTGCAGGTGCGAGTGGTCCAGCAGCGGCACGGCCACCGGGAACGCCTGCGGCTCGGGGGCGCTGGGCACCACGCCCGTGCCGATGCGCCACAGCTCCGGCACGCCGTCGCTGCCGTCGGCCGCGCCCGGCCTGCCGAGCCACCTCTCGGGCGGCCACGACGCCGGACCGGGCGCGACGGCGTCGACCAGCTCGGCCAACCGGCGGGGGCCGCGCTCGGACCACTCGCGGAAGGCCGTCACGCGGTCGATCAGCGTGGCGGCCAGCACCCGCTCGAACTCCTTCTTCCGCAACGCCTTCGCGAGGGACGGGTCGGCGAGCGCGCGGTCGACGCCGTCCCCGCGCAGCACCACCTCGAACATGTCCCGCGCGCGGTCCTCCACGAGCCGGCCGAGTTCGCGCGAGGCGTTGCCGAGGGCGGCGGCCACCGCGCGGTGGAACTCCTCGACCGCGTCCTCGATCCGCCGACGGCGCTCCTCGCGCCTGCTCACGTCACAGCTCCGCGGCCAGCCGCTGGACCAGGTCCAGGCTGCCGACGATCAGGTCGAGCTGGTCGGCGAACCGCTCGGCGGCGAGCGCGAACCCGGCGGGCACCAGGGACTCGGGGTGGTTCGCGCCCGCCTCGACGAGGACGTCCAGCGCCTCCTCCAGCGCGGACTGCGCCTCGCGGACGCACCGGTAGGCATCGCGGAGCAGCTCGCAGCTCTGCTCGAGCGCGAGCTTGATCTCGCCGACCGAGGTCATGTCGTGGCCTTCGCGGTCGTGGCCTTCGTGGTCGCATTCTCCGTGATCGCGGGCGTCGGGGCGACACCCCTCGGGATCGCCGACTTCGGGGTCGCCACCTCCGGGGTCACAGCCGGTTGTTGATGCCCTCGGCCTGCGAAATGCCCGCGCTGAGGTGCTTCTGAAGGTCGGACACCCCGTTCACGACCGCCGCGAACTGCGCGTTCGCCTGCTCGACGTCGCCCTGCGCGCTGCCCTGGGTGGCGGTGTTGAGCAGCGCCTGGGCGTCCTCCGCCAGGTCGGCCGCTTGCTGTAGGGCCTGCGCGCTCTGGCCGGCCTTGTCGACGGCCTGGGCGATCGCGGCGCGGACCTCTTCGATGCTGGCCATGACGTATCCCGACCCCTCCTGGGAGCTGGAGTTCCCATAGTTGAAAGTAGTACCGAAAGAAATGCGTTCCACAAGCAAGATCGGCTGACCGGGTGGTCCGACAACTCCACTCGATCGGATGAGCGGGAATGGTTTCAGCCGGGCACCGTCCACACGAATGCCGAGGCCGGTGTCGCGGTGAGTTCCAGCGCCGCGATCCCGCCGCGCGGCACGGGCGCGGCCGACCAGCGCGTCACCGCGGACCGACCGGACCACGCCACGGGCGTCCACCCCGAACGGCCCAGCGAGGAGACCGCGCCGAGTAGCGCCGCCGCGGGCGGATCGGCGCTCGACCCGAGATCGACGTGCACGCTCAGTAGATCCCCTTCCGGAGCCACTCGGGTGATCTTGCCACTCCGCGCGACGCGACTGGCTACCGCCCGCGCCTGCCACTCGGCCCCGGCCGACCGGTCGGTCGCCACGTCGACCCGCAGCAGCAGCCGGGTACCCGTCGGCGGCGCGCTCCCGGCACCCGACGGCGGTTCGACCCGATCCCCGGCGGGGTCGTCGGCTGGATCCTCGGTTGGATCCTCGGCCGCGCGCCCGGCCGGGTCCGCCGCCGGTCCGGCCGGGACCTCCGCCGCGGTCGCCTCCGGCCGGGCGGCCCGGTGCTGCGGATCACCGCCCGCCCACGCCTCCACGAGCAGCCGCTCGGCGCCCGGCACGAGTTCCCCCAGCAGCGCCTGGTCCTCCAGCACGGTCCACGCGGTGGGCGGTTCGCACGCGACGCGGGGCAGGGGGAACCGGTCGCCCAGCGACCGGACGAAGGTCCGGACGGCCCTGGCCAGCGCGCCCGCGACGTTCTGCGTGGCGCGCTCGCCGCTGACCAGGCTGACCGTGACGGACCAGCAGCCGGGCTCCTCGTCGGAGCAGTCGCCCGCCTGCACGACCCGCCCGCCGACGCGCCGCAGCAGGCCGGCGCAGGCCGTCCGGGCCTGCCGCTCGTCGTCCGCCCCGACCACCACGGTGATCAGCAGCTCAAGCTCTTCTCCCACCATCGCGGGGCAAATTGTCCACGAAGCCGGTCGCCGGGTCTTCCCCGGCTTGACCCGAGGTGCACCCCACCGTGTTGGCTGTGCCCATGACGTACCACCTGGAAGGCAAGGTCGCGCTGGTCACCGGCGCGTCGTCGGGCATCGGGGAGGCCACGGCGGTCGCGCTGGGTCGGGCGGGCGCGACCGTGGTCGTGGCCGCGCGGCGGGTCGAGCGGCTGGCGGCGCTGGAGCGGCGGTTGGCGGCCGACGGGGTCAAGGCGGCGGCGCTGGCGCTCGACGTGACCGACGAGGCGGCGTGCCGGGCCGCCGTGGAGCACGTGGTCGGGTCGTTCGGCGGGCTCGACGTCCTGGTCAACAACGCCGGCGTGATGCTGCTCGGGAACGTCGAGGGCGCGGACACCACCGACTGGACGCGGATGGTGTCGACCAACCTGCTCGGCGTCATGTTCCTGACCCACGCCGCGCTGCCGCACCTGCTGGCGCGGCGCGGGGCGGTGGTGCAGGTGTCGTCGACCGCGGCACGGGTGGTGCGGGCGGGCAGCGGGGTCTACAACGCGACGAAGGCCGGGCTCAACGCGTTCAGCGAGTCGCTGCGGCAGGAGGTCACCGAGCGCGGGGTGCGGGTGGTCGTGGTCGAGCCGGGCGTCGTGGACACCGAGCTGCCGGAGCACATCACCGACCCGGAGGCCCGCGCGAGCAGGGAGCGGCGGATCGCGCACCTGCGGCAGCTCAAGCCCTCGGACGTCGCCGAGGCCGTGCTGTACGCGGTGGGGCAGCCGGAGCACGTGGCGGTCAACGAGATCACGGTGCGGCCGACCGACCAGACCTGGTGACCGGCGGGCCGCCGCGACCGGTCGTCGCGGCGGCCCGCCCCGGTGCCCGGTGCGCCCTGCACAGCCGGTTCGCCCCGGTGCCCGGCCCGTCGCGATGCCCGCTGTCCTCGCTGCCTCGCTGCCTCGCTGTCCTCGGTGCCCGGTGCCGTCGTGCCGGCTCACCCGTCGTGGGACAGCTCCTCGGCGCGGGCGGCGATGAGCCGCAGGGACTCCGCCGGACCGAGCGCGACGGCCTCGACCCGCGCGGCGGCCGTCACGTACGGCGTCGCGTCGGCGCGTTCGAGGAACACCGCGGAGCGCTGGAGCCGCACGTGCGCGACCGGCGTGGCCACCCGGAACTCGAGGAGCAGGAACGGGCCGACCATGCCGGGGTGCACGGCCGCCGACGGCACGACACCGACCCGGACGTTGGGCAGCTCGGCGGTCTCCAGCACGTGCCGCCACTGGTCCGCCATGACCCGCCGGCCGCCGACGCCCGTGCGGAGCGCGGCCTCGCCGAGCAGCGCCACGTACTCGACGCCGCCGCGCAGCACCTGCTGCCGCCGCAACCGCGCCATCAGGCGGGGTTCGACGTCGCGCGGGTCGACGCCGTCGGCGGCCATGAACGCGCGGGCGTAGTGCATGGTCCGGAGCAGGCCGGGCACCAGCAGCGGCTCCCAGCACAGCATCCGGACGGCCTCGTGCTCGTAGCCCGCCAGCGTGTTCGTCTCCGGCGGCAGGCCGGGCAGGTCGCGCTCCCACAGGCCGGGGCCGCGGGCGCGCCCGGCGCGCTCGACCAGCTCGTCCCGGCGGCGGCCGACGACCCCGTAGAGCGCGAGCAGGGCAGCGACCTCCTCGGGCGAGGTCTTGCGCTTGCCGTTCTCCAGGTTCGACAACACGGACTTGCTCCACCCGAGCCGCGCGGCGGCGGCCGTCACGCTCAGCCTCGGCACGGCCGCCTCCCGGATGCCGCGCAGCTCCGCGCCGAGCGCGCGCTCGTGCGCGCCGGCGGCCTTCCTCGGCATGGGACCTCCGATGGGTCGGTGCCGCGCGTTGTGTTGTCGCAACGCACGTTGTCCGCACAGCAGCGTCCCACGTCGCGTGCGCGCGACAAAGGGTGCGTGCGCGACCCGTTCGGGTGAACCCGGCCGCCCGCGTCGTCAGCCCGCGTGCCCCCGGCCGGTGTCGGCCCGGTCGAGGCGCAGCACCCGCCGGACGAACGAGACCACGTCGGACAGCACCTCGTCGCGGTTGGTCTCGTTGAAGACCTCGTGCCGCGCGCCGGGGTAGACGCGCTCCTCGAACAGCAGGCCCCGGATGCGGTCGGTGCCGGTCCTCGTGTCCGCCAGGGGCACCAGCTCGTCGGCGTCGCCGTGCAGCCACAGCGTCGGCAGGTCCTCCAGCGTCGGCCCGTAGTTGGCGTCGTCCAGGGCCCGCTCCACCGCCTCCAGCGTCGCCCGCTTGAACGGCCCGTGCCAGACCAGCGGGTCGGCCGCGTAGCGCCGGCCGACCTCCGGGTCGCGGGACAGCACGTCGGGGTCGATGGGCGTGTCCGGGATCTCGTCCAGCGACAGCGCGTCGAGGCCCTGCCACGTGCCCAGCACGGGCGCGGAGAGGACCAGGGCCGCGACCGGGTGCGCCTGCGCGTAGCGGGTGGCGACCAGGCCGCCGAGCGAGTGCCCGATCAGGACGACCGGCAGGTCCGCCGCCGCGGAGCGGATCGCCGCGCCGACGTCCTCGACCACGCCGTCCAACGACGTGATCAGGGCCCGCTCGCCGGCCGAGGCGCCGTGCCCCACGTGGTCGGGGGCCACCACCAGCGCGCCGGCCGCCACCAGGCGCTCGGCGACGTGCCCGTACCGCCCGCCGTGCTCCCCGTACCCGTGCACGAGCACCGCCAGCCAGGTGGCGTCCAGGTTCGGCCAGGTCCGCACCACCAGTTCCCCGGCGTGGCCGGGGACGTTCGACTCGATCACCTATGCAGCGTAGAACGCGCTGATCCCGATCTTCCCGCCACCGCACACCGGGCCGAGGCCCCACTCGACGGTCATCGGCTCGGTCTCGTCCGGCGGGATGGCGGCGGCCTTCGCGGCCTCGGGCCGACAGGGCTGGTCCACCGGCTCGTCACCGGTCGGCACGACGGTCCAGCGCAGGTTGGCCGCCGCCGACGCGCCGGGCGCCAGGGTGACCGGCGTCGGTCCGGGCTCCTCGGTGCGCTCCAGGTCGGTGGGCACGGGCTGCCCGGAGGCGTCCAGCAGCTGGAAGCCGCTGTAGCCGTTGATCGTGCAGGCGTCCGCGCCGCCGTTGGTGACGACGAACTTCCCGTGGCGGTTGCCCGCGCCGGCGTCGGTCGGCTCGACCCGGCCGGTCAGCGAGGCGGCCGTGCACCGCGTCGACGACACGCCGGTGGCGGTCGGCGAGGGTGGCACCGCCGGCGCGGAGGACGAGCCGGCGGTCGGCGTGCCCGCGGTCGTCCCGGCGGCGGAGGGCGGCGCGCCGGTCGGGAGCGTCGGCTGGTCGCCGGCCTGCTGGGGACCCCCGCACGCGGTGAGCGCCAGCAGGGCGCCGCACAGCACGAGTCGCCTCATGTCCTACCTCCTGGTCCGTGGTCCTACCAGGAGGGCGTACCCAGCGCGCACGCCGTCGGGACGGTTGGCAAAGAATTCACTTGATCGGGCTCGTCACAGTCGATCCTCGACCCAACCGCCGGGCAGCACGGGCAGGTCGTGCGCGGCGGCCGTCCACAGGTACGTCCAGCACACCCGCCCGTCCGGCAGGGTCACGCGGACGCGGCGGTACTCGTCGCCCTCGTACTCGTCCAGCACGGGCAGGGCGTCCTCGGGCGACGCCAGCCGCAGGACGTGGCCCGGCACGCCCGGTCCGTCGCCGGGCCGCAGCGCCGGGTAGCCGCGGCCGGTGTCGTGCAGCGCGCCGGGCAGGGTCGCGGTGGTGGGCTCGCCGGTCACGAACGGCGCCACGAGGCCCCACGCCCGCATCCCCGGCTGGAGGGTGCCGTAGGCGAACAGGCGGTCCGGCCAGTCGTCCGGCGACGGGTCGCCGTGCACGGGCGTCACGTCCAGGCCGTCGCTCTCGGCGGCCCGCCCGCCCAGGCCGCGCGCGCCGCGCTGGTCGACGTCGGCGCAGCGCACCACCCGCCCGGCGGACAGCAGCGGCATCCGCCGCTTGCCCGCGCCGGTGTAGGCGAGGACGGAGTCGACCACGCCGCCGTCGAACAGGGTGACGCGGCCGGTGTGCACGCGGACCAGCCGGTACCGCAGGCCGCGGCCCTCGCAGCGGTCCAGGACGCGGAGCTGCTCGGCGGTGGCGAACCACACCGCGTGCTCCTCCTCGACACCGGGCGCGGCGGCCAGCGTCGCCGGGCGCTGCCCGTCGGTGGCGCGCAGCCCCGCCGCCCACACGGCGGTCAGCCCCTCGCAGCGGGCCCGCAGCACGACGGCGGGCCCGGACAGGCCCAGCTCCTCGCGCAGCCAGGTGACCTTGGCGGGGTTGGCGTTGGACCCGTAGGCGAGCACCGGCAGCCGGCCGGCCAGGGGCGGCTCGCCGTGGTCGGCGAGCCAGTCGTCGAGGTCTCGGCCGTCGGGCGCGACCCGCCACCCGGAGTCGGCCGCGGGGTGCGGGGTGACCGGCCAGCCCGCGCCGTCGAGGTGCACGAAGCAGTGTCCCGGCCGAGCGCCCGGATAGGGCTCGGCCGGGTGGGTATCGTCCGTGAACGGCAGCGTCATGAGCCCATTCTGGCGCACCACACGGGGAATTCACGGCTTGTTGGGTTATCGGTCACCCAAGACCTCGGAGCTGTGTTATTGGTGAAACGCTTGCGTCCGCTTTATTCGCGCGTAATCGAGACAGGGGTCGGATGTTTTGACGTGACCTGCCGCACGCCGATGGCGGTGGGTTCGGACTCGCGCGTGCCGGGGAGCGGACGGCGCGCCGTCCGACCGGGTGACCGGTCAGGCGGGTCGGGCGGGCCGTCGCGACCCCGGACCCGGCGACTCCCCGGACCCGGCGACTCCCCGGACCCGGCGGCGCGGGACCCGGCGGCGCGGGACCCGGCGGCGCGGGACCCGGCGGCGCGGGACCCGGCGGCGCGGGACCCGGCGGCGCGGGACCCGGCGGCGGCGCGGGATGTGGCGGCGCGGGATGTGGCGGCGCGGGATGTGGCGGCGCGGGATGTGGCGGCGCGCGGAACGCCGTCGGGTGCCCCTCAGCCGCCGGTCTGGAGGAGCGCGGCGTCGATCTCGGCGTGGGCCTGCGGGTTCTCCTCCCACCACCGCGCGTAACCGGGGTTGCGGGGCAGCACCGCCCGGTAGGCGCGGGCGGCGCACGCGAACACGTCGTGCGCCCGGCCCGCCGCCGGCCCCTCCCGCCGGGTGGCCAGCATCAGGTCGACCATCAGCGGCGCGCCCCGCAACGGGCGGATGACGATCCCGTCGCCGCTGCGCGACTGCGGCAGCGCGAACGACACCGCGCCCTTGGCGACCAGGCCGCGCGCCGTGGACGCCTCGTTGACGTGGTGGGTCAACCGGGGCGTGAAGCCGGCCTCCGCGCAGACCGTGAAGATCTGGAGGCGGTTGCCGACCAGCTCGTCCGGCGGCGACACCCAGTCCCGGTCCGCGAGCTGGGCGAGGTCGACCTCGTCCTGCTCACCCAGCGGGTCCCAGTCCGGCAGGGCGACGAACTGCGGCTCGCTGATCAGCCTGCGCACCTCCAGCCCGCGCAGCTCCCGCCGCTCCATGCCCTCGAACCGGTCCAGCACACCCAGGTGCACTTGGCCGTTGACCAGCAGTTCCAGCAGGTCGGAACCGCCGGGCATGATCTGGGTGCGCACCTCGGAGCACGGGATCGACCGGCGCAGCTCCTCCACGAAGTGGCCGAAGAACAGGGTGGGCACGCCGCCGACGACGAGCGGTCCGGGCGTGCCGTCGCGGGTCCTCCCCTTGGCGAGGCTGACGAGCTGCTCCACCTCGTCGAGCACCAGGCGGGCGGTGCCCACGACCTGCTTGCCCAGCTCGGTGGGCGCGCTACCGCCGTGCGTGCGGTCGAACAGCTGTCCGCCCACGATGCGCTCGACCGTCCGCAACTGGGCGCTCATCGCGGGCTGCGTCAGGCCCAGCCTGGTCGCGGCCTTGGTGAGGCTTCCCTCTTCGGCGATCGCGCACACCGCGCGGAGGTGGCGGAGTTCAAGGTCGGGCATAACGCTCTTCTATCCCCCTTTTGAATGAGCCGCTACCCCTCGGGACCGCCATAGTTGGCGCAGTCCCCGTGAAGTGGAGAGGAAGACATGCGCAGCGCCAGCCAGATCTACTGAGAACGGGCACCACACGCCTGTGGCCGTCACCTCCCGACCCACGCCCGACGCACGCGTGGTCGAGCGGCCCGGACGACCGTTTACGCGGGCGGACGTCCGGTGCCACGCCGGGGAGCCGGTGACGGGCCAAGGGGTGCGAGGCGGTCGTCCCCACCCCCGTTGCGGGCCGCCGGTCGTGACTGCGGAGTAGCGACCGGCGGCCTCGCCGCGTTCTGGGTAGCGTCTTGGGCATGACCGTGAGCGACAGCCCCGTCGACTGGGTGAACCAGCACATCCGCACCTACATCGAGACCGATGGCGCGCAGGGTCACGAGTGGCGGCCGGGCGTCTTCACGCTCCTGCTCACGACGACCGGGCGGAAGTCCGGGCAGCCCCGGCGCACCGCGTTGATCTACCAGCCGTACGGCGAGTCGTACGTGGTGGTCGCCTCGGACGGCGGCGCGCCGGGGCACCCCG
Organism: Saccharothrix australiensis; assembly: GCF_003634935.1. Lineage (NCBI taxonomy): Bacteria > Bacillati > Actinomycetota > Actinomycetes > Pseudonocardiales > Pseudonocardiaceae > Saccharothrix > Saccharothrix australiensis. Next base: position 910,840 of record NZ_RBXO01000001.1, read on the forward strand.
CCTGGTACAAGAACCTCCAGGCCGACCCGACCGCCGAGGTCCGGGTGGGGCCGGAGGTGTTCAGGGCGACCGCCCGCACGGCGACCGGTGACGAGCGGGCCGAGCTCTGGGCGCTGATGAACGAGGTGTGGCCGGACTACGCGGAGTACCAGCGCAAGACCGACCGCGAGATCCCGGTCGTGGTGCTCGACCGCGCTTAGCCCCGCTCGGGTCGCGCTGGACGGGCCTGGATGGGCACGGCCGCGCCCGTGACCCGCACGCGGTCCCGGTCGGGCCGCACGTCGACCGTCAGGACGCTCGGGCGGCCCATGTCGTCACCCTGGTGGATGGTGATCGTGCGTGGCCGCCGCACCCGGCCGATCGTGCGCAGGTAGCCGCCGAACGCCAGGGCCGCCGCGCCGGTCGCCGGGTCCTCGACGACGCCGCCGACCGGGAACGGGTCGCGCGCGTCGAACACGTCCTCCGACCGCTCGTGGACCAGGTGGGCGGTGACGGCGTCGTTGCGCCGCAGCAGGTCGCCGAGCCGGTGGAAGTCGTAGTCGAGGTCGGCCAGCCGCTCCCGCGACCGCGCCGCCAGCACGAGGTGCCGCGCGCCGCCGAACGCCCAGTGCGCGGGGTGGCGCGGGTCCAGCTCGTCGCGGGTCCAGCCGAGCGCGTCGAGCGCGGCGTCGAGGTCCTCCGCGCCCACCGGCGTGGACGAGGTGGGCACGCTGGTCAGCGTGGCCGTCGAGCCGTCGGTCTCGACCACGACCTCGCCCGCGGGGGTGTGGAAGGCCAGCGTGCCGGTGCGCCGCAGGGCGACGGCCGCGGCCACCGTGGCGTGCCCGCAGAACGGGACCTCCACCTCGGGGCTGTAGTACCGGACGTGGAAGGAGTCCGGCTCGGCGCGCGGGAAGACGAAGGCGGTCTCGGAGTAGCCGACCTCCGCCGCGATCGCGCGCATGCCGGCGTCGCCCAGGCCGGTGGCGTCGAGGACCACCCCGGCGGGGTTGCCGCCCTCCGGGTCCGAGGTGAAGGCGGTGTAGCGCAGCACGTCCGTCATGGGCAGAGCTTCCACCACGGCCGGCCGCGCGCCGGAGCCGGTGTGCGTGCGGAGCGGGTCCGCGCGCGGGGGCTGGTGTGCGCGTGGCCGGTGTGCGTGCGGAGCCGATCCGCGCGCGGGGCTGGGGTGCGTGCGGAGCCCGATCCGCGTGCGGGGCTGGTGTGCGTGGCGGGGGCGGTGTGCGCGGGGCCGATCAGCCGAGGTCGGCCAGCATCCCCTCGCAGCTGCGCACGACCACGGCCGCCGCCCGGCGCCGGCCCTGGTCCAGCGCGGGGTCCGCGGCCTGCTCCCGCCACCGGCCGAGGGTGTCCAGCACGACGTGCCGCAGCTCGTCGGCGGTCGGCTCGTACTCCATGCCCAGGCGCGCCAGCGGGTTCGTGCCCAACCCGCCGACGAGCCGGGACGCCTCCGCGGCCAGCTCGCCGGGCAGCTTAATCCGCCCGCCCTGCAACGCGGCCAGCAGCCGCAGCTCCCGGAAGTCGTGCGCCGAGGCCACGACGCGCTCCAGCCCGGCCGCCAGCCCGACCGAGCCGGGCCGGGGTTCGTTGCGCAGCACGACGTCCAGGCCCAGCAACGCCGAGCGCGCCTTCAGCACGTCCTGGCGCTCGGTGAAGTACGCGCCGATCGACTCGCGCAGCTCGCCCAACCCGCTGCGCCGCACCAGCTGCGCGGTCAGCTTGACCTGGGTGTCGAAACCCTGCCGGATCAGCGTCGTGGTCAGCCGCACGCCGAAGATCCCGAACCGCTCCACGAGGCCGCGGCGGGCACCGGGGTCCAGCCGGACCGGGAAGTCGTCGGCGACGAACCGGTCCGCCGACAGCAGGTGGTCCTCCAGCTCGGTGCGCGCCAGCGACGCGAGCGACGCCAGCGCGGCGAACTCCTCGGGCCGCAGCGTCCGCGCCGCCACCGCGAGCAGGCCGGCGATCGCGACGACGTTCTGGCACAGCGGGCGCACCTGCGCCTCCCGCCGGTAGCGGCGGGCGATCTGCTTGGCCGAGGTCAGCGCGTCGATCCGGCCGCCGCCGATCTCGTCCGCCCGCGCGAGGACCAGGACGGTGCCCACCGGGGCGGCCCGCGCCACGGGGTGGTCGTGCGCGGCCTGGAGGTAGCGCAGGTCGGTGTGGTGCATGTGCCGGGTCAGGTACAGCACGGCGTCGGCCTCGCCGTAGACCTGCTCGACCGGCGCGTCCGCCGGGGTGTCGACCAGCGTGACGTCCCGCAGCGACCGGGACGGCCACTCCACCACCACCCGGTCCGCGTGGGCGGCGTCCACGAACGCCCGACCGTCCCGCCGCACGATCGGCACCTCGTGCGGACCCACCGACGCCCGCGCCCGCGGCCCGTCCCGGTACCAGGTGACCGTGCCGGTGGGCACGAACTCCTCGCCGATCAACGCGCTGACGACGGTCGACTTCCCGGTGCGCGGCGCGCCCGCGACCGCCACCCGGACCGGTTCGGCGAACCGGGCCTGGAGGGCGCGCAGCCACGCCACGGCGCGCGGGCTGTCCCGGTAGACCGCCAGCGCGTCCACCAGCAGCTCCCGCACCTCGTCCGCGAGCGTCACGCGCTGATGCCCAGCGGCGGCGTCCGCCCGAGCGCCTGCACCCGCTGGTAGAGCCGGACGAGGCGATCGAGTTCGAGCTTCGCCTCGCGGGTGCGGCGCTCCCGCTCGGTGGTGTCGTCCTGCACGGCGCGGCGTGCGCTGCGCGCGGACTCCAGCAGGGTCTCCTGCAACTCGTCGGCCAGCGCGCTGAAGTGGCCGCGCAGGCTGCGCTGGATGGTGCGGGCGGCGTCCCGGACGTCCTTGCTGAACTTGAGGAAGAAGTCGTCCACGTGCCGCTGCGCGGCGACCCGCGCGGCGGCCTGGCGGCGCTTGCGGCGCTGGTCGCCCTCGTCCAGGACGGACTTGCCGCCGAACAGCGCGCCCGCGCCCAGCGAGATCGCGTTGATCAGCGGCATCCCGGCGAGGCTCGTGACCAGGCCGACCATCAGCACGCCGCCGTAGGAGCCGCGCAGGCCGGTGAACAGCTTCTGGCCCAGGCCGAACTTCTCGATCACCGGCTTGTCCATCTTGGACACGCGGTCGAGCACGTCGGCCGGGAACACCGACTCCGGCAGCAGGTCGTCGCGGTGCACGGGGAAGCTCCGGGCGACCTTCTCCGCCACCCACGCCGAGCGGTCCAGCAGCCAGGCGAAGTTCGTCGCGGCGGCTTCGGTGAGGTTGGCCTCCAGCCAGCGCTCGAACTCCTCCCAGCCCAGCGCCGGGTCGGCCGTCTCGAACGTCCGGTCCACCTCGCGCAGGATGCGGCGGGTGCGGTCGCGCAGGTCGTACTCGACGTCGGACACCAGGTCGGCCATCTCGTCGGCCAGCACCGTCTGCCAGCGCGCGGACCGGCGGCGCAGCTCGTCGACGCGGCGCTGCGCCTCGTTCAGCGCGGCGATGGTGGCGTGCGCGCCCGCCGAGCCGCGCCCGTCCAGCTCCTCCCGCACCGGCGCGACGAGCTGCTCGATCGCCGACGCGGCGGCCACGGCGACCGTCCGGCGGGCCAGCACGTCGGCGGCGGCCACGATGTCCCGCTGCACGCACGCCAGCAGCTCGGGGAACCCGGACTCGGCGTTGAGGGCCCGGTCGCCGGTCTTGGCGGCGCGCAGCCGCAGCGCGGCCGACACGGGCACCTGCTTGGCCGGCACGCCCGCCCGCGCCAGGTGGGCGCGGTTGCGCTCCAGCACGCGCCGCCACTGCGCGGTGATGTCGATCTTGGTGAGCACCACGGTGACGTTCGGGCAGGAGGTCATGACCTGCTTGAGCAGCTCCAGCTCGGACTCGGTCAGCTCGGCGGTCGCGTCGGACACCATCAGCACGGCGTCGGCCTGGAGCAGCGCGGCGAACGTGCTGGCGGTGTGCGCGGGCCGGAGGTCGCCGACGCCCGGCGTGTCGATCAGCACCAGGCCGGAGGTGAGCAGGGCGCGGGGCAGGCCGACCTCGGCCCGCACCAGCTCGCCCGCGTGCGCCGCGCCGACCTGGCGCGCGAGCTGGTCCAGCGGGACCGGGACGCGCTCGGTCGGCGTGTCCGCGATCGTGCGCACGAGGGCCGCGCTGGGCACCTCGGCGTGCTGCACGAACGTCGGCACGGTGGTCGTCACGTCGTCGCCGACCGCGCACACCGGCGCGTTGACCAGGGCGTTGACGAGCTGGCTCTTGCCCTGCTTGGGCTCGCCCAGCACGAGCACCCGCAGCTTGGGGTCGAGCTGGCGGGCGCGCTTCTCGCGGAGCCGTTCGGCCAGGTCCGGCCGGTTGTGGGCGGCGCAGGACCGGATCGTGTCGTCGAGCACGTCGAGCCAGGGTGCGGACATCACCCGGCAGAGTGTGCCGTGTTCACCCGGTGAGGTGAAAGAGCGGGCCGGTCCCGTCCGGCGGACGGGACCGGCCCCGGAGGCGGAGCGCTCAGAACAACGTGTCGCTGATGTCGTGGCCGCCGCCGATGAGCGGCACGTCGTTCAGGCCGAAGCCGAGCACCGGCACGTCGATCGCGCCGACGTGGTCGGTGACGTTGCTCACGCCCGTGCCGTTGGACAGCCGGCCCGCGGTGTCCTCGGCGGTGTCGACCACCGTCTCCGGGGTCAGGTCGCGCTCGGGCAGGGCGGCCAGGCCGTCCGCGTTCAGGGTCTTGCCGAGGTGGGCCGGGTCGAGCGTGCCCGCCAGTTCGGTGGGCACGTGGCCGGCGAGGCCACCGGTCACGCCGTCGACCACGCCGGTCAGCGTGTCGACCGTGCCGAACACGGGGCTGGTCAGGCCGTCCGTGGCGGGCAGCGTGCCGGTGGCCTCGCCCGCGAGGGCGCCGTCCAGGGAGCCGGTCGCCGTGCCGGCCAGGTCGGAGACCGTGCCGGTGGCGGTGGTCGACGTGGCGTCCAGGGTGCTCGTCACGTCGCCCACCGAGGAGAAGTCACCCGACACGGTCCCGGCGAACGAGTCGGCGGAGTCGGTCGAGCCCCAGCCGGAGAAGCCGCCGAAGACCTCGTAGCCGTTGGCGTCGGCGCTCAGCGCGCCCGCCGCCGCGAGGTTCACGTCGGACGTGCCGGGCACGCCGGGGAGGGACAGCTGCTGGGCCACGGCCTGGAGCTGGCCGATGGCGCCGGTGGCGTCCGTCGCGTCCAGCGGCAGGTCGTTGAGCAGCGCGCCGTCGAGAGCGGGCAGGCTCCCGGCGGGCACGTAGTCGAGGACCAGCGGGAGGACCTCCTGCACGTCCAGAGCGCTGATGTCGCTCAGGCCCGCGTCGGCCAAGGCGCCCTCGGCGTCGGCCTGGAAGTCGGCCAGCGCGGTCGGGTTGCTCAGCAGGTCGAGGACGAAGTCGTGCAACGTGGTGGGGCTGGAGCCCATGATGGCGTGTCTCCTGGTCGGGTTCAGGGTGCGGTGCGGCGGGACCGGCAGGGGTGGGTCCAGCCGCGAACCACGGTAGGGAGCCGGGGAGCCGCCGCCATCGGGGATTACTCCCAGTAGATGCCGCAACCACGATGGGGTGCTTCTCGTTCACTCCCTAGGGGGTTAGGGGATGCGCTTGTGACTCCTTCGTAGCCCCGTGTACCAACTGGGACCGCTACTGACACGAGGGGGCTCCACGAGTTGCCGTACGTCCTCGGGGTCGACGTGGGCACGACCCGCACGGCCGCCGCCGTGTGCCGGCTCGACGGCGCGGGCCGCGCCGAACCGGAGCTGGTGGGCCTCGGCGGTCCCGGCGGCGGCGTCGCGTCGTCGTTGCGGCTCACCGCCGACGGGTCGTTCGCCGTGGGCGAGCCGGGCGACCCGCGCTGGACGGCGGTCGGGTTCGCGCGGCGCGTCGGCGACGGCGTGCCGGTGGTGCTCGGGTCCGAGCCGTGCGCCGCCGAGGAGCTGACCGCGCTCATGGTGCTGTGGGTCGCGGGGCAGGTCGCCGAGCGGGAGGGCGAACCGGCCGCCCGGATCGTGCTGGCGCACCCGCCGGGGTGGGGCCCGCACGCCAAGGGCCTCGTGCGGCGGGCGCTGCGCGCGGTGGGCCTGGAGGACGTCGTCCTGCTCGCCGAGCCCCTGGCCGCCGCGGCGAACCACTCGTTCGGGCGGGGACCGGTGGGCGTGTTCAGCCTGGGCAGCCACGCGTTCAGCGCGGCGGTCGTGCGGCCGTTCGAGCTGGTGGCGTGGGCCGACGGCGTCGACCAGGCGGCCGGCGCGGACTTCGACGACCTGGTCTTCGAGCACGTGCGGGCCGCGCTGGGGCGCGCGTTCGGCGAGCTGGACGCCGAGGACCCCCGCACGCGTGCCCTGCGCGGGCGGTTGCGGCGCGACTGCGAGGCCGCCAAGCGCCTCCTGTCCGGCACGTTCGAGACCGCGGTGCCCGTGCACCTGCCGAGCGGGCTCGTGGAGGTGCCGCTCGACCGGGCCCGGTTCGAGGAGCTGATCCGGCCTTCGGTCGAGCAGGCCGTGTCGGTGTTCGAGCGGGTCGTGCGCGGCGCGGCCCTGGAGGCGACCGTGCTGGTCGGCGGCAGCGCGCGGATACCGCTCATCTCGTCCCTGCTGCCCGGCCGGGTGGTGTTCGAGGCCGCGCCGGAGTCGTCCGCGGTGAAGGGCGCGGCGGTGGCCGGGCGGCAGTTGCTGCTCGGCCCGGACGAACCCGAGCCCATCGAGACGTCCGTGCTGGTGCGCGACGACGACCCGCTGCTGCGGTTCCCCGTCGGCGGTGCGCCCGCGCCGGACAACGACTGCACCGCGCCACCGCCGCGCCCGCCGATCGAGGTCACACCGCTGGAGCTGCCCGAACGGCGCTCGGTGAAGCGCGTCGTGCGGGGCCTCGTGTCGGCCGGGCGCTCCCGTGACCGAAAACCCGAGGACGGCCGTTGAGCTTGCGCATGACATCCGACCGCCCGCTGCTGGACGCCGAGACCCGCCGAGTGCTGGCGGGTCTCGCCGCCGCGCCGGGGACCGTGCCGAGGCTGGGCGTCGTCGCGCCCGGCGGGTACGGCAAGACCACCGTGCTGCGGGAGGTCGAGCGGGTCTGCCGGGACGCGGGCGTGGGCGTCGCCGTCGTCGACGACGCCCACCTGCTGGGCGACGAGGAGCTGCGGTCCCTGCGGTCGCGGGTCGAACGGGGCGACACCGGCGTCGTGGTCGCGTACCGGCCGTGGCCCCGGTCGCGGGCGTTGGCGGCGCTGGCCGAGTCGCTGGGCCGGGTCCGGCCGCCGCTGATGCCCCGCGCGTTCACGCGCGAGCAGGTGCGCGCGGTGCTGCCGGCGGCCGGGCGGGCGCTGGCCGACTTCGTGCACCAGCAGACCGGTGGGGTGCCGCGGTTCGTGGCGCGGCTGGCCGGGTTGACCTCGCCGGACGTGCCGGCCGAGGTGATCGCGTCGTTCCGGGCCGACCTGGACTGGCTGGAGCCGGACGTGCAGAAGTTCCTGCTCGCCGCCGAGGCGGGCGCGGCGCTGCGGCTGGACCTGCTGGGCGCGTTGCTGGACAAGGACTCCGACGCGGTCGGCGAGGTGATCGAGGCGGGCCGGGCGACCGGCCTGCTCGCGGCGGACGGCACGCTGCTCCCCGTCGCGCGCACGGCCGTGGTGGCGCTGAGCCGGACCGACCGGCGGATCGCGGTGCGGCAACGCCTGGCTGAGCTGCAGCTGCGGTCCGGCGGTCCGGTGCTGGACCTGGTGCGCCCGCTGCTGGGCGCCGGCGCGGGCGGACCGGTGGTGTCGGCCGCGTTCCAGGCGGCGGCGAGCGAAGCGCTGCCCACCGACCCGGCGCTGTCCGCGCGGTTGCTCGCGGCCGTCGGGACGCCCACCGCCGCGCTCGCGGTCCGGAGGGCGGCGGCGTCGGCGATGTCGGGCGACCTGGACGCGGCGCTGCGGCTCGCCGACCAGGTGATCTCCGCCGGGGAGGGCGAGCACCGCGGCGCGGCGGCGGAGGTCGCGGCGATCGCGTTGGCGCACCGGGGCCAGTTGGCGCGCAGCACGGAACTCCACCGGTGGTCGCCCAGCGCGGCGTCCGCGGCGTTCGCGGTGGTCGGCCTGGTCGGGACGGGGCGGTTGCCGACCGGGACGCTGCCCACCGCGCCGCCGACCCTGCTCGACGGCGGCGCTTCCCTGATGGCGCAGGGCGTCCTGGAGTCGGTGACGGGCACGCCGACCACCGCGCTGTCCACCCTGGTCCGGGCGGCCGGGCTGCTGGAGCCCGCCGGTCGGTCGGTGCTGCTGCCGGACACGCCCGCGGCGCTCGCGGCCCTGGTGGCGGTGCAGTGCGGTGAGCTGCCGGTGGCGGAGTCGGTGCTGGACCGGGCGCTGTCGACGGCGCTGGGCGGCACGCTGATGACGGTGCGGCACCGGTTGCTGCGGGCGTGGCTCGCGATGGTGCGCGGCGACCTGGTCGGTGCGCGGGAGGCGCTGGTCGCGCTGCGCAAGGCGGGGCGTCCGCTGGAAGCGCGCGACTGGATCTTCGCCGTGGCGCTGGAGGTCGGGATCGCCCGGCGCAACAGCGACCTGGCGGCGTTGAAGCGGACCTGGGAGCAGGCGTGCGAGGCCGTGCTGCGGCACCCGGTCGACCTGTACACGTTCCTGCCGCTGGGCGAGTTCGCGGCGGCGGCGGCGCGGCTGCGCGACCAGCACCGCGTCGCACCGCACCTGGTGACCGCGCGGACCCTGTTGCGGCAGTTGGGCGACCCGCCGCTGTGGGCCGTGCCGCTGCACTGGAGCGGGCTGCACGCGGCGATCATCGCGGAGGAGACGTCGGTGGCGGAGGAGCACGCCGCGGCGCTGGCGGCGTGCCGCGACCGGAGCCGGTACGGCGCGCTGGTGTCGAGCGCGGCGGAGAGCTGGCTGGACGTGCTGGCGGGCGAGGTCGACGCGGACCGGGTGGAGGAGGCCGCGCGCGGGCTGCACGCGGCGGGCCAGTGGTGGGACGCGGCGCGGCTCGCCGGGCAGGCGGCGATCCGGACGTCCGACCGGCAGGCGATGGTGCGGTTGCTGGACTGCGCGCGCCTGCTACAGGGCAGGCCGGCGGGTGGGGCGCGGAAACCGGCCGAACCGGCGGAGGCGGCGGCGACCGGGCAGCTCAGCGACCGCGAGCGGGAGGTGGCGGAGCTGGTGGTCGGCGGCCTGACCTACAAGCAGGTGGGCGACCGGCTGTTCATCTCGGCGAAGACGGTCGAGCACCACGTGGCGCGGATGCGGCAGCGGCTCGGTTGCGGCAGCCGGGCGGAGCTGCTGGACCAGCTCCGCCAGATCCTGGGCTGACACCGGACCACGACGGCCACCCGGCATCGCGCTGGTGGAGCACCAGGCCAAACGGGGCCACCCCATCGTGGTGATCCGGTGCGCGGCCGAGATCCCCTGCCTGTTGGGCCTGGCGCGGTGGGGATGCGAGTCGGTTGCGTGCGGCTCCGAGTCGGACTGATGGGGGATCGGTCCGGCGGATTTGTACTCGATCGATGGGGTGGTCGTTGTGCGTGGCGTTCCCGACGACCGTCCAAGACCTGCTGGGCTTCCGAGCGCGTTGAGTCCGTGCTCACCCTGCTGTGGTGGCGTTGCGCAGAAAGATTCGGCGGTTCGGCTTCCCCGCGTCGTTCGGGAGCGTCCTCACTGACGGGTGACAGTATTGCTCGCTCGTGCTAACTTTTGCTCGTGCGAGCAAAGTCGGTGACGGAGCAGGCCAGGCGGGCGCAGATCGTCGGGGCCGCGATCGAGACCTTGGCCGAACTCGGCTACGCCGAGACGTCGTTCAAGCGGATCGCCGCCCGCGCCGGGCTGAGCAGCACCGGGTTGATCTCGTACCACTTCAAGGGCAAGCAGGAGCTGGTCGACGAGGTGCGCGCGGAGGTGCTGCGCCGGTTCGCGGACTTCGTGATGGGCTTCCTCGACCGCTCGGACACGGCCGCCGGTGAGCTGCGGGCGTTCCTGGTGGCGAACCTGCGGTTCATGCGCCTCCACCGGTCGCACATGGTGGCCCTGATGCAGGTCCGGCCGCACGTGTCGGCTCGGGACGAGGGCGAGGACCTCCGGAAGATGGCGGACCTGCTGCGCGAGGGGCAGCGCGCCGGCGAGTTCCGGGGGTTCGACGCGGGGGTGATGGCCGTGTTCATCCTCGCGCTGCGCAACGGGGTGCTGGCGAGGGTGGCCGAGGACCCTGATCTCGACCTGGACCTCTGCGAGCGCGAGCTGCTGGAGGCCGTCCGGCGGGCGACAACCGCCGACCGCCCGGTCACGGGCGCGGAGGGCACGGAGGGCACGGACCGCCCGCCCGGCGGTGCGGCGCCACCGCGCACGAGCGCGGGACAACCACGAGGGACGCGGGGGTGAATCGATGCGTCGGGGGACGTTGGCATCGGTCGTGGCACTACTGGTCTCGGCATCGCTGGTCGCCGCCTCGGTGACGGCGTGTGAGGAGGGCGCGATGCGCGACGGTGTCGTGCGGATCGACACGGGGGACGTGCGCGGTGTCGTGCGGGGGGACCGGGTGGTCTTCCAGGGCATCCCGTACGCGGCGCCGCCGAAGGGCGAGCTGCGGTGGGACGCGCCGCGCCCGCCGGCGGGCTGGGGCGGCGTCCGGGACGCCACCGCTCCGGGCAACCCCTGCCCGCAGGTCGGGTCGTCCTACTCGGAGTTGAAGGCGAGCGACGAGGACTGCCTGTTCCTCAACGTCACGGCGCCGACCAGGCGCTCCGGGCCCAAGCCGGTGATGGTGTGGGTGCACGGTGACGGCGCGATCGGGGCCGGGCACTTCTTCGACGGCTCGCGCCTCGCCGTGGACGGCGACGTCGTGGTGGTGACGATCAACTACCGCATGGGCGTGTTCGGCGGGTTCGGGCTGCCCGGCCTGGCCGGCTCGGGCACGTTCGGCGTCCAGGACCAGCGGGCGGCGCTGGAGTGGGTGCGGCGCAACGCGGGCGCGTTCGGCGGCGATCCCGGCAACGTCACGCTGTTCGGCGTCTCGTACGGCGCGGCCTCCGTCGCCGCGCACCTGGTGTCGCCCGCCTCGCACGGGCTGTTCCACCGGGCCGTCCTGCACAGCGGTTTCGCGCTGGTCGACCTGCCCGCCGAGAGCTGGTTCCCCGGCCTGGGCGCGCTGCCGTGGCTGGCCTGGCGGCCGCGGGCGGAGGTCGAGGAGATCGGTCGGCAGGTCGCCGCCGAGCTGGGCTGCGCCGACCTGGCCTGCCTGCGGGCGCTGCCCGCGGAGCGGCTGCTCGACCACCCGCAGGTGATGAACATCTTCCAGCCGTTCGCCTACGACGAGCTGCCGCCGGACCTGCTGGCGGCGGGCCGGTTCGCGCGCGTGCCGGTGCTGGCCGGCGCCACCGCGGACGAGCACCGCAACCTCGTGTCGGTCTTCCGGGGCGAGGTCACGGCCGAGGACTACCCGCGCCTGCTCGCGGCGGCGTTCGGCGACCGGGCGGGCGCGGTCGCCGCCGAGTACCCGCTCGCCGACTACCCGACGCCCGCCCTGGCGTGGGCGAGGGTGCTGACCGACCGGGTGTGGGCGCGGGCCACGTTCCGCCAGCACCGGGTGCTCTCCGCGCACACCACGACGTACGCCTTCGAGTTCGCCGATCCGGGCGCGAGCGGCGACGGGGCGGCGCACCACTCCGACATCCCCTACCTGTTCCCGGCCGAGGACGAGCGGAACCCGCTGGGCGACCGCATGATCCGCTACTGGACCAACTTCGCGCGCACCGGCGACCCGAACGGCGACGGGCTGCCCGCGTGGCCGACGTTCCGCGAGGGGCACGTTCAGTCGCTGGCACCGGACGCGATCGGGAACGTCGACTACGCCCGGACCCACCGCCTCGCGTTCTGGGAGGACGGGTGACGCCGTCGTCCGCCTCGCACGCGAGGGTGGTCAGTCCGCCGTGGACCGGTGGACGAGGATCAGGCCGACGGAGGCGATCACGAGGTTCTGGAACGCGGCGTTGAGCCCGTTCCAGTCGCTCGACTGCCACATCTGGAACCACTCGCCGCCGATGGCGATGAACCCGCCGCCGAACAGCAGGACCTGCATGAGCCAGCCGAGGGCCGACAGGCGGCGGGCCACGGCCCGCCCGCGCGCCCACGCCACCGCGCCGCCGAGCAGCACCAGCGCGGTCGCCGCCTCCCACGCGATGATCAGGACGTAGGCGACGGTCACGACGGTCTGGTCGGTGATCGCGCGGTACATCGTGGCCGGTGACCGGAAGGTGGTGTCCATCGCGAACACGTGCTCGACGAACGCGCGGTTCGTCCCGTAGTCGGTGATGTTCCCGAACACCACGAGCCCCATGTAGACACCGGTGATCGCGGTCAGCACCGCCACCGCGACCTGCGGGCTCGCCACCCGGCCGAGTAGACGCATGGGTGGAACTTAGCCACAATCCGCGCGAAGTCCACGACGACAAGTGCCCGGAGCGGACACCGCGGTGCGGGTTCGCCCGCTGACGGGTTCGGGGCGGGCACCGGGGGTCGGTCGCGTTCGGCCCTCGCCGCTCGCCCACGGGTGCCGCCCCGCACCGCCCGCCCTGCACGGCCCGTCCTCGCGTCCGATACCGCCCCGCACTGCACCGCGCGCCCCGCCCCGCACCGCGGTCCGCACCGCGATCACGGGCACGGCGGGTCGTAGTCCAGTTGCGGCAGGTGCTTCCGCCACAGGTCCTCCGGCAGCACGCCCCTGGTCTTGGCGCAGATCCGCGTGATCGACCGGCTCTGGTCGAGGTCCCACAGCCGGACCGTGCTGTCCATGCTGGTGGACGCGATCATGCGCCCGTCCGGCGAGAACCGCAGGTCCTGGAGGCCCGCGTCGTGGCCGGTCAGCGTCTCGCCCAGGGCGCGCGGCCGGGACAGGTCGTGCACGTCCCACAGCCGGATGGCCCGGTCGTCGCCACCGCTGGCCAGCGTCCGGCCGTCCGGGCTGAAGGCGACCGCCACCACCGCCTCCACGTGCCCGGCCAGCGGCGGACCGATCGGCCGCACGCGCGAGGGCGTCGACAGGTCCCACAGCCGGATCGACCGGTCGTCGCCCGACGTCGCCAGGGTCCTGCCGTCGCGGCTGATCGCGCCCGCCCGCACCACACCCGCGTGCCCGTACAGCGGCTGGCCCAGCGGTTGCGCCGCCGCCGGGTCGGCCACGTTCCACAGCCGCACGGTCTGGTCGGCGCTGCCGGTGACCAGGCTCCGCCCGTCCGGCGTGAACGCCGCGAAGTGCACGTACCCGGTGTGCCCGACCAGCGGCCTGCCCAGCATCCGCGGGTTGGCGCGGTCGCTGATGTCCCACAGCTGCACCGAGTCGTCCTGCGAACCGGTGACCAGCACCCGGCCGTCGGGGCTGAACGCGACCGGCGAGCTGTACCGGGTGTGCAGGTCCAGCGGCGGGCCCAGCGGTCGGATCTCGCCGGGGTCCGACAGGTCCCACAGCTGTAGCGACTTGTCGCTCACCCCGGCCAGCGTCCTGCCGTCGGCGCTGATCGCGATGCCCCACACGCCGGTGTCGTCGGCGTGCACGGCCTGGAGCACGCCGCGGGGGCGCTGCGGGTCGCCGACGTCCCACACGCGGATCGTGCGGTCGCGGCTGCCGGTGACCAGGCGCGACCCGTCGGCGGTGAACACCGGCCCGACGGTGCGGGCCGAGTGCCCGATGAGGACGGTGCGCGGCAGCGACCACAGGCGCACGGAGGTGTCCTGGTTGCCGGTGGCGAGGTGGTAGCCGTCCGGGCTGAACGCCACCCCGTAGATCGTCCCGTTCCGGCCGGTCAGGGGCTGGCCGATGGCCAGCGGGTGCGCCGGGTCGGTGACGTTCCACAGGCGGGCGGTGCCGTCGGAGCCCGCCGAGGCCAGCACCCGGCCGTCGGGGTTGAACGCCACCGACCAGACCGGCCCGTTGTGCTCGGCCAGCGGACGACCCAGCAGGACGGCCCGCGCCGGGTCCGTCACGTCCCACAGCCGGACGGTGCGGTCCTCGCTGCCGGTGGCCAGGACGCGGCCGTCCGGGCTGAAGGCCACCGAGCGCACGATCCCGTCGAACCCGGCCAGCGGCGCGCCGACCAGCCGGGGTCGGGCGGGGTCCTCGACGTGCCACAGCACCACGGTCCGGTCGTCGCCGCCGACCGCCAGCAGCTTCCCGTCCGGGCTGAACGCGACCGAGCGCACCGGCCCGGAGTGCATGCCCAGCGGTTCGCCGATCGGGCGCGGCTCGCTCGGCGTGCCGACGTCCCACAGCCGCGCCGTGCGGTCCTCGTTGGCGGTGGCCAGGGTCCGGCCGTCCGGGGAGAACGCGACCAGGTAGATCGTGCCGTTGTCGCCGTCGAGCGGCTGGCCGAGGGCGCGTGGCCGGGCGGGGTCGGTGACGTCCCACAGCCGGACGGTGCCGTCGTCGCCCGCCGTGGCCAGCGTCCGGCCGTCGGGGCTGAACACCGCCGAGCTGACCCAGCTCTTGTGCGCGCGCAGCGGTGGGCCGAGCGGTCGCGGGCGGTCGGGGTCGCGCAGGTCCCACAGCCGCACGGTGGCGTCGTAGGACGCGGTGGCCAGCGTGTTGCCGTCGCGGGAGAACGACGTCAGGTAGACCGCGCCCTCGTGCCCGTCCAGCGGGGTGGCCAGCGGGCTGCCCTGGGTGGACAGGATGCGGGTGTGGACCTCGCGGTCCCGGGGCCGCATCCGGTGCGCGACCAGGTCGAGCTGGGCGGACAGCGACGGGTCGGTCTGCACGAGCCGGTCCGCCTCCGCGACGACCTGCCGGAACACCGCGTCGTCCCGCTGCCGCACGGCCAGCACGGCGGCGGTGACGGCGATGACCGCGAGGAACGCGACGACCGCCACCGCGGTGCGCTTGCCCCACAGGGCGCGCCTGCGGGTCTGCGTGGACACGGCGAGGAAGTCCTGCGCCACCGCGGTCAGGCCGCCCGGCCCGGCGGCGTCGGCCCAGTGCCGCGCCGTCTCCAGCCGCGCGCCCCGGTACAGCAGGGACGCGTCGCGGTCCTGGTTGGCCCAGGTCGCCGCGTCCTCCTCCAGGCGCTGCCGCAGCAGCTGGCCCTCGCGGTCCTGGTCGATCCAGCTGCGCAGCCGGGGCCACGCCTGGAGCAGCGCCTCGTGGGTGATCTCCACCGATCCCGAGTCCAGCGTGACGAGCCGGGCGCGGGCCAGCACCTCCAGCGCCTCCTCGCCCGCCGCCCGGTTCGCCGCCTGGTCGACCAGCTCGTGGCGGGTGGAGCGGCGGCGGGTGTCCTGGGTGTCCTCGCCGACCCGCACCAGGCGCAGCAGCAGCGGGCGGGCGGCGAGCTGCGCCTGCGGCGCGAGGTCCGCCCAGGCGCGTTCGGCGGTGGCCGCGACCGCGCCCTGGATGCCGCCCGCCGCGCGGTAGCCCGAGATGGTCAGCTTGCCCGCCGTCCGGCGCTGCCACGTCGCCAGCAGGGCGTGCGAGAGCAGCGGCAGCGCGCCCGCGTCGTACGCGCCCTGGCCCGCCCGGCCCTGCGCGCGACCGCTGCGCACGCCCAGGTCGCGCAGCATGAGTTCGATCAGGCCCGGCTCCAGTTGCAGCCCGGCGGCCTTGGCCGGGCGCGACACGGCTTCCCGCAGCTCCGCCGACGTCATCGGGCCGAGGACCATCTGGCGGTCCTGCAACGCGTCGGCGAGTTCGGGGAACGCCAGGCACCGGCCGTAGAAGTCGGCCCGCACGCCCAGGACGACCAGGGCGGGTGCCGCGCCGCCGGGCACCGCGGGCGTGCACGCCACGTGCAGGGCCTGGACGAACACCTGGACCAGGCTCTCGTCGCCGCACAGCGTGAACGCCTCCTCGAACTGGTCCACGACGACGACCACCCGCTCGCCGCCGTGGCGTTCCGCGTGCGTGGCGAACGCGGCGCGGATCTCCGGCGCGAAGCGGGCCACGCCCACCACCGCCTGCCCGAGGAAGGTCTCCGGCCCGTCCTCCTCGGCGGCGGGCTCCCGGTCCGCGTCGAGCACCGGGCCGAGCGCGTCGGCCAATTCCGGCACCTGCCGGACGAGTTCCTTCACCGGGTCGGCGCCGGGCGTGAGCACAATCGACGGCCACTGTTCCGAACCGGGCACCGCCAGCGCACCGTCGCGAATGGCCGGAATGACCCCGGCGCGCACGAGCGACGATTTTCCCGCACCCGACGCGCCGACCAGCATCACTATTCCGCCGGTGTCCGCCGCCGCGCCCATCCGGGACACCAGGGCGGCGGTGCTGCGTTCCCGCCCGAAGAACCACGACGAATCCTCGGGTTGGAACGCGGCGAGGCCCCGGTAAGGGCACACGCCGATTTCGTCGGTGCTCGGCGGGTCCTCGTCCTCGGGCGCGGTCGCGGGGCTCGCGAGGGCCTCCTCCCACAGCGCGCGCCACGCCGCCACGTCGTAGAGGCCGGGTGCGGGCGGGTGCGGGCGGGACTTGCGCGCCTCACCGATGAGGATGTCGAGGACTACCGAGAGTGCCGAGAACCGGGCGGGCACGTTGCGGCCCCGCCGCCAGTCGCTGACGCGCTGCGCGGTCACCCGGACCGGCCGACCGCGTTCGTCGGTGCGCCGGGAGCGGGCGACCGATTCGGTCACCCGCTTCAGGGGCGGGTCGCCCGCCTCGGCGTAGAGCAGCGCGAACCGCTCCGCGAAGACGGCGCGCGGCCCCGACCCGCGACCAGAACCAGCCATCCGCGGCTGACCTCCTAGGGTCCGGTCTTCCGGACCGGAAAACCGGATGTGAGCACGTGAACAGGTCGTTTGTGGACCGGTGTGGCACCAGGAAGACCACCCTAACGACTTGCGCCGGCAAGCTGGCCGGGACGTTCCGCTGGCGTCGACGGTGGTGCGAAGGGACCGGTCGAAGTGGTTTCGCAGGCAACTACCTTGCGTGGCAGGTCGATCGTCGCTGAGGGGTCCTGGGGGTCTTCTCAGCGCGGTGCGCCGAACCGGCCCGGCCGGTGGAACGGTGCGGCGACCTGCCACACCGAGCGGGACTGAACCGGGTGCGGCACACGGGTTGCGGTCACGGCCCGTGACGGGTCGGGCGTCGACCGTGAGGGCCGGTCGGCCCGGTGGTCCGGGGTCCGCCGGTCCCGGCGGGCCGGGGCCGCGCCGCCGCGCCGGGTGCGAGGCGGGGCCGGCGTGGCGCGCCGGGCCCGCGACCGCGCGCGGTCCGCGCCCGTCCGGTCACACCGGTCGCACAGCGTGGTGCGCCTGGCCGGGACCTTTTCCGTTGATGTCGCATTTCCGCCAGCCCGGCGCCGGTGGTTGACCGATGCTGGATGGCGTGCACGAAGACGCGGAACGTTGTGTGCGAGCCGTGCGGTCCAAGGACGCGCGGTTCGACGGGTGGTTCTTCACCGCGGTGCTGACCACCCGCATCTATTGCCGCCCGAGTTGTCCGGTGGTGCCGCCCAAGGTCGAGAACATGCGGTTCTACCCGAGTGCGGCGGCGGCGCAACAAGCGGGATTCCGCGCGTGCAAGCGGTGTCGTCCCGATGCCAGTCCCGGTTCCCCGTT
This sequence comes from Saccharothrix australiensis, assembly GCF_003634935.1. Classification (NCBI taxonomy): domain Bacteria; kingdom Bacillati; phylum Actinomycetota; class Actinomycetes; order Pseudonocardiales; family Pseudonocardiaceae; genus Saccharothrix; species Saccharothrix australiensis. Next base: position 928,346 of record NZ_RBXO01000001.1, read on the forward strand.
GTGGAACCACCGCGCGGACTCGGTCGCGAAAGCCATGCGGCTGATCGCGGACGGCGTGGTGGACCGCGAAGGGGTGCCGGGGCTGGCCGCGCGGCTGGGGTACAGCGTGCGGCAGGTCGAGCGCCAGTTGCTCGCCGAGCTCGGCGCGGGCCCGCTCGCGCTGGCCCGCGCGCAGCGGGCCCAGACCGCGCGGCTGCTGATCGAGACGACGGCGCTGCCGATGGCCGAGGTGGCGCTGGCCGCCGGGTTCGCCAGCGTCCGGGCGTTCAACGAGACCGTGCGGTCGGTGTTCGCGCTGTCGCCCACCGACCTGCGGGCCCGGCGGGGCGCGGTGGCGGACACGCCCGGCGAGCTGTCGCTGCGGCTGCCGTTCCGCGCGCCGCTCTGCCCGGACAACCTGTTCGGGCACCTCGCGGCGACGGCCGTGCCGGGCGTGGAGGAGTGGCGCGACGGCGCGTACCGGCGGACGCTGCGGCTTCCGCGCGGGCACGCCGTGGTGTCGCTGCGCCCGCAGCCGGACCACGTGGCGTGCCGGCTGGCCCTGACGGACCTGCGCGACCTGTCGATCGCCATCGCCCGGTGCCGGCGGATGCTGGACCTGGACGCCGACCCCACGGCGGTGGACGACCGGCTGCGCGCGGACCCCGTGCTGAAGCCGCTGGTGGACAAGGACCCCGGCCGCCGGGTGCCCGGCACCGCCGACGCCGCCGAGTTCGCCGTCCGCGCCGTGCTCGGGCAGCAGGTCTCGACGGCCGCCGCGCGCACCCACGCCGGGCGGCTCGTGGCGGCGGCGGGCACGCCCATCGCCGACCGCGGCCTCACGCACCTGTTCCCGACACCCGCCCAGCTGGCCGAACTCGACCCGTCCGCGCTCGCGATGCCCACGTCCCGCAAGATCGCGCTCGCGGCCCTGGTGCGCGCGCTCGCGTCCGGCTCGCTGGACCTGGGCGTCGGCGCGGACTGGGACAAGGCGCGGGCGGACCTGCTGGCGCTGCCCGGCTTCGGCCCGTGGACGGTCGAGGTGATCGCGATGCGGGCGCTGGGCGACCCGGACGCGTTCATCCCCGGCGACCTCGGCGTCCGCGCCGCCGCCCGCGCGCTCGGCCTGCCCGACACCCCCGGCGCGCTGGTGCGGCGCGCGCGGGAGTGGCGCCCGTGGCGGGCCTACGCCGTCCAGTACCTCTGGGCGACCGGTGACCACGCGGTCAACCGGTTGCCCGCGTGAAAGGATCCGCCTTCATGGCACACACCACGGTCGACAGCCCCGTCGGCCCGTTGACGCTCGTCGCCGCGGCCGGCGCCCTCTCCGGGCTGTACATGACCGACCAGCGGTACCGGCCGGCGCAGGAGAGCTTCGGCCCCGAGGACGCGTCGCTGTTCGGTGACGTGATCGCCCAGCTGGAGGAGTACTTCGCGGGCCGGCTGACGGAGTTCGACGTCCCGCTCGACCTGCGGGGCACCCCGTTCCAGCGGACCGTGTGGGCGGCGCTGCTCTCGGTGCCGTACGGGCAGACGGTCTCCTACGGCGAGCTGGCCGCCGCGCTGGGCCGGCCGACTGCCGCGCGGGCGGTCGGCATGGCCAACGGGCGCAACCCCATCAGCATCATCGTCCCGTGCCACCGGGTGGTCGGGTCGACCGGCGACCTGACCGGGTACGGCGGTGGGCTCGCCCGCAAGCGGCAGCTGCTGGAGTTCGAGGCTCAGACGCCGACCCCCGGCCGGTCGGCGGGCCGCTCCTCGGGGCGGCCGGAGGGGTTGTTCGAGGCCGAGGGGCTGTTCGAGGTCGGAGGGCTGTTCGAGGGCCGGTCGGCGGACCCGCGCGCGGGGCTGCCGGGCTGACGGGCGGCGCGGGCGCGGCGCTTCCGGGCGTCGCCCCGCTCCAGCCACCACTCCACGAACAGGAACGGCAGCACCCAGCCCATCCACCCCGCCAGGCCCGAGACGGCCTGGGACAGCGCGACCTCGCTGCCGCCGAACGTCGTGTCGAGCTGCGGGGTCAGCGCGATGGTCGTGCCCACCGCCCAGAACCGGTTGGTGATGATGGACAGCGTCAGCGCGGAGCTGCGCAGCATCCACCGGCGGTGGTCGACGTACCGCTGCTGCCTGCCCATCCGGTAGCCGGCGATCGTGAAGCCCAGCCAGAGCAGGCCCATCAGGACGTTGCCCGCCTGGTTGATCGGGCCGAACGGGGACACCGCGCCGATCGCCACGGCGAGCACGCCGGCGGGCAGGACGCCGCCGAACACGTAGACGCGGCCCGCCAACCGGTGCCCGCGCGGGTACTTCTGCCGGAACCACGGCCAGATCTGCAACACGCAGGTCAGGATCGCGATCGACCCGAAGACCACGTGGGCGGCCAGCGCGGGGTAGTGCCACGCGTGGTCGCCCGGCTGCGGGACGCGGGACTGCGCCCGGTCCAGCGACAGGTACGGCGGCAGCGAGAACGCCACGAACGCCAGCACCAGGATACCCAGCGGTGCGACCCACGGCCGCCGCCACCATCTCACCCTCACTTGAGTCTCCACCATGAGGCGAATGTGGGGTGCGGGGCTGACGAAGCGCGCACGGAGGGCTGACGAAGGGAAGGGGGAGCGGGTGCGAGGCGGGGCGGGAGAGGGGGAGCGGGGCGGGGGGCGGGGGCGGGAGAAGGGAGCGGTGCGGCTGAGAGTCAAAGATCAAGAGCGTCCTCGCCGGACGGGCAGGCCGCCAAGGAGGGGGAAGGGCGTCGTGTTCTCCCCGTATGGCCTGTCGAAGACCACCACCCTTGTCAAGGCAGGTCAAGCGAAGGGCGTGCTTGACCTGCCTTGACAAGCGCGGTTGCCCTGCGGGCAGGCCATACGGGGAGAACACGAGGCCAGGAGTGTGGGAGGCATCCCGGCGGCCGACTCGGAGCTGCGGAGTGCGGAGGCAGACCGACAATGTTGGTTGTCTTGACAAGATTGATTGTCGGTGGGAGGGTTTGCCCATGCTTGAAGTGGCGGTGATCGAAGACGCGGCTACGGCCGAGGTGTCGTTGGACCCGGTCCGGGCGAGGTTGTTGGCCTTGTTGGCCGAGCCGGCGTCCGCGGCGATGTTGGCCGGCAAGGTGGGGCTGCCCCGGCAGAAGGTCAACTACCACCTGCGCACGTTGGAGCAGTACGGGCTGGTCGAGTTGGCCGAGGAGCGCCGCAAGGGCAACATGACCGAGCGGGTCATGCGGGCCACCGCCGCGTCCTACGTCATCTCGCCCGTCGCGCTGGCCGCGGTGCAGCCCGATCCCGAGCGGTCGCCGGACCGGTTGTCCGCGCGGTGGTTGTTGGCGGTGGCCGCGCGGCTCGTGCGGGACGTCGGCAACCTGCTCACCGGCGCGTCCAAGGCGGGCAAGCGGGTGGCCACCTTCGCCATCGACGGCGAGGTCCGGTTCGCCACCGCCCGTGACCGCTCCGCGTTCGCCGAAGAGCTCGCGACGGCCGTGACCGGCTTGGTCGCCAAGTACCACGACGACACCGCGGCGGGCGGGCGGGCGCACCGCGTCGTCGTCGCCGTCCACCCCAGCATCCCGAAGGAGTCGTGATGGGGCACGCGTTCAACGAGACCAACCGGGCCGTGCTGGACGGTGTCACGCCGGACCAGGTCTGGGCGGCCATCGCCACCGGGCCGGGTATCGACTCGTGGTTCATGGGCCGCAACGAGGTCGAGGCGGGCGAGGCGGTCAAGGGCGCGTTCGGCGGGTACCGGCCGCGTCACGCGATCACCGCCTGGGAGCCCGGCGAGCACCTCGCGTACGGCGGCGAGAAGGCGCCGGACGGCCGGTACCTCGCGTACGAGTTCCTGATCGAGGGCCGCGACCGGGGCAGCACGGTGTTGCGCATGGTGGTCGACGGCTTCCTGCCCGGCGACGACTGGCAGGACGAGTTCGAGGCGATGTCCGCGGGTGGCGCGATGTTCTGGCACACCCTGGTCGAGTACCTCCGGCACTTCGCCGGGCGCGTCGCCGTCCCCGTGACGGTGCTCGGGCCGGAGGTCGCCGACTGGCCCGCCCTGTGGACCGCCCTGCACCGCAAGCTCGGCCTGGACCGCGCGCCGCGCGCGGGTGACGAGGTCGAGGTGGACGGTCTCAAGGGGACCGTCTACTTCGCCAACTCCCAGACCGTCGGCATCCGCACGCCCGACGCGATGTACCGGTTCTTCCAGGGCATCACCGGTGTCCTGATCGCCATGCACCACGTCTTCGCCGACGACCGGCGCGACGAGGGCACGTGGGCCGCCTGGATGGGGGACCTGGCGTGACCGGGCAGGTGCGCGACGACGCCGCGCGGCCGAGCGCGGAGATCAAGGGGAGAGGGAAGATGGGGCACGTCACGTCCGCGGACGGCACGAGGATCGCGTACAGCCGGGTGGGATCGGGACCCCCGTTGATCATCGTCGACGGCGCGCTGTGCCACCGCGCGTTCGGCCCGGCGGGGCAGTTGGCGGAAGCGCTCGCACCGCACTTCACCGTCCACACCTACGACCGCCGCGGTCGGGGCGACAGCGGTGACACCGGGCCGTACGACGTGGCGCGCGAGGTGGAGGACATCGCCGCGCTGATCGGGGAGGCGGGCGGTCGGGCGCACCTGTTCGGGATGTCCTCGGGTGGGACGCTGGTCGCCGAGGCCGTGCACCGGGGAGTCCCGGTGGACCGGTTCGCGGTCTACGAGTCGCCGATGATCGTGGACGGCACGCGGGCGCCGATGCGCGCCGACTTCCCGGCGCGGGTGGAGCGGGCCGTGGCGGAGGGGCGGCGCGGCGACGCGGTGAAGCTGTTCATGGACTACGTCGGCACGCCGAAGATCGTCACGGCGGTGATGCGGGTGACGCCGCCGTGGAAGAAGCTCACGGCCGTCGCGCACACCCTGCCGAACGACCTCGCGGTGGTCGGCGAGTTCCAGCGCGGCACGCCGCCGCCGGTCGACCGCTGGGCGGGCGCGAAGGCGCCGGGCCTGGTCATCGCCGGCGGCAAGAGCCCCGACTACCTGCGCAACGCCCAGGCCGCCCTGGCGCGGGCGCTGCCGGACGCGGAGCTGAAGGTCCTCGACGGGCAGACGCACATGGTCAAGGCGCGGGTGACCGCGCCGGTGCTGGTCGAGTTCTTCACCCGCTGAGCGCGAGGGGTCCGGCGCGAAAGGACGGTCCACGGAGGACGATCGCCACGGGAGCGCCGTGCCATCCGCACATGGCACGGCGCTCGACGCGCGGTCACCGTCCTCCGGCGACGGTCGCTAGAGCTTCCGCGCGACCGCGCCAGCGATGCAGTGCGACACGGCGTCGAGCTTGCGCAGGCGCGGCCCGTCGGGCCACCAGTCCGCGCAGATCACCAGGCCCGGCTCGACCAGCTCCAGGCCGTGGAACAGGGACAGCAGCTCCGAGCGCGTCGCGAACCGGCCGGAACCCATCGGGGAGTGCAGGAACGTCTCCTCCATCCGGCGCGCGATCGCGGAGTGCTCCTCGGTCTCCGGGTCCAGGAAGTGGCTGATCGCCACGTACGAGCCGACCGGCAGCGCCTCGATGTACTCGCCCATGATCTCGGCGGTGGTCGGCGACTGCCCGTTGTAGTGGTGCAGCGTCCCGAGCTGGAACAGCGCGAGCGGCTGGTCGAAGTCGATGTGCTTGCGCACGGTCTCGTCCTGCAGGATTTCCTGCGGCTTGAAGATGTCCGCCGCGGAGAAGTGCGTCTGGTCGTTCTCCTCCAGCAGCGCGCGGCCGTGGGCGAGCACCACGGGGTCGTTGTCCACGTAGACGACGGTGGCGTCCGGCTGGATCCGTTGTGCCACCTGGTGGGTGTTCTCGGCGGTCGGCAACCCGGAACCGCAGTCCAGGAACTGGGTGATCCCCGTCTGGCTCGCGACGAACCGGGTGACCCGGATGAGGAAGGACCTGTTGTCCACGGCCAGCGTCGCGGCCTCCGGCGCGACGCGCTGGACGCTGCGCAGCACTTCCCGGTCGATCTCGTAGTTGTCCTTGCCGTTGAGGAAGGCGTCGTAGACCCTGGCGATACTGGCCTTGGTGGTGTCGATGAAGACGGGGGCGGCGGTGCCCGAGGACGTGGTCGGCATGGGGTGACCTCGCAATGGGGATAGGGGGCGGAGGGTGGTGCACGACGTCACAGTCCACCCAGCGTAAGCGCAGGGATCTGACGCGTGAGCAGGCGGTGCGCGGCGGACGGAATCGGGATGGGGGTGTACGTTCAGTGACGATGCGAGTTCGCCCCGCTCGGACACAACCGCTGTTCGGGTGGACAGTCTTCGCACGAGTGAGAACGGTCGGGAGGATCAGCGATGGCGATTGTTGACCCCGACGGCTCGTCGGCCGACCGGGACAGCGGCCCGACCGCGCTCCGCATCGTGCTGGGCTCGCAGCTGCGCCGGCTCCGCGAGGCGGTGGAGATCAGCCGCGCGGACGCGGGCTACGCCATCCGCGGCTCGGAGTCGAAGATCAGCCGGATGGAGCTGGGCCGCGTCGGCCTGAAGGAACGCGACGTCTCCGACCTGCTGACCATGTACGGGATGACGGACGAGGACGCGCGGGACAAGTTCCTCGCGATGGTCCGGCGGTCGAACGAGCCGGGCTGGTGGCACCGGTACACCGACCTGATGCCGGACTGGTTCCAGGACTACGTCGGCCTGGAGGAGGCCGCGACCCGCATCCTGACCTACGAGGCGCAGTTCGTGCCGGGCCTGCTCCAGACCGAGGACTACGCGATGGCCATCGCGAGCCACGGCCGCCCCGAGCTGGCCGGCCCGGCGGTGAAGCGGAGGGTGTCGCTGCGGATGCAGCGCCAGCGGATCATGTCCCGCCCGAGCGCGCCGCGGCTGTGGGCGGTCATCGACGAGTCGGTCCTCCACCGGCCGATCGGCGGGCGCCAGGTCCTGCTCGACCAGATCGAGCACTTGCTCTCCGTAACGGCGATCGCGCCGGTGACGCTCCAGATCGTGCCGTACCCGCTGAGCGGGTACGCGGCGGAGGGTTCGTTCACGATGCTGCGGTTCGGCGAGCCCGACCTGCCGGACATCGTGTACCTCGAACACCTCGCCGGTGCCCTCTACCTGGACAAACTCGAAGAGCTGGAGATCTACAGCCGCGTGTTCGACCGGCTGACGGTGGACGCGGAGACGCCGGACAGAAGCCGACAGATGCTCATGAAGATCCGAGCGGACCTCTGATTGCTCCTCCGTTCAGGGGAGTTTTGCGCTCTGCATCTGCACGTGCATTTACCCGGCCCTCACGGAGTGCTACGGTCCGTGCACAGCCAGATGCACGTGCAGATGCATCCCCGTCGTCGCGAATGGATAGGTGATGTCGATGGCCGTCGTGGCACACAACGGCATGTCCGCGGCCGAGTTGTCGGGCGTGACGTGGCGGAAGAGCGCTCGCAGTGGCGCCAACGGCAACTGCGTGGAAGTCGCTCTCCTGGACAGCGGCGACATCGCGATGCGCAACTCCCGGTTCCCGGACGGCCCCGCCCTCGTCTACACGCGAGCGGAGGTCGCGGCCTTCGTGGCCGGTGTCCGGGACGGGGAGTTCGATGACCTCGTCGACTGACCAGGCTTGCCGCACCACGTTCCAACTGCGTCAGCTGATCGAGCGCGGGTTCCAGTTCCTCCACCCGCGCGACGCCCGCGGTGAGCTCGCCGCGGTCGTCGGGGTGCGAGCGCACGACACCGTCATCGATGTCGTGCGCCTGCACACCGAAGACGACGCCGTGGCCATGCGGATGCCTGCCGACGAGGTGAACGTGCTGGCGCCCAGCAGGTTCTCGTGGCGGCGGCACGGGTCGGCGGCGAGGGTGCTCGACGAGCTGCTCGAACTGCCCGACGACCGCACGGCCTGATCGGACCGCCCGTTCGACGGATCGGACGGGGGAGGGGCACGCGGTGCCCCTCGTCGACGAACCTGACCTGGAGACGCAGCGGGAACCGGCTCCGCGCCCTTGCCGGTTCCGGGTCGCTCTGAGCGGAACTCCGTGTTCGTCGCCAGTGGCGCGGAGGTCAGCCGCACCTGACCTCCGCGCCGGCTGACCGGCGGTCGAGCGCCGTGCGCCACCGGGCCGTGCGTCGACCGGGCCGTGCGTCGACCGGGCCGTGCGTCGACCGGGCCGTGCGTCGACCGGGCCGTGCGTCGACCGGGCCGTGCGTCGACCGGCTGGTCGAGACCACGACCGGGCGGAGCGGGCCGGGTGACATCTCCGGGCCGTGGTGGCTCCCGTCGTCGGCCGGGGTCTCAGCCGTGTCGATGCCGACCGGGTCGGCTGCGGCGGCACGCTCCCGGTCCGGGCGACCCGCTCCGCATCGTTCGTCCACAGCGGAAGCGGATGACGGGATGCCTCGCGTGGCGGGTTCCGGTGTCGGTCAGTCCGCCGCCAAGCCGCGCAGCACGACGCTCAAGCCGTGGCGGAACTCGGCGTCGGCCAACCTCCGCGCGGTCGACGCGGTGTCCGCGAGCAGCGGGTACTCGGTCTGCTCCGCCATCACCTCCGTTCCCGGCCCGGACAGCGGGCCGAAGTGCTCCAGTTGCAGCGCGCCGATGAGGTAGCCGAGCAGCGAGCGCAGCGCGACGACCCGCCGCGTGCCGGTGAAGCCGGCCGCGGTCAGCACCTCCAGCACCGCTTCCGTCCAGCGCAGCAGCGCGGGACAGCGGTGGCGGTGGGTCATCGTCAGCGGCACGGCGGCCGGGTGTGCCGCGACGGCGTCCCGGACCCGCACGAACAGCGCCGCGACCTGGTCGGGCCACGGCGCGTCGGGCGGGCCGGTGTCCACCGCGGACAGCACGAGGTCGAGGACCAGCGCTTCCAGTTCGGTCCGGTCGGTGACGTACCGGTACAGCGACATGGTGCCCATCCCGAGTTCCTGCGCTACCGCGCGCATGGACAGGGCGGGCAGACCTTCGCGGTCGATCACGGCGAGCGCGGCGACGGCGAGGTCGTTCTGGGTGAGGGATCTGGGTCGTGGCATGGCGCTTGACAGCGTACGCCATACGCTCATAGCGTGGTGAGCGTACAGCGCACGCTTACGAGGGGGATGATGTGATCGAGGTACGCGAGTGGGAGGCGGTCCAGGGTGGCGTGGTGCGGGTGCCCGACCCGGAACGCCTGGTGCACCTCCAGTTCCGCCGGTTCGCCGGCTGCCCGGTGTGCAACCTGCACCTGCGGACGATCGTCGCGCGGCACGACGAGATCCGGGCGCGGGGCATCACCGAGGTCGTCGTGTTCCACTCGTCGGCCGCCGAGCTGCTGCCGCACGTCCGCGACCTGCCGTTCGCCGTCATCGGCGACCCGGAGAAGCGCCTCTACGCCGAGTTCGGCGTCGAGTCTGCGCCGCGCGCCCTGCTCGACCCCCGAGCCTGGGGAGCGATCGTGCGCGGGCTGGCGCGGGACCTCGTCCCCGCGATCCGGGGCCGCCGCCCGCTGCCGACGCCGTCCGGTGGCCGGCTGGGCCTGCCCGCGGACTTTCTCATCGCGCCGGACGGCCGGCTGATCGCCGAGAAGCGCGGCGTCCACGCCGATGACCAGTGGTCGGTGGACGAGCTGCTGGCCGCCGCGACCTGAGTTGTCCACAGGGGTTGTCCACAGTTGTGGACACATCGAACACGTGTTCGATTCAGGGTCGGCGCCCCGGACGCGAGCGGCGTCCGGGGCGCGGTCATCCCGTTCGGTCGCTGACGATCAGTTGCTGACGATCAGGATCCAGCCCACGATCCCCAGCTGGCACGTGTAGGAGCTCCACACGCCTTCGTTCCGGCCGTTGTTTCCGGCGAACTGGCAGTTGGTCTGCCCGTCCGGTCCGTCGAAGGTGTTGAGGTCGACGTCGGTGAAGGAGCCGTAGGTCGGCTCCACCAGCACGCTGTAACCGGCCACGCCGTTGCGGCACGTGTAATCCGAGAACACGCCGCCGTCGACACCGTGCTCACCGGTGTCGGTGCAGTGCGCCAGGGTGCCCGTGTACAGGTAGACGTCGGGCTCGGGCGTCGCCTGCGCGGCACCAGCGGTGAACGCGAACGACGCCGCCGCGGCGGCCAGGGTGGTGGTCAGGACCCGCGCGAGCTTGCTCATGTCGGTTCTCCCAGAATGTCGGATTCGACCGGGTCGACGCCATGTCGCAGCGCCTGGAGTGACGTTAACAGCGGATTACCGGCGTTTCACGGGTCATTCTCGTCGACTGTGAATACCTTGCTGCGGGTCCGGGTACCGGTATCCGTGAAGGCGCTGGTAACTGTCACGCGCGAGATCTCCTGTGAGCTGTGTCACGTAGCCGCGTAACAGTTTAAAAGACTGCCGGTGGAGTACCCGGTAAAGGCGTTGGCGCGGTTCTGGTTACCCTGCTCGCCGCAGCCCGGATAATCGATCGAAAGGAGCCGGCCGAATTGTCGGGGTGGCCCCTGGCAGGAATGACTGCCCGGCATGGCCGAGTCCGGTCGGCCCGCCGCCTGCCGGTCGGCGCGGGGCGCCGTCGTCGCCACCAGGCCGATGCGCACGACCGGGAGGCCCGTCCGCCCGGCCTGCCGGCGCCCGTCCGCCCCGGCAATGCGCCGCCGCCCGGAAAAACGCGGCGCGCTGTGGAATAACGGCCCCTCGCGGCGATGGCCGCAGATGTGCGGGGTCCTCACCGGCCGGCGCAACCGGTGGTCACCGGCCTGTCGACCGGGTGACGGGGAATGGTCCATACCGCGCGTCCCGAGCGATTCGGTGAATTCCCGCCTTTGATCGGTATATGCAGGTGAAGTGCATTGCGCATTTACTTCACCTGGTGGATGCTGCTCCCCATGAACGTCCCTCCCCTGCCAGCAGGGCAGTGGGCACCGGTACCCCGCCTACCCGGCATCCCCGAGGCGCTCCTGCGCGAAGGCGCCTACCTGCCACCGCCGCTGCCGTCGGACCTGCCGCTGCCCGCGGCCACCCACCGGCTCGTCGCCGAGGCCGAGCACGCCCTCGGCCGACTCGACGAGGCCGCCGCGCGGCTGCGCGTGCGGTCCGGGCTGGTCCGCGCCACCCAGGTGCGGGACGCGCAGGCGTCGGCCGGCCTGACCGGCGTGCTGATCGGCCTGCGGGAAGCGCTCGCGGCGGACCTCCTCGCCGGCCGGGGCGACCCGCCGGTGGACCGGTCCGCGCCGGAGCAGCTGCTCTCGCCCTACCTGTCGGCCTACGACCACGGCCTCGACCGCGTCCGGCGCGGCGCGGTGGTCGACGCCGGGCTGGTCGGGGAGATGACGGCGATCATGACCGGGCGGCCCGGCCTCGGCCTGCGCGACCTGCTGCGCCGCGAGCCCGGTGTGCTCGGCGTCCGCCCCGACCGCCCCTACCTGCTGACCGCGACCGGCGCGCACCTCGTGGCGCAGCTGGAGCAGTGGTCGACGTGGGTGCGCGAGGAGGACGAGCAGCCGAGGCTGGCCAAGATCGCGCTGGCCCACTACCAGCTTGAGGTGCTGCAACCGTTCCCCACCGCGAACGGGCACGTGGCGCGGGTGTTCTCGATGCTGGAGATGGTGCGGTGCGGCCTGTTGCGCGACCAGGTGCTGCCGCTGTCGGTGTGGCTGGACGACACCCTGCCCGAGTACGAGGAGCGCATCCGCGCGGTGGTCGACACCGGGCGGGTCCACGACTGGGTCGGGTTCTTCGCGCGCGCCGTCCGGGATCAGGCGCTGGCGCAGCTGCGGCTGGTCGGCCACCTGGAGGAGCTGGCCGAGCGGTACGCCCGGCTGCTGCCGCGGACGGGGAAGCTGCCGGAGGTCGCCGCCGCGTTGATCGGCTTCCCGGTGGTCGACCACCGGGCCGTGCGCGACCGGCACGGGGTGACCATGAAGGCCGCCACCGACCTCACCCGGCGGCTGGTCGAGCGCCGCGTCCTCGTGCCGTGGGACTTCCGCGACTACCGACGGGTGTTCGTCTGCCGCGACGTGCTGCGCCTGCTGGCCGACGACCCGGACACCACCGCCCTGCCGTGATCGCCCCCGGCACCGGCCACGGCCCGTCCGGCACGCCTCGTCCGTGGTCCCGGTGGGATCAGCCGTCGGGTCGCCGGCCAGGGTGGTCCCGGCCCGGTGCCGCGCTCGGGCCGGCCGCCGGGTCCGGGTTCTCGGCCGGCTCCCGGTCCTCGGCGGGTCCCTGGTCGGCGAGCGGTCCCTGGTCGGCGAGCGGTTCCGGGTCGTCGGTGGGTTCGCGGTCGGCCGCGGGTCCGGGGTCTTCGGCCGGCTCCGGGAGGTCGGCCGCCCGGTCGTCCCCGGTCGGTTCCGGGTCGCCGGTCGGCGGCACGCCCGGCGGCAGGTCGAGCAGCCGGCGAGCCTCCACCGCGTCGTCGCCGGAGAGGTCGGGCAGCGCGCGCTGCAATCGGCGGCGCGCGGCGGCCTCGTCACCGGACAGCCACAGGGCGCGGGCCAGCAGCACCCGCGCCCGCGCCCGGTCCGGGTCCGGCGGCAGGCCCTCGAACACCCGGTCCGCGCGGGTCAGGTAGTTGACCGCCGTGTCGAGCCTGCCCGCCTCGATCATCAGCGCGCCCAGGTGGGCGAGCGAGCGCGCGATGCCGGCCGGCCGCTCGTGCACGATGTTCAGCTCCAGCGCCTCGTCCGCGCACCCGATGACCCGGTGCAGGCGGCCCTGCGCGCGGTAGGTGGCGGACAGGGCGGCCAGCGCGTCCACGATCGGTTCCGGCTCGTCCAGCAGCCGCCGGATGGCCAGTTCCCGCATCCCGAGCGCGGCGGCGAGCCGGTGGAGCCCGTGTGCCCGCAGCGCCTCCGCGCCCGCCCGGAACGCCGCCGCCAGCGACCGCGACGTGGGCAGCGCGGCGGCCAGCGGCGCCGCGCAGTCGTAGAGCCGGCGGCACCAGGTCTCGTCGGCGTCCGGCGGCAGGGCCGCCCACACGTCGGTGAACAGCGCGACGGCGGTCCCGTCGGCCTCCAGCACCGCCGCGACCACGTCGTCGAGCCGTTCGGCGAACCAGCGGCGCACGTCGGCGGTGTCGGCCGGGCCGGGCTCCCCGGTGTCGTGGCCGAGGGCGCGCCGCACGACCCGCAGCAACTGCTTGGCCTGGTCGCTCACCTGCCGCCGTCCTTCCCGGTCCGCCGGCCCGGCTCCGATCGGCCGTCGTGCGTGGGCCACTGGTCACATCGGGGCGCGCCGCCCATCCATCTCTGTTGATCATTAGTGTCAATCAATCGGGTGATTCCGGGAACCGCCAAAGCGTCGGTCTGCCGGGTGGCGTTCAGTCGTCCCCGGCGCCCGCGGCGACCACCTCGAAGAGGTCCTCGAACTGCATCGGCGCGAGTGCGGTGAGCGCGCCGCCGATGAACGCGGGACCGGGGCGCAGCTCGCCGTTGAGCACGCGGGCCACCGTCGACCGGTTCACCCCCATCGCCTTGGCCAGCGCGTAGTCCGAGGGGTAGCCCGCCAGGAGCGCGGCCTTGGCGAAGGCCGCGGTGCGGAGCCTGATCGTCTTCGGCATGGCCACCTCGCGTCGTCTGTTGTGCGCCCGGAACGTCATGTTGCGTACGCAGAACACTAGTCCGGACGGTGGATGTTGTGCGCACGCAACCTGTGTTGCGTATAAACTGCGAGGTCAGGCGTGGTGGGTGTGCATTGCGAACGTTGTGTGCACGCGACTAACATGTGGCGGCATGACCGATGACGAGAACACTTCCTCGGGCTGGTGGGACTACCTCCAGGCCAACCTCCGGGCGCGGGGCATGTCCACCGGCGAGCTGGCCCGTGGCGCGCGGGTCGACCGGAGTCGCCTGACCGACTGGAAGCGGGGCGGCAAGGCGTCCGTCGACTCCGCGCGGGCCGTCGCCGCGCTGTTCGGGGTGAGCCCGCTGGAGGCGATGGTCGCGGCGGGGGTGATCAGCCGGGAGGAGGCGGCGCTGCGCGAGGTGCGGCCGGACCCGGCGCTGCTCGGCGACGAGGAGTTGGTGGAGGAGCTGAGGCGCAGGCTGCGCAACTGCTGAACACCGCCCCGGCCCGGCTCGGCGCGGTCCGGGCCCGGACGCGGGTCCGCGTCGTGGTCCGGGTCGCTGGTCCGCGTCGCGGGCCGGGGTCCGGGTTGCGGGCCGGGCCGATGTGGGCGGCGGTGGCCCGGAGTCGGCGCGGGGGCGGGGCGTGGCCGGTGGGTCGTCCACCCGTCGGACGCGTCGGGGACTCCACGTCACCTCGTGGCCACGTTCTGTTCCCCACGGGCTCCGGTCATGCCATCGTGGCTTTACCAATGATTGGTCTGGACCTCCGGTCCGGGTGCGAAAGGATGGCGACGATGCGTGGCACAACCGTGTTACCGGGCACGCCCTGTCAGACACCGCGCGTGGGTGAACTGCCGATGCACCGGTTGGAGGTGCCGATGCCCAACGCGCTGCCGTTCGCGATCGGCACGTTCGAGGCGATCGGCCCGATGTCCCGCGCGAACTTCCCGCACCGGCACACGTTTCACGAGATCGTGTACGTCACGGGCGGGACCGGCACCCACGTCGTCGACCTGGCCCGCTGGGAGTTGAGCCCGCCCCACCTGTGCGTCATCGCGCCGGGCCAGGTGCACCACTGGGTCGACACGCGGGACCTGGAGGGCTTCGTCGTCCTGTTCACGGACGACTTCCTGATCGACCACCCCGCGGACCGGGACCTGCTGCGCAGGCTGAGCGAGCGGCCCTGGCTGACCCTGGACGACGCCACCCACGCGAGCCTGTCCGGCCTGATCGCCGAACTCGACGTGGAGTACCGGGCGCGGGAGGTCGGCGTCGAGAGCGTGCTGCGCTCCCTGCTGCACGTGCTGATCGTGCGCGCGGCGCGGCTGCCGGAGACCCCGGCCGCCGCGCCGCCCGCCCGGACCGGCGCGGTGGCCGAGGAGTTCGCGCGCCTCGCCGGCCGGCCGGACGTGGACCTGTGGTCGGTGCGCGCCTACGCGGAGCGCATCGGCGTCACGCCCGGCTACCTCACCGAGGCGGTCAAGGCGGCGACCGGGCGCACGCCGTCGGAACTGGTCCGCGAAGCGCGGGCCAGCGAGGCGAAACGGCTGCTGGCCCGGACAGACCTGACGGTTCGGCAGATCGCGGCCCGCGTCGGGTTCGCCGACCCCGCCTACTTCTGCCGGTTCTTCCGACGTGAAACAGGGGTCAGCCCTGGCGACTTCCGCCGCACGGGTGACATCCGGCGCTTGCCACAGGGTGACGGCGTTCACAGTTATGACCGCCCGCGAGATACACCACGACCAACCGCCCCAGTCCATCGTCCGCGCCAGGGGGTCTCCATAGGTTCGTTATGAATTCCCGAGACCGCCACCCCCACGAGGAGCAGTCATGGACACGCCCATGGACGGCGACCACAGCACCAACGAGGAATCCACCGATTCCCGCAGCATCAGCCGCAGGCCGGTCCTGCGCGCGGCACTGGCCGCGGGTGTGGCCGTGCCCGCCGCGCTGATGGGTGTTCCCGCGCTGGCCCGCACCGTGCCCAGCACCGGCGGAACGCTGGAACTGACCCCGGAGTGCGACGACGGCGACGACCCGACGCCGGCGCAGACCGAGGGCCCGTACTTCAAGCCGAACTCGCCCCAGCGCACGTCGCTGGTGGAGCCGGGCACCGTCGGCACCCGCCTCACCGTCACCGGCTACGTGTTCGGCCTGGCCTGCCGGCCGATCGCCAACGCCCTGCTGGACTTCTGGCAGGCGGACAACAACGGCGTCTACGACAACCGCGGCTTCAAGTTCCGCGGGCACCAGTTCACCGACGCCCAGGGCAAGTTCACGCTGAGCACGATCGTCCCCGGCCTGTACCCGGGCCGCACGCGGCACATCCACGTGAAGGTCCAGGCGCCCGGCGGCCGGATCCTCACCACGCAGCTGTACTTCCCGAACGAGCCGCGCAACAACACGGACACGATCTACGACCCGCGCCTGCTGATGACGATGTCGAACAACGGCACGACGCGGATCGGCGAGTACGACTTCGTGCTGAACGTGCGGCAGACGCCCACCTCCACCTCCAACCCGACCTCCACCAGCCCGACCGGCCCGACCACGGTTCCCCCCGGCGGCACCTGGACGATCGGCACGCAGTACGCGCCGGGCACCACGGTCACCTACGGCGGCGTGACCTACGTCTGCACCCAGTCCCACACCGCCCAGCCCGGCTGGGAGCCGCCGAACGTGCCCGCCCTGTGGCGGGTCGGCTGACCCGAACAACGCCGCGCGGCCCGGTTACCGATCGCGCCCAACCCTGCCTTCGGCAGCAGTCCCGGCGTCCCGCGCGTGCCCCGTCTCCGGAAGGCCCCCGACCTGTCGGGGGCCTTCCCGGCGTGGTGAGAACCCTCACGGTGGTTCGACAACGCCGCCCGCCGCTTGCGATGCTCGCGGTGAGGACACCGGGGGAACGTTGAGCACCGACTTCGACCGCGCGGCCCGGCGGGCGGGCTTCGCCCTGGACCCCGCCCAGCGCGCGGTGGCCGACCGCCTGGCCGCCCTGGGCCGCGAGCTGACCCGCCGCCGGCCGGCGCGCGGCGTGTACCTCTGGGGCCCGGTCGGGCGCGGCAAGACCTGGCTGACCACGACGTTCTTCCAGGGCCTCCCCCTGGAGTCCAAGCGCAGGCTGCACTTCCACGACTTCTTCCGGCGGTTCCACGCCGCTTGCGCGCGCCACCTCGCCGAGGCCGACGCGGTCGACCGGGCGGTGGACGAGCTGCTCGGCGGCGTCCGCTTCCTGTGCTTCGACGAGTTCCACGTGCACGACCCGGGCGACGCGATGCTGCTGTCCCGGCTGCTGACCTCGTTGTTCCGGCGGGGTGTCGTGCTGCTGACGACGTCCAACCACCCGCCGGAGCGGCTGCTGCCCGACCCGATGTACCACCACCTGTTCGAACCCGCGATCGCCCTGCTCACCGCCGAGCTGGACGTCGTGGAGCTGACGGGCGAGCGGGACTACCGGACGGTCGGCGCGGACGTGCCGCGGTCGGAGTTCGAGCGCGGCCACTACCTGTGGCCCGGCGGGGAGGACGGGCTGCGCGAGGTCGGGCTGACGCCGCCCGCCCCCGGCGAGGCCGTCGAGCTGGCGGTCAACGGGCGGCGGCTCACCGCCGACGCCGTGCGCGACGGCCTGGTGTGGTTCGACTTCCACCGCCTCTGCGCCACACCGACGTCCACAGTGGACTACCTCGTGCTCGCGGAGTCGTTCTCCCACTGGGTGATCTCCGGCCTGCCGGTGCTCGGCCCGAGGTCGAAGGACGCGGCGCAGCGGTTCGCGAACGTGGTGGACGTCCTGTGCGACCGCGACGTCCGCCTCACGCTGGTCGCCGACGCGCCGCTGGAGCGGGTCCTGCGCGACGCGGCGCTGCCGCTCGACGTGGACCGGACCGTCAGCCGGTTGTCGTTGCTCGGGACGCCGGTCGGTCGGTAACGCGGGCACCGGGTTCCACCGATGCCGGGGCAACGCGTCCGCGAGCGTCTGGAGCCCGTCTTGACCGACAACGTGTCCGCAGGTGTGGTGCTGCTCCCCGCCGAGACGACCGTCCCGGTGACCCGCGACGAGGACCACCAGGCGGAGTTGTCCCGCTACCCGGTGGCGCCGGGGATGCCGCGGACCGAGGTGGTCGAACTCGCCTGGACCGCCGGCGGCCGGGTGATCGAGGTGCGCCTGGACGGGCTGCGCGTGGGCGAGTTGACGCACGCGGTGTCGCAGCGGTACGCGCCCGTGCTGGCGCGGTTGAGCGCGGGGGGTGCGCGTGCCGGGTGCGTCGCCCTGCTCCGGGCGGGCGTGCAGGGCACGGAGGTGAGCCTGCGGCTGCCGCGCGACGGCGACGCCCCGATCCCTTCGGGCGCAACGGGATTCGCGGTGTCGTCGTGGCGCGGGTCGGGCCGGCGGCGTCCGTGGTGGATCGCGGTGGCGGTGGTCGCGGCGATCGCCCTCGCGGCGGCGGTCGGGTCCGGCGTCCGGAGCACCGAGACGGTGTCCGGCAGCCCGTCGGCCCGCGACGGCGTCGCCTGCCGGTAGCGCGCCGGGAGGGCCCGACCGGTCGGGCGGGCCCGTGCGCGTCAGCGGACCACGTCGTAGACCAGCTTCTGGATGCCGTTCGAGTAGGACTCGCTCTCGACGAGCTCCAGGTTCTGCCTGTCCTTGTCGGCCGAGCCGAACATCCGCTTGCCCGCGCCGAGCAGCACCGGGAACACGAGCAGGTGGTAGCGGTCCACCAGGCCGGCGTCGGACAGGCCGCGGTTCAGGGTGGCGCTGCCGTGGACGCTGATCGGACCGCCCTCGGTCTCCTTGAGCGCCGCGACGTCGTCCAGGGAGCGCAGGATGGTGGTGTCGCCCCAGTTCGACACCAGGTCCTGCTCCCGGAGGGTGGTCGACACGACGTACTTGGGCATCGCGTTGTAGCCGGCGAACTCCTCCACCATGCCCGGCCACACCGGCGAGAACGCCTGGTAGCTCACCCGGCCCAGCAGCAGCGCGGTGGCCTCGTCCTGCTCGCGGCCCTTGATCTCGTAGGCGTCCGCGTCGAACTCGACGTCCTGGAACGTCCAGCCCGAGTTGCGGTAACCCGGTTCGCCGCCGGGCGCCTCCACAACGCCGTCGAGCGAGATGAACGCGGTGGAGATCAGGGTGCGCATCGGTTTCGTGCTCCTCGGTCGGTCTTGCGTGCTGTCATCAGTGCGTCGAACGGGGACCGTCCGAATCGACACCGGCCGTCGGAGATTTCCGGTGTGCCCGGCCACCCCGTCCGGCGGCGGGTTCAGGGCGGGTCGGCGTGGGCGGTGAACTGGCGCACGATCATCTCGGTCAACGCCGTGACGTCGGCGTCGACCATCGGCGCGCCGGTGATGCCCATGCGGTGGAGCAGGGTCCCGACGACGACGTCGATGAAGAGCAGCACCCGGTGTTCGGGCTCGCCCAGCACGTCCTGGAGCGCGCGCAGGTACGGGGCCTGGAACCGCGTGGACAGCACCTCGCGCAGGGCCGGGTCGCTGACCGCGTCCACGAACACGCCCGCGAACGCCGCGGCGACGCCCGGCTCGGCGATCTTGGCCGCGCCCCAGCGGATGACCGAGGACAGGATTTCGGCGGGGTCGTCGCCCTCCAGCGGCAGCGGGCCGAACGTGTCGAGGAGGCAGTCCACGATCAGCGCGCCCTTGGACTCCCACCGGCGGTAGATCGTCGTCTTCGCGACACCCGCCGCCGCCGCGATGCGGTCCATCGTCGCGCCCGCGTAGCCGAGTTCGTGCGCCGTGCGGAGCGTCGCGGCGAAGACCGCGGCGTCGATGCCGGCGCGCGGTCGTCCCGGCGGTCGTCCGGAGGGGGTCGTCGGCGTCATGGCCCCACGATAGCAATTGCGCTACCATCGGTAGCGCTACTATCGGTAGCGAAATTTGTCCGGTCGAGGAGGGGCATGAACGCCGTGCTGAGCACCGAACGTCCACCGCTGGGAATCCGCCTGCTCCGGGCGCTGGGCCAGGGGGAGCCGGACTGGGTGTCGATGACCGACGAGGAGCTGGCCGCCTTCAGCGCGGCGCAGAACCGCAAGCGGTCGTCCCGCGTCGTGCGGGTGATCACCGGGTGCCCGGACCGCGGCGCGGTCAGGTCGTGGCAGGACGTCGTGCTGCCCGACCGCCGGGTCCGCGTCCGGGTGTACCGGCCGACGCCGGAGCGCGGCGGCGGGCGCGTCGACCTGCCCCTCGTGCTCCACGTGCACGGCGGCGGGTTCGTCGGCACGGCGGCGCAGAGCGACTGGGTGAACAGCCACCTCGCCGCGCGGCTGCCCGCCGTCGTCGTCTCGGTCGAGCACCGGCTCCTGGACCGGAGGACCGCGCTGCCGGCGGGCGTCGACGACGGCTGGGACGTGCTGCGGCACGTGGTGCGGCACGCCGCCGACTGGGGTGTGGACCCGGCGCGGGCCGCGGTCTTCGGCGAGAGCAACGGCGGGTTGATCACCGCGCTCGGCACGTTCCGGGCCAGGGAAGCCGGGCTGCCCCTGCGGGCGCAGGTGCTGGTCAACCCCGCGCTCGACCTGACCGACGAGGCGTACGAGCACCCGTCGATGCGCCGGCACGGCAACAGCCCGACCCTGAACATCGGACAGGTGCGGCTGTACCAGCGGTTGGCCGTGCCGCCGGGCGTCGACGCCCGCGCGATGTCGCCGCTGCACGCCGCCGACCTGAGCGGGCTGCCGCCCGCACTGGTCGTGGTGCCGACCATCGACCCGATGGCCGACCAGGGCCGCGGCTACGCCGAGCGGCTGCTCGAAGCCGGCACGCCCGCGCGCCTCACCGAGCACGCCGGGGCGACGCACGGGTTCGTGAGCATGCCGGGCGTGGTGCCGCAGGCCAAGGCCGCGCGGGCGGAGATCGCCGCGTTCCTGCGGCACCACCTCATCGGGTGACGGACCGGGTCGTGACGGGCGAAGGGGGAACGATGACCACGACGGCCGGGCGCGCCGAGGCGGGCGAGCAGCGCGCACCGACACCACCGCCGGCAGGACCGGGGCTGCTGCGCCCCTTCGCCGGGGGATTCGCGGCCGTGGTGGTCCTCCAGGTCGTCGGCTCGGTCGCGGGTCTGGCGCCGCTGCTCGCGGTCGTCGAACTGGGCCGGGCCCTGCTGTCGCCGGGCCCGCTCGACCACGGCCGGGTCTGGTCCGCCGTGCTCGCGGGCGCGGGCGGCCTGCTGGTCCGGCTGCTGCTCACGGCCGCCTCCGCCGGGGTCGGGCACCTCCTCGACGGCCGCGTGCGACTGGCGTTCCGCCGGCAGTTGGCCACACGGCTGGGGCGCGTGCCGATCGGCTGGTTCTCCCGGCGGCGCACCGGGGAGCTGGCGGCGGTGGTGGGCGACGACGTCAGCGCCGTGCACCCGGTCATCGCCCACGCGCCCGGCGAACTCGCCTCGGCGTTCGCGGTGCCCCTGGTGTCGCTGGTCTACCTGCTCACCGTCGACTGGCGGCTGACGCTGATCACGCTGGCGCCGGTGGTGCTCGCGGTGGCGGTGGTCCCGCTGATGACGACGCCGACCCGGCTGCGCGAGCAGCGCGAGCTGGACGCGGCGATGGGGCGGATCACGAGTTCGGTCGTCGAGTTCGTGCGGGGCATCGCGGTGGTGAAGGCGTTCGGGGGCGGCGAGCGCGCCCACCGCCGGTTCCGCACGGCCGCGGACGGCTTCGTCGACGTCTTCTCCCGGTGGGTCCACGGCATGTCGGTACCCGCCGCCGCGATGCAGTTGGCGCTGTCACCGCCGTTCGTGCTGCTGGTCGTGCTGGTCGGCGGCGCCTGGCTGATCACGTCCGGCGGCCTCGCGCCGGTCGACCTGCTGCCGTTCCTGCTGCTCGGGCTGGGCCTGACGGCTCCGGTGGCGGCCCTCGGCCACGGCTTCGACGACGTGCAGGCCGCCCGGCGCGCGCTCGGCCGCATCCGGGAGGTGCTCGACGTGCGGCCCCTGCCGGAACCCGCGCGCCCGGTCGCGCCGCGGGGGCACCGGGTGGAGCTGCGCGACGTCCGGTTCGGCTACGAGCCCGGTCACGAGGTGCTGCGGGGCATCGACCTGGTGCTCGAACCGGGCACGGTGACCGCGCTCGTCGGTCCGTCGGGGAGCGGGAAGTCCACGCTGGTCCGGCTGCTGCCGCGGTTCTTCGACCCGACCGGCGGCGCGATCCTCCTGGGCGGCGTCGACCTGCGCGACCTCGGCGGCGGGCGGCTGCACCGGATGGTCTCCTTCGTCTTCCAGGACACCACCCTGCTGCGCGCGTCGGTCGCGGACAACATCGCGCTGGCGGTGCCGGGCGCGGACCGGGACGACGTGGTGCGCGCCGCCCGGCTGGCGGACGTCCACGACCGGGTCCTCGCGCTGCCGCGCGGGTACGACACGGTGCTCGGCGAGGAGGCCGAGCTGTCGGGCGGCGAGGCGCAGCGGATCTCGATCGCCCGCGCGCTGCTCGCCGACACGCCCGTCCTGGTGCTCGACGAGGCGACCGCCTTCGCCGACCCGCGGACCGAGCGCGCGGTGCGCCGCGCCCTGGCGGACCTCGGTGGCGACCGGACGGTCCTCGTCATCGCGCACCGGCTGGAGACGATCGCCGACGCCGACACCGTCGTGGTGCTGGAGGACGGGGTGGTCGTCGAGCGCGGCACACCCGCCGAACTGGCGGCGCGGGGCGGGCGGTTCGCCGCGTTCCGGGGGGTCCACCGGTCGGCGGCCGGTTCCGACGGACAGGGGGAGCACAGATGATCGGGATGTTGCTGCGGGTGCTGGGTGACGAGTACGGGCGACCGGTGCGGCGCACCGTGGCCCTGATGTCGGCGGCCGCCGCGGCCGAGGGGTTGGCCTGCGCGCTGCTGGTCCCGGTGCTGCGGGCGCTGCTCGGGAGCACGCCCGGCGACGCCTGGCCGTGGCTGGCCGCGTTCGGGGCGGCGGTCGCCGTCTGCGCCGTCCTGCGCTACCGCGGCGACCTGACCGGGTTCCGCGCCGGGACCGCGCTGCTGCGCGGCATGTACCACCGGCTCGGCGACCACCTGGCCCGCCTGCCCATCGGCTGGTACAGCGCGGACCGGGTCGGCAGGCTGTCCGTCCTGGCCGGGCGCGGCGTCCTGGAGACGATGGGCGTGATCGCGCACCTGCTGCCGCCGTTCCTCTCGGCCTGCGTGACCCCGTTGACGATCGTCGCCGTGATGACGGCGTTCGACTGGCGGCTCGGGTTGGCCGCGCTGGCCGGCGCGCCGGTCGTCGTGGCGGTGCAGGTCTGGGCGGGACGTTCGACGGCCGCCGCCGACGCGGAGCGCGCCGAACGCGACCACGAGGCGACCGGGCGGGTCATCGAGTACCTGCGGGCCCAGCCGGTGCTGCGCGCGGGCGGGCGGACCGCCGAGCGCTTCCGGTTGCTCGACGACTCGCTGCGGGAGGTCGAGCGGGCGTCCCGCCGCGCCGTGCGGTCGGCGCTGCCGGGCGCGGTGGGCCTGGCGGTCGCGGTGCAGGCGGTGTTCACCGCGCTGCTGGTGCTGGGCGCTCACCTCGCGCTCGGCGGTGACGTCGGCGCGGCCGAGGTGGTGGCGCTGCTGGTGCTGGCGGCCCGCTGCGCGGACCCGTTGCTGTCGCTGGTGGACCTCGGCGGCCGGCTCCGCGGTGCGCGGGCCGAACTGGCGAGGCTCGACGCGGTGCTGCGCACCGAGCCCCTGCCGGAACCCCGCCGGCCGGTCCGGCCGACCCGCCACGACCTGGAGTTCGCGTCCGTCGGCTTCCGGCACGGCGAGCGGGTGGTGTTCGACGGCGTGTCGCTGACCGTGCCGGAAGGGCAGCGGGTGGCGGTCGTCGGGCCTTCGGGTGCGGGGAAGAGCACGCTGCTCCAGCTGCTCGCGCGGTTCTACGACGTGGACGCGGGCGCGGTGCGCGTGGGCGGGGTGGACGTGCGGTCGATCGGGTCGGACGAGCTGATGTCGCGGATCGCCATCGTGTTCCAGGACGTCTACCTCTTCGACGGCACCGTCGAGGAGAACGTGCGCCTCGGGCGTCCCGAAGCGAGCGCGGCCGAGGTGCGGGCGGCGGCGGCAGCGGCGGGGTTGGACGAGGTGGTGGCGCGGCTGCCGGGCGGGTGGGCGACGGAGGTCGGTGAGGGCGGTGCGCGGTTGTCGGGCGGTGAGCGCCAGCGGGTGTCGATCGCGCGGGCGCTGCTCAAGGACGCGCCCATCGTGCTGCTGGACGAGGTGACGTCGGCGCTGGACCCGGAGAACGAGGCGGCGGTGCAGGAGGGCGTCGAGCGCCTCATGGCGGGCCGCACGGTGGTGATGGTGGCGCACCGCATGCGGACCGTCCAGCGCGCCGACCGGGTGGTGTTCCTGGACGGGGGCAGGGTGGTGGAGGAGGGCACACCGGCCGACCTGCTGCGCCGCGGCGGTCGCTACGCGGAGTTCCAGGCGATCTCGCAGGAGAGCGGGCTGACTCCGTGAGCGGGGCCGTCCCGCGCGGCCGGGCGTACTCCACGCCTTGAAAGGCCAGGTCACAGGCCGTTCGCGGGCATGGGCGCCGGTGACTCTTCACACAAAGGGACGACTGGATCGTGACTCACGCCACAACGTGTCTGGGTTAACCTTTGTGCATGGCCACCCCACGCACCTTCACCGCCGCTGTCACTCGTGACGGCGACTGGTATGTGGCTCGGTGCCTTGAGGTCGAGGTCACCAGCCAGGGGCGCACGGTCGAGGAAGCGCTCGGCAACCTTCGTGAGGCTCTGGAACTCTACTTCGAGGACGTGCCCGTGCCGCCGCCGGCGCGTGATCACCCGCTGGTGACGCAAGTGGAGATCTGCGTTCCAGCGTAGATCTTCTCTGTGGGTAGTCTTCCGGCCGTGAGTCCTTCGCTGCCGGTGGTGTCTGGTGCTCGCGTCATGGCCGCACTGCGCCTGGCCGGGTTCGACCACGTATCGACCAAGGGCAGCCACGCGAAGCTCCGGAACGAGGGCGGTAGGACCGTTGTCGTTCCGCTCCACGACGAACTCGCCAAGGGGACCCTGTCGTCCATCCTCAAGCAGGCGAGCCTCACGACTGCGGACCTGTTGGCGCTGCTGCGGTCGTGAGGTCGCTCGCCGCCTGGAGCGCTTGTCGGGCGTCCCACCTCGCGGGGGCAGCGGATGCGAGCCGTGCCCGGCTCGCGGCGGTTGCCGGGAAGAGTTCAGGCCCCGAGCGGGCTGCCACTGCTCAGGTCCTGATTCACCCGGCGCAAGGTGAGTGCCCCCAGCGGGACTCGAACCTGCGACCCCTCCGATCGTGCCCCTGACCTGTGTTCGGGGGGAGGGCGGCGATGGTGCGGGCTCGTGCTGCATGTGAATGAGCGTGGGTCCGGTCCGGTGGGTCACGGTTGTGGCGTGTTCGCGGCGGTGGTCGTGCGGGCCCACGAGGCCAGGAGCTGGAGTCGTTCGGCGGTCGGGGAATTGGGTTCGGCGATATAGGTGGAGAGGGTGATGGTCGGGGTGGAGGCGATGGTGAGTTGCTCGAAGCCGAGGATGAGCTCGCCGACGTCGTGGTGGTGCAGGGCCTTCGCGCCCGCGCGGTGGGTGCTGACGTCGTGCGCGGCCCACCTGGTGCGGAACTCGGGGCTGCGGGTGGACAGTTCCCCGATGAGGCCGGTGAGGTGCTTGTCGTAGGGGGCGGCGCCTGCGTGGGCGCGCAGCATGTGCACGCAGACGGCGGCGGCTTCGTCGATGTCGGCGTAGAAGTCCTGAGCGGCCGGGTCCAGGAAGACGAAGGCGGCCAGGTTCGGGTGTGCGGTGCTCGAACGTCGTGTCGGGCTGTCGTAGGCGGCGGAGAACAGGGCGCGGCCCAGCGGGTTCGCGCCGAGGATGTCGAGGCAGCCGTCGTGGGCGATGACGGGGGTCGCGCCCATGCTGTCGATGAGCAGCTGCACGCGGTGCGACACACCCCTGGCGCGACGCGTCCGGCCCGGCGCCCGGGTGGGGCGGCGCGCGGCGCGGGCGAGGTCGAGGAGGTAGCGGCGCTCGTCCTCGTCCAGCTGTAGGGCGCGAGCCACGGCGTCCAGGACCTCTTCGGAGACGCCGGCGAGGTTCCCCTTCTCCATGCGGGTGTAGTAGTCGGCCGACACGCCCGCGAGCAGTGCGACCTCCTCGCGGCGCAGGCCGGGAACGCGCCGGGTCGTCGTGCCGTAGTCGGGCAGCCCGGCCATTCGGGGGGTGATCTTCGCGCGCCGGGTGGTGAGGAAGTCCCGCGCCGCCTGGTTCTTCGGGGACACGCCGCCAGCCTATGACCGGGCCCGCGGGCCTGCCAGGTACTGCCAGAACCCCGACCAGCTCGACCCGGCGGACGGCGGCGACCGCGTGTTCACTGAGCTGTGTTCCTCCGGATGGGACGTTCGAGAGAGTTCGTGAAGAACAGGAAGGCCGACGACATGACCGACACCCTCCAGGCCGTGACCAGTGAGGACACCAGCATCCAGACCCACAACGGGTACGGCACGACGCTGGCCGCCGTCACCTACCTCCCGGCGGGGTTCGACGCGGAGGGCAGCTACCCGGCGATCGTCGTCTCCCACCCCGGTGGGGGCGTGAAGGAGCAGACCGCCGGTCTGTACGCGCGCAAGCTCGCCGGGCACGGGTTCGTCACCATCGCCTACGACGCGTCCTTCCAGGGCGCGAGCACCGGCACCCCGCGCCAGTTGGAGAACCCGTACATCCGCACCGAGGACGTCAGCGCGGTCGTGGACCACCTCACCACGCTGCCCTACGTCGACGCGGACCGGATCGGCGCCATGGGCATCTGCGCGGGCGCCGCGTACACCGCCAACGCCGCCATCAACGACCCCCGCATCAAGGCCGTGGGCACCGTCAGCATGGTCAACATCGGTCAGATGTTCCGCAACGGCTGGGACGGTGCGATGGCCGACGCCGACGCCGCACCGGTGCTGGCCCAAGCCGCCGCCGCCCGTACCTCCGACGCCACCGGCGCGCCGGACGGCAACCAGTTCCCGCTCGCGCCGCTGCGCAAGGAAGACGCACCCAGCCCCGAGTTGGAGGAGGCGTGGGAGTACTACCGCACTTCGCGCTGCGAGCACCCCAACGCACCCAGCTGGATGACCACCCGCAGCCTCAGCCAGATCGTCACCTACGACGCCTTCCACAAGGCCGAGACGTTCCTGACCCAGCCGCTGCTGCTCGTCGCCGGGAGCGAAGCCGGGTCGAAGTGGATGAGCGAAGACCTGTACGGGCGTGCCGCGAGCACCGACAAGAGCTTCCACGTCGTGGAGGGCGCGAACCACATGTCCCTCTACGACGGCGAGAAGTACGTCGAGGAAGTCGTCGGTGCGCTCGCGCCGTTCTTCACCGAGCGGCTCTGACCGGTCGGACACGACAGAGAGATCCGGGATGGCCACCTGGACCCGGACGAGCACGGACACATCAACGCCGAGCAGTGCTCCAGCGTGTCCGCCGCCTGCCGGACGGCAGCACACCGAAGTCGGTGAACACCTGGTCGGTGGGAGTGGACGACCGGATCTTCATCCGCTCCTGCCACGGCACCGACGGGGAGTGGCACGGCCCGGAGCGCGTGGAGGCTGCTCTGGAGCACCGGCCGGGCTATCCCGAACTTTGGTCGGTATTTTCCCCGGACACCCGTAGACGCCGGGCTCCACCGGACGCAGCCGGACGGACGAATAAGGCCCTTGACCGCGTTCGCGCTGGTCAAGGGCCTTTTCGACGACCGCGCGGACCGATCGCGGTGGGCCGAGCACGACGACCTGCTCGCTACGATCCGACAGCTGCCGGGCTTCGACCGCTTCCTCCTCCCGCCCCGGCGGACCGAATTGCGCCCCGCTGAGGCCGTAGTCAGTCCGTGGTGAGTCCCGTGGAGGACGGCGGCCGATTCCAGCCGATGGCGACTGACGGGAAAGTTCAGGCCCCGAGCGCGTTGCCGCTGCTCAGGGCCTGATTCACCCGGCGAAAGGTGAGTGCCCCCGGCAGGATTCGAACCTGCGACACACGGTTTAGGAATGCTCCTATCCGGCGTCCACGAGGCGTCTACCTGCATGTATAGGTCGTCGGGTACTCGCACCATGACGTCTGTGGTCACGGTTGCGCCACAGTTCGCACCACGACCCGCACCACGCGCGTGCGTGGTAGGTGAGGCGGCTTCGTCCCTCCACTGTGTACTCGCTCAAGTTGCGCACTCCTGAGGTCGGTCTACGTTGCGGTCCTGGATGCTGTGCGGCTGGACTGGAGCTGGGAAGGGGTGTCGTGGCTGCGACTTCCGGTGCCGGTGTGGAGCGGACGCTAGTGCTGCTCAAGCCGGATGCTGTTGCCCGCGGGTTGGTCGGGCGTCTTGTCGCTCGATTTGAGGATGCGGCGCTCAAGATCGTTGGCGTCAAGATGAAACACTTGGATGCGGAGTCCACCCGCAGGCACTACTTCGACCTCGAAGAACGTGCCGGTTCGGTCATCTACAACGCTACGGCTGAGTTCATGCAGAGTAGCCCGGTGGTGGCGTTGGCCCTGGAAGGTGTCGATGTCGTGGGCAAGGTGCGTAAAATCATCGGTGGCACGTTTCCGGAGCACGCCGAGATTGGCACCATTCGCGGAGACTTCGCGCATCAGACGAGGTTGTCTTCCGAAACTACCGGAAAGGCGGTAATGAACCTCGTCCACGCTTCCGGGAACCCCGAAGAGGCCAAGTACGAGATATCGGTTTGGTTCACTGGATCTGAGCTCTTCGAGTATCGGACGCTGGCCGAAAAATATGCCTACTGAGGCGACGCGAGAAAACTGGACGAGGTGTCGCATCGGATTTCTCTGGAAGAGTTGCAGGCGGCCTATGATCGCGAATTGCTGGTTGACAGAAGGGCCGCGGCTGAGACTGCGTATGCTTTGGCCTTCCGCTACCGGGATGAAGATGTCGGCGGGCTGCGTCGGTTTGACCTGGCGAGGATGTGGGCCGTTCGCGCTGTGGAGATACTCGACGTTCTCCCATCCGATGCACTTGAAGACGTGGTATCGAGGCGTACCTCGGTAGGAGGCGTTCCCCTTCCTGAATTCTTGCACTCGTCGGTCGTCCGTAGTCGATTGTCAGACGTCTTGTTCTGACACGGCAGTCAGACTTGTGGAGCGCTTCATCTGTACATGGGCCGGCCTGGTGGCGTGCTGTCTTGACGACTCGCTCGCTGGCGCGTCAGCGACGAAGCTCGGTGTCGAGATATTCTTGGACGGGTTCGAAGAGGCCGTAAGGCACGTACTCGGGGAGCTGGCTGTGGGAGACCCATTCAAATGCGTCAAGCTCTTCGTCATCAACCACAGAAGCTTCACCTGTTACCTGGTTGAACGCCGCATAGACCATCGTGCGACCAGTCTTAGGGTGTACTCGTTCACCGAGCAACGTGCCATCGGAAGCCGTAACTCCAGTCTCTTCGTGGGCCTCTCGTGCCGCTGCTTCCACGCTCGACTCACCAGGCTCGACCTCACCGGCTGGAAATTGCCACGAGAGGCTGCCCTCTGACACGCGACGCCGGACCATGAGAACGCGACCGTTCTGCGTGATGATGGCGGCTGCGATCGGCGGTCGCGTCGTTTCGGGCGTCTGGTCACTCATTGATCAGCTCCTCTATGGCTTGCAATATCGGTGGGAAGATTCGGTCAGTCGGAATGAAGCGGGTCAGCCGGTCGCTCGTGGTCCACGTGACGCTGACGTTCTCCACGACGTCCAAGTTCTGTGCATCACCACCCAGGTACTCGCAGAGCAAGTAGTCACAGTACACGTGGGTGATGGGGTGGAGACGGCTGCCGAGGTTGCGTACGACCGCACAGTGGACGCCTGTCTCGCCGAGGGTTTCTTGGATCGCGACGGTTTCCGCCGACACTCCTGGCTTCACCACTCCGGCTGGGAACTGCCATGAAATTCCGCGCCCATCTTCGCCGCGACGCTGAACTATCAGTATTTCATACCCCTTAAGTACTACTGCTATTGCAACGCGCAGAGCATAGCTCGACCCGGTGTGTGAGACCGGTTCGGTTGTGATGTGGTGTTCGGCGGCGAGCAAGGTTGCGAACCTTGACTGTGCTGCGTCCGAAGCAGTCTCCAAGGCCCGGTCAAGAAGTTGCTGCATCTCTGCTCTAGGGGTGAGAGCGGGTTTCTCGTGCCAGTTCGCGACTGCCCGCGGCGAGATCCCTAGACGGCTCGCGAACGATTCGTTGCTCTCGCGTAGTGCGGCTTGGAGCACGCAGGCTGTGCGGCCGGTCCATCCTCGCGCCATGTCCATGTTCACACCCCTGCGGGGGTGTGACGTGTAGCGGAAGTGCATCGGTGGTGCACTGGACCTGCATCGGAACTGCATGGTTGGTTCGGGCTGCTTGGCGTTGACTTCTTGGCATGAGAAGCAGCAGCCATCAGAACCCCTCAGCGGTTCGACCGGTTGAGATCCGATTCGACGTACGTGAGCATCTTGGTGACGTTTTCGTTGAGCTGGGCGACCCGATCGCTGATGGCGTCCAAGCCTTCGAGCTGCTGGCGGATCTCGCGGAGCTGGTGCTCAACCACGGCCAAGCGGCCGGGGAGGTCGTCGGCGCTCCGCGGGGCCGGTTCGCCTGGCCTGGGCGGCAGGTGGCCGGCGAGTACCGCGGACAGGTGGCCGGCGTGCCAGTCGAGTGCGGTCGACAGCGCCTCAAGCGTCCGCCGGCTTCTTCGGCGCTGTGCGCTGTTGTTCTGGAGTTCTCCGACGATGGCCTTGGATACACCGGATCGGTCGGTGAGTTCG
Source organism: Saccharothrix australiensis (assembly GCF_003634935.1). Classification (NCBI taxonomy): domain Bacteria; kingdom Bacillati; phylum Actinomycetota; class Actinomycetes; order Pseudonocardiales; family Pseudonocardiaceae; genus Saccharothrix; species Saccharothrix australiensis. The sequence continues at coordinate 958,542 of NZ_RBXO01000001.1, forward strand.
CGCTGGCTGATGTCCAGTTCGGCCATGCGCTGGTTGATCGCCTGTGCGACCGCCGCCCAGTCTCCGGTCACGTGCTCCTCCGCGCTCCGCCTGAATGTCGAGCGTAGCGCGGCACATTTCCGCTGACCTGGGAACACGCAGCATCCAGCGGTTTTGGCCTTTCACGTGCCTTATCGGGATGAAATCAGACCATAAATCCGTCTGATATTAGGCTTCAGTCGCACGGTGAGGACCTGAACAGCCATGAACGACATGCCTGTGAACGCCAAACCGGCGTTCTACACAGTCAGGGAGGCCGCACGGACTCTCCGTGTCGCCCCTTCGACGCTCTACCGAGTGATCCGTGATGGAGAGTTCCCCGCGATCCGGTTGCGGACGCGCTACGTCGTGCCCGCCATCGCGCTCGAAAGGCTGCTTGAACGGGCGGCGGAGACCGGTGGGCTGGTCGACCCGGCCCGGATCGCTGCCGAGCGCCGTGCCACCCGCGAGTTCGACAAGGCGGCCGGCGGTGCTCCGTGGTGAACCAGCACGAACGCTTCGAGCTGATGGCCGCTGATCTGGATCGTTTGGCGCTGGTGCCGGACGACATCGTCCAGGAGATCGTCATCCGAGGTGCTGGGTGCTTGTGGCTCTACGGTCCGGTGCTCGATACGGACCACTCGCAAGGAGAGTCGGTGCCGCCGGGAAGTAGGTGCCAGGTGTGGCGGGCGTGCCTGGAGTTGGAACTGCGCACGCCTGGTCCGTACAGCGGCGGGGTGTGCAGCGGGTTGTCCGATGAGGAGTTCCGTGAACTGCACCGGGTGTGGTTCACCCGTCGCGGGCGGATGGGTGGCGAGAGGGGGCCGTTGACATGACGGTCGAGCTGACCGCCACCCAGGTGTTGGCGGGCGCGGGTGCGCTGGTGGTCTTGGTGATCGCCTGGCGTGGCGGTTCGCGTCGTGCCAGGGCCGCGGCGGACGCGGCACGCTCAGGCGCTCGCCTGTTCTCGATGACCGGGCGAGTGCTGGCAATGGCAGGGGCCATCGCGGGTGTGCAGTGGATCGTGATCACTCACGACCGCGAGTCCACCTTGCTGTGGGTGGTGCTGGGGCTGCCAGCGCTGTTCACGGCCTACGCCCTCACGCGGGCACTGACCGTGACGGCAGTGAACGGCACAGGTCACAGGGGTGGTCGACGGTGAACGCCCCGAAGGGTGTGGGAAGGGTGGTCGCCTTCGGGCGGCCACCCGCCACCCACGCAGGCGAAGTGGAACGGCTGACGCGGGAGGCTGCGGCGGTGACGCGGACCCACCAGGCACGTCCAGCGATCACCGAGGCGGGCCTTGAGGGGTGGTGGACGCGTGCCGCGAGCCGGTGGACCCAGTCACCACGCGTGCCGGCGGCACTGAAGTCGCGGCGGGCTGCCGGCCGGGCGACCAAGAATCTGATGGTGGGTGCGGTGCGATCGCCGTTCCGATTCCTGAGGGCCGTTGTTCGCGGGTTCGCGGTCGCCGTCCGGTGGTGGCGGTCGTGGGTGCGGGTGGCTGACTACCGGCAGGCCGCGGAAGCATCCGAGAAGTTGGCGGACAAGTTCCGCGACATCCGCGAGCTGACCCTGTTCCGGTGGAAGGTCACCGGAGCTACCGGCGCCGGTACCGGTGTGGCGCTGTCCGTGCTCGATCTCGTGTGTGGGCATCAAGTGCTGTGGCTCGCGGGCGGCGTTGCGGCTGCCGGGCTGGCGGTGTTGGGTCGGCGCAACGACGGTTCGCCCGGTCGAAAGGCGGTGTTGGCCGGTCCGCGTGCGTTGACGTGGACCATGGACCCCCAGGTGCTTGTGGACGCGTTCCGGGACGCGAAGCTGATCGGAAAGGACGAAGCGCTACGACTGGTGGAGCGGACGACCAGGCAGGGTGACGGCTGGGCGGTGGTGGTCGACCTGCCGGCCACGCGGAAGGCGACCGATGTCGTGAAGAACCGTGAGGCGTTGGCGTCCGCGTTGGCAGTCGATGAAGTCCAGCTCATCGTGGAACGGGTGCGGGGCCGCGGTGGCCACGCGGGTCGAGTGGCGCTCTGGGTGGCTGACGACGACCCGTATGGCGCTGCTCCGCAGCGGACGCCACTGCTGTCCGCGCAACGGTGGGATGCTTGGCGTCCGGTGCCGTTCGGGAGGGATGCACGTCAGCGCCAAGTGGAGCTGCCGTTGGTGTGGACATCGCTGCTCGTGGGTGCGATCCCCAGGCAGGGGAAGACCTTCGCTGCTCGCCTGGCAGTCGCAGGGCTGGTCCTGGACCCGCACACCCGGCTGTACGTGGCGGACTTCAAGGCCGGCAAGGACTGGTACGCCTCGGGGCAGGTTGCGCACCGGTTCATGTCCGGTGACGAACCCGAACACGTCCTGGCACTTGTCGACTGGTTGGTGGAGTTGGTCGGTGAGGTCCAAGGTCGGTACCGGCGGATGCAAGCACTGGACGATGAAGTCTGTCCGGAGTCGAAGATCACCCCAGACATGTCCCGTGATCCGAGACTGGACATGCCGGTGACAGCCATCGTCATCGACGAGGTACAGGTCCCCTTGGAAGATCGGACAGCGTTGGAGATCCAAGGCAAGCGGATCGCTGCGGGCGAGTACGTGGGCGAGCTGCTCACGTGGCTTGCCCGCAAGGGACCGGCTGCCGGCATCGTGCTCGTGCTCGCCACCCAGCGTCCGGACAGCAGGACCATCCCCAGTGGCCTGCGAGCCGTGCTGGGCTCGCGATTCGCCCTGCGTGTCATGGACTGGAGGGACAGCAACATCGTTCTGGGCGAACAGATGAACACACGTGGCTACGACAGCAGCCGACTCCTCGCCTCGCACAAGGGGGTCGGCATCCTTCGCCCTGATGGGGATGGCACGTCAGATCCCGATGTGCTCGCGACGACCGTGCGCACCTACTACATGCCGAACGAGGATTGGCGCGTGATCTGTCGCCGAGGCCGGGCGCTTCGCCAGGCAGAAGGAACCCTCACCGGGAACGCGGCAGGACACGCAACGCTGCCCGTGTTCGACCGTGCGACGGCAGCGCGGGTGGTCGGTACGATGGCCGAACGGACCGCGGAACCGGAACTGCCCGAACCACTTGCATCGGTGGTGGCCTACCTCGGGAAGGATCTTCAGCCCGGCGGACGTGACTTCGTCCCCACTGCGGAACTCGTCGCCGAGCTGGATGCGGAGGCGACTGCCTTCGGCTTGCAGATGGGCGAGTTGGGGTGCAAGCCGAGGCGCGACCGGGTCACCACCGAGATGGGCGTCCGACAGGTACGCGGCTACCTCGTGGCCGAGATCCGGGAGGCGGTCACGAGGTACCGGACGCACCCCGCCGTGGATGCAGAGGGTGATCGCTGACCCGTCACCGCACCCGTCCCATCGACCGCAACCCGTCACGTCGAGTGTGACAACCGTGGGGTCGTGTTCTACCAGCGCAAACGCCTTCTTGTGACGGGTGGGACGGGTGACAGGTGACCTGTCCCACGGTGTCTGTAATACGTGTGGGCCGCACCTCTGAGCGAGGTGCGGCCCACACGAAGCCGTCACTGCACACCGGCCGGTGTGTTCACATCATCAGGAGCGCCAACTGCTCACCGGCCATCAACGCTTCACACTCAGCCATCGGCGACAACCACGTCACCTCGCGGCCTTCGATCATCGCGGGCGGCAGCGGCACCGTGGAACCGACCGGAAGCACCTCCTCGCCGCTCAACCCGCGCGACGAGGACAGCAGGAACACGGCCGGGTGCTCGAAGGCCGGAACCACCACGACCGGAGTCGGGTCGGCTTGGAACGCTTCGCGCTCGACGATGTGTTGCGCGCGGTTCAACTCCAACGCCACACCGACCAGGTTCGCCGTGGTCACCACCAGGGTCGAACGCATCAACCGACTCGGCAGGACCGGCCACCACCGCCGCACCCACTCTTCGTCGCTGACCGCCATGTCCGCCGGACACAAGTCCAACGACTCGTGCTCGCGGCCGAACACCGGGTCCATGTAGTTGTCCCTGTGCCACAGGGCACCCGGGATCACGGGCCACCCGCGGTCGACACAGGCCAGCGCGCACTCCAGTCCGCTGGTCATCGAGTCACCCCGCTCCACGTGTCATCCAAGCCATCGGCCCACACCACGCGGGGCGTGATGTTCGGGGCCTTGAAGAAGCGCAAGGCGCTGTCCGCCGACTGCGTCCCCACGCGGAGGGTGCCTTCGGTGGTGATCACCTCCGCGTGGTCCGAGAACGCCAGACCCCACGCGCCCACGTGGGCATCCTCGCGTTCCCCGTACTCCTCCACGATCGCGAACAACCGAGGCGGGTCTTCCTTCAGTATTCCCTGGATCAGCGCTTCGAACTCAGCTTCGGCGAACGATGTGGAGCCTCCGGGCTCCGGCACCTCATCGGCGAGTGTTGCCGTCATGACTGCTTTCCTTCCTGTATGGACGGTCTGTGGATTGACCCGCGCACGGCTACGCATCTACCTCGACCTCGCCGATCACGATCACTTCGGAGCCGGTGTGGCGGATTGCCCGCTGTACAACGGCCCGAGCGGGCTCCCGACTCGGGAAGTGGCTGAGATCAGGCACCACTACGCCATATGAGTCGGCAAGAGCGAGAACGTCCAGGAGACCACCAAGTCCCGGACGCTTCGCCTGGTCCGCCCGTACGCCTCGATCGGTGAACATCCCACCGAGCCGGTAGCCGTTGTCGGCGCAGAACTGTTTCAACTGCTCACGCTGGTCGGACAACACGTCTTCATCCGGTGCCGAGGCGCTGAGGTAGCCGTACACCACCACCATCGGTGAATCGGGTGAGGTTGTCGGTTGATCTATAGAGCCTGCCGTCGTGGTCACTTCAGCTCCCTGCGTCTGGGAGGTCGTCGGCGGTGCGCGATCACGAAGGGGTGCGCACCACCGGCAGTGCGGATGGCCACCGGCTTGGCGGCCTGTGTCAGAATGAAATCAAGTCTGATATTGACCCGGTCCATGAGCCGGTTCACATTGGCCTTGGTCTTCGGGTTTCGTTGTTCGTCAACCTGGTTGATGAATCGGATGCGAGCCTTTTCGGCAGTCTTCCGAGCGCTCTTGCCGGGCGGCACGGTTTCGGTCAGGTAGAGCCTGCGGCCGGTCAGCGGGTCGATGCCCGCGTACACCTTGACCCGCAGGGAGCCGCTGGGAAGCTCCTCGATCTCGCCCCGCTCGCGGGGCTTCTTGCCTGCCTTCGCGGTGCTCAAGGGGCCTAGCTACGCCGGACTCGCACCACGTGTAGCCCCACGGACACGATAAGTGATCGACCTCAGCGCCTACTGAAAGCAAGAGCCTCTGACCTGTTTGACGAGGTCAGAGGCTCTGCATCACCCGGCGAAAGGTGAGTGCCCCCGGCAGGATTCGAACCTGCGACACACGGTTTAGGAAACCGATGCTCTATCCCCTGAGCTACGAGGGCGCACGGGGCAGCGTACCGGGTCGCCCCGGCTGCCTGCCCGGGTGGGGCCGGCTGTGCGGTGGGTCACCCTGGTGGTCGGTGGTGGTTGCTGCGGGTGGTGGGTTGGGGTGGGCGCTTGTCCGCTGTTCAGGCGAAGTGGGGTGGCCCGCCTTCAATCTCCCGGTCGGTTCCGGTAGAGACTGAGGCGGCTTGGCCCACTTCGGCGGAAGCGGAAGACCCTCCATGAGCGGCAGACCTTGGCCTGACTTTCGGCCCGGACCCCTCGGCGCCCTCGGCGCCTGGTGGCGACGGCGGCGCGTGCGGGGTGCTGAGGAGTTCACCTTCGAGCCGCCCTCCTCGTCGCACCAGCACGTCTTCGAGACGCCGCTGCCCAGCGCCGTCTACGGCCTGGACTTCCGCGCCCGGATGACCGTGCACTGGCGGCTCGACCTGACCACCGGCGCACGGCACAACGTGCCGCGCAGCGCGGCGATCAACGACATCGTCCGGCGCGCCCGCGACGTCACCGAGCGGGCCATGCTGGTCCACCACGCGCCGCTCCAGCACCAGCTCGGCGACGAGCTGTCCGCCGAGCGGCAGGTCGAGGGCACGCACGTCTGGGCGCGGGCCGAAGGGGTGGAGCTGTCCGTCGACGAGGCGGACCTCGACATGGCCCGCAAGCACATCGAGCTGCTCCAGACCACCACGGTCCGCCAGGCGGAACGGGACGCCGAGCGGGCCGAGATCAAGTACCTGCGGGACGAGGTGCTGACCGACCTGTCGACCGCCACGATCTGGTGGCTGTACCGCAACGGCTACCAGGTGGAGCAGGCCGTCGCCCTGTCCCAGCACCTCGGTGAGCTGGTGCGGATCGCGTCCCAGCGCGGTGACGGCCACTGGGCCGACACGTTGGTCTCCAGCTTTGAAAGCGCTCTCCCGCGGCTGTCCGACGGGCACCGGCAGGACCTCCGCCTGCACCTGGCCAAGGCGCTGGGCATCTACGGCGGCGCGTCGGTGGCGACCGAATTCGCCGAACAGGTCGGGCTTCCCCACCAGAACGGCACCAAGCCGCTGCCCTGATTTCTCTACTGTGGGTGCGTGAACCAGAACCTGACCGAGGTGCGCGGCGCGGCCGTGGCCGGCGCGCTGCGCGTGTTGGCCCGCGTCACGCCGTTCGTCGAACCCGAGTTGAACGGCCTGGGCGAAGTGGTCCGCCCCGGCGACGTGTGCCTCGACATCGGCGCCGCGCTCGGCCTCTACACCGTCTCGCTGTCCCGCCTCGTCGGTCCACAGGGGACGGTGCACAGCGTCGAGCCGCTGGTGTTCGCCCACCCCGCCCTGTCCTACCTGCTGCGACCGCGCGAGGGCCGGAACATCGTGCGGCACTCCGTCGCCCTGGGCACGCGCGAGGGCCGGGACGTCATGAGCGTCCCGGTGCGGCACGGGCTGCCGGTCACCGGGCGGTCGTTCCTCACGGCCGGCGCGGACGGGCTCGGGTCCAACGCCGAGTTCGCCGAGCACCTGGAGGTCGTGGTGCGCACCGACACCCTCGACCGGTTCTGCGCGGCCAACGGGATCGACCGGCTCGACTTCGTGAAGGCCGACGTCGAGGGCGCGGAGCTGCGGGTGCTGGAGGGCGGCGTGGAGACCATCGAGCGGTTCCGGCCCAAGCTCCTCCTGGAGATCGAGGAGCGCCACGTGCTGCGGTTCGGCTACCGCGCCCCGGACGTCGTGGAGTGGCTCGCCGAGCGCGGCTACCGGATGCACGCGTGGCGGCGCACCGGCTGGCAGCAGGTCGACCGGATCCGCCCCGACGTGCGCAACTACCTGTTCCTGGGTTAGCCGGGCAAGCGGAAGACCCCGGTCCCTGGGGGTGGACCGGGGTCTTCCTGCGGACCGGCCTACGTGGCGTAGACCTCAAGCTCGTAAAGCGAGTATCCGTATCCCGTGGCCCGTTGGATACCGGTCATTCGTACGAATCGTGCCGTGGTGGGCGGGAACGCCACGACGTCCCGCCCGCCGTCGCCCGCGGTCGTCGCGTGCGCCTCCCGCCAGCGCGTGCCGTCGGACGACACCTCGACCCGGTACGACCGGGCGTGCGCGGCCTCCCAGTGCAGCACGACCCGGCCGACCCGGCGGTCCGCGCCGAGGTCGACCGCGAGCCACTGGTGGTCGCTCCAGTCGCTCGCCCACCGCGTGTCCGCCCGGCCGTCCACGGCGTGGGCGGGCGGTGCGTGGTGCCAACCGCGCTCGTGGCTGCTCGCGGACGCCGTCGCGCCGGACGCCAGGTTCGCGAGGTCCGCCCCGCGCCGCGCCGGGAACTGCACCACCTGCTGGTAGGTGGGCCGGTTCTGCCAGTGGACGCGGTCGTGGGTGATGCCGCCCATCGCCCGGTGGACGATGGTGTCGGCGCACCACTGGTCGCCCGCCGCGCAGCCCTCGTCGCCGGGGTAGACCGCGGTGGCGGGCACGGCCGCGGCCCGTGCGAGGCTGTCCAGCACGACTCGGCGGCACGCGGCCAGGTCACCGCCGCCGCAGTACTCCGCGCCCAGCGGGCCCTCGACGCGGTCGCCGAGCACGGCGCGCAGGTCCTTGTCGACGTAGCTCCACCAGCCGTGCTGGAACGCGGAACCCTTGTGCGGCGCGGTCCCGCTGGTGTCCGACGGCGGCTCGTCGACCTGGAGGGCCTCGGTCAGCCGCGTGTACAGGGCGTCGCCGAGACCCGGCTGGAACTGGGCGCGCACCAGGAGGGGCCACCACGCGTCCAGCACCCGGATGGCGTCGGCGTGCGCGTACGCCTTGCTGCCGCGCGACGTCTCCTTGCGCAGCGACCCGAAGCGCTGCCACTCGCGCAGCTTCCCGACGGTCGCGGCGAGCGCCGGGTCGGTGACCGGGGCGGTGTCGATGACCCGCAACAGGTCGGGCAGCACCTGCTCGGCCCGCAGGTCCGCCACGCCGGCCTCCGTCATCGCCTGGGTCAACGACGCACGGGTCACCTTGTGGTCGCCGGAGACCAATGCCCGCACGCGGTCGTCGAGCAGGTCGCCGCGGTGCACCGAGCCGTTGCCGTAACCGGCGGCCGTGTAGCCCAGTGCCTGCTTGTTGTTCCAGGAGATGTAGTAGTCCTGGTTCACGGAGTTCGGGTGCTGCGCGAACGGCGTGTAGGACGCCGTGTTGGGGTCCGGGTCCCAGCCCTCCCACTCGTTGGCCGGCTCCGCCTTGATCGGCAGGTTCGGGTCGACGTGCGGTTTTCGCACCGGGTTGGCGCCGGAGTTGAAGTACGCCGTGTCGTCCGCGTCGACGTAGAACCAGTTGAACGCGTACCCGATGTGCTCGGCGGCGCGCTGGAAGTCCTGCGCGGACCTGATCGCGTCCGGGTCGTTGAACTCCTGGAACCCGATGATCGAGTCGACCTCGTGCAGGTAGGTGGAGCGCAGCGAGGTGTAGGCGACGTGCTTGCCGCCGACCTGCGCGCGGCTCTGCACGAGGCCGTACTTGGTGCGGTGCACGACCAGCGCGTACGACCCGGCGGGCGTCGGGTCGGCGATCGTCGGCCGCCACGCGTTCCTGCGCTCGATGCGCTCGAACGGCAGGCACTGCCCGTGGTACAGGTAGTGCCGGGACGCGGCGCTCGCAGGCTTCCCGTCCGGTTCGCACAGCTCCACGGCGTACGTGTCGGTGATGTCCTGCCCCGCCGACGTGGCGCTCCACGAGTAGTCGAGGCCCCGGCCCAGTTGGACGTACATGCTCACGCCGGCGAACGACACGCCGCGCGCCCGGATGCCGGGACCGTGGAGTTCCTGCAACATCAGCAGTTGCGGCGCGAAGTAGCCGGTCTGCGGTCCCCACACGGCGATCGGGTTGCCGGTGTCGGTGTGCGCCCCGGACACGGCCAGCGCGTTGGACATGCCGTGCTTCTTGGTCAACAGGTCCGCGGGGAGCACGCCGTCGGCGAAGATGCCGCGCAGTGCGGCCAGGTCCGACGGTGTGTCCACAGTGGACGGCGGACCGGCGGAGGTCTCGTCGTGGACCACCGGCTCCGGGGTGACCGCGCCGTCGGGCAGCGCCACGCCGCGCGCGTCGGCGGGCGTCGCGGCGTACGGGAAGCGCTGTCCGTCGTGCAGGGTCAGCACCGACTCCGGGTCGTCCTCCTGGCGGAACGACCGCCACACCCGGTCGCCCACCGTCGCGCCGTAGCGGTTCTGCGCGGCCAGCTTGACGAGCGCGTTCCGCACCTCGCCGCCGCCGCCCGCGCCGAACAGGCCGCCGACGACCGCAGCGATGGCGACCAGGTCGGTGGTCTTGAACGGCTGGATGTCGTTCCGGTTGGTGATCGCGTCGGCGTGTCCGGTCAGGACGTACTCGCCGGGGAAGTACCGTCCGTTCACCGCCGCCGCGAGGTAGGCGTTGACGCCGGCCACGTAGTCCGTGACGTCCTGGAGGGCCTGCCGCCCGCGCGGTCCTCGGGACGCCAGCCGGTCGATCTGCCGCTGGAGGTCGGCTTCGGTGTACGGGATCTGCCGGAAGAAGCTCTGCTCCAGGGCCCGGTTGGCCTCCGCGCCGCCCGCGAACCCGGTCAGCTGACCGCGTCCCAGGTGGCGGAACAGGTCCATCAGCCACAGCCGGTCCTGCGCGGCGGCGTAGCCCGCGCCGAACTCCGTGCCGGCGCGGGTGGTGCCGTGGATGTGCGGCATGCCAAGGGTTTTGTCGCGGATGATGGTGACGTCCGCGCGCGGCTTGACGGTGCTCTCCACCTGGTCGGCCGGCACGCCGAAGGAGGCGTCGTTGAAGAACGCGCCGAGCTGCTCGTTGGTCAGCCCCGAGTAGCCGGGCACCAGGGCGTCGTACCTGCCGAGCTGGTCGGCGGAGTGCGCGGGCCGGGTGCCGAACGCCTTGTGCGACAGGATGTCGGCGAGGGTGGCGTGGCCGTTCTGGCCCGGCGGCAGCAGGTCGTGGCACTGGCCGAGGCAGTGGTCGTCCGGGGCGAAGGCGGTCGTCCGCGGCGACGCCTCGCCGGTGGTGCGCGGCGACGCCTCGCCGGTGGGAACGGTGACGGCGGCCGTCGCGAGGAGTGCGACCACCGCCAGGGATCGGGCGGCTCTCCGCATGACGCGAAGCTCCTTCCAGGAGGGTTCCTGTGACGCACGTTACTCACAGGTATTGATTCGCGAAAGTCATTCGCATTCTGGGTGGTGAACCTGGATCGATCCGGGGCGGTGCAAGGGAATCCGGCCCGTGCGACCCGCGCCGCGGACGACGAGCCCTGCCCGGTGGACCCCTCCGCGGCGGGATGTCGCGTGATCACCCGAATGGCGTCCGCGACCTCCTGGCAACTGTGAAAAGGCTGTGCCGCAGCGGTTCCGTGGTGAGATAACGGTGAATTAACGTCAGCTTGCGTGTTCGTGCGCGATGCTGGACGGGTACGAACACGAAACGCCAACTCGGGGAGGCGTCGTGATCAAGGTGATGCTGGCCGACGACGAGGACCTCGTCCGGTCCGGCCTTCGCATGATCCTCAGCAGCGCCGACGACATCGAGGTCGTGGCCGAATGCGACGACGGGCACCTGGTGGCCGACCTGGCCCGCCAGCACCGCCCGCACGTCGTGCTGCTGGACATCCGGATGCGGTCCTCGGACGGGCTCATGGCGCTGCGCCGGCTGCGCGCGATCCCCGATCCGCCGCGGATCGCCATGCTGACCACGTTCGACGTGGACGAGTACGTGTCGGAGGCGCTGCGCCTCGGCGCGTCCGGCTTCCTGCTCAAGGACACCGAGCCCGACCAGCTCGTGCGGGCGGTGCGCGACCTGGCCGTCGGCGGCGCGGTGCTCGACCCCGGTGTGGCGGCGCGCGTGCTGGCCGCCGTGGCGGACGGCGAACGCGCCGCGGAACCCGCGCGGCGGCTGCTCGCGTCGCTGTCCGAACGGGAGCGCGAGGTGCTGGTCCTGATCGGACAGGGCATGTCGAACGCCGAGATCGGCGGGACGCTGCACCTGTCGGAGGCCACCGTGAAGGGCTACGTGTCGTCGGTGCTGGGCAAGATCGGCGCGGTCAACCGCGTGCAGGCGGCGCTGGTGGCGTTCCGGGGCGGCCTGATCGCCTGAACCGGGGCGCCGGGCGATACCCGCCCGCCGGGGTTCGTCCGCTTGCCGGGTACCACCCGCCCGCCGGGGACCGCCCGTTCGCCGGAGTCGCCCGCCCGCCGGGAGGACGACCCGCCCGCCGGGCAACCGGCCGACCGCCGGGGATCACCCGCCGCTGAAGATCTCCGGGACGTGCGCCGACCGCTCCACCTCGACGCGGTTGCGGCCGTGCCGCTTGGCCCGGTACAGGGCCATGTCGGCGGCGGCGAACAGCTGGTCGAGCTTGGCCGGCCCCGCCGCCACCCCGATGCTCACGGTCGGTCGGCGGGTGGTGCCCAGCACCATCGTCCAGTCGTGGCCGTCCACCGCCGCCCGGATGCGCTCGGCGACGGTCGGGCCCACGTCGTGCGAGTTGCCGTCGGCGTCGCCGAGCAGGACCACGAACTCGTCGCCCGCCCACCGGGCCACGAGGTCGCCCGCCCGGCACTCGCGGCGCAGCAGCTGGGCGATCTCGCGCAGCGCCGCGTCGCCCGCCGCGTGCCCGGCGTCGTCGTTGACGCCCTTGAACCAGTCGACGTCGACCAGCACCAGCCACGGCACCCGGCCGCGCGCGGCGGTGCTCTCCAGCAGGCCGGCCGCCGCGCGCTCCAGGCCGAGGCGGTTCGCCAGGCCGGTCAGCGGGTCGCGGGCGGCGGCCTCCTGCGCCGCCACGGCCAGGCGCTGGGCCTGCACGGCGACCCGGCGCTGCTCCAGCGCCTGCGCCAGGCCCTCCTGGAGCGTCTCGGTGGCGGTCCGGCCCGCCGCGACCGAGCAGCGCAGCGCGGTCGCCTCGCCGACCGGGTCGTTCATCCGGGCGCAGATGTCGGCCAGGTCCAGGGAGAGCCGCAGCAGCAGCGACGTGTCGTTGATCGCCTCGGCCGAGGCCACCGCGCGGCTCGCCAGGGTGCGCGCCTCGGTCAGCTCGTCCTGCTCGCGGCGCACCACCGCGAGCACCCAGTTCGCGACCGCCTGGGCCCACTTGTCGTCGGCCTTGGCCGCCTGGCGCAGCGTCTCGGTGGCGGCCTCCTCGGCGGCGGCCAGGTCGCCGACGCCCGCCAGCGAGCGGCTGTACGCGCCCAGCAGCGCGCGCCGCATCTGCTCGTCGTGCGCCAGCGCCAAGCCCTCCCGCAGGTGGTCCCTGGCCTCGGCGAAGATGCCGGGCGCGAGTTCCGGCGGTGACGCGATGGCGCGGAGGTTCAGCGTGCCGCCCAGGCCCTGGAGGCAGTGGCCGAGCACCTCGGGGACGTTCGAGCGGCGGGCCACCTGCACGGACAGCCGCAGCATGTCGATCGCGGCGCGGCGGTTGCCGATGCCCTCCAGCAGGTAGGCCAGGGCGTGGATGGCCTGCGCGGCGGCGGGGCTGTCGGCGTGCTCGGCGTCGAGGTCGGTCCAGCCCTCGGCGGCCAGCTCCAGCGCGAGCGGGATGCGGCCCAGCCGCCACGCCAGCTTGGCCCGGTTCACCAGCACCGCCGACCGCACCCACCGGTCCGCGCCGGGTGGCACGCGGCTCACGACCTCGTCGAACAGGGTGTTCGCCTCCGGCAGGCGGCCAGCGTTCAGCAACGCCTTGACCTCAAGGTCCGGTTGGGGCACCGCTGTCAGCGGGTCTGGCTGCTCCACTCGTGCTCGACACTCCATTCCGACTCGGCGGACGGGTACGCGGGCCCGTCCGCCTGCGGCACGGTTTCCACAGGCTACCGGGAGGGACGCCGGGTGTACCGCTCCTCGTGCAGGACTGCCTCCAGGGGAAGCCGGTTGCGCCAGCCGTGGCGCTCCAGGTCGGGCGCGTCGGGCAGGGCGTCGACCGGTCCCACGCACAGCCACGCCACCGGTCGCACGGTCGGCGGGATGTCCAGCAGGCGGCGCAGCGCGTCCTCGCGGTAGAAGCTGACCCAGCCGACGCCCAGGCCCTCGGCGGTGGCCGCGAGCCACAGGTTCTGGATGGCCAGGCACACCGAGTACAGGCCCGCGTCGGCGATGGCGTGCCTGCCCAGCACGGCGGGCGCGCCGCGGTCCGGGTCGTAGGTGACGACCACGCCCAGGGTGGACTCCAGGATGCCCTCGACCTTGATCCGGGCGAACGTCTCGGCGCGCTCGCCGTCGAGGCCGGAGGCGAACACGCTCCGCTCGGCCTGGACGTGGTCGCGGAACGCGCGCCGGGTGTGCTCGTCGCGGACGAGGATGAAGTCCCACGGCTGGGAGAGGCCGACGCTCGGCGCCGCGTGCGCCGCGCCGAGCACCCGGTGCAGCACGTCCTGCGGGATCGGGGCGCCGGTGAACTCACCCCTGGTGTCCCGGCGGCGGTGCAAGACGTCGTAGAAGCTCATTCGGACGATCGTGCCTCACGCGATCCGGTGAACTCCGCGCTTGTGCGGTGGCGTGCGTCTCAACCCGGCGTTGAATGATCCGCCATGTCGAGGGTGGGCGGTGTGCACGGGTCCGCGTTGGGCTTCGCCGGCGGCGTGGGGGTGACGGTGGTCGCGGGCCACTGGCCGCCGTTCGCGCTGGTGCTGTTCACCGCGGTGGTGCTGGCCGTGTCGCTGGTGACGACGCCGCTCGGCGCGGCGCTGACCGCCGTGCAGTGCTGGGGCCTCCACGGCAGCTTCGTGATCGGTTCCGGCGGCCTGCTCGTGCCGGACTGGACCGCGCTGGCGGTGCTGGCGGCGGCGGCCACCGCCTCGCTCACCGGCCTTGCGAGGGGTAGGGCAGCAGCGCCATCTCCCGCGCGTTCTTGATCGCGGTCGCGACCTGCCGCTGCTGCTGGGGCGTCAGGCCGGTCACCCGGCGCGAGCGGATCTTGCCCCGGTCGGAGATGAACTTGCGCAGCAGGTTGACGTCCTTCCAGTCCACAGTGGTCACGCCCTCCTTGCGCAGCAGGTTGACGCGCTTCTTGGGCGTGCGCTCGATCTTCGGCACGGTGTCCTCCTGCCGGCTCGACGTGTGGTCACCGGGTAGCTCACCCTCGCGCGCCCGACCCCGCAACCCGAGGGGTCCTCGCGGCGGCCCCGCCCACCGTTGTGCCACCCGGCCCCGCTGCGCCAGAGTGGTGCGTGGCGATCAAGCGGCGCGCGTCCCGGAAGATCGAGGTGTCCTCCCGCATCCGGCACGTGTGGGAGACCGTCACCACGGCCCTGGCCCTGCTCACCGGGGTCTACCTCATCCTCACCACCATCGAGCCGACTCGGGCGGTGCTGGAGCGCTACGTCGGCAAGCTCGACCAGCAGGGCCTGGTGGCACTGGTCGCGGTGATGCTGGAGGTCGCCACGATCGCGGTCTACCAGCTCGGCCGGGAGGTGCGCTCGCTGCGCGCCGCGGTCGCCACCAGGGCGGGCGAGGAGGTCACGCACACCATCACCGAGGTGCTGTCCGCCGCGCGGTGGGACGGCGTCGGCCGCCGCCGTCGCCGGGTCGAGGTGCTGGGCCTGACGCTGAACACCACGTGGCCGGTGCTGGTCACCTGGCTCACCACCCGCGACCGGCTCGCCGGCTGGCACCTCGTGCTGTACTGCCTGGACCCCGCGTTCGTCGAGCGGTCCGGCGAGCTGCCCGCCGAGTGGGCCGAGGAGGCGCGGCGCAGCCAGGGGCGCGTCCGGGCGTTCCTCGCCGAGGAGGGGGAGGAGCTGCGGCGGCGCGGCGTCACCGTCGAGCTGAAGTCCTACGCGTGCGTGCCGATCGCGCACGGGTTCCGGTTCGGCGACGGCACGGTGTTCCTGTCCTACCTCCAGTGGTCGGACAACGGCCGCATCCGGCCGTTCGAGTTCTACGACCGGATCGCGCCGGACGACACGTCACCGCGCGCCGGGCACTACCGGGACCTCTACGACAGCTGGCTCGCCCGCGCCGAGGCCAAGGTCGTGCAGCCCGCGCGCGGTTGACGCCGGTGGCGCACGCGCGGTGGCCGGGCGCCCGAGCGGCGTGAGGCGGACGGCGTGGTCGGGTACCCGGCGGTGGGCCGACTCGTCGACGTCGCCGAGGCCCCGGCCGTCGCGCAGCAGGATGATCCGCCCCCACCCATCGTGCCGATGTTACAGTCCGGCGGCTGTACCGGACGGAAGGTGTCACATGATCAAGTACATCGCGCTGTACCGGAAACCCGACAACGCCGACGAGTTCGACGACGCCTACTTCTCCTCCCACCTGCCGCTGGTCGCCCGGACGCCCGGCCTGGTCCGCGCGGAGGTGGCCAGGGTGAACCGCGTGTTCGTGCCCGGCTTCCTCGGCGAGCACGAGCCGCACCTGGTGGCCGAGCTGTACTTCGAGACCGCCGCCGCCATGAAGGCCGCCTTCGCCTCACCGCAGTGGCAGGCCGCCGGCGCGAACCTCACCGAGATCGGCGGCCTGGAACTCGTCGCCATCTTCGCGGCGGAGGTCGTGGAGGTCGTGGACGCATGATCGCGGTCGTGATCGGCGGCGGCACGATGGGCGCGGGCATCGCGCACGTGCTGCTCGCCGGCGGGCACGAGGTGGTGCTCGCGGAGTCCGGCGCGGAACGGGTCGCCGCCGCGCGCGCGGCCGTCGCGAGGTCGCTGGCCACCGCCGCCGAGCGGGGCAAGCTGGACCGCGCCGCCGACGAGCTGCTGGCGAACCTGACCGTGGTGGAGCGGCTGGCCGACGTGCCCGCCGAGCTGGTCGTCGAGGCCGTGCCGGAGGACGCGGCCCTCAAGCGCCGGGTGCTCGCCACCGCCGCCCGCGCGTGCCCGGACGCCGTGCTGGCGTCCAACACGTCGTCGCTGTCCATCGCGGACCTCGCCCGCGACCTGCCCGGCGAACGCGTCCTGGGCATGCACTTCTTCAACCCCGTGCCGGTGCAGCGGCTCGTCGAGCTGGTCCACCACGACGGCCTGTCGCCCGCCGTGCTCGCCAAGGCGCGGGAGTGGGCCGAGCAGCTCGGCAAGACCGTGATCGAGGTGCGGGACTCGCCCGGCTTCGCCACCTCGCGGCTGGGCGTCGCGGTCGGCCTGGAGGCGATCCGGGTGCTGGAGGAGGGCGTCGCCACCGCCGACGACGTCGACACCGGGATGCGGCTCGGCTACGGCTGGCCGATGGGCCCGCTGCGGCTGACCGACCTGGTCGGCCTCGACGTGCGGCTGGCCATCGCCGAGCACCTGGCCGCCGAGCTGGGCCCGCGGTTCGAGCCGCCGCGGCTGCTGCGGGACAAGGTGGCGCGCGGCGAGCTGGGCCGCAAGAGCGGGCAGGGCTTCTTCACCTGGTAAGCAGGAAGCGTGTTGATCAGGGAACTGACGAGCGCCGACGCCGACCACGTCCGCAGGCTGCGCAAGGTGGCCTTCGGCTCCACCTCCGAGGACGACCCGGTGCGACCGGGCAAGCGTGGCCTCGTCGCGGAGCTGGACGGGCGGCCCGCGGCGGTGCTGACGATCCACGAGTTCCACCAGTTCTTCGGCGGCGCGCCGGTGCCGATGGGCGGCATCGGCGGCGTCGTGGTCGACCCGTACGCGCGGGGGCGCGGCCTGGCCGGCGCGCTGCTCGACCGCGCGCTGGGCGACCTGCGCGACCACGGGCAGCCGCTGTCGGTGCTGTACGCGACGGTGCCCTCGCTGTACCGCTCGCGCGGCTGGGAGTTCGCCGGGGTGCTGGAGTGGCTGGACCTCCTGATCGACCGGCTGCCCGGCGGCGGTGAGCGGGCGCTCGCCCGACCGGCCGGCGAGGGCGACCTGGCCGCGCTGCACGCGTGCTACGTCGACCTGGCCTCCACCGTCGACGGGATGCTGGACCGCGCCGCGCCCGCGATCGACCCGGCCGACGTGCTGAAGTGGGACGTCGTCTCCGTGGTGCCCGGCCACGACGGCGAGGTGCGCGGCTACCTCTCCGCCGAGCGCCACGCCGAGGGGCTGCGGGTGCACGACCTGGTCGGGCGGGACGCGGCGACCCAGCTGGGGCTGCTGCGCGAGCTGACGAGCTGGTCGGGCCACCTGGAGCGGGTGTCGGTGCGGGTGACCGACCCGGCGGTGACCGGGCTGCTCACCAACCAGGGGATCCGGCACACCGTGCAGACGTCGGCGTGGCAGCTTCGGGTGGTCGACCTGCCGGCGGCGGTCGCGGCGCGCGGGTGGCCCGCGGCGGGGGCGCTCAAGCCGGCGGCGGTGGACCTGGACGTGGTGGACGAGCACGCGCCGTGGCACGCGGGCAGGCGGCGGCTGGTCGTGGAGGACGGCCGGGTGCGGGTCGAGCCCGGCGGCAGCGGCGCGGTGCGGTTGCACGCGCGGGCGCTCGGGCCGTGGTTCAGCGGGTGGCAGAACAGCCACGCGCTGCGCCGCGCCGGGCTGCTGGACGGCGACGCGGCGCTGCTGGACCGGCTGGTCGGCGCGCCCGGCGTGCCCCGGTTGGCGAACTTCTTCTAACCTCCCCCGGTGCTCATCGCGCTGGAGCTGATCGGGATCGCCGCGTTCGCCGCTTCGGGCGCGGTGGCGGCGGTGCGCGCCCGGCTGGACGTGTTCGGCGTGATCGTGCTGGCCCTGACCACGGCGCTGGGCGGCGGGCTCATCCGGGACATCCTGCTCGGCGTGCGCCCGCCGACGGCCCTGGTGACGTGGCCGTACCTCGCGGTGGCCGGCGGCACCGGCCTGGTCGTGTTCTGGTTCCACCCGACGGTGGAGAAGCTGCGCCGCTCCGTGCTGCTGCTCGACGCCGTCGGGCTGGGCCTGTTCGTCACGGCGGGCACGTCCACGGCGCTGGGCCTGGGCGCGCCGCCGTACGCCGCGTGCCTGGTCGGCATGACCACGGGCATCGGCGGTGGCGCGCTGCGGGACGTGCTGCTGCGGGAGATCCCGCTGGTGCTGCGCCGCGAGATCTACGCCGTGGCGGCGCTCGGCGGCGCGGTGCTCGTCGCGGTGGGCCACTGGCTGCGGCTGCCCGCCGCGCCGGTGACGATCACCGCGTCCGTGCTGATCGTGGCGGTGCGCGTGCTGGCGCTGTGGCGCAAGTGGAACGCGCCCGTCGCGCGGCGGCTCGACGGCGCGTGACGGGCGCGCGGCTTGACGGGAAGCTCACACCACCTTCTCAGGCGGCTCTCAGGACCAGGGGCGAGACTGACCACCATGCGCATCCTCGTTGTCGACGACGACCGGGCCGTGCGTGAGTCGCTACGCCGCTCACTGCAGTTCAACGGCTACCAGGTGGACCTGGCCGGTGACGGCCGCCAGGCCCTCGAATCGGTCGTGTCCCAGCGCCCGGATGCGATGGTCCTGGACGTCATGATGCCCCGCCTGGACGGGTTGGAGGTGTGCCGCCGGCTGCGCAGCACCGGCGACGACCTGCCGATCCTCGTGCTCACCGCGCGCGACGCGGTGTCCGACCGGGTCTCCGGGCTCGACGCGGGCGCCGACGACTACCTGCCCAAGCCGTTCGCGCTGGAGGAGCTGCTGGCCAGGCTGCGCGCGCTGCTGCGCCGGGCCGCCTCGGACGCCGGTGAGCCCGCCGGCGCGGTGCTGCGGTTCGCCGACCTGGAGCTCGACCCCGGCACGCGGGACGTGCGGCGCGGCGACCGGCCGATCAGCCTCACCCGGACCGAGTTCGCGCTGCTGGAGCTGTTCCTCGCGCACCCCAAGCAGGTGCTCACCCGCGGTCGCATCCTGGAGGACGTCTGGGGCTACGACTTCCCGACCTCCGGCAACGCGCTGGAGGTGTACGTGGGCTACCTGCGCCGCAAGACGGAGGCCGAGGGCGAGCCGCGCCTGCTGCACACGGTGCGCGGCGTCGGGTACGTGCTGCGGGAGACGCCTCCGTGATCCCCACCGCCAACGGGCGGTTCCAGCGGGTCTCGCTGCGGGCGCGGGTCACCCTCCTGGCGGCGTTCTGCGTGGCCGGCGTGGTGGGCGTCGTGTCGCTGGGCGCGTACATGACCGTCAGCGACAACCTGGACGAGCAGCTCGACGTCAGCCTGAAGCAGCGCGCCAGCGCCGCGGTCAACGGGCCGCGGGTCAACACCGACGTCACGGAGATCCCCGGCGCGTTCCTGGCCGCGGGCGACGTGCGGATCGGCCTGCTCAGCGTGGACCGCCAGATGCTCTACCCGAAGGGCACGGTCGCGCCGCCGTGGGGCGCGGGCGACCTGGAGGTGGCGCAGGGCGTCAAGCTGGAGAACCTGTGGGACGACCGCCGCAGCGGGTTCCGCGTGATCTCCGTGCCCTACGAGGACGGCCGGGCGATGGTGATCGCCCAGTCGATGGGCCCGCTCAACACGACCCTGGGCAAGCTGTCGGTGGTGCTGTTCGTGATCAGCGGCCTCGGCGTGCTGGTGGCCGCGGCGGCGGGCACGGCGGTGGCGCGGACCGGCCTGCGCCCCGTGCAGCGGCTGACCGAGGCGACCGAGCGCGTGACCATGACGGGCGACCTGCGGCCGATACCCGTGACCGGCGACGACGAGCTGGCCCGGTTGACCCAGCGGTTCAACGCGATGCTGGCCGCGGTCGCCGACTCGCAGGAGCGGCAGCGGCGGCTGGTGGCCGACGCGGGCCACGAGCTGCGCACGCCGCTGACGTCCATGCGCACGAACCTGGAGCTGCTGCTGGCCTCGGAGCGGCCGGACGCGCCGACGCTGTCCGACGAGGACAAGGCCGAGATCAACGCCGACGTGCGGGCGCAGCTGGACGAGCTGACCACCTTGATCGGTGACCTGGTCGAGCTGGCCCGCGAGGACGCGCCGCAGGTCGTGCACGAGCCGGTCGACCTGGTCGAGGTGGTCGAGCGGGCGCTGGACCGGGCGCGGCGGCGGGCGCCGGGCGACGTGCGGTTCGACGTGCGGTTGCAGCCGTGGTCGCTGCTGGGCGATTCCAGCGCGCTGGAGCGCGCCGTGCTGAACCTGCTGGACAACGCGGTGAAGTTCAGCCCGCCGGACGGGGTGGTGCGGCTGGAGCTGCGCCAGGTCGGCGACGGGAGCGTGGCGCTGGAGGTGGCGGACGCGGGGCCGGGCATCGCGGACGACGACCTGCCCCACGTGTTCGAGCGCTTCTACCGCTCGTCGGAGGCCCGCACGCTGCCCGGTTCCGGGCTCGGGCTGGCGATCGTGAAGCAGGCCGCGGAGCGGCACGGCGGCGCGGCCTACGCGGGACGCGCGCCGGAGGGCGGCGCGCTGTTCACCCTCCGGCTGCCCGGACGGCCCTGGCTCGCGGGTGACGGGGCGGGCCATCGCCCGGCCGAGTGACACCCGATCGAACAGGAAAGTCAACAAACTTCGCACATGTGGTGTGTGGCACATCGAGTCGTGTGGCCGAGCGGTCTGGCACCGTGGCCGGCGTAGTACCTTTCACCTGCTACTGCGCTGAGTGGTGAGGCGCTGTCGGGAAACGACCCGAACGATCGGTTTTGTTTGCTTGTGTTGACGTTGGCCGATCGGTCGGCCACGCTGGCGGACGTCCACGACGGGAGGGGTGCGGCGGGTGCTGGCGCGGCAGCGGCAAGCGGTGATCCTGGAAGAGGTCCGGCGCACGGGTGCGGTGCGGGTCAGCGACCTGGTGGTGCGGCTGGGCGTCTCGGACATGACCGTGCGCCGCGACCTGGACGTGCTGGCGGCGCGCGGGCTGGTGGAGAAGGTCTACGGCGGCGCGACGTCCGTGGTCGGCCGCAGCACCGACGAACCGGGGTTCGAGGCCAAGTCCGTCCGGCAGCTCCCGGAGAAGGAGGCCATCGCGGCGAGCGCCGCCGGGCTCGTCCGGCCGGGCACCGCGATCGGGCTGTCCGCGGGCACCACCACGTGGACGCTGGCCCGGTTCCTCGACGACGTGCCGGACCTGACCGTCGTCACCAACTCCACCCGGGTCGCCGACGTGCTCCAGCAGGGCGGTCGCACGGACCGGACCGTCGTGCTGACCGGCGGGGTCCGCACGCCGTCGGACGCGCTGGTCGGCCCGGTGGCGGTGCAGGCGCTCCGGACGCTGCACCTCGACGTGGTGTTCCTGGGCGTGCACGGCATGGCCGAGCGCTCCGGGTTCACCACGCCCAACCTGGACGAGAGCCAGACCGACCGGGCCCTGGTCGACGCGGCCGGCCGGGTCGTCGTGGTCGCCGACCACACCAAGTGGGGCACCGTCGGCATCTCGACCATCGCGGGCCTCGACGAGGCGGACGTGCTGGTGACCGACGAGGGCCTGCCCGAACCGGCGCGCGCCGCGCTCGCCGAGCAGGTCGGGGAACTGGTCCTGGCGCGGGTGCCGGGACGGGGAGAGGAAGAGACGGCGTGAGGCGCACGGCGGGCCGGCTGGCCGACGGCCGCGAGATCATCTACTTCGACGACACGCCGGGCGCGCCGCCGCGGACCGCGGTGGACACCAGGGACCTGCCGCGGTCGCGGCCCCTGTCCGAGGTGCGGCGCGACCCGCTGACCGGTGAGTGGGTGGCGATGGCCGCCCACCGGCAGACCCGGACCTACAAGCCGCCGGCGGACCTGTGCCCGCTGTGCCCGTCCGCGCCGGGCAGGCCGACCGAGGTGCCCGAGCCGGACTACGACGTGGTGGTGTTCGAGAACCGGTTCCCGTCGTTCGCGCCGGACGTGCCCGCGCTGCCGTCCACCGTGGACGGGATGCCGATGGTGGCGCGGGCGGCCGGGCTCGGTCGGTGCGAGGTCGTGTGCTTCACCGCCGACCACACCACGTCGTTCGGGTCGCTGCCGCCGTCCCGCGTGCGGACCGTCGTGGACGTGTGGGCGGACCGCACCGCGGCGCTGGGCGAGGTGCCGGGCGTGGTGCAGGTGTTCCCGTTCGAGAACCGGGGCGAGGAGATCGGCGTCACCCTGCACCACCCGCACGGGCAGGTCTACGGCTACCCGTTCGTGACGCCGAGGACCGAGCGGGTGCTGGCGGTGGCGGCCGAGTACCGGGCCGAGCACGGCCGCCCCCTGATGGGTGACGTGCTGGCCGCCGAACGGGCCGCCGGCACGCGCGTCGTCGGCACGTCGGAGCACTGGACGGCGTTCGTGCCCGCCGCCGCGCGCTGGCCGGTCGAGGTGCACGTCGTGCCGCACCGCCAGGTCCCGGACCTGCCCGCGCTGACCGACGCCGAACGGGACGACTTCGCGCACCTGTACCTGGAGGTGCTGCACCGGCTGGACGCGCTCTACCGGCGTCCCCTGCCCTACATCGCGGCGTGGCACCAGGCGCCCGTGCGCACCGGGCGGGACCTGGCGTGGCTGCACCTGGAGGTGTTCTCCGTGCTGCGCAGCGCCGACAAGCTCAAGTACCTCGCGGGTTCCGAGTCCGGCATGGGCGTGTGGATCAACGACTCCACGCCCGAGCAGGTCGCGGAGCGGTTGCGCGCCGCGTCGTGAACTCACAACTGATGCCCAGGTCCGTTTAAGGCTTCTCTCAGGCGCGCACCCCAGAGTGGTGGACATGACCGAGAACGAGCCGCAACCGCAGCCGCAGCAGCCGCCGTCGAGCCCGTGGGCACGAGGTGGCGCCGGTCATGGGAACGCCGGCTACCAGCAGCAGGGTGCTGGACAGCCGGAGTCCGGCGCGCACGGGGCTGTGCAGGGCAGCCCCGCACCGCCGGAGGGTGCGCAGGGCGTTTCGCGGGGAGACGCCGTGGCACCGAACACGGGCGCCGTGGACGCTCCGCAGGGGAGCGCCCCGGCGTCGGCCGCCGGTGTGGCGAGCGCTCGGCAGGGGAGCGCCGCGTCATCGGACCTCGACGCCCCGGGTGCTGCGCAGGGCAGCCCCGCGGCGTCGGAAACCGGCTCGGCGGGCGCCTGGCGACCAGGCGCCGCGACGTCGGAACCCGGCTGGCCCGGTGGCCGGCCGGACCTCCCCGGCGGGTCCGGCGCTCAGGGGCCGGACCAGCCGGGGCCCTACTACTTCGCACCGCCCGGACCGGCCGGCGGCGCACCGCGCAACCGGGGCCGCGGGAAGGTCGTCGCCGGGGTCACCGCGCTCGTGCTCGCCGTCGGCGGTGTCGCGGGCGGTGTCGGCGGCTACCTCGGTTACCAGGCGGCCGAGCAGGCCAAACCGGTCACCAACGCGTTGAACGCGCCGCCGCCCGCCCAGCAGACCGGCAACGCGCCGGCGGAGGGCTCCACCGAGCAGGTGGCCCAGAAGGTGCTGCCCACGGTGGTCCAGGTGCAGGTCAACGGCGGTGCCGGCTCCGGGTTCGTGCTCAGCTCGGACGGGCTCGTGCTGACGAACAACCACGTGGTGGAGTCCGCCGCGAACGGTGGTCCGATCAAGGTCCAGTTCCAGGACGGCAAGTCGGCGAGCGCGAGGATCGTCGGTCGCGACCCGTCGTCCGACCTGGCCGTGGTCAAGGCGGACGGCGTGTCCGGCCTGCCCACCGCCGAGCTGGGCAACTCCGGCGACCTGCGGATCGGCCAGCAGGTGGTGGCCGTGGGTTCGCCGTTCGACCTGAACGGCACCGTGACGTCGGGCATCGTCAGCTCGCTCAACCGCCCCGTGCGGGCTGGGGACGACGGCACCCAGGCGACCGTGCTCAACGCCATCCAGACCGACGCGGCGATCAACCCCGGCAACTCCGGCGGGCCGCTGGTGAACATGCGCGGCCAGGTCGTCGGCATCAACTCGGCCATCTACAGCCCCAACCGGACGCAGTCGTCGCAGGGCGGTTCGGTGGGCATCGGGTTCGCCATCCCCGTCGACCAGGCGCGGCGCACGGCCAAGGAGCTGAGCGAGACCGGCAAGGCGACGCAGACCGTGCTCGGCGTCCAGGTGACGGACGGGACGGACGGCGGCGCGCGGGTCCGCGAGGTGACGCCAGGTGGCGCGGCCGAGCAGGCCGGGCTCAGGGCGGGCGACCTGATCACGAAGTTCGGCGACCGGGTGATCGACAGCTCGGACGCGCTCGTGGCGGCGGTCCGGTCGCGTGCGCCGGGCGAGACGGTGCAGCTCACCGTGGGTGGGCGTGCGGTCGACGTGAAGCTGGGCAGCCAGCCCGTCGAGTTGAGGTGACCCCTCCGTGAGACTCCGGCTCGGCGCCCCGAGCCGGCGATGAGGCCGCATCCCGGCAGGCCGCCCCTCACCTGCCGGTGTGCGGCCCCACCACGTTCCGACATCGCCCGGTGCCGCTCACGACGGCTGCGCCCGTGCCGATCGGCTCGGTCGATCGGCGTGCGCGGCGGCGGGTATGCGCGTTGGTCGGCTCGGTCGGTCGACGTGCCTCGCGTCGGCCGGTTCGGCTGGCCTCGTGGGCGACGCGGTGATCGTCGTCGGCTCGATGGTCGCGGCCGTCCGCGGTCCGTCGCGGTTGCCGCGCCGTTCGTGCGGTTGTGGTGAGCCGACCAGGCGGTCGGTGACGGCGAGCACCCCGCCGCGGGCGGTGGCGTGGGATGGTGGGGTGCGCGGGCGAACCCGCGCGCCGCTGACGGGAAAAGCGGAGGTGGGACGTGGTCGGTGGGGGCAGCGTGACGTCACAGGACCGTCAGGTTCGCCGATTGGCTACGGTGATCCGCATGGAACGCAGCGCTCAGCGCCTCGGACGCGCCCTCGTCGTGATCGTGGACGACCGGGTGGCGCACGGTGAGCACGACGACAGCACGGGACCGCTGGTCACCGAACTGCTGGAGGAAGCCGGATTCATCGTCGACGGCACCGTCGCGGTGGAGGGTGAGGTCGTGGGCATCCGCGCCGCGCTCAACACCGCCGTCATCGGTGGCGTGGACCTCGTGGTCACCGTCGGTGGCACGGGCGTGTCGCCTCGCGACGTCACGCCGGACGCCACGCAGGGCGTGCTGGACCGCCCCATCGCGGGCATCGCCGAGGCACTGCGAGCCTCGGGCCTGGCCGCGGGCGCGGTCGACGCGGGCATCTCGCGCGGTCTCGTCGGCGTGTCGGGCAGCACCCTCGTGGTGAACCTGGCCGGCTCGCGGTCGGCGGTGCGGGACGGCATGGCCACGCTGTCGGCACTGGTGCCGTACGTCATCGAACAGCTGTCCGGGCTCGACGAAGCATGAACGAGCCCGTTGACGACGCCGCTGCCGCCGCCGCACAGGAGGCGGCGCGGCGTCGTCGGCTGGCCGAGGTGTTCGGCGAGGTCCTGCCGGAGGCCGACGACGAACCGACGGCCGCCCACCGCGACGACCAGTGGTACCTGGAGAACCGCCCACCGCACCACGAGTGAGTCGGCCGGCCGGGGCGGGTTCGACCGGGCGCTGTCGTGACCGGACCGGCCGAGGTGGATTCGACCAGGCGCTGCCGTGAGCAGGCCGCAGCGGGCGGTGCAGCCATCAGCAGGCGCGATCGGCAGCGCGGGCCGAGGTCTGTTCGGCCGGCGGTCACGGCCCGGCCTCGGCCCCGTCGTGAGGTCGTGGTGGCGGGTTGATCGGGCCCGCTCCCGAGCGGGGCGGCCGGAACCGCGTGCACCCGACTCGGTGAAACCGGCGTGGCGGACCGGGTGGGCGTGGACCGGTCAGGGGCGGCTGTCGGATCGGCGTTGCCGGTCGGCGAGCAGGTCGCGGATCTCCTTGAGCAGCTCGACATCCGTCGGCTCGGACGGGCCGGGCTCCTGGCCCTTCTCGCGCCGTTCCTTGATCTTGTTCATGGGCAGCACGAAGATGAAGTAGACGACGGCCGCCACGATCACGAAGTTGATGACCGCCGTGATGATCGCGCCGAAGTCCACGATGGTCTTGTCGGTGTCACCGAGCTTGACCGCGAGGCCGTTGACGTTGCTGCCACCGAACAACGCGACGATCGGGTTGATCAGGTGGTTCGTGAACGCGGTCACGATCGCGCTGAACGCCGCACCGATGACGACCGCCACCGCGAGGTCGATGACGTTGCCGCGCATCAGGAAGTCCTTGAAGCCCTTGATCACAGCCGGTTCCTCCGTTCGGGGGGACATTGAGGGATCAACGGAGGGTAACGGGTGAGGTGGCGTCTTGTGACGTCGTGACTGGTGGTCTCCCCTTTCCGGGTTAAGTGGCCAGCTCAGGATGAGTCGGCATGCCGACTTTGCCTGCGGCGCGGGATCTTCCATGATCACGGCGTGCGCGAGGAGGCCCTGACCGACGAGCTGTGGACTCGGCTGGAATCGGCCGCCCACCGCCCTGTTCGGCGCCTCGGCGCGACGTGTTGGCGGCGGTTGACCCCACCTGCGCGCACTCAAGGGGGGATCACACCGGGCCGTGCCTGGTCGACCGACGCAAACCCGGCCCCGGCACTCCTGATCACCGACGCCACCGGGATTCCGCTCGCCGTCACGTTGACCGGCGGCCACCGCAACGACGTCACCCCGCTGATCGACGCGGTCCCGCCGATCCGAGGCGTGGCCGGGCAAGCCGCGTCGGCTCTGCGGCCACAGCGGCTACGACCACGACAAGTACCGCCGCCTGGTCCGCGCGCGGTCGGGGCGGTGCAGACCGTTTGAGGGCCTTGGCGATGGCGTCCCAGTGCCGGCGGCCGGCGTAGCGGAAGCTGGTGCGCAGCAGGTGCACGATGCAGGTCTGCACGATCGCGCGCGGCCGGACCATGGTGACCCCGTCGGGCAGCCCGGCCGATCCGTCGCAGACGAGCATGAGCACGTCGGCGACGCCGCGGTTGCGCAGCTCGGTCAGGACGTGCAGCCGGTACCTGGCGCCCTCGCCGCCGTCACCGGCCCGAGGATGTCGCGATGGCCCTCGGTA
Source organism: Saccharothrix australiensis (assembly GCF_003634935.1). Taxonomy (NCBI): domain Bacteria; kingdom Bacillati; phylum Actinomycetota; class Actinomycetes; order Pseudonocardiales; family Pseudonocardiaceae; genus Saccharothrix; species Saccharothrix australiensis. Next base: position 985,665 of record NZ_RBXO01000001.1, read on the forward strand.
GTCGCGGCCATCGCCATGTGGATCGGCCGGTTGGCCACCTGCCCGTCGCGGTTCCCGACATGGATGGCGTCGATGAAGACCACCGGGTCGAGAGGTCGGTTCCGCCATTCGATCATGCCCTCGACCACCTTGTCAGTGATCGTGGAGATCGTCTGACGGGACACCTCCGCGCCGTGGACCTCGGCCGGGTGCGCGGAGATCCCACCTTCCAGGGCGGACTCCAGCAGCCGCCTGGTCAGCTGCTGGAGCACCCCGCCCTCACCGGTCAACTTCAGCCCGCCGGCGCGGGCCCGGCCGACCAGCTGGTCGACCAGCTGCTCATCCAGGCCGTTCAGGGCGGTCCCGGACCGGGTGTCCTCGGCGTTCTCCACGCCGGACACCATCTCGGTCATCAGGTGCGCATCCTTGATCAGGAGTTGCACAACTCGTTTTACAGTCGTACGGGCTGGACAGCCGCTGTCGACTGGGCCGCTGTCGACTGGCCGCTGTCGAACGGGCCGCTGTCGACTGGTGGGGATGCGCGGGTTGGGCGACTCCTCATCTCGGGGGTCTCGGTGGTGCGGTGGGGACCGGGGGCGATGTGGGAGAGGTGCGGGGCGGCTCGCGCGCGTCCTCTCCGCGCTCAGCCCTCTACCGCCAAGCGACAGGTCGCCGCACCTAGCGCAGCGTCAGGGCCACGGGATGGGTAAGGGACTCCGCCGCGACCCTGGTCGCCGCCTCGTGGCTCGTCGACAGCAGCACCACCTCGGCGTCGCGGACCGCCACCACCGAGGCGTCGTCGGCCAGCACCTGCCGATCGGGGCCCACCACGTCGACCTGGCTGCCCGTGCGCAGCAGCGCGCCCACCGCAGGGTCGGCCAGGCGCACCGCCACCGAGGCCGTGTCCGCCTCCGCCGGGAGCAGGCGGGTGTCGGTCAGGGGTTCGCCCGACCTCGCCGCCGCTCTCAGCGCCCGACCCTCCGCCGCCTCACGGCTGATGGCCCCGGCTGGGGATAACCCTGGTGGGGCCTCGATGGTCTTGAGGTCTTCCGGTGCCAGCGGGACGCCGGCCGGCAGGTCGCGCGCCGCCACCGCCAGCTCCACGCCCGCCGGGGCCGGCCAGGCCGCCACCAGGGCGGCCAGCAGGGCCAACACCGCTGCCAGGATCTTTCGCGTCAGGTTCATGGCGCTGACGGTAGGGATCTTGGGTGGGGGTGGCCAGGGAGGGTTTCCGGGCTGTGGACAGGTTGGCGGGCTGTGGATAAGTCAGGACGCGGCCGCGGCCGGAGCCGACGAGGTGTCGCTCTTCTTCGCCGTCGACGACGTCTCGCTCTTGGTCGACGTGGACGAGGACTTCGACTCGGAGGACTTCGACTCCGAGGACGACGACGAGCGGTTGTCGGTGCGGTAGAAGCCGCTGCCCTTGAACACCACGCCGACGGCCCCGTAGAGCTTGCGCAGCTTGCCCTTGCACTCCGGGCACTCGGTCAACGCCGAATCGGAGAAGGACTGCACCGCTTCGAACCGGTGGTCGCACTCGGTGCAGGCGTACTGGTAGGTCGGCACGGTTCGCCCTTCCGCGGGTCCTGGTTGGCACTCCGGCATCGCGAGTGCCAACAACGATGATGCGCCGGCCGGCATACGTCACGCAAACAACACAGGTCAACGTCACAGAGGAAGGTGGACGACGCCCGCCCTCGGCGTCAGGACGGCGTTCACCCGCACGTCGTGCGCCTCGGCCGGCAACGACGGCACGAACTCGTCGTCGCGCACCACGGCCACCAGCGGGCACGTGGCCAGCGGCAGCGAGCGGTCGTAGTGGCCGCCGCCCTGGCCCAGCCGCACGCCCCGGTGGTCCACCGCCAACGCCGGCACCAGCACCAACGCCGCCGACGCGACGGCCGCCGACCCCAGCGGCGCACCCGCCGGCTCGCGGAGGCCGTGCGGTCCCGCCCGCAGCGAGCCGTCGTAGACCGCCCAATCGAGTGGCGCGTCGGCGACCGTGATCGGCAACAGCACCCGGTACCCCGCCGAGCGCAGCGCGTCCACCATCGCCCGCGACCCCGGCTCACCACCGATCGGCAGGTAAGCGCACACCGTCTCACCAGGCACGACGTCGAACGCGGCCACGGCCGCCAACACCTCGGACGACAACGGCGCGGGTGCCGCCCCGCGCCGCGCGGCACGCAACCGTGCGCGCAGCGTCGTCTTCCGGTTACGTTGATCGGACGTCATGGCAGGTAACCCTATGCGCGCCGTTACGCTCGCTTCCCATGAGCGCCTTCCAGACAGCAATCGTGCCCGCGGCCGGACTGGGCACGCGCTTCCTCCCCACCACCAAAGCGGTGCCCAAGGAGCTGCTGCCGGTGGTCGACACGCCGGGCATCGAACTGGTCGCGGCGGAAGCCGCCCAGGCAGGCGCGACCCGTCTGGTGATCGTCACCTCGCCCGGCAAGGACGCGGTCGCCGAGTACTTCCGACCGCAGCCCGAGCTGGAGCGGACGCTGGAGGAGCGCGGCAAGGCCGGGCTGGTCGAGAAGGTCCGACGGGCACCCGGCCTGCTGAAGGTGGAGACCGCGCTCCAGGACAAGGCCCTCGGCCTCGGCCACGCGGTCGGGTGCGCGGAGGGCAACCTCGACGGTGACGACGAGGCCGTGGCCGTGCTGCTGCCCGACGACCTCGTGCTGCCCACGGGCGTGCTGGAGCGGATGGCGGCCGTGCGCGAGCGGTTCGGCGGCAGCGTGCTGTGCGCGTTCGACATCCCCAAGGAGCAGATCTCGGCGTACGGCGTGTTCGACGTCCGCGAGACCGATGACGACGACGTCAAGAAGGTCGTCGGCATGGTCGAGAAGCCCAAGCCGGAGGACGCGCCGTCCACGTTCGCGGCGGCCGGCCGCTACCTGCTCGACCGGGCGATCTTCGACGCCCTCAAGCGCATCACGCCCGGCGCGGGGGGCGAGCTCCAGCTCACCGACGCCATCGCGCTGCTCATCAACGAGGGGCACCCGGTGCACGTCGTCGTCCACCGGGGTGGGCGACACGACTTGGGCAATCCGGGTGGATTCCTCAAAGCTGCGGTTGACTTCGCACTCGAGCACCCGGACTACGGGCCCGAGCTGGGGGAGTGGTTGCGGGAACGCCTCGGCAACTCCTGAACGAGGGTCGGCACATGAGGTCAGTGGATGAGCAGCTCGCCAGGGTGATCGCCGCCGCCGTGCGGCCCGCCCCGGTGCGCGTGGCGATCTCCGAGTCGCAGGGCCTGCTCTGCGCCGAGGAGGTCGTCGCGGAACGCGCGTTGCCCGGTTTCGACCAGGCGGCGGTGGACGGCTACGCGGTGCGCAGCGTGGACGTCCAGGCCGCCGGCGAGGAACCGGTGCAGCTCCCGGTGGTCGGCGAGATCCCGGCGGGGTCGCGCCAGCCCAGACGGTTGCAGCCCGGCCAGGCGGTCCGGGTCGCGACCGGCGCGCCGCTGCCCACCCTGGCCGACGCCGTGGTCCCGGTCGGGTACACCGACGGGCACGCGGCGAAGGTGACCGTGCAGCGCCCCGTGCCGTCCGCCGCCTTCGTGCGGCGGACGGGCGAGGACGTGCAGACCGGCGACGTGGCGGTGCGCCGCGGCGCGACCATCGGCCCGGCCCAGGTGGGCCTGCTCGCCGCCGTCGGGCGGAACAAGGTGCTCGTCCACCCCCGGCCCAGGGTGTCGGTGATCTCGATCGGCGAGGAGCTGGTCGACGTCGACCGCACACCGGGCCAGGGCCAGGTGTACGACGTGAACTCGTACGCCCTGGCCGCCGCCGCGCGGGACGCGGGCGCGGAGGTCAGCCGGGTCGGCATCCAGCCCGCCGACCCGCGCCGGATGCGCGAGGTCGTCGAGGGCCGGCTGCTGCTGTCCGAGATCGTGGTCATCGCGGGCGGTGTCGGCGGGGTGGTCGGCGAGGAGGTGCGCGCCGCGCTGGCCGACCTCGGTGACGTGGACCCCACGCGGGTCGCCATGCACCCCGGTTCCGTGCAGGGCTTCGGCCGCCTCGGCCCGGACGCCGTGCCGACGTTCCTGCTGCCCGCCAACCCGATGAGCGCGCTGGTCGTGTTCGAGGTGCTGGTGCGCCCGCTGATCCGGGCCGCGCTGGGCAAGCGCAACCCGTACCGGCGGGTGGTCGGCGCGCGGCTGCTGTCGCCGGTGACCTCGACCAAGGGGCGGCGCGGCTACTTGCGCGGCCAGCTGCTGCGCGACGCGGACAACGGGGAGTACCTGGTGCAACCGCTGGGTACCTCCGGTGCGCACCTGCTGGCCTCCCTGGCCGAGGCGAACTGCCTGATCGTGGTGGACGAGGACGTGACGGACGTCGCCGTCGGCGCGGAAGTGATGGTCAGCTTCCTCGCCCAGAAGAGCTGACCGGCGCGGGCGCGGCCCGCGCGGGTGACCGGACGACAACGGCAGAGGGGACGGATGACCTCGGGTCTGGCGTGGGAGGGCGGTAGACATCCCGGCTGGCCCGTGCGGCTCGGTCCGCTGCGGGTGGACGCGGGCGTGGTCGCGCTGCGCCCGCCGAAGCTGTTCGACGCGTCCACCTGGTCCCGCATCCGGCTCCGCGACCAGGCCCACCTGGAGGACTGGGAGCCCACCGCGACCGACGGCTGGCACGAGCGCAACTCCGCGATGTCGTGGCCCGCGCAGTGGTCGTCGCTGAAGTCGCTCGCGCGGCGCGGGCAGGCGCTGCCGTTCGTGATCACCGTGGACGGCGACCTGGCCGGGCAGATCACCGTGGGCAACATCGTCCGCGGGTCCCTGCGGTCCGCCTGGGTCGGCTACTGGGTCGCCGCGGACCGGGCCGGGGGCGGTGTCGCCACCGCGGCGCTCGCGCTGGTCGTGGACCACTGCTTCGGGGAGGCCGGGCTGCACCGGCTGGAGGCCACCGTGCGACCGGAGAACGCGGCCAGCCTGCGCGTCCTCGCCAAGGCCGGCTTCCGCGAGGAGGGGCTGTTCCTGCGCTACCTCGACGTGGCGGGCGACTGGCGCGACCACCTGTGCTTCGCGATGACCGCCGAGGAGGCGTCACCCGAGGGGCTGGTACGCCGATTGGTCGCCCGCGGTTACGCCCGAACTGCCTGATCGCAGGGCTGACCGGCTTATTCGGATCACCCGAAAGTGGGTGATAGACCACACTTCGGTACGTACGCCGGTCGGCGTGCCTCCGACACAGGTGTGACTGTTGTGACTAGCGTGGCGTACGCAGTTCGCGTACCACGGGGCAGGGGGAGGTGACGGGGATGCCGAGTTCGCTGATCGTCGTGGGGCTGGTGGTGGCCTGGTTGGTCGTCCTCGTCCCGATGGTCGCGCGCAAGCGGGCCGACGCGCGGAGCAGCATGGAGGAGGAGTACGACGCCATGCCTGATGCCGAGTTCGACGAGTACGAGGACTTCGCGGACCAGGTCGACGACTTCGAGGACGAGCTCGCCCACCGGCCGTACCGGCCGGGGCGCGGCGGCTACGACCCGGAGACGGCCGCGATCGTCGCGCAGGCGAAGTACGCGTTCCGCCGTCGCGTCGTCGGTTCCCTGCTGCTGCTGGCGCTGGTCACCGGTGTGGTGGCCGGTGTGCTGTACCCGCTGGTGTGGTGGGGCCACGCGGCGGTCGACCTGGCCCTGGTGGGCTACCTCGGCTACCTGCGCCGCCAGGTGCGCATCGAGGAGGAGATCCGCGCGCGCAGGCTGGCGCGGCTCGCGCAGTCCCGCCGCCGGCCGGCGCGGGCCGCGGCGGACCGGCGCGAGGTCGAGGACGAGGTGCGCGACGAGGAGGCCGGCCTGGCGCCGCAGCCGCGCTTCCGGCACCACGTCCGGCCCGGCACGGTGGTGGTCGACCCGGACGACGAGGACCCGGTGTTCGTCGAGCTCGACGGGCCGGAGGCGCTGCCGTACCGGCGGGCCGTGGGCGAGTAGAGGGGGGTGGCAAAACCACCCCTCGACTACTGATATGCTTCCCACGCACGACGAGAGAACGACAACTGAACACGGGGCTGTAGCGCAGTTGGTAGCGCGACTCGTTCGCATCGAGTAGGTCAGGGGTTCGATTCCCCTCAGCTCCACCGAATGACTACTAGCACGAACACCCTTGGGGGCGGAGTCCGGTGAGCCGGGTTCCGCCCCTTCGGCTTGTGCGGTACCGGCGCGTTGGGTACGCGGAACCGGGGTCATGCGGCCGGGGCCAGTGATCTTGATCTTGACGACGAAGGTTTCCACGAGTGCCTTGCGTTGGTTGGGGTTGCCTGCGTGGAGCACTTCGGGTGGTCACGGTCTCGTGGCTGGACTCGTAGACCTGCTGGGCGGCGGTCACGGCGTCGTGCATGAGGTCGTGGTGGCTGCCGTAGAAGGTGGCCATCGCGCCGAGCGGCGCGGTGTCCACTTCGTCGGCGTTGAGGCGGTCCATGTCGCACTTGTCGGTGCCGTACTTGAGCGGGTTGTTGCACGTGTAGTAGCGGTAGGTCTTGGTCTTGCCGGTGGCGCGGGTGCCGATCATCGCCGCGCCGCACTTCGGGCAGGGCAGGTGGCCATGTAGTCCGAGCCGTTGGCCGCGTGGGTGGTGGTGCTTTTCGGTGATGATCGCGGGGTGCGCGTCCTTGGCGATGATGTCCCGGAAGTGCATCTCGCCGATGGAGACTCGGTTCTCCAGGATGGTCAGGACGCGTTTGAACACCCAGAGCGCGCCTGGGGCTGCGCCTGCTGGGCGTGGGAAGCCTGGCCAGCCTGCTCTACGCCCTGCTGCGGTTCCCCCGATCGGTGCCCGATGGGAAGCACGCCGAGCACACGCACGCCTGGCACCACTGTGGGAAGCGGTCACCGCGGTGGCCCCCGAACCCGTCTACGGCAACGGCAACCGCGGAACCGATGACCGACTCCGCGTCCGGATCACCGAGATCCGCGACGTCCTCATCGGCCCACTGCACTCCTACCTCGATCCCGCCCTCGTGCAACGCGTCACCCGACGAGCAGCCGAACTCGGCGAACCCGAACACCAGGCACAGGCCATCGGCGAAGCCGTCGCCGCCGCCGTCGAAGCCAAGCGCCGCGGCCTCCCACCCCTGGACCCTCGCCCGTCGTCATCGGCGGAGCACCCGACGACGAAGAAGTCGCCCAACTCGTGCGCATCTCCGCCGCCCTGGCCGGCTCTCCCGTCGTGACCACCGCCGTGAAGGAGTTCCAGCACCAGCATGACCACACCCCGTGACACCACCGCAGTCCCTGTCCGTCACCGCCTCGCCTGGCTCGCCACCGAGGTCTTCGCCCCGTGGGTGTGGGTGCTCGGGCTTCCCCTCGCCATCGCATGGCACGCGACCCGGCAACCACTCCCAGCACTGCTGTGGGGCCTGGTCGTGGGCATCACCGGATCGATCATCCCCATGCTCGTCATCGTGCGAGGCGCCCGTCGTGGCCGGTGGGACGGCCACCACGTCACCAACCGCGAAGGCCGGGTCGTCCCGTTCATCGCGTGCACCAGCTCGCTCGCGATCGGCGTTGCCGTCCTCGTGGTCGGGAACGCCCCTCACCAGATGCTGGCACTCGCCCTGGCGATGTTCGCCGCCCTGGTCACGTGCGTGGTCATCACCTTCGCCCTCCCCGTAGGAGGCACGCGCGGGTGGAAGATCTCACTGCACGCCGCAGTGGCCGCTGGCGCGTCCGTGATCCTGGTCGTTGCCTATGGACCCTGGCTTGCACTCTCGGCGCTCGCCGTCCTCCTCGTGGACTGGTCGAGGGTGGAACTCGGCGACCACACACGTGCACAGGTCATCTGGGGTTCCGTCGTGGGCGCTGTCGCAGGCGGCGCGGTCTATCTCTTGCTGCTGGACGCTCTGAACTGATGAAGTAGCGTAATGCAGAGGGATGATGGGCAACCGGAGCCGCTGGTGCGCGAAATCGGCGTGACCGCCCCGTCCCCTCTCGTGCAACTGCACGACGAGAGGTTGGACGGCCTCGGGATCAGCCTGCACCTCAAGCGGGACGATCTCATCCACCGCGATCTGCGCGGGAACAAGTGGCGCAAGCTGCGGCCAAACCTGGAAGCCGCCCGTCGACAAGGACATACCCGCCTGCTGACATTCGGTGGTGCGTTCTCCAACCACCTCGCCGCGACCGCTGCCGCAGGGCGCCTGTACGGGTTCGACACAGTAGGTGTCGTGCGCGGTGAAGAACACCGGCCGTTGAACGATGTTCTCACGGGCGTCGTGCGGCACGGTATGACGTTGACGTACCTTGATCGCGCCAGTTACCGACGCAAGGCCGATCCAAACGTCATCTCCGGACTCCGGAAGCGTTTCGGCGACTTCTACCTCATCCCCGAAGGTGGGAGCAATGCTTTGGCGGTCCAAGGCTGTACGGAGATCTCCCGCGAAATCGGTAGTGGGTTCGACATCATCTGTTGCCCTTGCGGGACCGGTGGTACGCTCGCAGGTATCGCAGCGGGACTGACACCTCATCAGCGCGCAATCGGGTTCTCGGTCCTGAAAGGTGGAGATTTTCTGGCAGGCGAGGTTCGACGCCTGCAATCCGAGGCTTTCGGGTTCATGCGAGGGAACTGGTCGGTAGAATCGGAGTTTCATTTTGGCGGGTTCGCCAAAAGGGCGGCTGCTCTCGACGACTTCATCGCGGACTTCCGACAGCGCCACTCGCTCGACCTGGACTGGGTCTACGTCGCCAAGATGATGTACGGGATCTTTTCGCTCGCGTGTCGAGGAAGTTTTCCGGACGGGAGTCGCCTGGTGGCAGTGGTGACGGGCTGATCAAAACTTCCCGGAGTAGGTGTTCTGGGCGGATCGTGATATATCGGAGCCGCACCACGTCAACTCCCAATCACCGTTGTTGATGGCGAAGTCTCGGCCGAAGCCAACCCACTTGCCGCACATCCTCCTGCCGCTGGGGTCCACGATCATCTGAAGTGTGCCGTGGTAAACCGCGCCACCGTAGTATCCTGTCGGTGAGGTTCGCTCTCTCCACGACCCGGAAACCACGGAGGCGGCGACGCTCAGGTCAAGTCGCAGCTCTGAACCTGTCGAATGCGGCAGGCTGTGCCCGGTAAGGCTCCGATCCTCCTGTTGGAGGACTACGTAGTGCTGCCCGACGAAGTTCTGGCCCCGACCACTGCTGGGGTACACGTAGCGGCTGTGCCAAATGCCGGTGTAGACTGCTTGGTTCCCGTGCAGGTCCCTCTTGAAGGAGCCCGAGGCTTCGTCGGTGGGCGCACCCAGGCCCGCCGTGGCCAATGTCAGGGCGGAACTGACCTTGAGGAGCAGCGCCCTTCGGGTCACCGGGCTGTTGCTGCTCTGAGCCCAGCCCCTTGCCATCTTGGCCATTTCTTCTACGTCAGTTTCCTCAAGTCGATCGATCAAAGTATCGATCGACTCCGACGACTGCATCTCCCTGGAGATGCGCGCCAGTTCCTTGCTTCTGCGGTAGGCGGCATCGGAATATCGGAAGTCTCCGCAGTCCCTCGTCAAATCGGCCACGCTGCACTCGTACAGCCGAGCCAACCGCGCCAGTACGTCGAGTGAAGGTGCGTAGCCGGTCGCCGAGGGCCACAACTCCCAATACGAAATGTTCTTCGCGGTCTTCGGGTCGTCCGGCCACTGAGCGTTCCACCGCTCAGCGGTGTCGCGCTGACTCCAGTCGTGAGCAACGCGCAACGCGACCCGCATGTTGAAGCCGTACTGGTCGGCAAAGATTTGAGCAATCTCGGCCCAAGTCTTCCCGTTGTTCCGCAGTTCGACGGACTGAAGGCGCTGCTCCTGGCGCACACTGCGGACTGCTCGCGGCATGACCCCTCCCGCACTCTGGCTGCTTGCGACGGTAACGCCCGGTCGGGCAGGTGCAGAACCTCCCCGTGCGACTGGGACGAAGTGTCCCACAAGATCATAGTTGTAAAGGGTTCTTCTTCACGTCAACATGCCCTTTTCTTGTTCCTGGGCATCCGATACCGGGCCGGCCGACTGCGCACCGCTTCGACTCAACAGTCAGGGGTCTCGATGTCGGATGCCTCCAAGGTACTTGCGTTGTGGCGCAACGGGAAGGTGGCGAGCCGCATGGAATTCTCGTGGGTTGTCATCAAAGCGTCGTCATCCTCAGTCAGCGCAGGAACGATCTCCAGGATCGCGAAGGCGCTGCGGGCAATGCCGATGGTGAAGTTCCCTACCGCCTATCGCCGGATGTGCGGGCCGAGTTGGCGAATGTGCGACCGACCGTGCGGATGTGCGGGTGGTAGCACGATGCGAATCGTCCCGCACGGCAGAACACGGTGGTCGCGGTGAGTCACTTGCGATGGACCGCGACACCGTTCCGTTGGTATCCACACGATGGAGTACGACATGCCATCCCCGCTGGACTGAAGGCAGGGGATTCGGGCATGACGTTGTGCGGTGAGGACGTCACGCTGCCGGCAGTGTGGCCGATTCTGCGCTGCGAGCCGGAGTGCTCGTTATGCGACAACGCTTGGCGTAGGGCCATCGGCGTGCAGACGCGTAACGAATTGCTGGCCCGCCGACCAGGCGAGCCGTCATCCCATCTCGGAGGCTGCGAGAACGACCTTCCTGTCTCCGGGCCGGAACCGCGGTCGAGCCGCTGCGAGCGCTCGGCATGTTGATGTCGCGCGGGGGCAAACAGGACCGTGATCGGAGAAAGACCGTGAAGGGCGAGAGATGAGCGCCAACCAGTTGGTGTCGGAACGTGATGACGCGGTGTTCGGTGATTTCTTGAAGTTGGTGGTCAGTGAGGCTTCGCCGAAGTTGGCCGCTGTGATCCAAGTGGACGATGGCGATCGAGCTGCGCGTATTGCCGGGATGGCTGCTGGATTTCGGCCACCGTACCGACGTGTTTACCGTGGACGACGGCGCGCATGTGCGCGGGTTGCGCGTCGAAGAGGTCTTTTCGATGTTCGCGCCAGGTCACGGCGAGGTCCGTCTGGTCTGGGTGGAGCCGCGCACCTCCGACTCGGCGCAGTCCAAGCCTGATGGCCGGGAGGTTCCGCTATTCGCCGAGGGCGACCATCTCGATCCCACCCGGCCACTTGGGCCGCAGATCCTGCACCGACGGCGTGACGACCCTGTCCGTCTACAGGGCATGGCGTCCTTGAAGAAGGAGGCGGACGCTGGTGCCGGCATCGGCGAGCTGGCCAGGCGACACAGGCTGCATTCGAGCGTCGTCTCGCGCATGTTGAAGGCGGCGGAAGCGGAACTCGACCCGACCCGGCCCATCGGCCCTCAGATCATCCACCTGCCGTTGCAGCATCCGGTTCGTGTCGAAGGAGAAGCGATCGTCGCCAAGGAGTACCTCGCCGGTGTGAATCCGTCGGCGGTCGCGTCCCGCTTCGCCATGTCACCGTACATGGTCCGCAGAGCTGTCGAACGTTTCCTCGGGAACAACCTCCTGCCCGAGCTTCCGATAGGCCCCCAAATCCGTACCCGTCGCTTGGACGACCCGGTGAGATTGCGCGGCGAGGCCACTGTCGCGCACCAGTTCGTCAATGGCATCGACCGTCGGGAGCTGTGCCGTCGTCACAAGATTTCACAGCCGACACTACATCGCTACCTGGTGCGGGCAGGTGTGCTCAACCCTGGGAAACAGGGCAGTGGTTGAGCTTTGGGGTACGCAGGTGCCAAGTCGACGCTGCCGTCTGTCAGTGCCGAGGGGTGACGATGTCGTACACGGTCAGGCTGCGGGTGGAGGCGTTCGGGAAGGCCGTGTTGCTGGCGGGTTTCGCCTCCGACTACGCGCTTGCTGCCGCGATGGGTTTGAACCGTTCCACGGTGAAGAGGGTTCGGGACGGGGAGTTGCGTCCGGGGCCGGCGTTCATCGGTGGCGCGCTCAAGGCCCTCGCGCCGTTGGAGTTCGGCGACCTGTTCGAGATCGTCGCCGATCCGGCATCCCGGCGTCCAGGGCGCATCGCGTGAATCGGGCCGCACCATGTGACCCCGTTCCGCGTGGCGGTTTACGCGGAAGGAATCTCCGCCAGGGTCACCGGACCCTGTGCGGTTGTTCGTAGACGAGTTCGAGAGGTGAGGTAATGCCAGGCACGGAGACGGACTGTCTGCCGGTCGATGAGAACCTGCGCGCCGCGCTGGACTATGCGGCGATGGGCTGGCCGGTGATCCCCGGAGCCGCCTGGGACGGGGGACGGTTCGTGGACCCGGCCACCGGCCGGCCGGTCGATCAGGTCCGGCTGCACCCGGTGGCCGAGGCCACCACGGATGTGGACGTGGTGCGCCGGTGGTGGGGCGCGCCGGGTGGGCACGTCCCCGCGGTGCTGGTGGTGACCGGCCCGTCGGTCGGCGTGGTGTCCATCCGCGAGGACCAGGCCCGGACGATCGTCGGGCACGCCTGGTTCCGGAGCCGGCCGACACCGGTCGCGGTCGCGTCCGGCCTCCCGGTCGCCTTCTTCCTCGTCCGACCGCCCAACCCCCCGGACCTGACGCGTGACGACGTTCGGGTCTTCACCGAAGGTTCTGTGCTGCCGCTGCCACCGACCACCGTTGCCACGATCTCCACCAGCTGGCTGGTCTCGCCCGAAGAGTGCGGACGGGTGCTGCTGCCCGCCGCCGAGCTGGCGGAGCTGTTGACCAGCCTGGAGGGAACGACCTCATGACCCACTCCACCGAATCCGAGCCGTTGTGGGACGAGGCCGGCTTCACCGCGTTCCTGCACGGGCTGGCCACCGACGACGCTCCGCGCCTGTTCGCGGTGGCCGTGGAGTACGGCCACCGCCACGACGGCCACATCGCCGCTTACGGCATGGCTTTCCACGACCACGCCGAGGTCATCTCCACCACCGGCGACTTCCGGGCGAGTTTGCAAACACCCGAGATCGCCCTGACCTACTTCGAGGACGACGGCACCACCCCGAGGCTCGTGTGGTTGCCGGATGCTCCGGTGCAGGCTGCCACCGTGGTGGGCACGACCAGTAGTAGGTAGCGAGGTGAACGCGTGGGAGCGCCGGCCGGGGCGGGCGCTCCCACGCATGGCGGGGACATTCAACACCTGTGGGCAGCGAAGACGGAGGCCGTCAGGGCACCCTCTCTTGCTGCCTCAGCCTGCTCCACGGGGTCCAACGGTCCTGATCAGCAGTTCCGGCCCCTGAGCAGCCACAACAGAGTTCTCATGGGGTGTAGTCAGGTCCACTCGTCTCGGGGTGAGGTGTGTCGGCGGAAAGCGTCGACCATCTCGCCTCGTCGTGTTTTGTGGGGGTGCGACCCCCACGCCCCGCCCGGAGGGCTTCGCCCCCGGACCCCTGTGCCGTGGTCGCGTTGAGCGGTGGGTGCTTGAAGACGGGGCGGTGATCCTGCCCGGTCTCGTGGAGGTAGCGCTCGTTCTCCAGGATGGTCAGGATCGGATTGAACGTCCGCAGCGCGCCCCTGCGGGCGCGGGGCTCCCGGCCGGGCGGTGGTCGGCGATCCGCGAGGTGGAGCGACTGGCGTGGGCTAGTCGAGCCGCAGGATGGTTTCCTCGATTTCGGCGTTCCGGGCGGGTGCGTAGGAGATCTCGGTGCCGACGGTCGTGAAGCCCGCCTTCCGCAACACCCTGAGCGATCCGAGGTTGTCGCAGGCGGCACGGGCGTACAAGGGCCGCCGGACCTCGACCGTGTCGAGGAACAGGGCGAGTGCTCGGCCGGCGATTCCTTGCCCCCAGGCCGAACGGTCGATCCAGTAGGTGATCTCGGTGTCGCCCTCCACGACGAAGCTGCCGATGCTGCCGACGAGGCGTCCGTCACGGGTCACCGCACGCAGGTTGGTGTCATCGGAGGCCCTGACCTTCGCCATGCGGGTGTCGAACGCTGCTCGGTCGTCGGGGTCCTTGGTGGTGAAGGCGGCCATCTGGACCGATGCGGGGTCGCGCATCTGGTCGAACAGGGCGTCGAGGTCGGCATCCTCGACCGGCCGCAGTGCTACCTCCACCACTGATGTTCTCCTCACTCCGCCTGACCTCGCGGCGCAACGTATCAGTGGCATCCGACAATTCCGGCTTGGGTTGGTGACGAAGCTCACCTCGATAGCCGTGCGCCGTTTGTGGTCGGCGGGGAGTACCAGTACCAGCATGACCTCGCTTGATGACACGTCTGTTTCCCCGCGTCACCGCGTCGCCAGGCTGGCGACCGAGGTGTTGGCCCCGTGGGTGTGGGTCCTCGGCCTGCCGCTCGCGATCGGGTGGCACGCGACCGGGCAGCCGGTTCCCGCCTTGCTGTGGGGGTTGGTGGTCGGGGTCACCGGCTCGGTGATCCCCATGGTGGTGATCGTGCGAGGCGCGCGGCGGGGTCGGTGGGAGGGGCACCACGTCACCAATCGCGAAGGGCGGGTTGTGCCGTTCATCGCGTGCATCGGTTCGCTCGCGGTCGGTGTGGTGATCCTCGTGGTGGGGGACGCGCCTCGGCAGATGTTGGCGCTTGCCTTGGCGATGTTCGCCACGCTCGTCACGTGCGTCGCCATCACCTTCGCCCTGCCTGTCGGCGGTGCGCGGGGGTGGAAGATCTCGATGCACGCCGCCGTGGCGGCCGGTGCTTCGGTGATGCTGGTCATCGCCTATGGGCCGTGGTTGGCCTTGTCGGCGATCGCGGTGGTCCTGGTCGACTGGTCGAGGGTCGAGCTTGGCGACCACACGCGTGCGCAGGTCGTCTGGGGGTCCGTCGTGGGGGCGGCAGTGGGCGGCGGGTCGTACCTGTGGTTGGTCGACGTGCTGGGTTGAGGTCCTGAGGTCGCGTGCGCCGCGGGTCCCGGTCCTGCCACGACAGGACCGGGACCCGAGTCGGCTACCTGCGGGCGGTGGCGGCCTGGTAGTCGGCTGCCGTGCCGGGGTTGAGGTAGGACGTCAGGATGTCGCCCTGAGGGCCGCGCCAGGTGAAGATCGGGTTGCCGTCGGACAGCGTCAGACCGATCGGGTCGGTCGCGGTCTCCGCGTCGAACTTGACGTCCCACCCGCCGAACCCGCCGACCGGGACGAGCTGGCTCGCCTGGTACACCTTGTTGTCCGTGCCGCGTGCGGCCAACTCGACCATCCCGCCGCCGCGGAGCACGGCGGCCGGGGAGCCGGTCGTCGCCAGGGTGCCGACAGCGGTCCACGTGTTCGGGAACGCACCGGCCGATTCGCGCTGCGTGTGCACGACCCCGTTGGGCAGGCGCACGAACACCTGCAGGTCGTTGTTGTAGTGCGCCACGACCGCCGGCCTGCCGGTGGCTCCCGCGCCGACCGCCCGCCAAGCGCCGACCGAGTCGTCGGCCAACCGCGCTGCCCGCACCGAGTTGTCGGTGAACCGCGCGACGATGTCGATCGCGGCCCCGTTGCGCAGCACCGTGAAGTCGGACGTCAGGCCGCTCGTCGGCAGTTTGCGCCACGGGCCGAACTCGCCGTTCGCCGTGAGCTGCGCGCGCCGCCACAGCGCGCCCGCGCTGTCCACCGCATACAGGTTCAGCAGCTTGTTAGCGTCGGGCACCACGGCTACGTCGCCGGGCATCCACCCGTCGTGCGCGATCTCACCCGGCTGCCAGATGCCGTTGCGCACCGCCTGCGCCCGCCCGCGGAACGCCGCGTCGTCGTAGCTGTTCGCGACGGTGTGCAGCTTGCCGTCCTCGGACGCGCCCACACCGGGCGTGCCGGTGTACTTCTGGTGACCGACGAACGGTTGGTACGTGAGGGAGCTGTAGTCGTTGGGGTAGCGCTGCTTGGCGGCGGTGAGACCGCCGGCGGCGTTGACGTAGAAGAAGGTCACCAGCCCGTCGGAGCCCTGGATGGCCGAGTTCGGCGCGTCCAGGCGCGCCGCGACGGCCGGGCGCTGCGGCAGGGTGGCGCCGACGATGCGGCAGGCGTCGGACTTGCCCTCGATCTGCCAGTCGCCGTACCAGCCGTCGCCGATGTCCTTGCCCGCGTCGTGCGCCCACGTGCCGTTCCCGGTGTAGCGGTACCACTTCAGCAGGCGGGTACCGCCGTCGATGGCGTAGAAGACGCCGCCGCCCACCGAGGCGACGTCGGTGAACTTGTTCCAGCCGCCCCACCCGATCTGGCGGTCGTTCTCCAGCCACCGCTGGCTGGCCGCGTGGTAGACGTGCACGAACAGGTTGCCGTCGTGGCTGCGGGCGAAGATGGTGCCGTTGCCGGACGTCCAGATCATGTTGTAGCGGGCCGCCCAGCCGGTGGCCAGCGTCCGGTCCTGGTAGGACCAGGTGGAGCCGTTCTTGGTGTAGCGCCGCCAGTGCAGCGCGCCGTCCGGCGCGATGCCGTAGAAGTCGCCGAGCGAGTCCACCACGAGGGTGTCGCGGCTCCAGCCCGTCCAACCGGTGATGACGGTGTCGGAGACGCCGCCGTTCTCCCAGCCGCCGTTCCAGCGGAACCGGTTGAGCTGGCCCTCCGGGGTCAGCTCGTACACGACGCCGTCCGGGCCGCCGAGCGTGATGCCGTCCCAGGTGTGGCCGATGCCGACCTGCGTCTGCCAGTCGTGGGTGCCCACTTCCGGCTCGTTGTGCTGGTACAGCGTGAGGCTGGTGTCGGGCTTGCGGAGGTAGATCGCCGCGCTGGTGTCGCACTGGAGCGTTTCGGCCGCGGTCGCGGTCGAGGTGGTCGCGACCGAGAGCGTGGTCGCGGTGACGGCGGTGACCGCCGCCGTCCACAGGAGTCTTCTCATCTTTCCGCCGCCGTTCCGGTGAAGATCTGCCACATGGAGGTGTAGCCGGGGCAGGGGGTGTGGATCAGGCCCTGCGGCGAGGCGCCCCGATCGCCGTCCGCAGGTCTTCGGTCGCGCCGTCCGCGGGTCGCTGGTGACGCCGACCCCGCGCGGGAATGCGCCACTCGGCCGGTCTGCGTTCCACCGCCGTCGACACCGGGCCGTTCACGCCCCAGCCGTGATTGCGCGTCCCCGACTAGTGTGGGTGTCCGAATGCGCTGACGGGCGACTCGACGGTGAATAGCCGCTCGGCCGCGTCACCCGTGGCAGCCGTTTCCGACTACCCGATCCGACCATTCGGATGTCGGTTGTCGATGCGTTGCCGGAACTTATTCCGAGCAGGCTTGCGCCGACCTCTGACATGTGCTTCCCCCGTTGCTCGACCATTCGGGTCGGTCCAGGTGACCGTAGCCGAGGAAGTCGGCCTGGGCCAGTACTCGCAGGCGAAGGTTACGGTCGGTTGTGTGTGACCCTCATGTTCGGCTGTTCGGGTTACGTCGTTCCCGGTGCTCCGGATGGCTCTTGCCCGTGCTCGGCGGAATGTGGTTGCTTCAACGCGGTGCTTAGCGTCGGGGGGTGTGCCCAGCGTGCTCGGCACGCGGTGGCAGCCTGACACGGGGGGATAAGAATAATGGCCGGCGGCCGTATTTGGCGTGCCCGCGTTCGTTTGCCGCGCTCTCGGCGCGGTCGCATCGCGGTGGTTCTGGGAATGGTCCTCGCGGTCTTCTTCGGTGCGATCGCGCCGACCGCGATCCAGCTGTGGCCGCAGCTCGGCGGCGGCTCCGCCGGCGTCGATCCGGGCGAACTCGCGCCCGACCAGGCGTGGGGCTCGGCGGAGGGCCAGCCCCACGAGGTGCCCGGCGAGACGGCCAACCGCGCGCTGCCGAAGTCGGAACTCGCGAAGCACCCGCAGCCGACGTTCCACTCGGACAGCCCGCGACCCAACGAGGTCCGCGAGGTGTCCGCGCCGTCCGGCCTGAAGGGCTTCGACGCGGCGACCAGCCGGGAGGACGCCGGGCAGCGGCAGGCGAACTCCCGGACGTTCCGCAACGCCGACGGCACGCGGACCACGGAGATCAGCCAGTCACCGATGAACTTCCGGGCCGCCGACGGCTCCTGGCAGCCCGTCGACACCCGCCTGGTGGCCGACGGCGACGGGTGGCGCAACGCCGCCGACCAGGTGGAGAGCCGGTTCGGGGCGACGGCCTCCGAGTCGCCGTTCATCCGCGTCCGCCTGTCCGGCGAGCACGAACTGGCCTTCGGCCTGGCCGGCACCCGACCCGCCGCCGCCCGCGTCGACGGCAGCGCCATCACCTACCCCGGCGTCGCCGAGGGCGTCGACCTGCGCATCGACGCGCAGCCCGGCGGCGTGAAGGAAACCCTGGTCCTCGCCTCGCCGGACACCGCGCACCGCTGGGTGTTCCCGCTGCGGCTCAAGGGCCTCACCGCCAAGACCGACGACGGCGACGTCGTGCTCACCGACGACGCCGGGCAGGAGAAGGGCCGCATCCCGGCCGGGTTCATGACCGACTCGAACCCGGAGAACCCCGCGACGTCGCGCGGCGTGCGCTACGAGGTCACCGGTGACTCGCTGGTCATGGCGCTGGACGAGGCGTGGCTGCGCGACCCCGCCCGCACCTACCCGGTGCTGGTCGACCCCTCGGTGCACGGCGTGCAGGCGAACGTCGCCGTCACCACGTCCGGGGGCAAGCGGCAGAGCCTCCCGGAGCTGGCGGTCGGCAACGGCAGCGCCATGTACCTCAAGTTCGACGAGGTCTCCCGGACGCTGGCCAACCACCGCGTCTTCGGCGCGCAGCTCTACCTGACCAACTTCGACGCGCCGTCCTGCCGCCCCGAGCCGGTGACCGTGCACCCGATCACCGGGGCGTGGGACGCGAACGGGTCCGGCCACCCCCCGACCGGCCCCGAGCTGGCCTCGGCGTCCTTCGCGCACGGCTACGTCGCGCTGGGCCAGTCGTACTCCGCCTGCCCGACCGCGCCCGACGCCATCGACCTCGGCGACGCGGGCCGCGACCTCGTGCAGTCCTGGGTGACCGGGGGAGCGAACAACGGCCTGGCCGTGAAGGCGGTGCGCAGCTGGAAGCTGTTCACCGGCGCGGGCACGGCCAACCCGCCGCGCCTGTTCGTCACGCACACCCCGTACAACGCCTCCTACCGCATCGAGCGCGGGGTGCCGGAGCCCCCGGTGCACCGGCAGCAGGACGGCAAGGTGCGCATCGCGGTGACCAACCGCGGATCGCAGACGTGGACGCCGGGCGCGTACAAGCTCGCCTACCGGGCGTTCACCGCGGAAGGCCGCCCGGTCGACTCGCGCGAGGCCGCGGCGCTGGACCGCGAGGTGCCGCCGGGCGACACGATCACGCTGGACGCGACGGTCCACCGGTTCACCAACCCGGGCGACTACCTGCTCGACTTCAGCATGGTGCACAACGACACCTACTTCACCGACGAGCAGATCCCGCCCGCCCGGCTGTCGATGACGATGTTCGAGCTGCCGCCCGTGGTGAAGGCGCAGTACCCGCCCGCCGGGCACTCGGCCCCGACGCTCACGCCGCAGCTGTGGGCCGACGCGGTGGACGTGGACGCGCCGCCCAGCACGTCGGTCCTCTACGAGTTCGAGGTCTGCAACAGCAGGGCCGACGGCACGCCGGACCCCGGCTCGTGCACGCTCGGCCCACGCGCGCCGACCAAGACCTGGACCGTCCCGAGTGGACGGATGCAGTGGAGCGAGACCTACCACTGGCGGGCCTGGGCGGTCGACCCGAGCGGCACCCGCAGCGAGGCGCTGCCGTTCAGCGCGCTGCTGACGGCGGTGCCGCAGCCAGACATCACCTCGCACCTGGGCGGCGCGCCCTACAGCGCGGGTGACCTGGACTTCGACCCGCAGACCGGCAACTACACCACGGCCGCGGTGGACATCGCGCTGGGCGTGTCCGGGCCCGAGCTGTCCGTCGCCCGCACCTACAACAGCCTGGACCCGCGCAAGGACCTGCTGTTCGGCGCGGGCTGGTCCACCCGGTACGACATGCGGGTGGTGCCCGACCAGGACGGTTCGGGCAACGTCGTGGTGACCTACCCGGACGGGCAGCAGGTGCGGTTCGGGCGCAACGCCGCCAACGGCAGCTTCGACCCGCCCGCGGGCCGGTTCGCCACCTTCTACCAGGACGTGGCGCAGCCGGACCACAACTACGTGCTGGTGGACAAGTCCAACACCACCTACACGTTCCGCGAGTTCGACGGCCGCTTGGTCACCATCCACGACAACGCGGACCGCATGGTCGACTTCGACTACGGCCCCACCGGCCAACTCCGGCGCGTCATCGCCCGGACGAGCGGCAACCGCACGCTGTACTTCACGTGGACCGGCAACCACGTCACGGAGGTCCGCGCCGACTCGCCGGTCGCCGGCGGCGCACCGGTCAAGTGGACCTACAAGTACGTCGGCGACCGGCTGACCGAGGTCTGCGACCCGAAGTCCGCGTGCACGAAGTACGAGTACGAGAACGGCTCGCACTACCGCAGCGCCGTCGTGGACTCCAAGCCGGACTCGTACTGGCGGCTCGGAGAGGGCAGCGGTGAGACGGCCGGCAGCCAGGTCGCGACCAACCTGGGCAAGGACAAGGGCGCGTACCGCAACACCCGGCTCGGCGCGCCGGGTGCGCTGGACGGCACCGGCGACACCTCGGCGTCGTTCAACGGCACGGACTCGTACGTGACGCTGCCCGACGGGGCGATCAAGAAGTCGCGGGACCTGTCGGTGGAGCTGTGGTTCAAGACGACGTCCGGCGGTCCGCTGATCGGCTTCCAGCGCGCGCCGTTCGACCGGGACCCGGTCGGCTCGGTGCCCGTGCTCTACGTGGACCGCGACGGCAGGCTGCGCGGGCAGTTCTGGCACGGCCGGATCGCGCCGATCACCAGCTCCGGCGCGGTGAACGACGGCAACTGGCACCACGTGGTGCTGTCCGGGTCGCTGGCGGTGCAGACGCTGTTCCTCGACGGCGCGAAGGTCGGCACGACCGAGGGCGAGATCGACGACAGCCTGTTCAACCACGGCCAGATCGGCGCCGCGCACGCGGTCGGCCCGGCCGACTGGGCGCCGCACGGCTGGTGGCCAGGCGAGGGGAAGAAGCACTTCACCGGGCAGATCGACGAGGTCGCGATCTACCAGCACCCGCTGGGCGAGGAAGCGGCCCGGACCCACTTCAAGGCGCGCGGGCACGCCGACCAGCTGACCAAGGTGTCGCTGCCCAGCGGCCGGACCGCCGCGCAGCTGGCCTACGACACCACCAACGACCGCGTCCGCGACTACGTCGACGCCAACGGCGGCAAGTGGAAGCTCGGCCTGCCGAACGTCAGCGGCACCGAGGAGCAGGACGCGCAGGGCCGCACGGTCCGGAACCTGGTGCGCTCCATCGAGGTCACCGACCCAGGCAACCGGCCGCACTTCTTCGACTACGACCCGGTTCGCGGCCGGATCATCCGGTTCGTCGCGCCGTTGGGCCTGGGCGTGCGCCTGGAGGACCGGCCCGACCCGTCGGTGGTGCCGACGACGCCGTCCACCGCGCCACCGTGCACCCGCACGACCACCCCCGACGGCACACCGGACTACTGCGGCGGCCGGGGCACGGACAACCCGGACTGGCAGGGCGGCCCGGTGCAGGGCGTGGGCGTCCGCACGTACGACTACGACGCGTCGGGCTTCCAGCAGACCATCACCGACGAGAACGGCCACCAGGTCGAGCTGCGCAACGACGCGCGCGGCAACGTGCTGTCCCGCAAGACCTGCCGCGCGCCGGGGGTCTGCGACACCGAGTACTACACCTACCACGAACCCGCGCCGGGCAAGGTCAACGACACCGACCCGCGCATCGACAAGCAGAAGACCGCCCGTGACGGCAGGTCGGCCCACGCGGACGACCCCACCTACCTCACCTCGTCGGAGTACGACACCCGCGGGGAACTGCTCAAGCAGACGATGCCCGACGGCACCACCGTCGTGCACACCTACACGGACGGCACCACCGCGGCCGAGGGCGGCGGCAACGAACCCGCGGGGCTGCTGAAGACCACGACCGACGCACGCGGCAAGAAGACCACCTACCGGTACTACGCCAACGGCGACCTCGCCTCCACGACCGAGCCCGGCCGCACGGACGCCGAGGCCGAGGGCCGCGTCACGAAGTACCGCTACGACCGGTGGGGCCGCAAGACCAGCGAGACCGAGTACTCCGACAGCCACCCGGCGGGCCTGGAGACGAAGTTCGTCTACGACGAGCGCAACAAACCCGTCGAGGTGACCGACGCGCCGGTCACCGACGCGATCACCGGCGTCAAGCACACCAAGTTCACCAAGACGACCTACGACGTGGACGGCCGGCCCGAGAAGGTGGAGGTCTCCGACCTCACCGGCGGCGACGAGGCGCGCACCACCGCCTACACCTACGACGACCGGGGCCGCCAGGACTCGGTGACCGACGCCCAGGGCGCGAAGACCACGTACGGCTACGACGTATTCGGCAACCGCACCTGGGTGGTCGACGCCAACGGCACGAAGATCGAGTACGCGTACACCGCGCGCAACAAGGTCGCGGAAGTGCGCCTGCGCGGCTGGCACGGCAAGCCGGTCTCCGGCGGCGTCGGGCAGCCGGAGACGCCGTCCGACGGCACGCTCCTGGTGCTGGAGGCCAACACCTACGACCTGGGCGGGCGGCTGGTCCGCAAGGTCGACGCGATGGGCCGCCGGACGATCTACGAGTACACCCCCAACGGCCTCGTGTTCCGGGTGCTCGCGGAGGTGCCCGAGCCGGGTGGCACGTCGCGGCGGATCGTGCTGGAGCAGAACGAGTACGACGGCGCGGGCAACGTCGTCAAGCGCACCGGGCCGAACGGCAAGGTGACCGAGTTCACCGTCAACGCGGTGGGTCGGCTCACCGAGGCGATCGCGGACCCCGGCGGCCTCTCCCGCCGCACCGCCTACCGCTACGACGCCAACGGCAACGTGACCCAGGTCGCCCGCAGCGGCAACGGCTCGAACGCGCCGGGCAGGGTGCTGACGGCGAGCAGCGTCGTGGACTACACCTACGACAACGTCGGCAACCAGACCAGCGAGACCATCGGGTCCGGTTCGACGCCGTTGACCACGACCCGCGCGTACGACAAGCGGGGGCTGCTGGTCGCCGAGACCGACCCGCGCGGCAACGTCGCGGGTGCCGACCCTGCGGCGTACACCACCGAGTACCGCTACGACGAGAACGAGCGCCAGGTCGCGGTGAAGCTGCCCCCCGTGGCGGTGGAGACCGACGGCGGCACGCCGACCACTGCTCGGCCGGAGACGCTGGTCGGGTTCGACACCTTCGGCGACCAGGTCGCCGTGAAGGACGAGAACGGCCGGATCACGCGGCAGTTCCACGACAAGGTGGGCCGGGTCGTCCGCACCGAGACACCCGACTACACCGCGCCCGGCGCGTCCGCCGCGGTCAAGGGCGTCGTCACCACCAAGTACGACGAGGTGGGCAACGTCGTCGAGGTGGTGGGCGGGCGCGGCGCCGTCAGCCGGTTCCGGTACGACCAGCTCGGGCGGCTGGTCGAGCGCCAGGACCCGAAGTCGGACAACGCGACCGAGGTCGGCGGCGTGTGGAAGTACACCTACACGCACAGCGGCGAGCAGCTGTCGGTGACCGACCCGACCGGCGCGCGCAGCGAGGCCACCTACGACGCGTTGGGCCGCAGGGTCACCCAGACCACGCTGGAGCGCAAGCCGGTACCCGCCGCGTACACCTCGACGTTGGAGTACAACGACGCCGGCGAGCTGAAGAAGGTCACGTCGCCGTCGGGCGATGTGACGACGTCCGACTACGACGCGCTCGGCCAGCGCATCCGGACCACCGATCCGGCGGGTGTCGTCGTGCAGTACGGCTACGACGGCCTGGGCCGGTCGGCGTGGCAGCGGGACGCCCTGGGGCGCACCAGCTACCTGTACTACGACTCGGCGGGCCGGCTGCGCAACCAGTACAGCTTGGACGGGCAGGCTCGGACGCTGCGCAGCAGCGCCTACACGCACGACGAAGCGGGCAACGTGCTGTCCGCGACCGACGCGATGAACCGCACCGCCCGGTACTCCTACGACGCGGCCAACCGGCTCGTCCAGCAGGTCGAACCGGTGTCGGACACCGAGAGCATCACCACCTCGTTCGGCTACGACGCCAGGGGCAACCGGACCCGGTTCACCGACGGGCGCGGCAACGGGTTCGTCACCACCTACAACCCGTGGTCGCTGCCGGAATCGGTGATCGAGCCCGCCACGGCGGCCCACCCGAACCCCGCCGACCGCACGTGGACGTCGGTGTACGACGTCGCGGGCAACGCGGTGAAGCTGACCGCGCCCGGCGGCGTGACCCGCGAACGGCAGTACGACTTCCTCGACCGGCTGACCAAGGAGACCGGCGCGGGCGCGGAGGCCCCGACCGCCGAGCGCGTGCGCGTGTACGACGAGGCCGGGCGCGTCAAGGAGATCGACGCGCCGGGTGGCCGCAACACCTACGACTACAACGACCGCGGCGCGCTGCTGTCCGCCGCGGGCCCGTCCGGCACGGCCTCGTTCGGCTACGACGGCGATGGCCGGATCACCTCCCGCACCGACGCGGCGGGCACCACCGGCTTCGCCTACGACAAGGGCAGGCTGAAGACGGTCTCCGACGGCCTGTCCGGGGTGGGCCTGACGTTCGGCTACAACGAAGCCGGGCAGCTGAAGACCCTCCAGTACGGTGCGAGCCGCACCCGTACGTTCGACTACGACGCGCTGGGCAGGCAGAAGTCCGACGTCGTCAAGGACCCCGCCGGCGCGGTGGTGTCATCCCTGGCCTACGAGTACGACGACAACGACCGCCTGACCCGCAAGGTGGCGTCCGGGCTCGCGGGCTCCGGTGACCACACCTACACCTACGACTACGCGAACCGGCTGAAGTCGTGGACGGTCGGTGGGCAGACCACCGAGTACGGCTGGGACGCGTCCGGCAACCGCACGCGCCACGGCGCCAAGACGGCGACGTACGACGAGCGCAACCGGCTGTTGGCGGACGGCGACTACACCTACGCCTACACGGCGCGCGGCTCGATGGCTTCACGCACCAGTTCCGGCTTGGCGGAGAAGTTCTCCTTCGACGCGTTCGACCGGCTCATCGAGGTCGGTGCGACCAAGTACGCCTACGACGGCGCGGACCGGGTCGTGACGCGGGGCGCGAAGTCGTTCGCCTACGCGGGTTTCGACATCGACCCGGTGTCGGACGGTGACACGTCGTACGGGCGCGGCCCGTCGGGTGAGCTGCTGTCGCTCGACCAGGGCGGGCAGAAGCGCCTGGCGCTGGCGGACAAGCACGGCGACGTGGTCGGCGGCATGGCCCCGGCGGGTACCGGCATCGCCGACTCGACGGCGTACGACCCGTTCGGCGTGGTGACCGGCTCCACCGGCGAGCGGCGGCAGGTCGGCTTCCAGGGCGACTGGACCGACCCGTCGACCGGCCTGGTCAACATGGGCGCGCGGTGGTACGCGCCGGGCACCGGTGGATTCGCCTCGCGCGACTCGGTGTCGGCGGAGCATGGCCCGGCCGTGCTGTTCAACCGGTACACCTACGGCGCGGGCCGGCCGCTGGACCTGGTCGACCCGGACGGCCACTGGCCGGACTGGGGCGGGATCTGGAACGGCGTGAAGAAGGCCGCCTCGGTCGCGGTCGACGTGGTCAAGGAGGTGTCGGGCTACAACGACATCGCCAACTTCATCCGCGAGCCGAGCTGGGGCAACTTCTTCTGGGCGGCGTCGAACTTCGTGCCGTTCGGCAAGTTGGCCAAGGGCGCCAAGTACCTCTTCAAGTACGGCGACGACCTGTTGGGCGCGGGGCGGCGCGGCGGGCGGTACGCCGACGACGCGGCCGGTGCCGGGCGGTACGCCGACGACGTCGCGGGCGGGGCCCGGAAGTACGGCGACAACCTGGCGGGTGCGGCACGGCGGAACGCGGCGGACTTCGGCAAGGCGGCGGCCAGGGAAGCCGCCCAGTCCGCGGCGCGCAGGGCCGCCGCGGCGGCAGCGGCGGCAGCCGCCCGCCGGGCCGCGATGGAGGCGGTGACCAAGCGGGCGAAGGCGGCCATCGCGCACGCGGCGAAGAACAACCCGCTGCCGGTGCTGCAGGCGGTACTCAAGCCGCGCATCGCGCTCAAGGACCTCGTGTCCTCGGCCCCGAACCTGCCCGCGCGCCAAGTGTCGGCGCTGGCGGAGAACGTGCAGGACGTCAACAAGGTCTGGGAGACCGTCAAGGCGACGATCATCAAGCCCGGCACCAACGTCGTGCAGTCCGTCGGCGAGCAGGTGGTGTCCGACTTCGCCAACAGCCAGGTGCCGGGGGTGGGCGACCTGCTCGGCCTGCTGGGTCCGTCCCGCAAGCGCGGCAACGGCGCGGCACGCGACTCGGGCGACCGGGCGCGGGGCGAGGTGAACGGCACCTGCCCGGTCAGCCTCGACCGCAACAGCTTCAGCGGTGACACACCGGTCCTGATGGCGGACGGGTCGCTCAAGCCGATCAAGGACGTGCGGGTCGGTGACGAGGTCGTGGCCACCGACCCGACCACGGGTGAGCGTGGCGTGCGCACCGTCACCGATACCAGGTCGCACGAGTCGGAGCGCCTGAACTACCGCATCACGATCCGGACGGACGCGGGCACGGACACCGTCGTGGCGACGGACGAACACCCGTTCTGGGTCGAATCGCTCCAGAGGTGGGTCGACGCCGAGGACCTGAGGCCCGGGTACGCGTTCGAGACGGCCGACCACCGGCCGGCCACGGTCATCGGCAGCACGTCCTTCGGCGACGCCCTCCGGGTCCACAACCTGACGGTCGACGGCCTGCACACGTACCACGTGGGCGTCGCGAACGTCCTGGTGCACAACGAGGACCCGGCCGTCTGCGTTCCCTCGAAGCGAGGGGAGGGGCCCTCGCGGCAGCCGGTGATCGACGTCGAGGAAGCGCCGGCGGGGTGGTCACAGGCGGAACGCCTTCAGTTGGCCATCAACAGGCTGCCCGCGTACGCATTGTTCAACCGGTCGAGTAAGGCGAGTGGACGGAGTTACATTGGTGCCATCAACCTGGAGACCGGTGCCATCGCGCTTGCCTCGTCCGGGTGCCACTACTGCGCTGAGGGCAACGCTCTGCTCGCGCTCGGTGGTGACCCTTCGAAGGTCTTGTTCACGCAGGCGCTTCAAGTCCACGCGGAAGGCGAAATCTTTACGACCCAGGTGAAAGATGTGTGCAAGCCCTGCCAGATCGACTACCCGGACCCGGGTAACTTCGTACCGGGCACCCGAGGTGTTCCGGGTGGGGTATGGGACCGGCGGAGTGGGCGGTGATCAAGGTGGAGTTGTTCGAGTTGGAGTTGGGACGGTACGACTGGGCTGCCATGCGCTGTGGTTGCGATAGGAGCGAGCTAGCGGGCCACCTACCCGAGATATTGCGCAGGGCTGCGGCGGCCGCAACTCCGAAGGAAGCGAGAGAGCTGTGGAACGCGATAGATTACCACCTGCTTCCCGCCGGACACGTACTGGCAGAACCTTCACTCCCGACTTTGCACGTGCTGCTAGCCGCACTCGCGGATGGCGTCCCGGAGCGCTCCCGTGCCGAAATCCTGCATTTGATCCTTGCTCTGATCGGCGACAACGGCCAGGTGGCCAGTCCGGTTTTCGCCGGTCGGTCGCTCGTCGACGAATGCCGGGCGGCAGCCCGAGCGGGATTGTGGATCTTCTACGCCGAGGTGTTGTCCGGTGACTCTGTGGGCTCGGCAACGACCGCCTTCGAGATCGCGCAGATTTTGGACGACGACGAGGAGCGGCTCAACCGGGTGCAGGCCGCAGCGGGGGAACGCCTGCCCTGGCACCTTCAACCAGGTACGCAGATCGACTGGGACAGTGACGGCAGCTGAGGATGGACTCGCATGAGGGGAGCGGCTGTGAAACGCATCGCGAGACTGCTGGTGGCCGTTGGGCTGACGGCCGGGTTGATCGGCGCGCCCGGCGCGGGGGCGGAGGTGCGGGCTGCTGCCACCACGGTGAGTTTCGTGGCGCACCAGGATGACGACCTGTTGTTCATGAACCCGGACATCCTCACCGACATCCGCAACGGTGACAACGTGTGGGTCGTGTACCTGACCGCGGGGGAGTTGCCCTGTGGTGAGGGGTATCCGGTTTGTGGGATGGAGTACGCCCAGAAGCGGATCGAGGGTGTGCGTGCCGCGTACGCCAAGGCCGCCAACAAGCCGAACGTGCCGGGTAGTTGGGTTTACGAGGCCATGACGTTCAACGGTCGGGAGGTCGCGACCAACCGGCTCGACGGTACGAACGTGCGGCTCGTGTTCACCTACATGCACGCGGCCGGTGGGAGTGATCAGTGTGGTGACCTCGCCCGGATGGTGAGGGACGCCGCCTACGTCGCCCGCCCGATCGACGGCCGCGCCTCGTACACGAGGGCGTCGTTCGTGGGGATGCTCCGGTCCATCATCAACACCGCGCGGCCCAGCCTGGTCCGCACGCAGAACAGCCTCGGTCACCGCGACGGGGATCGCGACCACGTGGACCACATCGCCGGCGCGATCCTGACCGCCGACGCGGATGCCGACGCGACCAGTCGCACCGCGGTGCGGAGGCAGGAGTACCTGGGTTACGTGATCCGGGGCTACGGGGAGAACGTGTTCGGCGCCGACCGCACCGCCAAGACCGAGGTGTGGGACGAGTACTGGCCGCACGACTTCGCGCTGGGGCCGGACCACTGGCGCAACGAGATGGGCAAGCAGTACCGCCCCGATGGCCGGTACTTCCCGACGGGGCACCTCTGGATTCCGCCGGGCGACTTCGGCTGCTGACGCGGGACCGGACCGGCCACGACGCGTTCACATGCGTCGTGGCCGGTCCGCGTCCAGGGGCACCCCGGAATCTGCGGTCACTTCGAGTGGGTGGTGGCGTGGCCGCCGACCGGACGCGTGGACCCGGCGGGTTGGTGGCCGCTGGTTTCCCCGGACCGGGCTACGGGTGATTTCGCGTCGACCACTGGAACCCGCGCCGGGCACGCGGCATTCTGTCATCCCTGACGTCGAATGCCTCTCGTGGGGATGGGATGAACGCCGCCGAATTGATCGATCTGGTCCCGGACTCGTGCGCGGGAGTGTCGGGCCGCCCGGTGCGCCACCGGATTCCTGGCGCGGTCGCGTGGAATTCGGCCCGGTTGCCGGGTCGTGCGGAATGGGCTGGGGTATGAGCACTTTCGAAGCGCGGGTGTGTTCCGCGGATTTCGAGGACCTGCTCAGCCGGGGCCGGCCGTTCCGGTACGGCGCGGGTGACTACCTGATGCGGCAGGGCGAGGCCAGCGACTGCGTGATGGTGCTCCGGCACGGTCACGTGAAGATCCTCAGCCAGGACGCCGCCGGCCACGAGCGGCTGCTCGCCATCCGCCGCCGAGGTGAGCTGCTGGGCGAGTTCGCCTTCTTCCGCGAGGGCGCGCGGACGGCGTCGGTCATGGCGCACGACGACGTGACCGTCGTGAAGATCCCCGGCACGCGCTTCCTGGACTACCTCGCGGCGAACCCGGCCATCCAGCAGGACCTCCTGCGGCTGGCGATCGCCAAGCTGTGCGCGCTGGAGGCCCGGCGCGCCGAGGTGGGGCCGGGTACGGCGGTGCCGCGCCTGTTGCGGGTGCTGGTGGACGCGGTCGACGCGTTCGCCGACGACCCGGCTTCGGGTAGGCTCCTGGTGCCGTTGACGCAGCAGCAGTTGGGCGAAATGGCCGGGATGTCGGAGCTGTCGGCCCACCGCGCCGTCAAGGTGTTGCGCGAGCGCCGCCTCCTGGGCGCCGGTCCGGGCAAGCGCAAGGTGGCGATCCCCTGCCTGACCTGCCTCCGGCGGGCCGCGTTGTCAACGCAAATCTACGGAAAGCACGACGGAGATATCAACGGATGTGGTGGGGCGCGGCCGTGCCCTGAAGGGTGATCGCACCTCTTCCGAAACCGATCCCACACCCAGCGAGGCACCGTGAGCCTTCCCCTTGCCACCGACTGCACCGTCGTGCGCCTGGACGTGGTGAACTCCAGTTCCGGCGGGCGGCGTCGGCAGGCCCACCTCGACCAGGCGTTGACCGACGCGCTGGAGATGGCCCTGGACATCCTCGGCCACCACGCGCTCTACGCGCCCGTGCGGCGGTTCCAGCGGGACGACGGCGACAGCGTCACCCTGGCCTTCGGGGCCGGCATACCCAAGGCGTGGGTCACGTCGGACATCGTGCTGCGCGAGTTCGACCTGGCGCTGGCCGAGGTCAACCGGCCGTTCAACGACCGCTACCGGCTGCGGCTGCGGGTCGCGATGGACGACGGCGCGACCGTGATCGACCCTCCGCACATCAGCGGCGAGCCGGTGACCACCACGGCGCGGCTGATCGACGCCGAGCCGTTCCGCCTGGCCGTCGCCGACCCGGCCGCCGGCGACTTCGGCGTGATCGTCTCCGACCGCTTCCACACCGAGGTGGTGCTCAGCGGCGAGCGCGGCCTCGACCGCGTCCCCTTCCGCCCGGTCGAGGTGCACGTGAAGGACTTCCGGCAGCCGGCGTGGGTCCAC
Organism: Saccharothrix australiensis; assembly: GCF_003634935.1. Taxonomy (NCBI): domain Bacteria; kingdom Bacillati; phylum Actinomycetota; class Actinomycetes; order Pseudonocardiales; family Pseudonocardiaceae; genus Saccharothrix; species Saccharothrix australiensis. The sequence continues at coordinate 1,015,985 of NZ_RBXO01000001.1, forward strand.
GTGCCCCGGCGCGACGACCCCCGCGGCTGACCCGGTGGCGAGCGGGCACCACCGCCCGCCCGCCACCGGGCCGGTTCTCCCGTCCCCGCCGCGCCACCACGGTGTCCGGCGACCTCCCCGGTATTCCGGTTCCGGCCGGGCCTCCCCGCCGCTCCGCTACAGTCGGCGCGGTGCGCTTCGTGGCCGACCTCCACATCCACTCGAAGTACTCCCGAGCGTGCAGCCGGGACTGCGACCTGGAGCACCTGACCTGGTGGGCGCGGCGCAAGGGGATCTCGCTGGTCGGCACCGGCGACTTCACCCACCCCGCCTGGTACGACCACCTGCGCGAGAACCTGGTGCCCGCCGAGCCCGGCCTGTTCCGGCTGCGCGCCGACCTCGACCGGGAGATCGACCGCACGCTGCCGCCGTCGCTGGCCGCCGTGCCGGTGCGGTTCATGCTGTCGGTGGAGATCTCCACGATCTACAAGCGCGACGACCGCACCCGCAAGGTGCACCACCTGGTGTACCTGCCGGACCTGGACTCGGCCGCCGAGTTCAACCGCAGGCTCGCCCGCATCGGCAACATCGGCTCGGACGGTCGGCCGATCCTCGGCCTGGACTCCCGCGACCTGCTGGAGATCACGTTGGAGTGCGGCGGCTACCTGGTGCCCGCGCACGTCTGGACGCCGTGGTTCGCCGTGCTGGGCTCGAAGTCCGGGTTCGACGCGGTCGCGGACTGCTACGCCGACCTCGCCGACCACGTGTTCGCCGTGGAGACGGGCCTGTCCAGCGATCCCGCGATGAACTGGCGGGTGTCCGGGCTCGACCGGTACCGGCTGGTCAGCAACTCCGACGCGCACTCGCCGCCGATGCTGGGCCGCGAGGCGACGGTGTTCGACACCGGGTTGGACTACCACTCGGTGCGGCGGGCGCTGGAGACCGGGCAGGGGCTGGCGGGCACGATCGAGTTCTTCCCCGAGGAGGGCAAGTACCACGTCGACGGGCACCGCAAGTGCGGCGTCCGGATGGAGCCGCGCGAGACCGCCGCGCACCGGGGCGTCTGCCCGGAGTGCCGCAAGCCGTTGACGGTGGGTGTGCTGAGCCGGGTGGAGGAGCTGGCCGACCGGCCCGAGGGGTTCCGCCCCGACGGCGCGGCCGGTTTCCGCAACCTGGTCCCGCTGCCCGAGGTCGTGAGCGAGATCGTCGGCACCGGGCCGAAGAGCAAGAAGGTGTCGATCGAGGTCGACAAGCTGACCGCGGCGTTCGGGCCCGAGCTGGTGATCCTCCAGGACGTCCCGGTGGACGACCTCGCGGCGCACTCGGCACCGCTGGGCGAGGCCGTGGCGCGGCTGCGGCGCGGCGAGGTGCTGCGCGACGCCGGGTACGACGGCGAGTACGGCGTGATCCGCCTGTTCCAGCCGGGCGAGCTGAGCGGGCGCGGCGCGGCCCTGTCGCTGTTCGAGTGCGCACCGGTGGAGCCGGCCGCCGCGCCGGTCCGGGCTCCGGTCGAGCGCGCCGCGCCGCCGCCCGCTCCGTCCACTGCGGACGATAAGCGGGCGGTCGCGGCCGTGACCTCCCTGCTGGACGGGCTCGACCCGGACCAGCGCGCGGCGGCCTCCGCCGACGGCGGTCCGCTGCTCATCGTCGCCGGTCCGGGCACGGGCAAGACGCGGACGCTGACGCACCGCGTCGCGCACCTCGTCACCGAGCGCGGCGTCCCGCCGGAGGAGTGCCTGGCCATCACGTTCACCCGGCGCGCCGCCGGCGAGCTGGCGGAGCGGCTGGCCGCGCTGGTGCCGGAGCACGCCGGGCGGCTCACCGTGGCGACGTTCCACTCGCTGGGCGTGAACGTCCTGCGCGAGCACCACGCGCGGGTGGGGCTGTCGGCCTCGTTCGGGATCGCCGACCCCGAGCAGCAGCTGGCGGTCGCCGTGTCCGTCGCGGGGGAGGCCAAGGCCGCCAAGCGGCTGGTCGCCGAGGGCGACGAGCGGTACAAGAAGGCGTTGCGCGCGCAGGACCTGGTCGACTTCGACGACCTGGTCGCGCTGCCGCTCGCGCTGCTCGCGGAGGACCCGGAGCTGGTCGCGGCGTACCGCGCCCGCTACCGGTGGATCTCGGTGGACGAGTACCAGGACGTCGACGAGCGGCAGTACCGGCTGCTGCGGCTGCTCGCGCCCGCGGACGGCAACCTGACCGCGATCGGCGACCCGGACCAGGCGATCTACCGGTTCCGGGGCGCGGACGTCGGGTTCTTCCTGCGGTTCCGGGAGGACTTCCCCGGCGCGCGGCTCGTGCACCTGACCCGCAACTACCGGTCCAGCGCGCCGGTGGTGGCGGGCGCGCTGAGCGTCATCGCGCCGTCGACGCTCGTGCCGGGGCGCGAGCTGCGCGCGGTGGGCGACCACGGCGACGCGCTGATCGGCGTGCACCACGCGGCGTCCGAGCAGGCCGAGGCCGCGTTCGTGGCGCGGACCGTCGAGCAGGTGCTGGGCGGCGCGTCGTTCCACGCGCTCGACAGCGGCCGGGTGTCCGGGTCGGAGGGCGCGCAGGGACTGGGTTTCTCGGACTTCGCGGTGCTGTACCGCACGGACCGGCAGTCGCGGGCCCTGGTGGACGCGCTCACGCGGTCCGGCCTGCCGTTCCAGAAGCGCTCGCACGACCGGCTGGCCGACCGGCCGGGCGTGGCGCGGATCGCGCGGGAGCTGGGCTCCGCGCCGGGCGACTCCGTCCTCGCGCGGGTGCGCGCGGTGGCCGGCGACGACCACTCGGCCTACGAGCTGCTCAAGCCCCTCGCGCGCGAGTGCGGCTCGGACGTCGGGCGGTTCCGCGCCGAGCTGGCCCTCGGCGTCGAGGTGGACGCGTGGGACCCGCGCGCGGACCGGATCTCGCTGCTCACCCTGCACGCGTCCAAGGGGTTGGAGTTCCCGGTCGTGTTCGTCGTCGGCTGCGAGGACGGCCTGCTGCCGCTGCGGTGGCCGGGCGGGGACGACGACGTGGACGAGGAGCGCAGGCTGCTGTTCGTCGGCATGACCCGCGCCCAGCGGCACCTGTTCCTCAGCCACGCGACCGGCCGGCCGCGCTCGCCGTTCCTGGACGCGCTGCGGGAGTTCACCCGGATCGGGGACGCCCGGCCCCGGCGGCGGAACCGCGGCACGCAGCTCAGCCTGCTCTGACCCGCTCCCGCCCGCGCGCCACAAGATCACAAGTGGACTGGACCATAACCCGAAGTTATGACTCGACTGGCATATCCGCCACCTCGCTCAGCCGGCTAGCGTCGTCCGCACGGCCCCGCATCCCGTGTCACCACCCCTGCAAGGAGACAACGGATGACTCGACGCATCGCCGCCGCCGTCGCCGTGGCGGTCATGAGCGCTGCCGGTGTGGCAGCCGCTCTGACCACCGCCGCGAACGCCGGTCCACCGACAACGCACCAGGAGGAGAGCGGCCTCATCGCCGCGATGGCGCGCGACTTCAAGATCACGCCCGACCAGGCGCGCGCCCGGCTCGTCCGGGAGGCCAAGGCCGCGACCACCGAGCAGAGCCTGAAGTCGCGGCTCGGCGGCCACTACGCGGGCGCCTGGCTGAACGAGGGCGCCACCGAACTCGTCGTCGCCGTCACCGACGCGGCGCAGGCCAAGGTGGTCGAGGACGCCGGCGCGACGCCGAAGGTCGTGCAGCGCAGCCAGATCCAGCTCGACGAGCTGAAGGCCAAGCTGGACGCGAACAAGAACGCGCCGAAGGACGTGCCCGCGTGGTACGTCGACGTGAAGACCAACTCCGTGGTCGTGCTGGCCCGCAACACCGCGAGCGCCAAGGCGTTCGCCCGCGCCAGCGGTCTGAGCGAGGCGGACGTCCGGATCGAGCAGTCCACCGAGGACCCGCGCCCGCTGATCGACGTCATCGGCGGCAACGCGTACTACATGGGCAGCGGCGGTCGCTGCTCGGTCGGCTTCTCGGTCAACGGCGGCTTCGTGACGGCGGGCCACTGCGGCCGGGTCGGCACCACGACCACCCAGCCCAGCGGCACGTTCGCCGGTTCCACCTTCCCCGGCCGGGACTACGCCTGGGTCCGCGTGAGCTCGGGCAACACCATGCGCGGCCTGGTCAACCGCTACCCCGGCACCGTGCCGGTGAAGGGCTCCAACGAGTCGTCCGTCGGCGCGTCGGTCTGCCGTTCCGGCTCGACGACGGGTTGGCACTGCGGCACCATCCAGCAGAAGAACACCTCCGTGACGTACCCCGAGGGCACCATCTCCGGTGTGACCCGGACCAACGCCTGCGCCGAGCCCGGCGACTCGGGCGGTTCGTGGCTCACCGGCGACCAGGCCCAGGGCGTCACCTCCGGTGGTTCCGGGAACTGCTCATCCGGCGGCACGACGTACTTCCAGCCGGTGAACCCGATCCTCCAGGCGTACGGCCTCCAGCTGGTCATCGAGGGCGGCCCGACCGGCACCACCGGACCGACCACGACGTCCAGCAACCCGGGCGGCACGACCTGGCAGCCAGGCGTCGCGTACACGGCCGGTACCACCGTCACGTACGAGGGCGTCGGGTACGAGTGCTTGCAGGGGCACACGTCCCAAATCGGCTGGGAGCCGTCCGCGGTGCCCGCTCTGTGGGAGCGCGTGGGCTAGCGGCAAGCTTCGCGCGCGGGGGCGGGGCCCGACTCGCGTCGGGCCCCCCTTCCCCACGCGCCTACCGGGGATGACGGGGCGTTTGCGGAGGCGCCCCGCCCCCACTTGCTCCGGTGCCCGATCCCGGCCCTGTGTTCGCGAACCGGTCCCTGCCCGGGTTCGCCCGGCCGGGATCGGGCACCTTCCGCACGTCCGGGGCCACGTGCCGGCGCCGGCCCGGACCGTCGCTCCGGGACCGCCCGGCCGCCTGCCCTCGGCACGCCGACCGCGCCACGCGCCGATCACCGCCCGGCCGGTTCCCCCGACCGCGCCGCGACCGCGTCACGCCGATCACCGCCCGGCATTCTGTGTCGATCGTTACACAATGCTCGCGCGGCGGTGCGCGGGCTTCGTCCCGCCGGGGAGCGCTCGGCCGGGGTGACCCACGCGGGCCGCGTCGCGACCCCGACGGCACTCGCCGGCGTCGACCCGCCCGCCCCGCGGCGCGCCCACCCCCGCGCCGTCGAACCGGGTCCGCCACCACCTCGCGAGCCGCGCGCGGCGGGCGCAACCCGACCACGTTGCCCCGTGCGGCCGTGTCGGCGTGGCCCGCACCCGTACCCTGAGAGGCGACGAGAAGGGGTGGTGGAGGGCGTGGCGCTGGCCGAGTCCCTGTTGTCGTGGCTGCACGGCTGGACCGCCGTCCCCCTCTGCCCCGGTGACTGGGCGTGGACCACGACGGCGATGGGCGCGCTCATCGGCGCGCTGCCGACGGTCGCCGCGCTGCTCGCGATCACCGTCCGCCGGGTCGTCGGCAACTCCTACGGGCCCGTCACCGGGGCGATCTTCGCCGTGCTCGGCGTGACCGGGACGCTCGTACTGCCGTGGGTGCTGTTCTCCGGCGCGGACCACGCGCTGCGCTCCCGCTCCATCGCCGGCGCCTCGTCGCTGACCGACACGCCGTGCTTCGCGTTCACGCAGGACAGCTACCTGCTCCGCGCGCCGTCCATCCTCCGGGCGTTCAATGGCGGGCCCGGCTCGGTGTACTTCTACGCCGGCCTGGCCACCGCCGCGTTCGCGCTGCTCAGCCTGCTGTTCGTGATGCTCCAGGCGGGCTCGGCGTTCCGGCTCGGCCCGAACTGGCCGCGCCGCGTGTTCTGGCCGCCGTTCGTGGTCCTGCTGGTGGCCACCTCGGCGCTGCCGGTGACGCTGGTCGGCCACCTGCTGCTCGGGTTCTTCCCGGTCGCGCTGATCGGCTCCCTGGTCGTGCGGGTTTTCGGGTTGACTACCGCCATGCTGAACCGTCCCGGCCGGGACCGCGGCACACCGGCCTCACCGCAGCCACAGCCGGCCGCCTCGTCGCGCGCCAACCCGCCGCCGTACCAGGGGCCGCCGAAGCCGCCGCCGTACCAGCCCGCGCAGGTGCCGCCGTACCGGCCGGTGCCGCCCTACCGCCCGACCCCGCCGGCCCAGACGCCGCCGGCCCAGGTCCCGCCGCCGACGCCCGTCCCGCCCAAGCAGTACCCGCCGACGCGGATCGCGGAGGCGCCGCCGTCCGAGCAGCAGCCACCGTCGTCCCCGCCCCGACCGACGCGCGTCGAGCAGCAGCCCGCGCAGCTCGCCGACACGCCCGGACCGCTGCCGTTCGGGCCGGGCGCGGGCGCGGCCACGCCCGCGCCCGCCGCGCCCGCCGAGGACGGCAAGGTGTGGAACCCGGCGTCCGGGCGGTTCCGGCGCGTCCGGCAGCTCGGGCGCGGCGGGTTCGGCACCGTGTGGCTCGCCGTGGACACCCAGCTCGACCGCACGGTCGCGGTGAAGCTCGCGCACGCGCCGGACAACGAGACCGAGCAGCGGATGCTGCGCGAGGCGCGGGCGCTCGCGGCGGTGCGGCACCCGAACTGCGTCCGGGTGTTCGACATCGTGCAGGACCCGGACGGGCTGGCGATCGTCATGGAGTACATCGACGGCCGGCCGCTGTCCGACGTGGTGCTGGAGAACGGCCTGCTCCAGGACACCCTGGCCGCCCGGCTGTGGGTGAACATGGCGGACGCCCTGGCCGCCGCGCACGAGCAGGGCGTGCTGCACCGGGACGTCAAGCCGTCCAACGTGATCGTCGACGGCGGCGGCACGGCCCACCTGATCGACTTCGGCATCGCCCGGTCGAAGGGCGACAGCACGCTCACCGCCACCGGGATGATGGTCGGCACGCCCGACTTCCTCGCACCGGAGACCGCGCGCGGCGAGGCGGCCAGCCCCGCGTCGGACGCCTGGCAGCTGGCCGCGACGGTCAGCTACGCGCTGACCGGCCACCCGCCGCGCGGCACGCGGGAGAACCCGATCTCGTCGCTGATGGCCGCCGCGCAGGGCGAGCCGTGCGTGAAGCTGCCCCAGCACAGCGCCCACCACCGGCTGCTGACCAGCGCGCTGGACGCCGACCCGGCCCGTCGCCCGTCGTTGACCGCGATCCGGTCCGAACTCGCGTCCTGGCTGTCGCGGGCGGGCCTGAGCAAGGAGGGCCCCGTCACCCGGCTGATCGACCGGCCGGGGCCGCCGACCCGGCCGGCGCGCTGACCACCGCGACGGGTGTCGGCGGGACGTGGCCGGCGCGTCGTCGCGGTGGGTGTCAGGACATCAGCGGCAGCTTGTGGGTCAGCCGGTTGACCTCGGTGCGCGGCCCGTGCAGGGCGACGGCGACGAACTCCGGGCGCTCCGTGGCGGCCGGCGTCGCGAGGTGGGCGTCGTAGGCGCGGGCCTGCCGCGCCACCCGGGTGAACCCCATGGCGGTGACGCCCTCCGCGCGGTGGAGGGCGTCGACCTGGGCGCCCTGAACCGCACCGTCGAGGCGTCCGCGGCGTGCCGGGTCCGACCGATGAGCCGGACCGTGATCGGCAGCTTCAAGGCCGCGATCAGCGGCCTGCCGGAGGTGCCGGCGGTCTACGCGTGCGCGGGCGACGACGACTTCCTCGTCCACGTGGCGCTCCAGGACCTCGCCCACCTGCACGCGGTCCTGATCGACCGGCTCAGCGCCAGGACGGCAGCCAGCGCTGCGCCTCCCACATCTCCGGCGTGATCGGCACGGCGTTCAGGATCGGCCACAGCCAGACGAAGTTCGCCACCACCAGGCCCACGTACAGCGCCACGGCCAGCAGCCCGGTGCCACGGCGCTCCCGACCCGCCGACGCCGCGCCCAGGACCTCGCCCAGCACCAGCACGATCCCGAGCACCAGGAAGGGCGCCAGCGGCATCGCGTAGAAGTAGTACATCTGCCGGTCGACGTTGACGAACCACGGCAGGATGCCCGCGCCGTACCCGACCAGCACCGCGGTGTACCGCCAGTCCAGCTTGGCGATCGACTTCCACAGCGCCCACGCCAGCACCGGGAACGCGAGCCACCACAGCGCGGGCGTCCCGACCAGCATCACCGCGCCGATGCACGTCGCCGCGCCGCAGCCGGTCAGCGCGCCCTCGTAGTGGTAGAGCATCGGGCGCAGGCCCATCGGCCACGTCCACGGCTTCGACTCCCACGGGTGCCGGTTCGTGTCGGAGGTGACCAGGTTGGTGTGGAAGTCCAGCACGTTGCCGCTGTAGTACCACAGCGCCCGCAGCGGCGCGGGGATCCACGAGTCCTCCGGGATCTTCACGCCGGCCACGTGCCGGTCGATCGCCGTCTCGCTCGCGAACCACGACCACCACGTCGCCAGGTAGACCAGCAGCGGGATGACCAGCAGCGCGCCCAGCGAGGGCAGCAGGTCCCTGGCGAACGCGCCCAGCCACGGCCGCTCCACGCCCGCCGAGCGCCGCGCCGTCGCGCCCCACAGCACCGACAGCACGCCGAAGAACGCGATGTACCAGGCGCCCGACCACTTCACGCCGCACGCCAGGCCGAGGGCGACCCCCGCGCCGAACCGCCACCACCGGAAGCCGAGGGCCGGGCCGAACACCGAGTTGTTCACCCAGCCCTCGCGCACCGCCACGGCCAGCCGCGCCCGCATCTGGTCCCGGTCCGCCACCAGGCACGCGAACGCCGCGACCACGAAGAACGTCAGGAAGACGTCCAGCATCCCCATCCGGGACTGCACGTGGCTCATGCCGTCCGCGATGATCAGCACGCCGGCGATCGCGGCGAGCAGGTCCGAGCGGGTGAGCCGCCGCGCGATCCGCACCACCAGCAGGACGGTGACGACGCCCGCCAGCGCCGACGAGAACCGCCAGCCCACCCCGTCGTAGCCGAACAGCCACTGGCCGATGGCCATCAGCTGCTTGCCCAGCGGCGGGTGGACGATCAGCTCGTAGCCGGGGTTGTCCTCGTACCCGCCGTTGCGCAGCACCTGCGCGGCGTGCGGCACGTAGTGCTTCTCGTCGAAGTTGGGCGTGCCCTTGTCGGTCGGGTACCCCAGGTCCCAGAACCGCACCACGCCGCCGACCAGGGCCACGGCCAGCGTGACCAGCCACCCGCGCAGGGCGTCGGACAGCGGTCCGGGTTCGAGCTGCTTGGCCCGCTGCTCGCGGTCGTTGCCCGGAGGCGGGCTGGTCGGGGGCAGCTCCCCGACGTCGACCACGTCGTCTGCGGACTGCGGTGCGATCAGGCTCACGGGGCCGATCGTAGGGTGAACGGTGTGAGACCTGTATCGGGATCAGGCCGTCTGGTGCTGGCCGCTACTCCGCTCGGCGACGTCCGGGACGCGTCACCACGCCTGGTGGACGCGCTCGGGACCGCCGACGTGGTGGCGGCCGAGGACACGCGCCGCCTGCGCTCCCTGGCCGCCGCCCTGGACGTGACGCCCACCGGTCGGGTGATCAGCTTCTACGACCAGGTGGAGACCGGACGCCTGCCCGGCCTGCTGGAGGCCCTGCACGCGGGGCGGACGGTGCTGCTGGTGACCGACGCCGGGATGCCCAGCGTGTCCGACCCCGGCTACCGGCTGGTCGCGGCGTGCGTCGACGAGGGCATCACCGTCACCTGCCTGCCCGGCCCGTCGGCCGTGACGACGGCGCTGGCCGTGTCGGGCCTGCCGTCGGACCGGTTCTGCTTCGAGGGCTTCCCGCCCCGCAAGCAGGGCGAGCGGCGGCGCTGGTTCGCGGCGCTGGCTTCGGAACCGCGCACGTGCGTGTTCTTCGAGTCGCCGCACCGGCTGGCGGCGGCGCTGGCCGACGCCGCGGCCGTGCTGGGCGCGGACCGGCGCGCGGCGGTGTGCCGCGAGCTGACCAAGACCTACGAGGAGGTGCGGCGCGGCGGCCTCGGCGAACTCGCCGAGTGGGCGGCCGAGGGGGTGAAGGGCGAGATCACGGTGGTGGTCGCGCCCGCCGCGCCCGGCTCGGGTCCGTCGATGGAGAGCCTGGTCGCCGAGGTGCGGCAGCGGGTGGCCGACGGCGAGCGCCTCAAGTCGGCGGCGGCGGAGGTCGCGGAGGCGGCGGGCGTGAGCAAGAAGGCCCTGTACGACGCCGTGGTGAGCGGGTCGTAGGCCCTGGTCCGGGGCTCGTCCGGAGCAACGGCCCGGTGCCGCGCGCGGGTGGTGCTCGGTCCGGCGCGTGGCGGGTCGGCGGCGACGCGCGCGGTCCGGCGCGTGGCGGGTCGTGCGGGCGGCGTGCGGCGGGTCGTGCGTGCGGCGGGTGGTGCGGCTCGGCGTCCGGTGGTCCGGCGTGGCTCGTCCGCCCACCGCCGAGGGCAACCCGACCGGGGCACGTGGCCCCGCCAACCGCGAGCCGCCGGAAACCGGGTGGCGGCCCCTCCGTAGGCTTGGCACATGAGTGCCTCCGTGTTGACCGCGGTGGCGTGGCCGTATGCGAACGGGCCCCGCCACATCGGTCACGTATCAGGGTTCGGTGTCCCCTCCGACGTGTTCTCGCGGTTCATGCGGATGTCGGGGAACCGGGTGCTGATGGTGTCCGGCACGGACGAGCACGGCACCCCCATCTCGGTGCAGGCCGAGAAGGAGGGGCTCACCGAGCGCGAACTCGCGGACAAGTACAACCGGGTCATCGCCGAGGACCTGCACGGGCTCGGGCTGTCCTACGACCTGTTCACCCGGACCACCACCGGCAACCACTACAAGGTCGTCCAGGAGCTGTTCCTGGCGCTGTGGCGCAACGGCTACGTGGTGCCCCGGACCGAGATGGGCGCGATCAGCCCCTCGACCGGCCGCACGCTGCCCGACCGCTACATCGAGGGCACCTGCCCGATCTGCGGCTACGACGGCGCACGCGGCGACCAGTGCGACAACTGCGGCAACCAGCTCGACCCGATCGACCTGCGCAACCCCCGGTCCCGGATCAACGGCGAGGTGCCGGAGTTCGTCGAGACCGAGCACCTGTTCCTCGACCTGCCGCAGTTCATCGACGCGCTGGGCGGGTGGCTCCAGACCCGCACCGAGTGGCGGCCCAACGTGCTGAAGTTCAGCCAGAACCTGCTCAAGGACCTCCGGCCGCGCGCCATCACGCGGGACCTGGACTGGGGCGTGCCGATCCCGCTGGACGGGTGGCGCGACCAGCCGCTCAAGCGGTTCTACGTGTGGTTCGACGCCGTCATCGGTTACCTGAGCGCGTCGGTGGAGTGGGCGCGCCGCAGCGGCGACGACGACGCCTGGCAGGAGTTCTGGACCGGCGACGCGCTGGGCTACTACTTCATGGGCAAGGACAACATCGTCTTCCACTCGCTGATCTGGCCGTCGCTGCTGCTCGGGCAGAACGGGCAGGGCGCGAAGGGCGGCGAGCCGGGCGCGTTCGGCGCGCTGAACCTGCCCACGGAGGTCGTGTCCAGCGAGTTCCTGACCATGAGCGGGTCGAAGTTCTCCACCTCGCGCGGCACCGTCATCTACGTGACGGACTTCCTGCGCCAGTTCGGACCGGACGCGCTGCGCTACTTCATCTCGGTGGCCGGCCCGGAGAACCAGGACACCGACTTCACGTGGGACGAGTTCGTCCGCCGCACGAACTTCGAACTCGCCAACGAGTGGGGCAACCTGGTCAACCGGTCGATCTCGATGGCGCACAAGAACGTGGGCGCCGTCCCGACGCCGACCGCGCCGACGCGGGCCGACCACGAGCTGCTGGAGCTGTCCCGCAAGGCGTTCGACGTGGTGGGCGGGCACCTGCGCCGCTCGCGGTTCAAGCAGGCGTCGAGCGAGGCGATGAAGGTGGTCGGCGCGGCCAACCGCTACCTGTCCGACCAGGAGCCGTGGAAGCTCAAGGACGACCCGGCGCGCCGGGACACCGTCCTGCACACCGCGCTCCAGGTCGTCCAGGACGCGAACACGCTGCTCACGCCGTTCCTGCCGCACTCGGCGCAGCGGGTGCACGAAGCGCTGGGCGGCACCGGCGTGTGGTCTGCGCAGCCCGAGCTGACCGAGGTGGCCGACCTGGACGTGCCCGAGCGCTCGTACCCGGTGCTGACCGGTGACTACGCGGCCGAGCAGGCGCGGTGGGGCTCGACGCCGATCGAGGTCGGCCGCCCGCTGGCCAAGCCGAACCCGCTGTTCGCCAAGCTCGACCCGGAGCTGGCCGAGGTCGGCCCGGAGTGGGCCCCGATCGTGACGTGAGCAAGCGCCGCGGTGAACGGCCACCGGTCCCGGACGCGCTGCCGGTACCGGTGGTCGACGCGCACACCCACCTCGACGCGTGCGGGGCGGTGACACCCGACCAGGTCGGGGAACTGCTCGACCGGGCGAACGCGGCGGGCGTCGACCGCGTGATCACGGTCGCGGACGACCTCGCCTCCGCGCGCTGGGCGGCCGAGGCGGCCACGTGGGACGACCGGGTGTTCGCGGCGGTCGCGCTGCACCCGACCCGGACGTCCACGTTCACCGACGAGGACCGGGCCGAGCTGACGCGGCTCGCCGGGCAGCCGCGGGTGGTGGCGGTCGGCGAGACCGGTCTCGACTACTACTGGGACTACGCGCCGCCGGCCGCGCAGCACGAGGCTTTCCGTTGGCACATCGAGCTTTCCAAGCGCGTGGGCAAGCCGCTGATGATCCACGACCGGGACGCGCACGACGACGTGCTGAAGATCCTGGACGAGGAGGGCCCACCGTCCACAGTGGTCTTCCACTGCTTCTCCGGCGACCTGGCGTTCGCGCGGGCGTGCGTGGAGCGCGGGTTCGTGCTGTCGTTCGCGGGCACCGCGACCTTCCGCAACGCGCACGCCCTGCGGGAGGCGGCGGCGTGGGCGCCGGCGGACCACGTGCTCGTGGAGACCGACGCGCCCTTCCTCACCCCGCACCCCTTCAGGGGACGCCCCAACGAGCCGTACTGCGCCAACTACACGCTCCGCGATCTTGCGACGCTGCGTCACGTGGAATTGGCCGAACTCGCGGCGACCGTCACCCGGAACGCCGAACGCGTCTTCGGTCTTCGTGACGGGGTGGAGTCCTAGTGCTCCTTGCGACGAATGGCGGGCCGACTTGCTCCGCCGTCGGCGTGATCGAACTCACAAGGTGGACGGGGGTGTTTGCACAACCCCCGCGTACCCGTTACGGTCCCGTGACCGTGCCCCTTGTTGGCTCCGGGGGCGCAACCCGCGGTCGGGGCGGGTTTACACACCAGAAGCGAGAAGTCGAGCACGCACGGGAGTGGCCGGGGATCACGAGCTGACCGCCGACACCGAACGTGTGCGCGTCCTTCGCGCCTTCAGGAGGTATGGAACCCCGTGAACTCGTTCAACGAGGACACCGACTGGTTTACTCCCGTGAAGTCCACCTCGGTGGACGTCCTGGAGAGACCGGAGGCCGGTTGGTCCGACTGGGACACCTCGGTTTTCAGCATCACGCCGGACGACGTCCTGGAGGTCCTCGGACCCGACGCGGACGAGGTGCTGGCCAACGCCGACGTGGACGTCGACGAGCTGATCCGGCTGATCAACGCCGAGACCACGCTCCTGCCGCCGATCACCATCCCGGACGAGGTCTCCCAGGACCGGGTCGCGAGCGGCTTGGCCGCGGAGCAGCCGAGCGCCCCGCCCGCCGCCCTGGTCGAGGCCGCCGGGAAGTGGAAGCGCCGCTTCCTCAAGGCCGCGGTCGCCACCGTGCTGGTGACCATCTCCGGCGGCGGCGCCACCGCGATCGCGATGGACAAGTCCGTCACGGTCGACGTCGACGGCGAGGCCAAGACCGTCCGCACCTACGAGTCCACGGTGGGCGAGATCCTCGCCGACGAGGGCATCGCGGTCGGCGAGCACGACGCGCTCAGCCCGTCGCCCCAGGCGAAGGTCGGCGACGGCGGGAAGATCTCGCTCGACCGCGGTCGCCTGGTGAAGGCGACGGTCGACGGCGAGCAGCGCGAGGGCTGGGTCCGCTCGGTCAGCGTGGACGAGGCGCTGGACCAGCTCAAGATCGACGACGAGGGCGCGTGGGTCTCCCACGACCGGAACATGGCCGTCCCGCTCGACGGGTTGTCGCTGGAGGTCAAGAGCCTCAAGACGGTCACCCTGTTCGACGGCGGCAACCCGCCGCAGCAGATCCGCACGAACGCCGTGACGGTCGACGAGCTGCTGAAGGCGCAGAACCTGACGCTGGGCGCCGAGGACAAGCTCGAAACCGCCGCCGACCTGCGCATCACCAACGGCGCCGAGGTCCACATCAGCCGGACCGGCGTGTCCGTGATCAACGCGACGGAGACCGTCGAGCAGTCCGTCGAGGAGATCCCGGACGGCTCGCTGATGAAGGGCTCCAAGGAGGTCATCGACCCCGGCGAGCCCGGCGAGCAGATCGTCACCTACCGCGTGACGCTCAAGAACGGCCAGGAGACCAACCGCGAGAAGCTCGGCGCGAAGGTCACCAAGGAGCCGAAGGCCAAGAAGGTCAAGGTCGGCACCAAGCTCCCGCCGGACGGCGAGGTGTGGGACCGGCTCGCGCAGTGCGAGGCGACCGGGAACTGGGCCATCAACACCGGCAACGGCTACTACGGCGGCCTCCAGTTCAACAAGAGCACCTGGGACGCGTACGGCGGCGGCCAGTACGCCGCGTACCCGCACCAGGCGACCCGCGAGCAGCAGATCGCCGTGGCGACCAAGCTGCGCGACGCGCGCGGTGGGTACTCGGCGTGGCCGCACTGCCAGAGCAGGCTCGGGCTGTCGTGACATCGGCCGCGACTCCGTCGCGGCGGGCGGGGCTGTGTTGGATTGCCGCTCCTCCGTCGCGGCGGGCGGGGCCGCCTGGAGTCGGCGCCTTCCCTCGTGAATCCGCCAACGCTCCGCCAAGGGGCTCCGCGTTGGCGGATTGACTCGGTCCAGGCGCCGACGCGGCCCCGCCGGGGTTGAAGGAGGGCGTGCGACAGGCTGCGCGGCCCCTGTCCCGGCGGGTGGGGCTGTGTTGGATTGCCGCTCTCCCGTCGCGGCGGGCGGGGCCGCCTGGAGTCGGCGCCTTCCCTCGTGAATCCGCCAACGCTCCGCCAAGGGGCTCCGCGTTGGCGGATTGACTCGGTCCAGGCGCCGACGCGGCCCCGCCGGGGTTGAAGGAGGGCGTGCGACAGGCTGCGCGGCCCCTGTCCCGGCGGGTGGGGCTGTGTTGGATTGCCGCTCTCCCGTCGCGGCGGGCGGGGCCGCCTGGAGTCGGCGCCTTCCCTCGTGAATCCGCCAACGCTCCGCCAAGGGGCTCCGCGTTGGCGGATTGACTCGGTCCAGGCGTCGACGCGGCCCCGCCGGGGTTGAAGGAGGGCGTGCGACAGGCTGCGCGGCCCCTGTCCCGGCGGGTGGGGGAGAATGTGTTGGTGACTGATGGGACTTCGTCCGCGGTGCCGGGGAGTTCGTTGCTCGGCCCCGCGGACGTCCGGCGGCTGGCTGCCGAGGTCGGGGTTCGGCCCACCAAGAAGTTGGGGCAGAACTTCGTCCACGACCCGAACACGGTGCGGAAGATCGTCGCCGCCGCCGACCTGTCGGCCGACGACGTGGTGCTGGAGGTCGGGCCGGGGCTCGGGTCGCTGACGCTCGCCCTGCTGCCCGCCTGTCGCGCCTTGGCGGCCGTCGAGATCGACCCGGTCCTGGCGGCCAGGTTGCCGCGGACCGTCGCCGAGCGCGCGCCGGGGCTCGCGGACCGGCTGACCGTGGTCGAGGCCGACGCGATGCGCGTCACGGCCGACCGGTTCCCGGAGCCGCCCACCGCGCTGGTCGCCAACCTCCCGTACAACGTGGCCGTGCCGGTCGTGCTGCACCTGCTGGCCGAGCTGCCCTCCCTGCGCACCGGCCTGGTGATGGTGCAGTCCGAGGTGGCCGACCGGATGGCCGCGGGTCCCGGCAGCAAGGTCTACGGGGTCCCGAGCGTCAAGCTCGCCTGGTACGCCGACGCCCGCCGCGCCGGACCGGTGTCGCGGTCGGTGTTCTGGCCGGTGCCGAACGTGGACTCCGCGCTGGTCGCGTTCACCCGCCACGACCCTCTGTCCACTGTGGACCAGAAGGTGCTGTTCTCCTTGGTGGACGCGGCTTTCGCGCAGCGCCGGAAGACCTTGCGGGGCGCGCTGTCCGGGTGGGCGGGCTCGGCCGCCGAGGCCGGGCGCCTGTTGTCGCTGGCAGGCGTCGATCCGGGCGCTCGGGGCGAACAACTGGGCGTCCGGGAATTCGTCCGGATAGCCGAGGTTTCCTCGTCGCGATAGCCGATGATCTTTCGGCCATAAGTGTGATTTGGCGAACGATCCGCATACAGGCTTGCGTTCATGCCTCTGCGTCAGGTGTACTCGTGCTGCCATCCCGAGCGGCCGAGAGACCTGGCTCCACGACGCCGCAGCAACCACCTCCCCGTGGAGGCAGGTGCTTCAGCCAGGATCGATGGAGGATCACGTGCCCAGGATGCTGCTCACCCGCCGGCGAGTCGTCGACCACGGACGTCGCACGGTGTCGGGCTGTCGCAGCTGACCCGTCCCGGCGCTTCTCCGAGTTCCTCGCCGTCCTCCGGACACCCTTCTTGAGCTGGCCTCCGGCCGCGCACGCCACGAGCGTGCGCTGCCGCGTGCAGTCGTGGAGCGAAACGTGATCACTGTTGAGAACCTCACCAAGACCTTCCCCGGCAGTACCGGTCAGGTTCGCGCGCTGGACGGCGTGAACCTGGACGTCGCCGCGGGCTCCGTCCTCGGCGTCGTCGGCCCCAGCGGGGCGGGCAAGTCCACGCTGGCCCGGTGCGTGGCCCTCCTGGAGCGGCCCGACAGCGGCGCCATCCGCGTCGACGGCACCGACCTGGTGTCGCTCGGCGGAACCGCGCTCCGCGCCGCCCGCAGGCAGATCGGCGTCGTGCCGCAGGGCGACTCGCTGCTGCGCCAGCGGACCGCCGCGGGCAACGTGGCGCTGCCGCTCGAGTCGGCGGGCGTGCCCGGCCCGCAGCGGCGCACGCGCGTCGCCGAGCTGCTCGACCTCGTCGGCCTGACCGACAAGGCGGGCTCCTACCCCGACCAGCTCTCCGGCGGCCAGCGCCAGCGCATCGCCGTCGCGCGCGCCCTCGCGGCCAGCCCGTCCGTGCTGCTGGCCGACGAGCCGACCTCCGCCCTCGACCCCGACACGACCGGCTCGGTGCTCACCGTGCTCGACCGGGCGCGGGCCGAGCTGGGCGTGACGGTGCTCGTGGTGACCCACGACATGGGCGTGGTCCGGAAGATCTGCGACGACGTGGCCGTCCTGGACGGCGGGCGCGTGGTGGAGCACGGCAAGGTGCTGGACCTGGTCGCCGACGCGTCCTCGCGCACGGCCGCCGCGCTGCTGCCCGCCGTGGACCAGAACCCGGCGGTGGAGGGCGCGTACGACCGGGTGGCGGACGTGGTGCTGGTCGGCTTCGCGGCCGTCGGCGCGCTGCTGCCCGAGGCGACCAACCGGTTCGGCGTGGACCTCAACCTGCTGGGCGGCGGCCTGACGCGGCTCGGCGAGACGCCGGTGGCGCGGTTCCGCGTCGGCCTGACCGGCGAGCGTTCCGATTCGGCCCTGGAATGGATTGCGGAGGCGGGTGGGGCGGTGCGCCGGACCCTGGCCGGTCCGCAGGGAGTAGCTGCGTGAAATCTGCGACACCCTGGCCCACCGTGTTCGACTACCTCGTCACGGCTACCGGCGAGACGTTGTACATGGTGGGCGTCTCCACCCTGATCGCCACCGTGCTCGGTGTGCCCGTCGGCGTCTGGCTCCAGCTCACCGCTCCCGGTGGGCTGAGGCCGAGGCCGCTGCTGCACAAGCTGCTCGGGTTCGTGGTCGACCTCGGCCGCGCGATGCCGTTCCTCGTGCTGCTGGTGCTGCTGACCTCGCTGACGCGGCTGGTGATCGGGCAGTCCATCGGACCGACGGCGGCGATCGTGCCGCTGTCGGTGGGCGCCATCCCGTTCGTCGGCAGGCTCGTCCAGAACGTCCTGTCGGAAGTGCACGTGGCGGTGGTCGAGGCCGCCGTCACCACCGGGGCCACCACGACCCGCATCGTCCGCAGCGTCCTCCTGCGCGAGTCGCTGCCCGCGCTGGTCAACGCGATCGGCGTGACCGCGATCGCCCTGCTCGGCTACTCGGCGATGGCCGGCGTGCTCGGCGGCGGCGGCCTCGGCGACCTCGCCGTGCGGCTGGGCTACCAGCGCTTCGACGACCGGGTCCTCTGGTCGACCGTGGCGGTGCTCGCCGTCATCGCGACCCTGATTCAGTTCCTGTTCAACCGCGTCGCGCGCGGCGTCGACCGCCGCCGGCACGCCTCCGTCTGACCTCCGCCCTCCCGTTCGACCTTGATTGAGGAAATCCCCATGCGTATTCGTGCTGCCCTCGTCGCCGTGCTGCTGACCGCGGTCGGCTGCGGAAGCGGCCAGACCGGTGGCGCCGCGTCCGACCCCGACGCGGCGCTCAAGGTGGGCGTCAGCCCCGTCCCGCACGCCCAGGTGCTCAAGTACGTGGCCGACAACCTGGCCAAGGACAAGGGCCTGAAGATCGAGGTCGTGGAGTTCACCGACTACGTCCAGCCGAACACCGCGCTGGTGGACGGCTCGCTGGACGCCAACTACTTCCAGACCGTGCCGTACCTGGAGACGTTCAAGTCGGAGAGCGGCGCGACGCTGGAGTGGGTCGGCCCGGTGCACCTGGAGCCGCTCGGCGTGTACTCCAGGAAGCACAAGAACCTGGCCGACCTGCCCGAGGGCGCCAAGGTCGCGGTCGCCAACGACGCCACCAACGAGGCCCGCGGCCTGCGCCTGCTCCAGGAGAACGGCCTGATCAAGGTCAAGGAGGGCGCGGAGAAGACCGCGACCGTCCGGGACATCGCGGAGAACCCGAAGAAGCTCCAGTTCGTGGAGCTGGAAGCGGCGCAGCTGCCCCGCTCGCTGGACGACACCGACGTGTCCGTGGTGAACGGCAACTACGCCATCGACGCGGGCCTGAAGCCGGCCGACGACGCCCTGGTGCTGGAGAAGACCGAGGGCAACCCGAACGCCAACGGCCTCGTGACGCGGGCCGAGCTGAAGGACGACAAGCGGATCAAGGACCTGCTCGCGCTGCTGCAGTCGCAGCAGGTGAAGGACTACATCAAGAACACCTTCGCGGGCTCCGTGCTGGCGGTGTGACCCGCGTGGCGTGCCCTCCGCGCCGGCGGAGGGCACGCCACAGCCCGTACAGCGCCAGTGCCGCCAGCGCGCCGCTCACCACCGTGATCGACGCGCTGACCAGCACGTCCGCCGGTCCCCGGCCGGTCGTCGTGACGGCCGCGAACACCGCCGTGAACACCGCCACCAGCGCCACCACCGGCGCGGGCCGGTCCGGCGGCGCGAACCGGGCGGGCACGGGGCGGCGCGGCATCGCGGCCAGCCTGCGCAGGCCCCACACCACGACGACCAGCCCGCCCAGCGCGGTGCTCGCCCACTGGCCCAGCGCGTACAGGGGCACGCCCCCGACCCGCGCGGCCAGTTCGGGCACCAGCAGCACCGCCCAGCCCCGCTCGTGCGTGAACCCGTCCCACCCGAGGTGCGTCGCGCTGCCGACCAGCGCCGAGACCACCGCCGCGACGCCGAACCGCGGCGCGGGCAGCCACGCCACGCGCGACCGCAGGCCCGCCGGCGCGAGCGCCAGCGCCGGTTCGAGCAGCAGCAGCCGGTACACCAGCAGCGCGACCAGCGCGATCGGCACGTCCACCAGGACCATGCCCCACCAGGTGTGCGTGTACTCGCCGCCGCCGGGGTAGAGGAGCACGAAGTACGGCAGGTCGGGCGCGACGGCACCCGCCACCAGCGCGGACGGCACCAGCGGGCGGACGGCCAGCGGGATCGCGGCCGCGATGTGCGAGACGGTGAACGGCACACCGGATTGGATCACCCGGCACGCGCCGGTCCGGGGCCGGCCCGCTCGGCACACCCGTCGCGGGACGGCCCGGTGGACACGTCGCGCGACACCCGTGCACGTGGAGTGACGACCCGCCGCCGCGCGTACGCCGCGGACCGCCACCGCTCGGGCGTTTTCCCGCAGGTCGGACGCCGGCGGGAGCGAACACCCGCCGAACGCCCGTAGGCTTCATGGCGTGCTCGCCGTAGTCCCACCCCCGGTCACCGTCCGCGTCCCGGCCAAGGTCAACCTGCACCTGGCGGTCGGTGAGCCGCGCGCGGACGGCTACCACGACCTGGTGACGATCTTCCAGGCGCTGTCCCTCACCGACGAGGTGACGGTCGCCGTCGCCGACGACCCCGGCGTGGAGGTGCACGGCGAGGGTGCGGACTCCGTGCCCACCGGGCCGTCCAACCTGGCGTGGCGGGCGGTGCAGGCGCTGGCCGCGCACGTCGGCCGCGACCCCGGCGACCCCAAGGTCCGCGTGGTGATCCGCAAGAGCATCCCGGTCGCGGGCGGCATGGCGGGCGGCAGCGCCGACGCCGCCGCCACGCTGGTCGGGCTGGCCGCGCTGTGGCGGCTGGAGGTCGGGCGCGACGAGCTGGCCGTGCTGGCCGCGAAGATCGGGGCCGACGTGCCGTTCGCCCTGTACGGTGGCACCGCCCTGGGCACCGACCGGGGCGACCAGATCGTCCCGGTGCTCGCGCGGCACACGTTCCACTGGGTCCTGGCGTTCGACCGGCGCGGCCTGTCCACGCCCGAGGTGTTCGGCGAGCTGGACCGGCTGCGCGCCGACGGCGACCCGCCCAGGGTCGGCGCGGCGGAGGCCGTGCTGGAGGGGCTGTCGTCGGGCGACCCCCGGCAGCTCGCCCTGCTGCTCGGCAACGACCTCCAGGCCGCCGCCGTGTCGCTGCGCCCCAACCTGCGGCGCACGCTGCGGGCGGGCGTCAACGCGGGCGCGCTCGCGGGCATGGTGTCCGGTTCGGGGCCCACCTGCGCGTTCCTGTGCACGGACGGCGACTCGGCGGTCCGGGTGGCGGCCGAGCTGGCGGGCGCGGGCGTGTGCCGGACGGTCCGGGTCGCGCAGGGGCCGGTGCACGGTGCGCGGGTGATCGGCACCGAGGAAGCCCCTCGGCCGACGCCGCCCGAGGTCCACGCTTAATTCTCGACGAAGGTGTGTTGATGGCCAACTTGGTCAACTTGGAGTCCGTCTCCAAGTCGTTCGGTGTGCGTCCGCTGCTCGACGGGGTGTCCCTCGGGGTCGGCGAGGGCGACCGGATCGGTGTCGTCGGGCTCAACGGCGGCGGCAAGACGACGCTGCTGGAGGTGCTGGCCGGCCTCGCCGAGCCGGACGAGGGCCGCGTCAGCCAGAACCGCGGGCTGCGGATGGCGGTGGTCACGCAGCGGACGGAACTGCCCGAGGGCTCGACGGTGCGCAACGCCGTGATCGACCCGCTCGGCTTCGACGCCGAGCACGAGTGGGCGTCCGACGCGCGCGTCCGCTCGATCCTCGACGGCCTGGGCATCACCGGTTTCGGGCTCGACTCGCCGGTCGGCACGATGTCGGGCGGCGAGCGCCGCCGCGTGGCGCTGGCCGCCGCCCTGGTGCGCGACCTGGACCTGGTGGTGCTGGACGAGCCCACCAACCACCTGGACGTGGAAGGCGTGCGCTGGCTCGCCGAGCACCTGCTGGCCCGCAAGACGGCACTCGTCGTGGTGACACACGACCGGTGGTTCCTGGACACGGTCTGCTCCCGCACGTGGGAGGTCGTGAACGGCCGCGTCGAGCAGTACGAGGGCGGCTACGCGGACTGGATCTTCGCGCGCGCCGAGCGCGCCCGCCTGGCCGACGCGATCGAGGAGAAGCGCCGCAACCTGGCCCGCAAGGAACTGGCCTGGCTGCGGCGCGGCGCGCCGGCCCGCACGTCCAAGCCGCGCTACCGCATCGAGGCGGCGGAGGCCCTGATCTCCGACGTGCCCGCGCCGCGCGACAGCGTCGAGCTGCTGGCGTTCGCCAAACGACGCCTGGGTCGCACGGTCGTGGAACTGGAAGACGTGACCCTCACCGTCGGTGACCGGACGTTGGTGCGCGACCTGACGTGGCGCATCGGTCCCGGCGACCGGGTCGGCATCGTCGGCGTCAACGGCTCCGGCAAGACCACGCTGCTCAGGACGCTCGCCGGGGAGCGCGAGCCGGACAGCGGCAAGCGCATCCAGGGCCAGACGGTGAAGCTCGCGCACCTCAGCCAGGAGCTGCACGACCTGGACGGCTCGATGCGCGTGCTGGAGGCCGTGGAGGAGGTGGCGCGGCGGGTCGTGCTCGGCAAGCACGAGATGTCGGCGTCGCAGCTGGCCGAGCGGTTCGGGTTCTCGTCGCAGAAGCAGTGGACGCCGGTGGGCGACCTGTCCGGCGGCGAGCGGCGGCGGCTCCAGCTGTGCCGGCTGCTGATGGCCGAGCCGAACGTGCTGCTGCTCGACGAGCCGACCAACGACCTGGACATCGACACGCTCCAGCAGCTGGAGGACCTGCTCGACTCGTGGCCGGGGACGCTGGTCGTCATCTCGCACGACCGGTACCTCGTGGAGCGCGTGTGCGACCAGGTGGTGGCGCTGTTCGGCGACGGCGGGCTGACCGACCTGCCGGGCGGCATCGAGGAGTACCTGCGCCGGCGCGACCGGCAGCGGGAGGCGGCGTCGCCCGTCGCGGCGAAGGCGGTGGCGCAGTCCTCGGCGGCCGACCAGCGGGCGGCGCGCAAGGAGCTGGCGCGGCTGGAGCGGCGGTTGGAGGCGCTGCAGAAGAAGGAGGCGCAGCTGCACGGCGCGCTGGCGGAGGCGGCCACCGACCCGGAGCGGCTGATGGCCCTGGACGCCGAGCTGCGGGCCGTGCTGGCGGAGGCGGAGGACGTGGAGGCGCAGTGGCTGGCGGCGGCGGAGACGGCCGAGGGCTGACCAGCGCGGCTTGAGCGGGGCGGAGCCCGGTTGCCGAGACCTCCTCGGGAACCGGGCTCGACCGAGTCGGGCGTGGCCTCCGGCCCCCGATTCGATCATCCCACGGGGCACCGACAGACTCGGACCCCGACGACCACCTCGGGCATGAGGCCGGCCCCGGTCCCGAGTGACGCTCCCACTCTTTTCCACGCAGCAGGACCACAGCAGGGTGAACACGCACTCAACGCGCCTGGGAGCCCGGCACGTCTTGGACGGTCGTCGGGAGCGCTACGCAGAACGACCACCCCTTCGGTGAAGACCGCGCGCGGGACGGACCTCCCCATCAGCCCTTCCCGCAGCGGCCTCCCACCGCAGCAGTCCTTCACCGACCCCGACGGCGGAGTTCCGCCACCAGCAGGGGCATCAGCTCGTCGACGTAGGCGCGGTCGTAGCCCTGGCCCTCCAGCAGCGCCAGGGCGAAGCGGGTCTTCGCCACCTCCTCCGACGACGCGCCGATCATGCCGTCCAGCGCGATGCCGATCTCCTCCAGCGTGCGATCCACCTGCGAGGTCCGGTACCCGCGCCGGTCCGCGCCCGCCATCGGGATCTTGAGCAGCCGAAGCTGCTCCCACGACGTGATCGGCGGTATCGCCCTGGGCCGGGGTGGGCCGTCGCCCAGCTGCTTCTCGACCCTCGCCAGGAAGGCGTCGACCTCGCCCTCGTCGTAGCCGCGCCGGCCGAGGAGGGGGCGGCTGAAGCGCACCTCGCGGATGTCCTCGGCGCTCAGGTCGTCCTGCCCCAGCAGGGTCCTCTCGATGCGGTCGAGGAACTTGTCCACCTGGGACTCCTGGTAGCCGCGCCGGCCGCGGGGCGGTTTGCCGAACTCCACCGTGCGCACGTCGCGCGCGGTCAGGGGGCGGCTGCCCACGCCGGGGCGCGGGCGGACCGGTGGGGTGGGCGTGCGCTCCAGGGTCACGACGACGAGGTCCAGGAACGTGTCGACGTCGTCCTCGTCGTAGCCGACCCGCCCCGGCGGCGCGAAGGAGAACTCGGCGTCCTGCACCTCGGCGGCGGTCAGGGTGTCGTGGCCCGCCAGGGTGCGCTCGATCCGTTCGAGGAAGGCGTCGATCTCGCCCTCGTGGTAACCGCGGTTGCCCGGCCTCGGCTTGTGGAACCGCACGCCGCGCACGTCCTGCGGCGTGAGCCGGGGCGCGGGGCGCATCCCGGTGGACGTGGCGTGCGCGCCGCTCGCCGGTGCGACCGCCTGCCTGCGCTGCGGCGTCGAGCGCAGGGTCTCCGCCACCAGGTCCATGAACACGTCGACCTCGGCCGCGTGGTAGCCGGGCCGGGCGGCGCGGAAGCGCATCAGGCGCACGTCCTGCTCGCTCACGTCGTCACGGCCGAGGAGGGTGTTCTCGACGCGGTCGAGGAAGTCGTCCACCTGCTGCTCGTCGTAGCCGGGCTGACCGGGCGGCGGGCGGTGGAACGCCACCTGCCGCAGGTCTTGCGCGCTCAACAGCGGCGCGGGGTGTGCGGGCGCAGGCCGACGCGCTTCGAACCCGGCCACCGGCGATACCTCCTTCGGTCGCATACCGGGGAGTATCGCCGCACGGTGGTGAAGATGTTTCGCCCTATCAGCTCAACGCGGCGGAGATCGTTCTACCCTGGCGGCCATGAGTCGCTTCGTGGACACGATGGTGGCAACCGCCGCGAATGCCGGGGACCGGGGTATGACCACGGGCGAGCCGGCCGCCCCGGTCCGCCGGACCTGGGGCGAGGTGCACGAGCGGGCGACCCGGATGGCCGGCGGGCTGGTCTCCGGAGGCGTCGTGCCCGGCGCGTCCATCGCCGTGCTGGCGGCCGACCCGGCCGTGATCGCGCCCGCCGTGCAGGCCGTGTGGCTGGCCGGCGGCAGCGTCACCATGCTGCACCAGCCGACGGCCCGCACCGACCTCGCCGAGTGGGCGGGCGACACCCTGCGGGTGCTGTCCATGATCGGCGCGGAACTGGTCCTGCTCGGCAGCCCCTTCGACGGCCTGTCGGCCGTGCTGGACGAGCACGGCGTCGCCTACCGCAGGCTGGACGACCTCGACGGCGAACCGCTCGGCGCGCCCGTCGAGGTGGCCGAGTCGGCGACCGCGCTGCTCCAGCTCACCAGCGGCTCGACGGCCGAGCCGAAGGCCGTCCGCATCACGCACGGCAACCTGTGGTCCAACGCGAAGGGGATGGAGCAGGCCGCCCGGCTCGACCCGGAGACCGACCGGATGGTGTCCTGGCTGCCGCTGTTCCACGACATGGGGATGGTCGGCTTCCTCACCGTGCCGATGCTGTTCGGCATCGACCTGGTCAAGGTCACGCCGGTGGACTTCCTCGCCCGCCCGACCCTGTGGCCGGATCTGATCAGCCGGTACGGGGGCACCATCACCGCCGCGCCGAACTTCGCCTACGCCATCGCCGCCCGCCGGATGCAGGGCGTGGAGGACGGCACGTGGGACCTGTCCCGGCTGCGGATCGCGCTCAACGGCGCGGAACCAATCGACCCCACCGCGGTCAAGGCGTTCACCGACGCGGGCGCGCGGTTCGGGATGCCCGCGGAGTGCGTGCTCTGCGCGTACGGCATGGCGGAGACGACGCTGGGCGTCGCGTTCGCGCCGGTGTTCACCGGGCTGTCGGTGGACGTCGTGGACCCGGACGAGCTGGAGGCGGGCCGCCGAGCCGTGCCGGTGGCGGGCGACCGCGCCGACGCGCGGGTGTTCCCGCTGCTCGGCCCGCCCCTGCCGGGCCTGGAGGTGCGGGTGGTGGACGAGCGGGGCGCGGTGCGCGGCGAGCGCGAGGTCGGCCGGCTCCAGGTGCGCGGCGAGGCCGTGACGCCCGGCTACCTGACCGTGGACGGGCCGCTGGCCACGCAGGACGCCGACGGCTGGCTCGACACCGGCGACGAGGGGTACGTCGTGAACGGGCAGGTCGTCGTCTGCGGTCGGCGCAAGGACGTGATCATCATGGGCGGCCGCAACATCTACCCGACCGACATCGAGCGCGCCGCGACGTCCGTGGAAGGCGTGCGCGCGGGCAACGCGGTCGCCGTGCGGCTCGACGCCGGGACCCGGCGGGAGCGGTTCGCCGTCGTCGTGGAGTCCAAGCTGGCGGGCGAGGAGGAGGCCGTGCGGGAGCTGGGCAAGCAGATCAGCGCGCGGGTCGTGGACGCGGTCGGCCTGCGCCCCTACTCCGTGGTGGTGCTCAAGCCGGGCAGCCTGCCCAAGACGCCGTCGGGGAAGCTGCGGCGCGCCGCGGCGTCGTCCCTGGTGCCGGGCTGAGCCGGGCGGACGCGCCCCCACCCGCCCGTCCGGCGGCCCGCGCCGGCCCGATCCGACGGCGGGTAGCTCCACCGGCGAGCCGTCGTCCATGACCACCACGACCACGACGATCACCACGGCCGCCGAGCCGCCCCGCCACCGCGGTGCGTCGGCGCGGCGGCCGGACGGGAGCCTGCCTTGACCACCGCACTGATCATCGGCGACCTCCAACGGGGCATCACGGGCAACCACCCGTTCGCCGCGCGAGTCGTGCCGACGATCACCGAGCTGCTCCCGCGCGCCCGCGCGGCCGGTGCGCTCGTCGTGTTCGTGCGCTTCGCCTTCCGGCCCAACGGCGCGGACCTGCTGCCGGGCGACGAGCTGTACCGGTCGTTCTTCGACGCCGGTGACGCCTTCCACGAGGGATCGGACGGGACCGAGG
Organism: Saccharothrix australiensis; assembly: GCF_003634935.1. NCBI lineage: Bacteria > Bacillati > Actinomycetota > Actinomycetes > Pseudonocardiales > Pseudonocardiaceae > Saccharothrix > Saccharothrix australiensis. The sequence goes on from NZ_RBXO01000001.1 coordinate 1,042,484, forward strand.
TCGACCTCCCCGTCGCCGGCGAGGACGTCGTCGTGCTGAAGCGCCGCGCCGGTGCGTTCGCCGGCACCGACCTCGACCTCGTGCTCCGCGCCCGCGGCGTCGACAGCCTCGCGGTCGCCGGGGTCGCGACCAGCGCGATGGTGGCGGCGACGTGCTACGACGCGGCCGACCGCGGCTACCGGGTGACCGTGCTGCGCGACGGGTGCGCCGACGCCGACCCGGCGGTGCACGACTTCTTCATGGACACCGTCTTCCCCGGCCGGGGTTTCGAGGTCGTGTCCTGCGCCGACTGGTCCTAGCCCGTGCGGCGGGCGGCGCGCGGTGCGGTGCGAAAGGGGGGCCGACCCGGTGAGCCGTGCGCTCAGCGGACCTCGACCCCAGTGGGACTCGTGCCCAGTGGGACTCGTGCCCAGTGGAACCCGTGCCCAGTGGAACTTGTGCTCAGTGGAACTTGTTTTGGGCGGCTTCCAGTCCCAGCTCCAGCAGCGCTTCCACCGCGTCCGCCGCCCGGTCCAGCTCGAAGGCCAGTTCCTTCCGCTCCACCGGCGAGAAGTCGCGCAGCACGTAGTCGGCCGGGTCCATCCGGCCCGGCGGCCGGTCCACCCCGAACCGCACGCGGTGGTAGTCCTTGGTGCCCAACGACTTCGTGATCGACCGCAGCCCGTTGTGGCCGTTCTCGCCGCCGCCCAGCTTGAGGCGCACGGTCGCGAACGGCAGGTCCAGCTCGTCGTGCACGACGACGATGCCGGCGGGCGCGACCTTGTAGAACCGGGCGGTGCCCGCCACCGGGCCGCCCGAGGTGTTCATGTAGCCGCGCGGCTTGGCCAGCACGACCCGCCGGGAGCCGAGCCTGCCCTCCAGCACCTCGGCGCCGCCCTTGTGCGCCTTGAACTTCCCGCCGACCCGGTCGGCCAGGACGTCCAGCACCAGGAACCCGACGTTGTGGCGGTTGCCCTCGTACTTGGGTCCGGGGTTGCCCAGCCCCACGACCAGGCTCACGTCATCGGCCACGGGACCGGAACTCCTGCTCAAGCTCGTCCAACAGGGCGTCCACCGCACGGGTCTGGTAGCCACGCCGCAGACCCGACGTGGTGCTGAACCTGGTGTGGCGGACCTCGCTCGACGTCATCCGCCCCTGCCCGTCCAGCGACAGCGCCGCCCTGGCCAGGAAAGCGTCGACCTCGCGGGGATCGTAGCCGTTCGAGGAGCGCGGCAGCTTCACCGCCAGCAGGTCGGCGCCGGTCCGCAACGCGGTCGGCGGCACCGACCCCGCGCGCAGCTGCCACTCCATGCGGGTGAGGAAGTCGTCGACGGTGCGCTGGTCGTACCCGCCGGGCATCTCGTGGAACACCACCCGGCGCACCACCTCGGGGTCCATCCGGGTGCGCCCGGCGAGCGCGTCCGCGATCTTCAGCAGGAACGCGTCGACCTGCGCGGGGTCGTACCCCTTGGCGCTGCCGCGCTTGCGGGGGAAGGCCGCGCGCCGCACCTCCGCCGGGCTCAACGACGGCAACGGCACGCCACCCCAGCCCGGAGGCGGGGGAGGCGTGCCGTTCGACCAGCCCGACGTGATAGGGCTCAGCTCTCTTCGGTGGCCTCGGTGCCCGCGGCCTCGCCCTCGCCACCGTCCATCTCGGCGGCGGTCGGGGCGGCGTTGACGGCGACGACCAGCGCGTCGGCGTCGGTCACCAGCGAGGCGCCGGTGGGCAGCGTCAGGTCCGAGGCGTGGATCTGGGTGCCCGCCGCGACACCGGCGACCGACACCTCGACCTGCTCCGGGATGTGCAGCGCCTCGGCCTCCAGCTGGATGGTGGTCAGGTCCTGGGTGACCAGGACACCGGGGCCGGGCTCACCGACGACGATGACGGGCACGTCGACGGTGACCTTCTCGCCCCGCTGCACGAGCAGCAGGTCGACGTGCTCGATGTAGTTCTTGATGGGGTGGGTGGTGACGGTCTTGGTCAGCGCGAGTTCGCTGGTGGAGTCGATGTCCAGCGTGAGAACTGCGTTGTGACCGTGCTCGCGGACGACACGGGCGAACTCGAGCGCCGGCAGGGCCAGGTGCTTCGGGTCGGAACCGTGGCCGTAGAGCACCGCGGGAATCTTGCCGGCACGACGGGTGCGGCGGGCTGCGCCCTTGCCGAACTCGGTGCGCTCCTCTGCGGCGAGACGGACCTCGGACACGGTGGGGCTCTCCTAACGGTCTGGCCTTGATACGTCGGGCGGGGCTGAGCGGGGTGCTGGCCTGCGACGGCGGGCGGCGCGGAGGGTGAACACGCGCGGCATCACAACCGCCGCGTCGATCACGCCGAGCGTGATGCTCGCCCTCGCCGAGGCAACCTGAACAGTGTAGGCCGGACCGGAGTCGCCGCCTAATCGGGGTTGGCCCCGATGGTGTGCAGCTCGCCGAGCAGCGCGTCGAGCACCTCGGGCGCGTCCCGGCACACCGCGCCGACCAGGTCGTCCCACCCCGGTGCGACCAGGGCGCGGGCCCGCAGCCGGCGCGCGGGGCCGGGCGGGAGGCCGGGCAGCAGCCGGCGCAGGTCGGCGGCGCGGCGCGGGGTGAACCGGTCCACGACCCGGCCGGCGAGGTCGGCGTCGCCGGCGCCTGCGGCGGCGACGCACAGCTCGTGGGCCGCCGCCGACCACCTGCCCCCGATCAGCCGTTCGGCCTCCGCCAGGTCGCCCAGCGCGATGGCCGCCGCGATCCAGGGTGGCCGGTCGGGGAAGTCGTCGTGCCGGAGTGCGCGCAGCACCCGGAGCGCCGCTCCGCGCGGCACCGACGCGAGGCTCCCGATCAGCGGGAGCAGGTGCTCGCGGCGCGGGTCGTCGGCGACCTCGGCGGCCAGCGCCTCGGCACGCGGGAGGTCGCCGGCGCGGACGGCGCTCGTGGCCAGCCGGATCGTCAACCGCCGGCGCTGGTCGGCGTCCACCACGGACCGGACCAGCGCCTCGGCCTCGTCGGCCAGGCCGGCGGCCAGCAGCGCGTCCACGACGGGCCACGGGTCGGTGGCGCGCCAGCCGTCCCGCGCGCACTCGGCGATCAGGGCGTCGGCACGCACCCGATCGCCCGCCAGTGCCGCCCGCACGACCTCGCCGACCCCGTGCCCCCGCAGCCACCACTCCTCGGCGGCGAGCGACAACCGCCGCGCCCGGTCCAGGTCACCGGCCGCCACCGCCGCCGCGACCAGGAGCCGGTACGCCTCGACGCGCGTCTCGGGTTCGCGGAGCGAGGCCGCCACCTCCTCCGCCCGGTCCGCCTCACCTCGGTCGCTCAGGACGCGCACCGCCCACAGGAGTGCCCATTCACCACCCCCGTGCAGGAGGTCGGGCCGCGACCCCCGACCGGTCTGCGCTACCAGTCGTGAGAAGGCGCGGTACCGCGGCAGCGGCCGGCTGATCAGCTCCACCGCCGACCAGAGCAGATCGACGTGGTCGGTCCCCGCCGCGGCGTCGACGAGCGCGAGGAGGGCGTCGTCGCGCCGGGAGTGGCCGGTGAGGAGCGATGCCCGGTCGATCGCGTCGGCGAGCAGCGGCCGTGCCCGGTCGTGGTCGCCGTCGCGCACGAGGGCGTCGATCAACCGCCGCGTGGCCCGTACCCGGTGCGGCGGTGTGCTGATCTTCGACGTGAGCGCCGTCGCCGCGGGCAGGTCCGTCGTGGCCAGCACGTCGACCACCGCCGCCCGCAGCCCGTCCAGCACCGGAGCGCCCGTGTTCGTCCGGGCGACCTCCTCGGCGCGGCGGACCAGTGCCCCCGCCTGCTCGCGCTCGCCGCGCGCCAGGGAGTCCCGCGCCAGCGCCGCCCGGGTCCGGTACCGGGTCTTGGCCTCGATCACGGAGTCGGCGAGGTCGTGCGCTCGGTCCACCGCACCCTCCCGCAGCGCCACGCGAGCCGCGTGCGCGGTCACCACATCACGCGAACGGGTGGATTCGGAGCCATCGCCGATCGGCAGCACGCCCAGCGTGCCGGTGGCGATCGCGACGGCCGTGATCGCCGCCGACGCCGCGCCCGGGTCGTCGGACCACCGCACCGACCACTGGGCCGCGAACAGCAACCGGTCCACGTGGTCCGCCAGTCCCGCGAGCCGCGCGGCCCGGAGCAGCCACGCCAGCGCCTGACCTTGGCGGACGAAGTCGTCGTCGCTGAAGTCCACCAGCGCTTCCGCCTCGTCCAGCAACCGCGCGGCGCGCTCCCGGTCCCGCACCGCGTGCGCCGCGCGGACCAACGAGTGGATGGCCCGCGCCCGGTGGCGGACCTCCTCGATGCCCTCGGCCAGGCGCTCGGCCCCTGGCAGGTCGCCGAGCGCGAGCGCGGCGTCCACCACCCACAGCCGGGCCAGCGCCGCGTCCATCCGCTCGTGCCGCCACCCGGCGTGGCGGGGCGGGTCGAGCGTGGCCACGGCACGGGAGAGCAGTTCGCGACCCTCCGGGCGATCAGGGGCCGCGTGGACCAGCCGGGCGAGCGCGCCGGCGCGCAGCGTCGGGTCGGCGATCCGCTCGGCCAGGTCGCGGCCGGTCGCGAGGTCGCCCCGGCGGATCGACGCGGCCAAGACGGCCTGCACCGCCGTGTCGCGCGCCAGCGGGTAGGCGATGGCCTGCCCGGTGGACAGCGCCCGCTCCAGGTCGCCGGCGGCGACCAACGCGCGGACGACGACCAGGGTGCACCTGCCCCGCAGCCGGGTGTCGGTGATCCGGCCGATCACGCGTTCCGCCCGGTCGAGTTCGCCGAGGGCGACCCAGGACGCGGCGACGTGCATCCGGGCGAGGCCCGTGCCGGCGGTTCGCGCCGCCTCCTCGGTCGACGCGCGTGCCCGCGCGAGGTCGCCGACCTCGAACAGCGACTCCCGGACACGTGCCTCGGCGCGCACCCGGTGGTCGGGCTCGTCGATGCCCGCCGCGACCGCCGAGGCCAGGTCGTGGTCGCCCAGCCCGAGCGCCGCCACCACGACCAGTTCCAGCGCGGCGGCCCGCGCCGGGGCAGGCAGCGCGCCGGCGAGGGCACGGGCGCGGTCGGCGTGCCCCAGCGCCGCCCACAGCGCGGGCAGGTCGTGCGGCAGGTCGGTGTTGCGGCCGGTCAGGCGGTCCCGGTGGACGGCGAGGCGGGCCAGGGCGACCAGGTCGGGCAGCGGTTCGGCGAGCAGCGCGCGCTGCGCCGCGCCGATCTCGGCCAGCGCCGCCGTGTCGCCGCCGGACCGCTCCAGCAGCCGGTCGTGGCGCGCCGGGTCCGTGCCGCACGCGACCAGCCGCGGCACGTCGCCGGTCGCGGCGAGCACCGCGTGGTACCCGGCCAGCAGGTACTCGGGGGTGTCCTCGGGCCAGCCCCGGTCGCGGTGGGCGTCCGCCCACGCGTGCAGGCGGTCCCGGTAGCCCTCCAGTCGACGCCCCAGCATCTCGACCGCCGTGACGTGCAGCTCCTCGTGCCCGAGCACGTACACGTCGGGGTCCTCGCCCGGCCGGTGGCGGCTGCCCCGCCGGGAGAAGCTGCGGGCGGTGACGGTCTTCAGGTGGTCGGCCACCGACCAGGGCGACTCACCGGTCAGCTCGGCCAGGTCCCGCGCCGCCAGGCCGCCGCCCGCCGCCGTGAGCAGCCCCAGCAGGTCCTGCTCGACGGGCGTGCCGTGCAGCAGGCCCCTCAGGTCGCGCTCCATGTCCACGCGCCTGGCCTGCGCCCTCGGCGACGGGCTGAGCGGGCGGACCACGGCGGGGTCGCGCAGCGGGTGGTCGTCGGGCACGTCGTCGGGCAGGGGCGGGTCGGGACGCCCGGTCACCACGACCTTCAGCCCGGCGGGCAGCGAGTGCGGCAGGAGCGCGGCGATGCTGTGCGCGTCACGCCCGGTGGTGACGCCCCGGTCCTCGTCCAGGCCGTCGACCAGCAGCACCAGGTGCTCGCCCCGGTGCAGGCAGGCACGGGCCGCCTCGGCCAGCAGGCCCAGCAGGTGGGCCTCCCGGTTCGTCGCGGTGAGCAGCGGCGGCGGCTCCCGGCCCAGCAGGTCGATCAGCTGCTCCAGCACGTTGTCCACGAACGCGGCGCGGTCGTCCTGACCCGCCAGGCGGGCGGTGACGAAGAACGACACCACCCGCACGCCGGGCGGCGGGTGCAGGGCGAACCACGACGCGAGCGCCGACTTGCCCGACCACGCGGGGGCGCGCCACCACCGGTACGCCGGGCCGCCGACGCAGGAATCGGCCAGCTCGCGCAGCTCCGCGTCCCGGCCGACCAGCTCGGCGGGCGCGATCCGGCGCACCTGGCGCGCGTAGTGGGACCGGACCGGGCCGCCGGTCACCACGAGGTCCCGGAACTGCACGACGTTCCCGTGCACCGGGCCGGTCACGGAGTTGACGACACCGGGGCCGGCGACACCGGGGCTGACTACACCCGGGACGACGACGGCCGGCGCGTCCCGCTCGGACGCGCCGGCCGTGCGCTCGTCTCCCGCCACCGGCCGATCATCCCGCACGGGCGGCCGGTGGACGGCGGTTTCAGGCGTTGCCGTCGAACAGGCTGGTCACCGAGCCGTCCTCGAACACTTCCTGGATCACCCGCGCCAGCAGCGGCGCGATCGGCAGCACGGTCATCGCGTCGAACCGCTTGTCCGCCGGGATCGGCAGGGTGTCGGTGAACACGACCTCCCGCGCGCCGCACTCCCGCAACCGCTCCACCGCCGGTCCGGACAGCACCGGGTGGGTGGCGGCGATGACCACGTCCGACGCGCCCTCGGCCAGCAGCTGCTCCACGGCCTTGGTGATCGTGCCGCCGGTGTCGATCATGTCGTCGATGACGACGCACAGCCGGTCCTTGACCTGGCCGACCACCCGGTTCGCCACGACCTCGTTCGGCCGGAGCGGGTCGCGGGTCTTGTGGATGAACGCGATCGGCGTGCCGCCCAGCGTGTCGGCCCACTTCTCCGCCAGCTTGGTGCGGCCGGCGTCCGGCGACACGACGGTCAGCTCCTGGCCCGCGTACTTGTGCCGGATGTGGTCCGCCAGCAGCGGCATCGCCCACAGGTGGTCCACCGGGCCGTCGAAGAAGCCCTGGATCTGCGCCGTGTGCAGGTCGACGGCGACCAGGCGGTCCGCGCCCGCGGTCTTGAACAGGTCGGCCACCAGCCGGGCCGAGATCGGCTCGCGGCCCCGGTGCTTCTTGTCCTGCCGCGCGTACGGGTAGAACGGCATGATCACGGTGATGCGCTTCGCGGAGGCCCGCTTCAGCGCGTCGACCATGATCAGCTGCTCCATCAGCCACTGGTTGATGGGCGCGCAGTGCGACTGGATGACGAACGCGTCGCAGCCGCGCACCGACTCCTCGAACCGGACGAAGATCTCGCCGTTGGCGAAGTCGTAGGCCGACTGGGGCGTGACCGACACGTTGAGGTGCTTGGCCACCTGCTCGGTCAGCTCGGGGTAGGCGCGTCCGCCGAAGAGCATCAGGTTCTTCTTCGGCGTTCCGGGCATGGTGGGGTTCACGGTCGGCGCCCTTCCTCTGTGGTGTCGGCATTCTGCGCCGCCAGCGCCCGCTGAGCCGCCTCGGCGGCCGGGGTGCCCGGCCTGCGCTGCACGACCCACCCCTCCAGGTTGCGCTGGGGACCGCCGGACACGGCGAGCGCGCCCGGCGGGACGTCCCGGCGCACGACGGTCCCGGCGCCGGTGTACGCGCCGTCCCCGACGGTGACGGGTGCGACGAACATGTTGTCGGAGCCGGTCCGCGCGTGGGACCCGATGACGGTGCGGTGCTTGCGCACGCCGTCGTAGTTCACGGTCACGCTGGCGGCGCCGATGTTGGAGTGCTCACCGATGGTGGTGTCGCCGATGTAGCTCAGGTGGGGGACCTTGCTGCCGGTCCCGATGTCGGAGTTCTTCACCTCGACGAACGCGCCGACCTTGCCGTCCGCGCCCAGCCGGGTGCCCGGCCGCAGGTAGGCGAACGGGCCCACGGACGCGCCCGCCCCGATCTCCGCGCCGGTGCCGTGGGTGCGCACGACGGTCGCGTTCGCCCCGACCGAGCACGCGTGCAGCGTCGTGTCCGGCCCGACGACCGCGCCCTCGCCGACGACCGTGCCGTCGCGCAGCTGCACGCCCGGCTCGACCCGCGCGTCCCGGCCGAGCCGGACGTCCGCGTCCAGCCACGTGGTGGCCGGGTCGACCACGGTCACGCCCTCGCGCATCCACCGCTCGACGATCCGGCGGTTCAGCTCGGCGCCGAGCCGCGCGAGCTGCACCCGGTCGTTGACGCCCTCGACCAGCCACGGGTCGGTGGCCACGAGCGCGCCGACCCGCCTGCCGTCGGCGTGCGCGATGGCCGGCACGTCGGTCAGGTACAGCTCGCCCTGCGAGTTGTCGGTCGAGATCCGCGCCAGCGCGTCCCGCAGGACCGCCGCGTCGAACGCGTACACGCCCGAGTTGATCTCCGTGATGGCCCGCTGCTCCGGGGAGGCGTCCTTCTGCTCGACGATGCCCTCGACCGCGCCGGACGCGGAGCGGATGATCCGCCCGTACCCGGTCGGGTCGGCGACCACCGCGGTCAGGACGGTCACCGCGTTGCCCGCCGCGCCGTGCTCGGTGAGCAGCGCGGTCAGCGTCGCGGCGTCCAGCAGGGGTGTGTCACCGTAGGTGACGACGACCGTGCCACCGAGGTCGGCGGGCAGTTCGGCGAGGCCGCAGCCCACCGCGTGCCCCGTGCCGTGCTGCTGCTCCTGCACCGCCACGGTGACCTTGCGGTCCAGCGCGGCGGACAGGGTGTCGAGGTGTTGGGTCACCGCGGCACGACCGTGCCCGACGACGACGGCCAGGTGGTCCGGATCGGTCCCGGCGGCGGCGCGGACCGCGTGCTCCACGAGGGAGCGACCGGCGATCCGGTGCAACACCTTGGGGGTGGCTGACCGCATGCGGGTCCCTTCCCCCGCCGCGAGGACGATCGTGCTGATCGGGGTGGGAACACCCTCAAGCATCAGCGCTCTCCCTAGGTGGCTCTCGGTGCGTGTCTGCCAGCGGGAAAGCCCTGGCTCCCGCCAGGTGTTGATACTAAGCCTCCGAGGACCGCTCGCCTTGCACGGCGGCAACCTGGCAGCCACCTCTGCGCTTCGCCAGGTACATCGCGGAGTCGGCTCGGGCGAGGGCTTGGTGGGCCGCCTCGCGGGGGCGCACCGAGATCACGCCCACCGAGAGGGTGACGCCGCGGGAGAGGTCGGAAGGCAGGTCCGCCACGGCTTCCACGGCTCGGGCGAGGGCCGCCTCGGCGGCGTAGAGGGGCGCGCCGGGCAGCAGCACGACGAACTCGTCGCCGCCGTACCGGGCGACCAGGTCGTCGCCGCGCAGGGCCTGCCGGAGTGTGCTCGCAATCACCCGAAGGACGTCGTCACCCTCCGCGTGCGAGTGCTTGTCGTTGACCACCTTGAACCCGTCCAGGTCGACCAGCGCGATCGCCATCGGGTGGGTCTGCGCGCTGATCAGCGCGCCGAGCCGGTCGTCGAGCGCCCGCCGGTTGGGCAGCCCGGTCAGCGGGTCCTGGAGCGCCTGCTGCGCGATCGCGCCGTGCGCGCGGGTCAGCCGTTCGTGGTCGCGCCGGGTGACGAGGGTGGCGGTGCGCGCCTCCTGCATCTGCCACAGCTCGACCTCCAGCGCGTCGGCGTAGCTCTGGAGCGCCGAGATGGTGTGCTCGCCGTGCGGGCCGGACAGCTTCGCGTACTCGCGCACCAGGCACAGCATCAGCGTCGGCTCGGACGTGTCGTTCGCCAGCCTGGTGCGGGCGTCGGCGAGCACCTGGAGCGCCTGCTGGGGCAGCTCCTCCAGCTCGAGGCACCGGGACAGCGCGATGGACACGATGATCAGCTCGCGGGCGTACATGGCCAGCTCGCGCAGCCGCCACAGCGGCGCGATGTGCTCCGGGCCGGGCTTGGCCAGCGCGTGCGACGCGCCGATGATCGGCACCTGCTCGGCGGCCGACCGGTCGCGGCGGCCGGGGTGCAGCGACTCGCGGAACGGGCCCTCGACGGCCTCGGAGATGGCGGCGGCGGTCGAGAACTTGGCCGCGGCCTCCTCCACGTTGCCCACCCGCTCCAGCCGCAGGCCCCAGCCGATCAGCATCCGGGCCCGGTTGGACAGGTGGAGGTAGATCAGGTGCGGCCCGGCGCTGTCGCGGATCGCGTTGTGCGCCCTGGCCAGCACCGCGTCGGCCATCTCGTAGACGCCCAGCTGGGTGAGCACCAGCCCGGTGGTCTGGAGCGCGCTGGCCAGCATCCGGTCCCAGGTGCGCTTGTCCAGCATCGGGTCCGGGGTGAGGTCCTCCTCCAGCATGGCCAGGCCGCTGGCGACCTCGGTCAGCGCCCGGTCCTCGTACCCGCCGAGCAGGTAGCGCCGCCCGCGCAGGGCGTGCGCCTCGGCCTCCAGCACGACCAGGCCGTGCCGCCGGGTGTGCGCGAGCAGCTCGTCGAGCATGGTGTCGGACAGGTCCACCAGGCCGGGCGTGACCAGCCGGACCACGGCCGCCGCGCGCAGGAGCTGGCCGACGATGCGCGGCTCGCCGCGGGCCTGCGCCTCGGCGAGCAGCTCGTCCACCGCGTGGCACGCGTCGAGCTGGTCGGAGAGGTGGCTGCTCTGGGCCACGGCCACGAGCTCGCTCGCGCGGCCGACCAGCCACGCGTCGGACATCTCGTGGAGCGCCGGCGCCACGTTGCCCTGCTCGTCGACCGCTTCCCCGTGCAGCGACTCTCACCCCCCAGGCAGACGCGAGGCGGCCGGGACCGGTAGGACTCGGCCGTTCTCGCTCCGCCACCAGGATTCGAACCTGGACCATCGGAACCAAAATCCGAGGTGCTGCCTTTACACCATGGCGGAACGGGCGGAGGTCTCCCTCTGCCGCGCGAACACATGTTGTCACGACTGCTCCCCGAAGGTCAGCACGACCGCACAACTGGCGGAAATCCGACGGTCACCCGATCATGACGCTGCGTGTTTCCGCAGGTCGCGGCGAGTCCGTCCGGGTGCCCGGCGGGCACGCGCGAGCGTGCGCGCGCCCGCGCGGGGATCGGCCCGACGGGAGACCGGCCCCGGTCGTGGCGCCGGGTGTGCCCGGCGGGGGTGAAGACCGCGTCCGGCGCCCCCGCCGTTCCGCCACGCGCTGTGACGGCGCGCTCGGGGCGCTCGCCCGATGCGGCGAGGTCGCGCCCCGCCCGGTAGTCCGCCGGGCGCGCGGGTACCCGGATGGGGTGCTCGGCGGGAACCGCACACGACGCCACGACCCCGGCCGCCCGGCGGCGGGTGGCTTCCGACGCGCGCGGGCGACGGGGGTCGGCGTCGACTCGGTGCGCGAGGCGCCGGGTGGCGTCCGAGCGCGGACGACGAGGGCGACGGGGGCGCGAACCCGTGTCCGCGGCCACAGGGTGATCCGGGACTCCTCTCGACACCGCCCGCCGTTCGCCCGTTCCGGTGAAACTCACGGGGGAGTCCGGGCGGTCGGGCCCGGCCGCCGCCCGAGGGGCGACGCGCCCGCGTCGCCGGCCACCGGTGCCCGCCCGACCAGCGGCGACGTCGTGCCGACCGGGCTCGGCGCCACCCCGAACCGGTGCCGACGGCGGCCGTACCGAGCCCGGTGCGGGGCCTGCCGCGGCGCACGCTGGCGTCACGTCCGCGTTCCTGAGAACACGCCATGAGTTTCCGCGCGGCTATGGCGGGACGAGGTTGACCTAACTTACGCTGCCGTAAGTTACGGTTCCGTAGGTAGCCCCCGAACAACCAAGAGGTACACGTATGACCAGCACCCTGGAGAGCAGGCCCACACCGCCCGGTCCGGACAAAGGACCGAAGCCGCTGACCGACGGCCGGCGCGGCCACGTGGAGCAATTGGGCGTCTACGTGTTCGTCATCGTGCCGTTCCTGGCGCTGATCGCGGCGGTGCCGTTCGCCTGGGGCTGGGGGCTGGGCTGGCTGGACGTGGCGCTGTTCGTCGCCTTCTACTACCTGTCCGGCCTGGGCGTGACCATCGGCTACCACCGGTACTTCACGCACGGCTCGTTCAAGGCCAACCGGGCGCTCAAGATCGCGCTCGCCATCGCGGGCAGCATGGCGCTCCAGGGCCCGGTGATCGTCTGGGTCGCCGACCACCGCCGCCACCACGCGTTCTCCGACCGCGAGGGCGACCCGCACTCGCCGTGGCTGTTCGGCTCCGGCCCCGTCGCCCTGGCCAAGGGCTTCTGGCACGCCCACATGGGCTGGCTGTTCGAGCGGGACAAGACCAACGCGCAGCGGTTCGCGCCCGACCTGCTGGCCGACGAGGACCTCGTCAAGGTCGACAAGCTGTTCTGGCTGTGGACCACGATCAGCCTGCTCGCGCCCGCCGCGCTGGGCGGCCTGATCACCATGTCGTGGGCGGGCGCGCTGTCCGCGTTCTTCTGGGCGGGCCTGGTGCGCGTCGCCTTCCTGCACCACGTCACCTGGTCGGTCAACTCGATCTGCCACATGGTCGGCGACCGCCCGTTCGCGGCGCGCGACCGCTCCGCCAACGTGTGGGCGCTGGCGATCCTGTCGTTCGGCGAGTCGTGGCACAACCTGCACCACGCCGACCCGACCTGCGCGCGGCACGGCGTGAAGCGCGGCCAGATCGACACCTCCGCGCGGTTGATCTGGCTGTTCGAGAAGCTCGGCTGGGCGCGCGACGTGCGCTGGCCCAACGCGCAGCGCCTCGCCCGGATCAGCGCGAAGAAGTAGCCCTTGACCCGCCCCTCGCCCACTCGGCGAGGGGCGGGTGTTTAGGGTGACCGGGATGGCGGGACGACGGCGCGCGGGCGACACCCCGGTCCCGCGCGTGCGGATGACCGGGAAGGAACGGCGCGAGCAGCTGCTGGACGTCGCTCGGGCGCTGTTCGCGGAGAAGGGTTTCGAGGTCACCTCGATCGAGGAGATCGCGCACCGGGCCGGTGTGTCCAAGCCCGTGGTCTACGAGCACTTCGGCGGCAAGGAAGGCATCTACGCGGTCGTGGTGGACCGCGAGATGCAGCACCTGATGGACCACATCGTCAACGCCCTGTCCGGCGGGCACCCGCGCGAACTGCTGGAGCAGGCCGCGTGCGCGCTGCTGGACTACATCGAGGGTTCGACGGACGGGTTCCGGATCCTCGTGCGCGACTCGCCGGTGGCCTCGTCGACCGGCACGTTCTCGTCGCTGCTCAACGACATCGCGTCGCAGGTCGAGTCGATCCTGGGCCTGCACTTCTCGCGGCAGGGCTACGACCGCAAGCTCGCGGCGCTCTACAGCCAGGCGCTGGTGGGCATGGTCGCGCTGACCGGCCAGTGGTGGCTGGAGGTGCGCAAGCCGAAGAAGGACGAGGTCGCCGCGCACCTGGTGAACCTGGCCTGGAAGGGCTTGTCCCACATGGACCACAAGCCCCGCCTGCGCACCCGCGGCTGAGCGTGCTCAGCCGCGGGTCACCTTGAGCACCTTGTCGTCGGCGCCGTTGGACGTGGTCAGGTAGAGGGCGTTGTCCGGTCCGAGCGCCGCGCCCCGCAGCCGCCCGTGCGTGCCGTCGAGCTGCTCCGGCACCGACACGGAGTGCACACCGCCCTCCGCCGTGACGGTGAACAGCAGCACCTTCGCGCCCTTGAGCGCGGTGACGGCCAGGACGCCGTTCAGGTCGCCCCACTCCTCGCCTTCGAGGAAGACCGCGTCGCAGACGGCCTCGGTCGGGCTGCCGGACGACCACACCGCGGGCACGGCGTCCGGGAAGCGCCCCAGGTCGGTCATGGGCACGTCCTCGTCGTAGTGGTCGACCGTGCCGCCCCGCGACGGGTCCCACCCGTAGTTGGCGCCGGGCTTGAGGACGTTCACCTCGTCGTCCACGTCGGGGCCGTGCTCGGCGGTGAGCACCAGCCCGTCCGAGCGGACCGCGATGCCCTGGACGTTGCGGTGGCCGCGGGTCAGCACGCCGCCCTCGCCGGTCGCGAGGTCGAGTTCGAGCACCTTGCCGCCGAGGCTGCCGCGGTCCTGGGCGACCTCCGGCCGGGCCGTGTCGCCGGTGCCGACGAGCAGCTTGCCGTTCGCGGCCAGGGCGAGCCGGCAGCCCGAGTGCCGCCCGCTCGGGTTGGCCGGGAGCCCGCCCCGGAGCGGGTCCCGCACGCGCGCGGCCTCCGCGCCGGTCAGCTCCCAGGTCACCAGCCGCACGTCCCGCGCGGTGTTGTGGCACGTGGTGAAGCGCCGGGTGCTCGCGAAGTCCGGGTGCACCACCAGGCCCATCAGCCCGCCCTCGCCGCGCGCCACGACGTCGCCGAGGTCGGCCCGCACCTCGGTCCGGCGGCCCCGGTCGACCAGCGCGAGCCGGCCCGGCCGCTCGGTGACCAGCAGCCGCCCGTCGGGCAGGAAGCCGACCTCCCAGGGGTGCGTCAGCCCGGTCGCGACCACCTCGACCCGGATCGCGCCCGGCGGACCGGCGTCGGGCGCGGTGCCGCCGGACGGGGCGTTCGAGCAGGCGGTGAGCAGCAACACGGCGGCGAACCCGACAACCCGGCGCATCCACCCAGGATGCCAAGCCCGGCGGGGGCGCGTGCCCCCGCCGGCCCGGCCGTTCGAGTGGCCTCCGGGGTCGCCGCCCGCGCTCCGCCCCCGACGCGGGGCGTCCCGGTCGAGCGGCTAATCCGCGCGCGGACCACCGGGGGGTGCCCGTAGGCTGGTGGCCGAGCACCCCTTCCGGTGGGCACAGGTCCCAGGCAGGGGTCTGTCGTCGTTGCCTCCGGGAGCCACTCAAATGCCCCAGCCCGGCCCGCTTTCCGGCCTGCTGACCGCCGTCCTGTCCGATAAAGCGCTCAGCGCCCTCGTCGACTCCCTCGGCGTGCCGTCGCTGGAGCTGGAGGGCGCGCCCGCCGCGCGGCCACTGGTCGCCGCCGCCCTGGCGCGCGAGACACCCGTGCTGGCCGTCACCGCCACCGGGCGGGAGGCGGACGAGCTGACCAACGTGCTGTGCGACCTCATCGGCCACGACGCGGTGGCGATCTTCCCCAGCTGGGAGACGCTGCCGCACGAGCGCCTGTCGCCGCGCGCCGACACGGTGGGCGCCCGGCTCCAGGTGCTGCGCCGGCTGCGGCACCCCGGCGACAACCCGCTGCGGGTCGTCGTGGCGACCGTGCGCAGCCTCATCCAGCCGATGGCGCCCGGCCTCGGCGACCTCGTGCCGGTCGACCTGGAGGTCGGCGGCGAGCACGACTTCGAGCAGCTGCTCACCCACCTCGCCCAGCTCGCCTACGTCCGCGTGGACATGGTGGAGAAGCGCGGCGAGTTCGCCGTCCGGGGCGGCATCCTCGACGTCTTCCCGCCCACGGCCGAGCACCCGCTGCGGGTCGAGTTCTGGGGCGACGAGGTCAGCGAGATCCGGCCGTTCTCGGTGGCCGACCAGCGGTCGCTGCCCCGCGAGGTGAGCGGGTTCACCGCGCCGCCGTGCCGGGAGCTGCTGCTCACCGACCGGGTGAAGGAGCGGGCCGCCGAGCTGGCCGTCGCGCACGAGTCGGACGCCCAGCTCGCCGAGATGCTGGAGAAGATCGCGAGCGGCATCCCGTCCGAGGGCATGGAGGCGCTGATCCCGGCGCTGTGCGAGGGCGAGCTGCAACTGCTCACCGACGTCGTCCCGGACGGCACGCACGTCGTCCTCAACGACCCCGAGAAGATCCGCGCCCGCGCCCACGACCTCGTGCGCACCGGCCAGGAGTTCCTGGAGGCGTCCTGGATGGCGGCGGCCGGCGGCGGCAAGGCGCCCATCGACCTCGGCGCGTCCGCCTACCGCAGCCTGGCCGACGTGGCGGACGCCGCCAGGGCCAAGGGCCGCCCGTGGTGGACGCTGAGCCAGTTGACCACCGAGGACTCCGACGTCGTGCGGCTGGAGTTCCAGCGCGTCGAGGCTTACCAGGGCGACATCGACCGGGCGTTCGCCGACCTGCGCGCGCACACCGCCGCCGGCGGCACGGCGGTCCTGGTGGTGCCCGGCGCGGGCACGGCGCAACGGGCCGTCGAGCAGCTGGCGGAGTCCGAGGTGCCCGCCGTGCCGGCCGAGACCCTGGTCGAACCGCCCCGCGCGGGCGCGGTCACGGTGGTGCGGGGCGCGCTGGAGGACGGGTTCGCGCTGCCGGACCTCGCGCTCGTGGTGCTCACCGAGACCGACCTGACCGGCGGGCGCGGCGGGACGTCCACGAAGGACATGCGCCGGATGCCGTCGCGCCGCCGCAACGCGGTGGACCCGCTGGCGCTGCGGCCCGGCGACTTCGTCGTGCACGAGCAGCACGGCATCGGCAAGTACGTCGAGATGGCGCAGCGCACCACCAAGGACACCACCGGCTCCACCACGACCCGCGAGTACCTGGTGCTGGAGTACGCCTCGTCCAAGCGCGGCCAGCCCGGCGACCGGCTGTTCGTGCCGACCGACCAGCTCGACGAGGTGTCGCGGTACGTCGGCGGCGAGCTGCCCACGCTGAACCGGCTCGGCGGCAGCGACTGGAAGAACACCAAGGCCAAGGCGCGCAAGGCGGTCAAGCAGATCGCGGCCGAGCTGGTGCAGCTCTACGCCGCCCGCCAGGCCGCGCCCGGCCACGCGTTCGCGCCGGACACCCCGTGGCAGCGCGAGCTGGAGGACGCCTTCCCGTTCACCGAGACCGTCGACCAGATGGCGGCGATCGACGAGGTGAAGGCCGACATGGAGCGCACGGTCCCGATGGACCGGGTGATCTGCGGCGACGTCGGCTACGGCAAGACGGAGATCGCCGTGCGCGCCGCGTTCAAGGCGGTGCAGGACGGCAAGCAGGTCGTGGTGCTGGTGCCGACGACCCTGCTCGCCCAGCAGCACCTGAACACCTTCCAGGAGCGGATGCGGGCGTTCCCGGTCAACGTCAAGGGCCTGTCCCGGTTCACCGACCCGGCGGAGGCCGAGCAGGTCGTCGCCGGTCTCGCCGACGGCGAGGTCGACGTCGTCATCGGCACGCACCGGCTGCTACAGAAGGGCCTGCGCTACAAGGACCTCGGCCTGGTGATCGTGGACGAGGAGCAGCGGTTCGGCGTCGAGCACAAGGAGCACATCAAGGCGCTGCGCACGCACGTCGACGTGCTCACCATGTCCGCGACGCCCATCCCGCGCACGCTGGAGATGTCGCTCGCGGGCATCCGGGAGATGTCCACGATCCTCACCCCGCCCGAGGAGCGGCACCCGATCCTGACCTACGTCGGCGCGTACGACGACAAGCAGGTCGCCGCGGCCATCCGCCGCGAGCTGCTGCGCGACGGCCAGGTGTTCTACGTGCACAACCGGGTGTCGACCATCGAGAAGGCCGCCCGCCGCATCCGCGAGCTGGTGCCGGAGGCCCGCGTGGTCACCGCGCACGGCCAGATGAACGAGGACAAGCTGGAGAAGATCATCCAGGGCTTCTGGGAACGCGAGTACGACGTGCTGGTGTGCACGACGATCGTCGAGACCGGCCTGGACATCTCCAACGCCAACACGCTCATCGTGGAGCGCGGCGACCTGCTCGGGCTGTCCCAGCTGCACCAGCTGCGCGGTCGGGTCGGCCGGGGCCGCGAACGCGGCTACGCCTACTTCCTGTACCCGCCGGAGTCCCCGCTGACCGAGACCGCGCACGACCGGCTCGCCACCATCGCGCAGAACACCGAGCTGGGCGCGGGCATGGCGGTCGCGATGAAGGACCTGGAGATCCGGGGCGCGGGCAACATCCTCGGCGCGGAGCAGTCCGGGCACATCGCGGGCGTCGGGTTCGACCTGTACGTCCGGCTGGTCGGCGAGGCCGTGGAGGCGTTCCGGCGGCACGCGGGCGCGGAGGCCGAGGGCGAGGAGGAGCTGGCCGAGGTCCGCGTCGACCTGCCGGTGGACGCGCACATCCCGCACGACTACGTGCCCGGCGAGCGGCTGCGGCTGGAGGCGTACCGGAAGATCGCGGCGGCGGGCGACGAGGCGGCGCTGCGCGCGGTGTGGGACGAGCTGAAGGACCGCTACGGCACCCCGCCGCTGCCGGTGGAGCGGCTGCTCGCGGTCGCCCGGTTCCGCCAGACCTGCCGGGCGCACGGCGTGACGGAGGTGGCGGTCCAGGGCCAGGTCATCCGGTTCGCGCCGCTGGAGCTGAAGGACTCCCAGCTGGTGCGGCTGCGCCGGCTGCACCCGAAGGCCGTCCACAAGCCCGCCACCCGGACGGTCTCCGTGCCGAGGCCGACGGAGGGAGCGGCCGGCGGCCGAATGGGCGCACCCCAGCTCCGCGACCAGGAACTGCTGGACTGGTGCGCGCGGTTCCTCGAATCCTTGGCGGGTACTCCCGTGAGCAGCGTCACGGGTTCGTGAGAGGCTAGCTCCCGTGAGGACTGTGCAGAGGCGCTTCACCCTGGTCGGCGCGGCCGTCGCACTGCTGGTGGCGGGCTGCGGCGCCGGCCCGAGCCAGGTCGGCTCGGCCGCGATCGTCGGTGACACCGTGATCCCGCTGGAGCGGGTCCAGCAGCGGCTGGACACCGTGCTGAAGAAGGAGCCCGAGGCCCGGAAGCTGCACGAGCAGCGCAAGCTCGACCAGGTGTCCCGCCAGCTCGTGACCCTGGGCGTGCAGCACGAGCTGATCGAGCGGGCGGCGCTCCGCGAGGGCGTCACCGTGTCCGAGGAGGCGGTGTCGGAGTCCGTGGAGAACGCGGGCGGCGCCGAGGTGGCCTCGCAGAACACGGTCTACGACGCGGCGACGTTCCGCGAGCGGGCCAAGGACCAGCTCCTGCTGGTCGAGCTGGCGCGCAAGTACGTGGACCGGATGGAAGTCACGTTCGACTACTTCTTCACCAAGGACAACGCCGACGCCGTCGAGAAGGCCAAGCAGGTCGCGGCCGACCCGGCGAAGATGGCCGAGTACGTCCGCTCCGGCCCGCAGGGCCCGGAGGGGCAGCAACTGGCCAAGGTCGGGCAGAAGGTCAGCTCCGCGGACTCGCCGCAGGCGGCCGGCTCGCCGCTGTTCGGCGTGGAGCCGGGCACCGTGGTGGCGTTCCCGCCGGACCCCGGCAGCGCGCAGTGGATCGTGGCGCACGTGACGGCCCGCGACGACGACAAGAAGAGCAGCGGCGAGTCGTCCACCGAGCAGCTGACGCCCCAGCTGCTGGAGCAGATCGGCCTGCGCCTGGTGCAGCGGCTCGCCGGCGAGCCGGAGATCCGCGTGAACCCGCGCTACGGCGTGTGGGACTCGACGGCGATCGCGCTGGCCGCGAGCGACAAGGAGCTGTCGGGCTTCCAGGCGCTCGTCCGCGAGCCCAGGCAGTGACCGGTACCCCGTGACGAACACCGTCGTACTGCTCGGCTCCCGCCACGACCCGGTGCTGCCCGCCGCCGCGCTGCCCGCCCTGCGGGCCGCGGCGGCGGTGTTCGCCTCGGACGACCTGGACCAGGAGTACTGGGTCGCCCTGGGCACGACACCCGTGACCGAGGTGGACGGCCCGGTCGTCTACCTGACCACCGATTTGGACGAGCCCTACGCCCGTGAGCTGGTGGCGGGCGGCGCGGCCGTGGTGCGCACCCCGCCGGGCACCGCGCTGGTCGGCGCGGTGTCGGTGATGGACCGCCTGCGGTCGCCCGGCGGGTGCCCGTGGGACGCCGAGCAGGACCACAAGTCGCTGCGCCAGTACCTGGTGGAGGAGACCTACGAGCTGCTGGAGGCGATCGAGGACGGCGACCGGGCCGCGCTGCGCGAGGAGCTGGGCGACGTGCTGCTCCAGGTGCTGTTCCACGCGCGGATCGCGGCCGAGCACGCCGAGCCGTTCGGCATCGACGAGGTGGCGGGCGACCTGGTCCGCAAGCTCGTCGGCAGGCACCCCCACGTGTTCGGGGGCGACGACCCGGCGGTCCGCGACGCGACCACCCAGCAGCACCGCTGGGAGGAGCTGAAGCAGGTCGAGAAGCAGCGCGAGTCCAGCGTGGACGGTGTGGCGACCGGGCAGCCGGCGGTGGCGCTGGCCGGGAAGCTGGCGCAGCGGACGGCCCGCGCCGGGCTCCCGGTGGACCTGCTGCCCGAGGGCGACGACACCGGTGCGACGCTGTTCGCGGTGGCGGCGCTGGCGAAGCTGGCCGGTGAGGACCCGGAGGGCGAGCTGCGGGCGGTGGCGCGGGCGTTCGAGTCGCGGGTGAGGGCGGCGGAGCGGGCGGCACGGGCGGCCGGTGTGACGTCGTTGACGGCCGAGGACTGGCGCGCCTATTGGCCCGCGTGAGCGGCCTCGAAGGCTTGCAGGGCCTCGGACACCTTGTCCACGAGGCGGCGCAGCGCCTCGGGCGTGCCGACGATCTCGAACTCCGGCAGGTTGCCGATCGCGAGCACGACGTCCTGCGGGTCGAGGCTCCACTCGATCTTGGTGTCCCGCAGGACGCGTGCCCAGAACTGCATCTCCGTGGTCGGCTTGCGCATGTCCACTCCTCTCGAAATTCCTGAGATAACCTTGGCAAGGACTAAGAATTCTCGATAGTCCACGTTTGGGTGAAGCCCTAGGCTGGCGGCATGGAGAGCAACGCGCGGGCGCGGACCCTCGGCGCGGAGTTGCGGGACCTGCGCAAGGCCAAGCGCGTGCGCATGATCCAGCTGGAGCAGCAGGTCGGGATCAGCAAGAGCATGCTCAGCCGCATCGAGCGCGGTGAGCGCCTGGCGGGTGAGACCGAGGTGGCCACGATCCTCGGCGCGCTGGGCGTGGTGGGTTCGAAGCGGCGTGAGCTGCTGGCGCTGGCGCGGGAGGCGGCCCGGTCGAACTGGCTGGCCACCGGTTCCGGTCTGCCGCAACAGCTCAAGGCGTTGATCGAGTACGAGCGGGTGTCGGTTTCCATCACCGATGTCGCGTCGTTGCTCGTTCCGGGCCTGCTCCAAACGCCCGACTACATCCGCGCGATCATGACCGAGGGCGGCCTTCCGCACGCCGAAGCCGAGGAGCGCCTTCGCCTCCGACTGGAGCGCCAGAAGGTGCTCACCCGCGAGAACCCGGTGCGGTACCTCGCGGTCATCGACGAGTTCGTCCTGCGCCGGCCGGTCGGCGGTCGGTCGGTGATGGCGGCCCAAGCACGTCACCTGCTCGCGCTGGCCGAGCTGGAGAACGTGACCATCCGAGTGGTCCCTGGGGATCGCGGTTGGCACTCGGGCCTCTACGGGTCCTTCGAGATGTTGGAGACGGTGCGGACCAGTCCGGTGGTGCACCTCGAACACCTGCGCTCAAGTCTGTTGCTCGACAAGCTCCAGGACGTGCAGGCTTATGTCGACATGAAGCCCACGTTGTTGGCCGCGACGGCCAACGCCGAGGACTCCACGGCCTTGATCCGGAAGTGTGCTGAGCGCCTGGAAGGGCAGGAGACGTGACGACCTGGCGGAAGTCCAGCCGCAGCACGACCGAGACGAACTGCGTCGAGGTCGCCCACTTGAGGGAGCGGGTCGCGGTGCGTGACTCGAAGAATCGGACCGGGGCGGTGCTGGTTTTCCCGGCTTCGTCCGCCCGGAGTTTCCTCCGCCTGCTTGGGCGGGCTTGATCCCCGGCGGCACCCCGGCGCGCTAACGTCGATCACGTGACGGAACCCGCCTACCTTCGTTTCCCCCACCTGCACGGCGACCTGGTCACCTTCGTGGCCGAGGACGACGTGTGGCTGGCTCCCCTCGCCGGCGGCCGGGCCTGGCGGGTGACCGCCGACCAGGCGCCCGTGTCGTCGCCCCGGTTCGACCCGTCCGGCACGCGGCTGGCCTGGGCCAGTCGCCGCGACGGCGCCCCCGAGGTGCACCTCGCGCCCGTCGCCGGTGGCGAGGCCACCCGCCTCACCCACTGGGGCAGCGTGACGACCGGCGTGCGCGGGTGGACCCGGCAGGGCGAGGTCGTGGCCACCACGTCCGCGGGCGAGGCGACCCGGACGCGGCGGTGGGCCTACGCGCTGCCCGTGGACGGCGGGCCGCCGCGCCGGCTGCCCTACGGCTGGGTCGGCGACGTCGACCACGGGCCGTCCGGCGAGGTCGTCGTGACCTCGATGTACGGCAAGGACCCGGCCTACTGGAAGCGGTACCGGGGCGGCTCGGCGGGTCGCCTGTGGGTCGACCTGACCGGTGACGGCGAGTTCACCCGCATCCTGCCCGAGCTGACCTCGTCGCTGCACGCGCCGATGTGGGTGGGCGGGCGGCTGGCGTTCCTGTCCGACCACGACGGTGTCGGCAGCGTCTACTCCGTGCTGCCCGACGGGTCCGACCTGCGCCGCCACACCGAGCAGGAGTTCTACGCCCGGTGCGCGACCACGGACGGTGAGCGGGTCGTCTACCAGCTCGCGGGCGACCTGTGGCTGCTCGACGGCCTGGACGCCGCGCCGCGCAAGCTCGACATCTCCCTCGGCGGACCGCGCACCGCCACCCGCCCGCAGCCGGTCCCGTCGCGTCCCGACGACTTCCACCCGGACAAGACCGGCCGCGCCAGCGTGGTCGAGGTGCGCGGCACGGTGCACTGGGTGACCCACCGTGACGGTCCCGTGCGAGCTTTGGCCGAGCAGCCCGGCGTCCGGGCCCGCCTGCCGCGCGTGGTCGGCGACGGCGTGGTCTGGGTGACCGACGCCGACGGCGAGGAGGGGCTGGAGTTCGCGCCGGTCGGCGGGGTCGAGCCGGGCAACGCCCCGCGCCGCGTCGCGGTCGGCAAGCTCGGGCGGGTGCTGGAGCTGGAGGTCGCGCCGGACGGCAGGCGGCTGGCCGTCGCCACGCACGACGGGCGGCTCCTGCTGGTCGAGGTCGAGTCCGGCGAGGTGCGCGAGGTGCTGCGGGGCGCGAACCCCCACGTGTCCGACCTGGTCTTCTCACCCGACTCGAACTGGCTGGCGTGGTCCCACCCCGGACCGGGCCCGTTGCGGCACATCAGGATGACGAACACGACCGACCTGTCCGTGGTGGACGTGACGCCGCTGCGGTTCGCGGACTTCGCGCCGACGTTCACCGAGGACGGCCGGTACCTGGCGTTCCTGTCGGTCCGCACGTTCGACCCGGTGTACGACGCGCACGTGTTCGACCTGTCGTTCCCGACCGGCTGCCGCCCGTTCCTGCTGCCGCTGGCGGCGACGACGCCCTCGCCGTTCGACCCGCTGCGACTGGGCCGCCCGGTCGGCGACGACGACAAGGACAAGGACAAGGAGAAGGAGCACGACGAGAACCCGATCACCGTCGTCGACCTGGACGGCCTGGCCGACCGGCTGGTGCCGGTGCCGGTCGCGGCGTCGGGCTACTCGGCGCTGGTCGCCGCCAAGGGCGGGTTGCTGTGGCTGCGGAGCCCGTTGCGCGGTGTCCTCGGCGACACCCTGCCGACGCCGTCGGCGCGGGCGCCGCGGTCGGTGCTGGAGCGGTTCGACCTCGCGAAGTCGCGGACGGACGTGCTGGTGGACGGGCTGGACGCGTTCGCGGTGACCGGCGACGGGCAGCGGATCGTCGTGCTGGACGGCGCGGACCTGCGGGTCGTGCCGTCGGACCGGAAGGTCGACGCGGACGACCAGGACTCGATCGACGTCGACCTGTCCCGCGTGCGGGTCGTGGTGGACCGGGCCGCCGAGTGGCGGCAGTCCTACGCCGAGGCGGGCCGGCTGATGCGGGACCTGTTCTGGCGCACCGACATGGGCGGGGTGGACTGGGCCGGCGTGCTGGACCGCTACCGGCCGCTGGTGGACCGGCTGGGCAGCTACTCCGACCTGGTGGACCTGCTGTGGGAGGTGCAGGGCGAGCTGGGCACGTCCCACGCGTACGTGATGCCGCGCGGCGGCCCGTACGGGCGCAAGGTCGGCCTGCTCGGTGCGGACCTGGAGCGGGACGAGTCGGGCGCGTGGCGGGTCACGCGGGTGATCCCCGGCGAGACGTCCGACCCGGCGGCCCGGTCGCCGCTGGCCGCGCCCGGCGTCGCGGTGCGCGCGGGCGACGCGGTCCTCGCCGTCGACGGCCGGGTGGTCGACCCGCTGACCGGGCCCGCGCCGCTGCTGGTCGGCACGGCGGGCAAGCCGGTGGAGCTGACCGTGCGGCCGGGTGGCGGCGGCGAGCCGCGCCGGGTCGTGGTCGTGCCGCTGGCGGACGACGAGCCGCTGCGCTACCACGCGTGGGTGGCGGACCGGCGGGCGCGGACGCACGAGCTGTCCGAGGGGCGCGTCGGCTACCTGCACGTGCCGGACATGATGGGTGCGGGCTGGGCGCAGCTGCACCGCGACCTGCGGGTGGAGCTGGCGCGCGAGGCCGTCGTGCTGGACGTGCGGGAGAACGGCGGCGGGCACACGTCGCAGCTGGTGGTGGAGAAGCTGGCGCGCAAGATCATCGGCTGGTCGGTGGCGCGCGGCTACACGACGTCCGAGAGCTACCCGGCGGACGCGCCGCGCGGGCCGGTGGTGGCGATCGCGGACGAGTTCGCGGGGTCCGACGGCGACATCGTGAACGTGGCCATCAAGGAGCTGGGCATCGGTCCGGTGGTCGGCGTGCGGACGTGGGGCGGCGTGATCGGGATCGACATGCAGTTCGACCTGGTCGACGGGACGGTGGTCACGCAGCCCCGGTACGCGTCCTGGTTCGCCGGGCACGGGTGGGGCGTGGAGAACCACGGCGTCGACCCGGACGTCGAGGTGGTGATGACGCCGCAGGACCGCGTGGCGGGCCGCGACCCGCAGTTGGACACGGCGGTGCGGCTGGCGCTGGAGGCGTTGGAGACGCGGCCGGCGGCCGTGCCGCCGGAGCTGCCGCCGCTGGCCTGACGGGGCGCCGTGACCGCGCACCGGGTGGGCGCTCGACCCTCTCGGGTGCGCGGTCACGGTTGACGGCGACCGTTGCCACTGCGACCGGAGCCACTGCGACCGTTGCCACCGTGGACCGGAGCCGCTGTGGCCCGCTGACCAGCGGCTTCGTCTGGTGCGTCCGGGTGCGTCGCCCTGTTCCGCCCGGGTACGTCCGAATTGCACGTAGCCTGGGGCCGTGGTCGTCCCACCGCCCCCCAAAACGACACCCCGCCCGCCGGCGCGCGGTCGCGTCGGCAACCTCGTCGGCCGGCTGGCGCTGGTCGCGCTCCTGCTCGCCGTCGTGGCAGGCGGCGCGTGGGCGTTGGGCGTGCTCAACCGCCGTGCCGCGCTGACCGCGGACGACCCGCCGTTCCCCGTGCCGTTCCAGGAGGTCGAGCCGGGCTCGGCGGCGCCGGGCACGGCGGGCGAGGTGCCGCCCCGGGCGTCGCCGGGAGGCGAGATCGCCGCCGCCGAGCCGCTGACCGCGTGGGCGGCGGACGTGTCGAGCAAGACCGACATCCCGGCCCGCGCCCTGCGGGCGTACGCGATCGCCGAGCTGGTGACGCGGTCGACGCAGCCGGGGTGCCGCGTGTCGTGGGCGACGCTGGCCGGCATCGGGCGCGTCGAGTCGCACCACGGCACCATCGGCGGCCGGAAGCTGGGCGAGGACGGGCGGCCGTCCAAGCCGATCATCGGCATCCCGCTGGACGGCGGCCCCGGCGTGAAGGCGATCCCGGACACCGACGGCGGCGCCCTCGACGGCGACCGGACGTGGGACCGGGCCGTGGGCCCGATGCAGTTCATCCCGACGACGTGGGCGCGCTACGCGACCAGGGCGAACGGCGACGGCAACCCGCCGGACCCGCAGAACGTCGACGACGCGGCCCTGGCCGCCGCCCGCTACCTGTGCTCGTCCGGCGGCGACCTGGGCACCGGTCAGGGCTGGTGGGCGGCGGTGATGGCGTACAACAACTCGGTGGAGTACGGCCGGAACGTGTTCAGCGGGGCGGACGCCTTCGCGCGCGCTGTGGTGAATTGACCTGTGTCGGCGGGGAGCGGGGGAAGAGCTGGAGCGGGGCGGGAGCGGGGCGGGAGCGGGGCGGGAGCGGGGCGGGAGCGGGGCGGGATCGGGCGGGAGCGGTTGGGCAGGGCGTAGAGCTGTGTTTGATTTGCCGCTCCTCCGTCGCGGCGGCTCGGCCGCCCTGTGGTCGGGTCGTCGCGCCTGATTTCCCGCCGATCTAAAAGCGTGATCGGCGGGAAATGAGGCGCGACAACCCGACGGCGGCCTCGCGGTGCCGGGGCGGGGCGGGGCGGGCAGGGCGGGGCGGGGCGGGGCGGGGCGGGGGAGCGGGTGGGGGCGCGGGGGCGGTCAGTTTCCGCGTTCTACGGCTATGCGGGCGCTTACCTCGCCCAGCGCTTCCTGGTACTCGGGGGTCGGGTTCATCGCCGCCGCCATCCGCAGTTGGGCCAGTGCCTCGGGCAGGCGGCTCTGCCGTTGCAGGGTCCGGCCCAGGGCGAACCGGGCGTAGTAGTCGCTCGGGTCCAGCTCCAGCACCTTGCGGAACGCCTCCTCGGCTCTCTTCAGCTGCGCCGAACCGAGGTAGGCGCGGCCCGCCAGCAGTTGGACGCTCGGCTCGTCCGGCGCCGCGTCGAGCACGACTCGCAGCTCGCGCAGCGCCTCCAGCGGGCGGCGGTCCGCGAGCAGCGCCTCGGCTCGGCGGAACGCCTCGAAGGTGCTGTCCGTCATGGTCCGATCAACGCTACCGGCGCGCCCGGTAGTCCATCAGCAGCCGACCGGATGACGGGACGCGTCCCACTCCGTGACCAACCGCTCCAGCACCGGCCTGATCGACTCGGGTTGCTCCACGTGGGCGTTGTGCCCGACCCCGGCCAGCACCATTCCACCCGGTGTCGCGGCGAGCAGGTCGCCGGGCGGGCACAGCGGGTCGGTCTCGCCGGTGGCCAGGAGCACCGGCGCGCGGGACGCCGCCAGCAGGCCCGCCACGTCCGGCGCGCCCACCCCGAACGCCGCCGGGTCCAGCGCCGCGCGCCACCCGCCCGGCGTCTCCGCCACGCCGTGCGCGAGCGGCACGCCGGCCAGCCGGGCGGCCCAGCCGGCGGCCTCGTCCGGCGTGGGGAAGACCTTCGCGGGCCGACCGGCGACCGCCCGCGCCCGCGCCAGCTCGTCCGCCGACCACCGCAGCTTGACGCCCACGCCCGCCACCGCCGCGACCTCCACCGCGAACCAGCCGCTGGCCAGCGCCAACGCCACCGCACCGCCCAGCGAGTGGCCCAGCACCGCCACCGGTCCGGGCGGCACGACCGCCGCGACCGCCGCCGCGAACGAGCCGAACGAGTAGCGCTCCAGCGGCGTCGACCGGCCGTGGCCGGGCAGGTCGACCGCCAGCCACGAGCCCGGCCAGTGCGGCGTCACGCCCCGCCACACCTCGGCCGTCGCGCCCAGGCCGTGCAGGAGGACCAGGAGCGGTCCGGAACCACCGCGCTCCACGTGGATCACGCCAGAATCCTCCCATGCCCAGTGACGTCGAGGTCATCGTCGACCCGGACACCTACACCCGCGGCGTGCCGCACGACGCGCTCACCCGGTTGCGGGACGCCGGCGTGGTCCGCGCGGGCGGTTTCGTGGGCGTGTTCCGGCACGCCGACGTGCGGACCGTCCTCCGCCGCCCGCAGGTGTTCTCCTCCTGGCTGGGCGGCACCCAGCTCCGCGACCCGGCCACGCCGGGTGACCTGGCCTACGTGCGGCGGATGATGCTCAACACCGACCCGCCCGAGCACACCCGCCTGCGCGGCCTGCTGACCAAGGCGTTCACCCCGCGCGCCGTCGCGGCGCTGGAGGCGAGGATCGCGCGCTGGGCCCGCGAGCTGGTCGCGCCGCTGGCCGACGGCGAGCCGAGGGACTTCACCGCGCTCGCGGCCGACCTGCCGCTGCGCACGCTGGCCGAGGTGTTCGGCGTGCCGCACCGCGACCGGGCGCTGATGTACGACTGGAGCAACCGCGTGATCGGCTACCAGGACGCCGACTACGCGCACAGCTCCAGCGACACCACCGGCATGTCGGAGATGGCGCTGCGGGCGCTGGCGCTGCGGCCCGACCCGCAGCCCGACCCGAGGGCGCGCGGCGGGATGCCCGACCTCTACGCCTACGCGCACGCGCTGGGCGAGCTGAAGCGCCGCGAGCCGGGCGACGACGTGATGAGCAACCTCATGCGCCACGACGTGGCCGTGGAGGAGTTCGAAACGCTGTTCTGGCTGTTCTCCGTCGCCGGCAACGAGACCGTCCGCAACGGCATCCCCGGCGGCCTGATCGCCCTCCTGCGGCACCCCGACCAGTACGCCCTGCTCAAGCGGGACCGCGCCCTGCTGCCGGGCGCGGTGGAGGAGATGCTGCGCTGGTGGACGCCGGTCATGCACTTCCGGCGCACGGCGGCGGCGGACACCGAGCTGGCCGGCGCGGGGATCCGGCGGGGCGAGAAGGTGGTCGTCTGGTTCAGCTCGGCAAACCGCGACGAGCGCGTGTTCACCGAACCGCACCGGTTCGACGTCACCCGCGCCGCCGGCGAGCACCTGTCGTTCGGGCACGGGCCGCACTTCTGCCTCGGCGCGCACCTCGCCCGCGTCCAGCTGCGGGCGCTGTTCGACGCCGTGCTCGACCTGCCCGGCCCGCTGGTGCCCGCGGGCGGGCCGACCAGGCTCCGGTCGAACTTCCAGAACGGGGTCAAGAGCCTGCCGGTGCGCCACCAACTACGCTCGTGACCGTAGAAGAGATGGTCTGATGAGGGAGCGCACGTGGCGGTCATCGAGCAGGTCGGCGCCCGCGAGATCCTGGACTCGCGAGGCAACCCCACCGTCGAGGTAGAGGTGGCGCTGGACGACGGCACGCTGGAGCGCGCCGCGGTGCCCTCGGGCGCGTCGACCGGTGAGCACGAGGCGGTCGAGCTCCGCGACGGCGACGCCAAGCGGTACCTGGGCAAGGGCGTGGAGCGCGCGGTCACCGCCGTGCTCGACGAGATCGGCCCCGAGCTGGTCGGCATCGAGGCCGTCGAGCAGCGGGTGGTCGACCAGAAGCTGGTCGACCTGGACGGCACGCCGGACAAGTCCCGCCTCGGCGCGAACGCCATCCTGGGCGTGTCGCTGGCCGTGGCGAAGGCGGCGGCGGAGTCCAGCGGCCTGGAGCTGTTCCGGTACGTCGGCGGCCCGAACGCGCACGTGCTGCCGGTGCCGATGCTGAACATCCTCAACGGCGGCGCGCACGCCGACACCGAGGTCGACATCCAGGAGTTCATGATCGCGCCGATCGGCGCGGAGTCCTTCCGCGAGGCGCTGCGCTGGGGCGCGGAGGTCTACCACTCGCTCAAGTCCGTGCTGAAGAGCAAGGGCCTGGGCACCGGGCTGGGCGACGAGGGCGGCTTCGCGCCCGCGCTGTCCAGCAACCGCGACGCGCTGGACCTGATCCTCCAGGCCATCGAGAAGGCGGGCTACACGCCGGGCCGCGACATCGCGCTCGCCCTGGACGTGGCCGCCACCGAGTTCTACGCCGACGGCGCGTACACCTTCGAGCAGCAGAAGCGCAGCGCCGAGCAGATGACCGGCTACTACAGCGAGCTGGTCGACGCGTACCCGCTGGTGTCGATCGAGGACCCGCTGTCCGAGGACGACTGGGACGGCTGGGTGCGGCTGACCGCCGAACTCGGCGAGAAGGTCCAGATCGTCGGCGACGACCTGTTCGTCACCAACCCGGAGCGCCTGGAGGAGGGCATCTCCCGGCGGGCCGCCAACGCGCTGCTGGTGAAGGTCAACCAGATCGGCACGCTGTCGGAGACGCTGGACGCGGTCGCGCTGGCCACCTCGTACGGCTACAAGTCGATGATGTCCCACCGCTCCGGCGAGACCGAGGACACCACCATCGCCGACCTGGCGGTGGCGACCGGCGCGGGCCAGATCAAGACCGGCGCGCCCGCGCGCGGTGAGCGCACGGCGAAGTACAACCAGCTCCTGCGCATCGAGGAGGCCCTGGGCGACGCGGCGCGCTACGCGGGCGACCTGGCCTTCCCGCGGTACACGCCGGAAAGCTGATGGCGGATCGGGAACGGGGCTCCCGGCGCGGCAAGCCCGCGTCGGGGGCCCGCCCGGACCGCTCCGGGCGCACGGGCCGTTCCGGGCGTGCGTCCGACACCGGCCGCGGCGGCTCGGCGGGCGGTCGCGCCGGCGGGTCCGGCTCGGCCGGTGGTCGGTCGGGTGGCGCGGGCTCGTCGGGGGGTCGCGCCGGCTCGTCCGGCGCCGGCTCGTCCGGTGGCCGGGGCCGGGGCGGCGACGCCAAGGCGGGCGGCACGGGGCGGCTGGGCCGGTTCGGCCGGGCGGGCGGCGAGCGCGCGGCCGGCACGCGGCGGGGCGCGAGGTCGGCGCGGCTCGCCGAGCAGGCGCGGGCGACGCAGGCCGCGCGGGCGGCGAGGGCCGCCCGGCCCCAGTCGAAGGCCCGGTCGCGGGAAGGCACCGGCGGCGCGTTCGGCATGACCGGCACGCGGCGCGCGGCGCTGCTGGCGATGGTGGTGTGCGCGTTGGCGCTGACCATCGCCGTGCCGCTCCAGACCTACCTGGCCCAGCGCGAGGAGCTGCGCGAGGTCAACGCCTCGCAGGAGACGCTGCGCGCCGAGGTCGGGCAGCTGGAGCGGCGCAAGGGCGAACTGGCCGACCCCGCGCACCTGGAGGCGGAGGCGCGTCGGCGGCTGCACTACGTGCGGCCCGGCGAGACGCCCTACGTGGTGCAACTGCCGGGTGACGCGGAACGGGGACCGGACGAGGAGCGGCCGGCGGCGACGCCGGCGGCGGACAAGGCGTGGTACGAGCAGTTGTGGGATTCGGTGGCGGCACGATGACGGTGAGCGAGGACGACCGGGCGGTCGTCGCCGAGCAGCTGGGCCGCGCGCCCCGCGGCATGCGGGCGGTGGCGGCGAGGTGCCCCAGCGGGCACCCGGCGGTCGTGCAGACCAGCCCGAGGCTGGAGGACGGCACGCCGTTCCCGACCCTGTACTACCTGACCTGCCCCCGGCTCAACTCGTTCGTCAGCAGGCTCGAAGGGGCCGGCCTGATGAAGGAGATGACGGATCGGCTGGCGGAGGATGAACAGTTGGCGCTGCGCTACCGCCGGGCGCACGAGTCGTACTTGGCTGAGCGGGACGCGATCGAACCGCTGGGCACGCAGGTCACCGCGGGTGGGATGCCGAACCGCGTGAAGTGCCTGCACGTGCACGTGGCGCACGCGCTCGCCGTCGGACCGGGCGTCAACCCGTTCGGCGACGAGGCCCTGGAGCTGCTCGCGCAGTGGTGGCCCAGCGGCGAGTGCGCGTCAAAGGTGAACGACTGACCGCAGGGGCAGGTCCGCGGGCAGGGAACCGCCCACGACCGTGACACGGCCCGCCGGATCGGGCAGGCTGGTCCGGGGGCCGAAGCCGGATGCGCCGAGGAGTGGAGTTCGTGGCTGTGCCGAAGCGACGTGGACGCAAGCGCAAGGCGACGCGGCGGCCGACGCTGTCCCCTCGGCAGTGGGGGCTGGCGGCGACGGCGACGTGCGCCATGCTCGTGCCCACCCTCCTGCACACGACCGGGGGCATCGACTGGGTCAACGTCTCGGGCCACTCGGACCTCCCGGCGTTCCCGCCGGGCGCGGGCGACGTGCTGGGCACGCTCGCGCTGCGGGACTCGGGCGGCCTGGGCGTGTCCGGGCGGCTGCCGGAGACCGACGAGCTGAGCGCGGGGCTGCTCGCCGAAGCCGACGACCCGTCGGAGTTCGGTGACGACCTGCCGCCCTTCGAGGGCGTCGACGGCGACCTCGTCGCCGGTCAGCTCGGCATTCCGGGCGTGATGCTGGACGCGTACATGAAGGCCGCCGACCGGTTGGCCACGACCACGCCGGGCTGCAACCTGCACTGGTCGCTGCTGGCGGGCATCGGGCGGATCGAGTCCGGGCACGCGCACGGCGGTCGGGTGGACGCCAAGGGCAACACGGTGAACCCGATCCTGGGCCCAGTGCTCAACGGCGGTCCGGGCATCGCGGCGATCCGCGACACCGACGGCGGCCGGTTCGACCGCGACACCGCGTGGGACCGCGCGGTGGGCCCGATGCAGTTCATCCCGTCCACGTGGGCCGGGTACGCGGCGGACGGCAACGGCGACGGCGAGGCCAACCCGAACAACATCTACGACGCGACCGTGGGCGCGGGCAACTACCTGTGCGCCAACAGCGCGGACCTGTCCGACCCGACGCAGCGGGCCAGGGCGGTGTTCCGCTACAACCAGTCCGAGGAGTACGTGCGAACGGTCCTGTTCTGGGCCGACGCGTACGCCGACGGGGTGACGCCGCTGCCCGGTCTGACCGGTTCGGACGACGACTTCGCGCCGGTGGACGACGAGCGGCCCCCGGGCGGCACGACGCCGCCCGACCACGGTTCGGGCACCACGCCGCCCGGCAACGGGTCCGCGACGTCGGCCCCTTCCACCACGACCTCGGGGCCGACGACCACGACGACGCCGGGGTCCACCCGGACGACGGTCACGTGGCAGCCGACGACGTCGTCCAAGCCCACCACGACGACCACGACCACGACGACGACCACGACCACCACCACGACTACGACCACGACGACGCCGCCCTGCCCCACGACGACCACGACGACGACCACCACGACGCCGACGACGACGCCGACGACGACGCCGCCCACGACCACGTCCGTGCCGTCGCCGTGCAGCGAGCCGGTCACGACCTCCGGGGCGGGCACCACGCCGGCGCAGACCCCGGCCCTGACCTCGGCGCGGCCCACGTCGGGCGGTTCCCTGCCGGCGACCGTCACGCAGGCCACGTCGTCGATGAAGCCCGTCTAGCGGCGACGTCCGACCGTCGGCGCGAGCGGGTGGCTACCCGACGCGGGTCAAGGTGCTCGTCCGGCCGCGCTGTGGTGGCCCTTGCATCACGACTCCTCGCCGCCGAGACCTCCACCGGGGTCGGGCCGCCCGCGGCGGTCGTCCGCCGGATCGACCTGCCGCCCGACCGCCGTCGTCGCACCGCGCGGCCCCTCCGGTACCGCCCCGGCGGCGGCCCTTCCGTCCCCGCCCCGGTCCGGCCGGCGTAGCTTCTCCCGCGGCGGCACCGTGCCGCCGGGTACGGGAGGGACGTCATGGCGCGCGTGGCCGCGATCGACTGCGGGACGAACTCGATCCGCCTGCTGGTGGCGGACGTGACCGCGTCCGACGACGGTGCGCGGTGGCTGCGGGACGTCCACCGGGAGATGCGCGTCGTGCGGCTGGGCGAAGGGGTGGACGCGACGGGCGTGCTGAGCCCCGAGGCGCTGGCCCGGACCCGCGCGGCGCTCGTCGACTACACCAACGTCCTGCGGCGCAAGGGGACCGAGCGCGTGCGCATGGTCGCCACCTCGGCCACCCGCGACGCCGCGAACCGCGCCGAGTTCTTCGACATGACCCGCGAGGTGCTGGGCGTCGAGGCGGAGGTGATCTCCGGCGACGAGGAGGCCCGGCTGTCGTTCACCGGCGCGGTGGCCGACCTGGACGCGGCGGACGGCCCGTTCCTGGTCTCCGACGTGGGCGGCGGGTCGACGGAGCTGGTGCTGGGCTCCTGGGACGGCGTGCGCGGCTCGGTGGAGGCCGCGCGGTCGGTCGACATCGGGTGCGTGCGGCTGACCGAGCGCTGCCTGCGGAGCGACCCGCCCACGGCCGCCGAGGTCGCCGACGCCGTCGCCGTCGCGTCCG
The DNA here is from genome assembly GCF_003634935.1 of Saccharothrix australiensis. Classification (NCBI taxonomy): domain Bacteria; kingdom Bacillati; phylum Actinomycetota; class Actinomycetes; order Pseudonocardiales; family Pseudonocardiaceae; genus Saccharothrix; species Saccharothrix australiensis. Next base: position 1,075,990 of record NZ_RBXO01000001.1, read on the forward strand.
AGGTGCTGGCGGAGGCGTTCGCGGCGGTGCCGACGGCCAAGGCGAACACGTGGATCGGCGTCGCGGGCACCGTGACGACGCTCGCCGCGCTGGCCCGCGACCTCCCGACGTACGACCCGGCGGAGATCCACCTGGCGCGGGTGGGCGTCGACCGCATCCGCGAGATCACCGAGCGGCTGCTCACCATGAGTCACGACGAGCGGGCGGCACTGGGGTCGATGCACCCCGGACGGGTGGACATCATCAACGGTGGTGCACTCGTCGTGCGCACACTGGCGGAGCACCTGGCGTCGCACGGGATCACCGAACTGGTCGCGAGCGAGCACGACATCCTCGACGGCATCGCCTTCGCGCTGAGCTGAGCCGCTGGTCAGAGCGGTTCCTCGGCGGCTCATGAGGCCGGCCACGCCCCCATTCGAATGTCAACTGGGATTGTTCGTGACGATGTTGTGACCGCATCACCCATGTGGCGTGCACCACTGCCCGGTTAGCGTCCTCGACACGCTGTGGAGGCGGTCGACTCTGCTCGGTCACGCCCGGACAGGTGGGAGGACGCATGTCACGTGCATTGTTAGTGCCGGCAGCCGTCGCGGTGGCCCTGGTCGCCGCCGGCTGCGGGACACCGGAGACCTCGACGGGTGCGAACACCGAGGCCGGCATCAGCATCTTCAACACCGAGCCGGAGAACCCGCTCGTGCCGGGCAACACCACCGAGGTCGGCGGCAGCCACGTGTTGGACCCGATGTTCACCGGCCTGGTGGAGTACCGCAGCGAGGACGCGCAGCCGGTGAACGCGATGGCCGAGTCGATCCAGACCGACGACTCGAAGCTGTTCACCGTGAAGATCAAGAAGGGCTGGACGTTCCACGACGGCAGCCCCGTGACGGCGAAGAGCTTCGTCGACGCCTGGAACTGGACCGCCTATGGCCCGAACGCCACGCAGGGCGCGTCCTTCTTCTCCCAGATCGAGGGCTACCAGGACGTCAACCCGAAGGACCCGGACGGCGCGGACGGCCCGCAGCAGGCCCCGGCGCCCACCGCGGACAAGCTGTCCGGCCTGAAGGTCGTGGACGAGCACACGTTCACCATCACGCTGTCCGAGCCGTTCGCGGTGTTCCCGGTCACCGTCGGGTACGAGGTGTTCGCGCCGCTGCCGGAGGCGTTCTTCAAGGACCGGCAGGCGTTCGAGGCCCACCCCATCGGCAACGGCCCGTTCAAGTTCGTCTCGCGCACGGTCGGCACGGACATCAAGCTGACCCGGTTCGACGACTACAAGGGCGAGGACAAGCCGAAGTTCAAGGACCTCACGCTGAAGATCTACCAGAGCCGCGAGTCGGCCTACGCCGACCTCGTGGCGAACAACCTGGACTTCATGGAGGAGCTGCCGCCCAACGCCCTGGCCGGCAAGAAGTACGAGACCGACCTCGGCGACCGGGTGGTGTCGCGGGAGACGCTGAACAACCAGACGATCGCGTTCCCCTTCTACACCAAGCCCTACGACAACGCGTCGCTGCGGCGCGCGATCTCCATGTCGATCAACCGCGAGGAGATCACCCAGCGGATCTACGAGGGCTCCCGCAAGCCCGCCGACGGCTGGGTGCACCCGCTGATGAAGGGCTACCGGGCCGGGCAGTGCGGGCAGCACTGCGAGTACAACCCGGAGAAGGCCAAGGAGGAGTTCGCGAAGTCCGGCTACACCGGTGAGATCGTCCTGCTGTCCAACACCGACGGCGGGCACCAGGAGTGGGCCGAGGCGGTCGCGAACAGCATCAAGAACACCCTCGGCGTCGAGGCGCGGTTCGTGCCGTCGACCAGCTTCGGCGAGTTCCGGCAGAAGGTGAACGCGCACGAGATGACCGGCATGTACCGGTCGGGCTGGATCGCCGACTACCCGTCGATCGAGAACTGGCTGACGCCGCTGTTCCGCACCGGCGCGTCGTCCAACGACGGCCTCTACAGCAACCCGGCGTTCGACGCGAAGCTCGCCGAGGCGGACAAGGCGCCCAGCGAGGCCGAGGCGATCAAGCTCTACCTGGAGGCCGAGCGGATGCTGGCCGACGACATGCCGTCGATCCCGCTGTGGACGCAGAACACCATCGCGGGCAAGTCGAACCGGCTGAAGGTCGCGAACCTCCACCCGTTCCGCAAGCTGGACCTGGACTCGGTCGAGGTAGTGGCCTAGCGGGTGCCGCTCACGCGCCGCGAGGCCGCGTCTGGGCGGGAGCGGTTGGGCAGGGCGTAGAGCTGTGTTGAATTTGCCGCTCCTCCGTCGCGGCGGCTCGGCCGCCACTGTGGTCGGGCCATCGCGCCTCATTTCCCGCCGATCCAAAAGCGTGATCGGCGGGAAATGAGGCGCGACAACCCGACGGCGGCCTCGCGCGGCGCGAGGTCGGGAGCGAGGGGCTCAGGGGTGTGGTGTGGCCGGGTGTGCGGGAGTGAGTTAGGGAGCTGGCGGTGGGCCGCTATGTGCTGCGGAGGCTGTTGCAGATGGTCCCGGTGTTCCTCGGGACCACGTTCCTGATCTACGCGTTGGTGTGGGCGGTGCCGGGCGACCCGTTCGAGGGCAAGTGCGGTGAGCGGGACTGCCCGCAGGCGTACATCTCCGCGATGCGGGACAAGTTCAACCTCGACGACCCGTTGCCGGTCCAGTACGCCAAGTACCTGGGCAACCTGCTGCAGGGCGACTTCGGGCTGACCTCGTCGGGGCTCCAGGTGGGCGAGCGCATCGCGGCCACGTTCCCCGTCACGCTGCGCCTGGCGCTGGTGGCGCTGCTGGTCGAGGCCGTCATCGGCATCACGGCCGGCGTGGTGAGCGGGCTGCGGAACCGGGGCTTCCTGGACAGCCTCGTGCTGGTGTCGACGCTGTTCCTGATCTCGGTGCCGGTGTTCGTCACCGGGTACGTGGTGCAGCTGGTGTTCGGCCTGCAACTCGGGCTGATCTCGCCGACCGTGACCTCGCCGACGTTCGGCAACCTGATCGTGCCCGGTTTCGTGCTGGCCTCGCTGTCGATGGCCTACGTGGCCCGGCTCTCCCGCGCCAGCATCGCCGAGAACCGGCGGGCCGACTACGTGCGGACCGCGCTGGCCAAGGGGTTGTCGACCAGGCGGGTGGTGGGCGTGCACCTGCTGCGCAACTCGCTGATACCCGTGATCACGTTCCTGGGCACCGACCTCGGCACGTTCCTCGGCGGCGCGATCGTCACCGAGGGCATCTTCAACGTGCCCGGCGTGGGCGGGCTGGTGTTCCGCTCGATCCTGACCAAGGACGGCGCGATGGTGACCGGCGTGGTCACCGTCCTGGTGCTGGTCTACCTGTTGATGACGCTGCTGGTGGACCTGCTCTACGCCGTACTCGATCCGAGGATTCGCTATGACTGAACAGATCACCGTGCTGACGCCGGACAAGCCACGCGGCCTGTTCGGGGACGCGTGGCACACCCTGCGGTCACGGCCGCTGTTCTGGGTGTCCACGTCGCTGATCCTGCTGGTGGTGCTGATGGCGCTGTTCCCGGCGCTGTTCACGTCCGGTGACCCGACCGCGGCGCAGCTCTCGCGCAGCCGGCTCCCGCCGTCGTCCCAGGCGTGGTTCGGCTACGACAACCAGGGTTACGACATCTACACGCGGGTCATCCACGGCGCGCGGGCGTCCATCGTGGTCGGTGTGCTGGCCACGGCGGGCGCGGTGCTGGTGGGCGCGTCGATCGGCATCCTGGCCGGGTACCACGGCGGGTGGCTGGACGCGGTGGTGTCGCGGGTCGCGGACGTGTTCGTCGGCGTGCCGTTCGTGCTCGGCGCGATCGTGATCCTGACGACGCTCAACGCGGGCGGCGACGCCGGGCCGGTCCGGATCGTGGCGCAGGTGGTGCTGTCGCTCACGGTGCTGTCGTGGCCGGTGTCGATGCGGATCATGCGGTCCACCGCGGTCGCGGCCAAGCACCAGGACTACGTGAAGGCGGCGCGGGCGCTGGGCGCGTCGCCGGCGCGGATCATCTTCAAGCACATGCTGCCCAACTGCCTCGCGCCCGTGCTGGTGTACTCGACGATCGCGCTGGGCGCGTTCATCGGGGCCGAGGCGACGCTGTCCTACCTGGGTATCGGGTTGCGGCAGCCGGTGGTGTCGTGGGGCGTGATGATCAACAGCGCCAAGGACTACCTGCGGGTCGCGCCGCACGCCCTGCTGTTCCCGGCGGGTTTCCTGACCGCCACGGTGCTGGCGTTCGTGATGCTGGGCGACGCGGTGCGTGAAGCCCTCGACCCGAAACTGCGGTAGGAGGCCGGTGGTGACGGCGTTGCTGGAGGTGGAGGACCTGCATGTCGAGTTCCGCACGCGGGACGGCGTCGCACGGGTCCTCAACGGCGTGGGCTACCACGTCGACGCGGGGGAGACCCTGGCCGTGCTGGGCGAGTCCGGGTCGGGCAAGAGCGTGACCGCGCAGGCGGTGATGGGCATCCTGGACTCGCCGCCCGCGCACGTCACGCGTGGCTCGGTGCGGTTCCGCGGCGAGGACCTGCTGACGGCGGACGCGAACCGGCGGCGGGAGGTGCGCGGCGAGGGCATCGCGATGATCTTCCAGGACGCGCTGTCCGCGTTGAACCCGGTGTTCACCGTGGGGTTCCAGATCGAGGAGCAGCTGCGGCTGCGGCGCGGCCTGAGCCGGGCCGACGCGCGGGCGCGGGCGGTCGAGCTGCTGGACCTGGTGCGGATACCCCACGCGCGGCGGCGGGTGCGCGACTACCCGCACCAGTTCTCGGGTGGGATGCGGCAGCGGGCGATGATCGCGATGTCGCTCGCGCTGGACCCCGACGTGCTGATCGCGGACGAGCCGACGACCGCGCTGGACGTCACGGTGCAGGCGCAGATCATGGACCTGCTGGCGGAGATCCAGCGGGAACGGCGCATGGGCCTGGTGCTCATCACCCACGACCTGGGCGTGGTCGCGGAGGTGGCGGACCGGATCGTCGTCATGTACGCGGGGCGGATCGTCGAGGAGGCCGACGCGCACTCGCTGTTCCACGCGCCCGGCCACCCGTACACGGCGGCGCTGATGAGGTCGCTGCCGCGCCTGGACGCCAAGGGCTCGGCGCTGGACACGATCAAGGGCCTGCCGCCGAGCCTGCTGAGCATCCCGCCGGGCTGCCCGTTCCACCCGCGCTGCCCGCGCGCCGAGGACGTGTGCTCGGTGGAGGTGCCGCCGCGGGAGCGGCTGGGGCTCGGTCGGACCAGCGCGTGCCACTTCGCGGCGGAGGTGCTCCATGGCTGAACTGCTGGAGGTCCGGGACCTGGTGAAGCACTTCCCGGTGACCAGGGGGGTGCTGTTCAAGCAGACCATCGGCCGGGTGCGCGCGGTGGACGGCGTGTCGTTCACGCTGTCGGCGGGCGAAACCCTCGGCGTGGTGGGCGAGTCGGGGTGCGGGAAGTCCACCCTGGCCCAGGTGCTGATGCTGCTGGAGCCGCCTACCTCGGGCGACGTCCTGTTCGAGGGCGAGTCGGTGTTCGCCATGCGCGGCAACGCCGTCCGGCGGCTGCGGCGGGACATGCAGATCGTGTTGCAGGACCCGTACACGTCGCTGAACCCGCGCATGACGGTCGGCGACATCGTCGGCGAGCCCTTCGAGATCCACCCGGAGGTCGCGCCGAAGGCGTCGCGCGCCGCGAAGGTCCGCGAGCTGCTCGACGTGGTGGGCCTGAACCCGGAGCACATCAACCGGTACCCGCACCAGTTCTCGGGCGGGCAGCGGCAGCGCGTCGGCATCGCGCGGGCGCTGGCGCTGCGGCCCAAGGTGATCGTGTGCGACGAGCCGGTGTCCGCGTTGGACGTGTCCATCCAGGCGCAGGTGATGAACCTGTTGCGGGAGCTGCAAACCGAGTTCGGCCTCGCGTACGTGTTCATCGCGCACGACCTGTCGGTGGTGCGGCACCTGTCGGACCGGGTCGCGGTGATGTACCTCGGGAAGATCGTCGAGATCGGCACCGAGGACGAGATCTACCGGCACCCCACGCACCCGTACACGCAGGCGCTGCTGTCCGCCGTGCCGGTGGCCGACCCGGCGCTGCGCGGGCAGCGGGACGTGATCCGGCTGACCGGCGACGTGCCGTCGCCGATCGACCCGCCGTCGGGCTGCCGGTTCCGCACCCGCTGCTGGAAGGCGCAGGACGTCTGCGCGGAGGAGGAGCCCGCGCTGGTGGACCGGGCGGGCCACCCCAGCGCCTGCCACTTCGCCGAAGAGCGGTCCGTCGTGCCCTGACGCGAGGAGGTGACCGGGTGACCGACCGCGCCGCGCTCCACGCCGCCGCGCGTTCCGGTGACGCCGACGCGATGGTCGAGCTGGCCCTGCTGCTGGCGGCCCGACCCGACGACGGGGGCGGGTCGGCGGACGAGGTCGAGCGCTGGCTCGGGCACGCGGCGCGGACCGGTCACGTCCGGGGCGTCGCCGAGTACGGCGCCTTCCTGTGGCACGTCCGGAAGTCCGGTGAGGCGGCGCTGCCGTGGCTGCGGCGGGCGGCGGAGGCGGGCGAGGTCGGCGCGATGGCCGTGCTGGGCGACGTGCACGACTTCCTCGGTGACACCGAGGCCGCGAAGCGCTGGTACGCCGCGGCGGCCGAGCGCGGCGACGAGGCCGCGGCGGACAGCCTGGCCGCGCTGGACCGGCTGACCGGCTGACGTGCTCGGCGGCCGTCGAGTCCGCTCCGGCGTTCGACCGCGGTCGAGTTCGTTCCGCCGCTCGGCGGTACTTTGTCCACTGTGGACGATTCAACGCGTCCCGCGCGGCCCGATCCGCATCCACGCCGGACGAGCGGCACGCGCCCCGCACGGGGGCGCGTGTCGCTTTGGTAACCGGCTAACCGTTGCGGCTCAACGGTTCGACGCGGACTGCACGAAGGCCGCGAGGTCCTTCGACTGCTGCACCCGCGACGGCTCGTGGACGTACATCATGTGCCCGGCGGGGTAGTAGGCCGCTTCGACGTTGTCGTGCAGCTCCGCCGGGATCGCCAGGTGCGCCACCACGTGCTCGGCCGCGTAGTACGGCGTCGCGCCGTCGTAGTGCCCGTACGCGATGTGCACCTTGAGGTCCGGGTTCGCCCGCATCGCCGCCGCCAACCGGTTCGCCACGGTGACGTGCGACCCCTCGAACTCCTTGTACGACCAGGGGTGCACGTTCCGGGTCAGGATCTCGTACGGCAGGTCGTTCCGGTAGTCCAGTTCCGCCCGCAGGTAGTGGTTCAGCGCGGCCGTGTACGGGCCGAGGATCGCCGAGTACGACGGGTCCTCGCTGAACAGCTCGCGGCCGTAGTCGACGTCCGCGCCGGTGAACCGGGAGTCCAACCGCCCCACGACCTTGCGCTGCGACCGCAGCACCTCGGTGAAGAACCGCACGTGCTCCACGCGCAGGTTCACGCGGTCCACGTAGTCCTCGGACAGCCCGGTCAGCGCCGCGTACCGCGACACGACCGAGGCGCGCTCCTCCTCCGTGAGCCGGTGTCCGCGCGCGAGCGCCCACGGGTAGTCGCGGGACGCGAACTCCTCGGCCTCGGCCAGCACCTCCTCCAACGGCCGCGAGCCGTGCAGGCCGTGGTAGTGCGCGATCGCCGCATAGGTGGGCAGGAACAGCGAGTACGGCAGGTCGTTCCCCTCGCTGAAGTCCAGCGTCGCGAAGTCCAGCACCGACGAGATGAGCATCAACCCGTTGAGGTACATGCCGTAGCGGGTCTGGAGGTGCTCGGCCAGCGCCGCCGCGCGGGTCGTGCCGTACGACTCGCCCGCGAGGAACTTCGGCGACAGCCACCGGCCGTTGCGCGAGGTCCACAGCCGGATCACCTCGCCGACCGACTCCAGGTCGCCCTGGAAGCCGTGGAACTCGCCCGGCTTCTCGCCCTTGGCGGCGCGGGAGTAGCCGGTGGAGACGGGGTCGATGAACACCAGGTCGCTGTGCGCCAGCAGCGTCTCCGGGTTGTCCACCAGGTCGTAGGGCGGCGGCACGAGGTCGCCCACGTCGCCGGACACCACGCGGCGCGGTCCGAGCAGCCCCAGGTGCAGCCACACGCTCGACGAGCCGGGCCCGCCGTTGAACGCGAACGTCACCGGCCGCTTGGCCGCGTCCGCGCCGTCCAGGGTGTACGCGGTGAGGAAGACCTCCGCCTTGGCCAGGTGCCCGTCGAACTTGCCGTCGGTCAGCACCTCCCTGCGCAGCACCACCCGACCGGTGGTCGTCGTGTAGTTCAGCTTGCGGCGCTTGACGGTGATGCTGTGCTGGGTGGTGACGAGGTCGTCGGTGGGGGCGTCCTTGCCGGTCGCCTCGGCGGTCCGCTCGTCCCCGGTGTCGGTTTCGGTCATGGTCGAACTCTACGTATGGGCGGAGGGACGTGCGCACGCTTCACGACCTGGACCTGCGGGTCACCTCGTGCCGGGCTTGCCCGCGGCTGGTGGCGTGGCGGGAGGAGGTGGCGAGGGTCAAGCGGGCGGCGTTCGCCGACGAGGAGTACTGGGCGCGCCCGGTGCCGGGGTTCGGCCCGCCGGACGCCCGGCTGGCGCTGGTCGGCCTGGCACCGGCCGCGCACGGCGGCAACCGCACCGGCCGCATGTTCACCGGTGACCCGTCGGGCGACTTCCTGTACGCGGCGCTGCACGCCGTCGGCCTGGCGTCCCAGCCGACCTCGGTGCGCGCGGGCGACGGGCTGGAGCTGTACGGCACGCGCATCACCGCGCCGGTCAAGTGCGCGCCGCCGGAGAACAAGCCGACGGCGCAGGAGCGGGACACCTGCCGGCCATGGCTGATCGGCGAGCTGGAGCTGCTGCGGCCGACGCTGCGCGCCGTCGTGGTGCTGGGCGGTTTCGGCTGGCAGGCGCTGCTGCCGGTGCTGGCGGCCTGCTGGCGGGTGCCGAGGCCCGCGCCGAAGTTCGGCCACGGCGTGGCGGTCGAGCTGCCCGCGCTGGACGACGGACCGCCGCTGACCCTGTTCGGGACGTACCACGTGAGCCCGCACAACACCTACACCGGGCGGCTCACCCCGGAGATGCTGCGGGACGTGCTGCGCCGGGCCGCCCGGACGGCCGGTCTGCCGGTGGGCTGAGGCCCGCGCCCACCGCCGCGGGCCCCGGATCACCAGCCGCGGAGCGCGGGCCGGAGCACCGCACCGCTCGCGCCCGCACCCCGCGTCCGGTGGCGTGCCGGGTTACCGCAAAGAGCGGGCATCGCGCCCGCCGACCGGGCATCCTTGCCGGTATGAGACCCCGGCTCGCGCTCGCACTGCTGGCGGGCGCGGCGCTCGTCGTGGTCGCCGTCGCGGCGAACGGGGCGTCGCCGGTGCCCTACGAGGCGCGCGACGCGGCCGACGACGCGCCACCGCCCGCCCCGCAGGCGACCTCCACGCCCGTCGACACCTCGGTGGACGGCTCGGCCGTGGGAGGTTCGCTGGTCGTGGTGCTCATCGTGCTGGGCGTGATGGCGTTGATCGTGTTCCTCGGCCTGTTCACCACGCTGCGGCTGCCGAAGCGGCGGCGGCGCGGCGCCGGGATGGCCGTCGACGCGGCCGACGCCGAGCACCAGGCCGCGCCCGCCGCGCTGGTGCTGGGCGCGCGACGGGCCCTGGCCGGGATCGAGGCCCGCACGGCCGGACCGCCGCGCGACGCCGTGGTGTCCGCGTGGCTGACGCTGGAGGAGGCCGCGGCGGACAGCGGCGCGGCCCGCGCGCCGCACGAGACGCCGACGGAGTTCACCGGAGCCCTGCTGGCCCGCCACCGCGTGGACGCCACCGCGACCGCCGAGCTGCGCTCGGTCTACCAGCGTGCCCGGTTCGGCGTCGCCGACGTCACCGACGACGACGCGCGGACCGCGCGGGACGCCCTCCGGCGCATCGTGCACGACCTCGCGCCGGTCCGGGGCGCGCGGTGAAGGCCGCACCGGACGACCACCTGAAGCCGCTGCTGGGCGTGGGCGGCACGGTCGCGGCCGGCGTGCTCGCGGGCGTCGCCACCGGGTTCACCGCGTACCGCGCCGGCGCGCCCGTCCACTGGGCGGCGCTGATCGCGCTGCCCGTCCTCGCGCTGGCGGTGCTCGTCGCGCGCCTGCCGCGCGCCACGGACGTCCTGTGGTCGCCGCCGCTGCGGCACTTCTCGTCGGCCACGTCGCCGCAGGCGAGCGCCCTCGCCGGCCGGCTCGCGGAAGCCGCGGTCGACCAGGACCGCTTCACCACCCGCGTCCAGCCCCGGCTGCGCAGGCTGGCGGAGGCGCGGCTGCGGCAGCGGCACGGCGTGCCCGACGCGGACGACCCGCGTGCCGCCGCGCTCCTCGGACCCGAACTGCACCGGCTGGTCACCGATCCGGCCGCGCCCCTGCCCGACCCGCGCAAGCTGACCGAGCTGTTGGAGAACCTGTGACGCCCGCAACCCGCATCGGCGCCGAGGGCGAGTCCGTCCTGGCCGCCGTCGGCACCGTCGTCGTCGGACGGCAGCGCTCGCTGCGACTGGCCCTGGCGGCGATCCTCGCCGGCGGCCACGTGCTGCTGGAGGACGTGCCCGGACTCGGCAAGACGCTGATGGCGCGCTCGCTCGCGCAGGCGCTGAGCCTGGACTTCAAGCGCCTGCAGTGCACACCGGACCTGCTGCCCGCCGACGTCACCGGCTCCTTCATCTACGACCCGGCCTCGCGGGAGTTCGACTTCCGCGCCGGTCCGGTGTTCACCGGGCTGCTGCTGGCCGACGAGATCAACCGGACGCCGCCCAAGACGCAGTCCGCGCTGCTGGAGGCCATGCAGGAGCGGCAGGTCACGGTGGAGGGGCGGACGTTCCCGCTGCCCCGGCCGTTCCACGTGCTGGCCACCGCGAACCCCGTCGAGTACGAGGGCACCTACCCGCTGCCGGAGGCGCAGCTCGACCGGTTCCTGCTGCGGGTGGACATCGGCTACCCGCCGGTGGAGGACGAGGTCGAGGTGCTGCGGCGCAGGCTCGCGCGGCAGCGGGAGGAGGCGGCGGTCGAACCGGTGCTCGCCGCCGACGGGCTGCTCGCCCTCCAGCAGGGCGTCGAGCAGGTGGCCGTGGACGACGACGTCCTGCGGTACTGCGTCGACCTCGCCGCGTCGACGCGGTCGCACCCGGCGGTGGAGGTCGGCGCGTCGCCGCGCGGCGCGCAGGCCCTCGTCCTGGTCGGGCGGGCGCTGGCGGTGCTCGACGGGCGCGACTTCGTGCTGCCCGAGGACGTCAAGGAGTGCGCGGTGCCCGCGCTGGCGCACCGCCTGACGCTGCGCCCCGAGACGTGGACGTCCGGCACGACCGGCGTGGAGGTCGTGACCGAGCTGCTGGGCCGGGTGCCGGGCCCGGCGGGCGCGAGGTCGTGAACCGGGGCCTGCGCCTCCGGGAGGCCCTGACCGGTGGGCGCGGCGCGCACTGGCACCCGACGGACGCGCTGGTGCGCGGTGCGGCGCTGGGCGTCGGCCTGGTGGTGTCCGGCGGCCTGCTCCACCGGGTGGAGCTGGTGCTGTTCGGCGCGCCGCTGCTGATCTCCACCCTGGTCGCCCTGGCGACGGCCGTCGGCGGCACACCGCGGGTGCGGGTGCGCGGCCTGCCCCGGACCGGGGAGGTCGGCGCGGCGAAGTCCGTCGTGGAGGTCGATCCGGGCGTCGGCGCCGAGGTCCTGGCGCTGCGGCTGCCCGTCGACCGGCCGGGTCCGGGGCCGGTGCACCTGCTGCCCGCGTCGCTGCGGGAGGTCGAGGTCGTGCTGCGCCGCGACGCGTGGGGCGAGGGCGTCGACCTGCGCCCGGACCACCTGGTCGCCGGGCCGGACGCGCTGCTCGTGCACGGTCCGGTGACGGCGGCCGAGAGCGGTCGCGTCATCCTGCCGCCGGTGCACCAGCTGCCCGCCGGCCTGCTGCCCGCGCGGGCCAGGGGCCTGGTCGGCGCGCACCGGGCGTGGCGGCCGGGTGATTCGGCGGAGCTGCGCGACATCCGGGCGTTCCAGCCGGGCGACCGGCTGCGCCGGGTCGACTGGCGGGTGTCGCTGCGGGCGGGGAACCTGCACGTCCGCGAGCACCACGCCGAGGCCGACGCGGACGTGGTGCTGGCCCTGGACACCCGGTTCGACGTCGGCCGGGAGGTCGGCGAGTGGTCGGTGGCGACCCACGAGACGACCACGCGGCCCGACGGCACGCTGGACCTGGCGGTGCGGGCGGCGGCGTCGCTGGCGGCCGGGTACCTGCGGCAGGGCGACCGGGTGGGGCTGGTCGACCTCGGCCGGCCGCAGCTGGGCGTGCGGGCGGGCGCCGGGCGGCGGCAGTTGCTGCGGCTGCGCAACCAGCTCGTGGTGTGCGCGCGGGCGGCGGGGTGGGCGCAGCGGCCCGTGCTGCGGGCCGAGCAGGTGCCGCACGGTGCGCTCGTCGTGGTCCTGTCGCCGTTCCTCGACGCGGCCGTGGCCGAACTCGCGGTGCACGCGGCGCGGCGGGGGAACGTCGTGCTGGCGGTCGACGTGCTGCCCGAAGGGTTGGTGCCGGACGAGGAGACGCCGTGGGGCGCGGCCGTGGTGCGGCTGCTGGCGCTGGAGCACGAGGTGCGGTTGGAGGCGATGCGGCGGCACGGGGTGGCGGTCGTGACGTGGGACGCGCGGGCGGCGGCGATCTCGGGCGTGCTGCGCGAGGCGGCCCGACCGGGGCGGCGGCGGTGAAGCGGGCGGTGGCGCGGGTGTCGTGTGCGGTGACGTGGGTGGCGCGGGTGGCGACGTCGTGGGTGGCGGTCCGGTCGAGGCGTCCGGTGGTGGAGCGCCTGTGCGCGGTCCGGCAGGCGGCTCCCGGCGCGGGCGGCATGCCGCCGGTGGAACGGCCCGCGGGAACCGATTTGAATCGGAACTTTGCTGTCTTGGAATGGCGGCCGGCGGGGATTGTCGGTGGTGTGGCGGAGAATGAGCCCCAGGGGCGCTTCCCGCGGATTTGTCGGTGGCCCCTGGAAGAATGGAGATCGGGGGCTGCTCAGCACGGGTCAAGAGCTGTTCGGCATGGCGCGCCGAACGCCGAGCCGGCCGCGGTGACCGCCCCGAACTCGGAAAACACCCGGCACAGCCCGTTGGAGTCGCCCCGCCGAGCCTTCCCTGGAACTGCCCGCGACCGCGCACCGCGAGTGGTTGGGTGCTTTTCCCGCCCGATCGAGTGCCGATCCGGGACCGCTCGGAACGGCATCGCGACCGCTCCGAACGGCACGGCAGCAGGCCCGGCCCACGCCGCAGCCGCCTCGAACGGCGCGGCAGCAGCCCGCGACCGCGTGGCGATCACGCCCAACAGCCCGGCCGCCGTCCCGAAAGACGCGGCAGCGGTCCGGAATCGCGCGGCAGTGGCCCGAACCCGCGCGGCAGCCGCCCCGACCCGCGCGGCGGACGTCCCGGATCGCGCGGCAGCAGCCCCGACCCGCGCGGCAGCCGTCGCGACTCGCGCGGCAGCAGCCCCGACCCGCATGGCAGCCGTCCCGACCCGCACGGCGGCCGTCCCGGATCGCGCGGCAGCCGCCGGTGACAGCCCGGCAGCGGGCCCGACCCGTGTGGCAGCCGCGCGCCACAAGGCCGGACACCGCTCGCCCGCCACCGGGCCCGTGCGGGACGAGGAGGGCGCATGACCGCCGTCGAACCGGGCCGGGGCCGGCCCGGCTGGGTGCTGCGCGCCGCGATCGCCGTCGTCGGCCTCGCCGTCACCGCCGTCCTGCACCTCGAAGGCGTCACGCTCGCCCCGCTGGCGCTCTACGTCGCCCTGGTCGGCGTCAGCGCCGCCATCCCCGCCTCCGCCGCCGTGGCGCTGCTCATCGCCTACCCGCCGGTGGCCCTGGTCTTCGTCGGCGGCCACCCGCTCCGCCCCGGCGTGCTGGCCCTGGTCGTGCTCCTCCACCTGCTGCACGTCCTGTGCGCGTACGCCGCCCTCATCCCGGTCCGCTCCCGCCTCCACCTGAGCGCGCTGCGCCGCCCGGCGCTCCGCTTCCTCGCGGTGCAGGCCGGCGTCCTCCTTCTGGCCGCCGTGGTGCTGCTCCTGCCGGACGGGCGGACGAGCGCGGTGGTGGAGGTGATCGGCCTGCTGTGCGCGGTCGGGTTGGTCGCCGGCGCGGTCGTCCTGCTGCGGCGCGGCGGCTGAGGACCGGGGCCGGAACGCTCAGCGCGAGCTGAGCGTCTGGATCGTTTCTCTCAGCGCGTACGTCCTCTACCGCACTCGCGGCGCTGGTCACGGACCTGCGTGTCCCGCATCACCCGGCGACCGTGGTCACAACGGGCCTTGCGAACCCGTCGGAAACGACCTCGCGGTGCGACCATAGACGTATGGCTGCTGTGAAGTCGCAACCCACACGGATCGTGATTGTCGGCGGTGGGTACGTCGGCATGTACACCGCGCTGGGATTGCAGAAGAAGCTGCGTTCCGGTGAGGCGTCGGTCACGGTCATCGACCCACAGCCCCACATGACCTACCAGCCGTTCCTCCCCGAGGCGGCGGCCGGTTCCATCGAACCGCGCCACGTCGTCGTGCCGCTGCGCAAGGTCCTCAAGCGCTGCCACGTCGTCACCGGCCGCGCGACGAAGATCGAGCACGCCCGCAAGGCCGTGACGGTCGAGCTGGCCGACGGCCACGTCGCCGAGTACGAGTACGACGTGCTCGTGTCGGCCCTGGGCGCGATCTCGCGGACCCTGCCGATCCCCGGCCTGCCCGAGGTCGGCATCGGCATGAAGACCATCGGCGAGGCGATCTACCTGCGCAACCACGTGTTGTCGCGGCTCGACCAGGCCGCCAGCACCGTCGACCCGGAGCTGCGCCGCCGCCTGCTGAGCTTCGTCGTCATCGGCGGCGGCTTCGCGGGCATCGAGACGCTGGCCGAGCTGGAGGACATGGCGCGCTACGCGCTGCGCTACTACGAGGGCCTCAAGCAGGAGGACATGAACTGGGTGCTGGTCGAGGCCACCAACCGGATCATGCCGGAGGTGAGCGCCCGGCTCGGCGTCTACACGGTCGAGCAGCTCGAAAAGCGCGGCATCAAGTGCTACCTCGACACGCGCGTCAAGTCGATGGAGGGCGGCCACGTCGTCCTCGACGACGGCACCGAGTTCGACTCGGACACCATCATCTGGACGGCCGGCATGAAGGCCAACCCGATGCTGCGCAACACCGACCTCCCGCTGGACCCCCGCGGCCGGGTGCAGTGCACCGCCGCCATGCAGGTCGTCGGCCTGCCGGGCGTGTGGGCGGCGGGCGACTGCTCGGCGGTGCCCGACCTGTCGCGCACCGAGGAGGACCCGACGGCGACCTGCGTGCCGAACGCGCAGCACGCGATCCGGCAGTCGAAGCTGCTGGCGAAGAACATCGTGGCCAGCCTGCGCGGCAAGGAGCCGAAGGACTACTTCCACAAGTACCTCGGCTCGGTGGCCGGCCTCGGCCTCTACAAGGGCGTCGCGGACGTGTTCGGGCTGCGCTTCAAGGGCGTCGTCGCCTGGTTCATGCACCGCAGCTACCACGTGATGTTCATGCCCACGGTGAACCGGAAGTTCCGGGTGTTCGTGGACTGGACGCAGGCCCTGTTCTCGGGCCGCGAGGTGGTCGCCCTCGGCCAGATCCACGAGCCGAAGGCGGAGTTCGACCGGGCGACGAAGAGCTGACCGGCCGCCCGTCCGCTGCCCCGTTCGGTGGCAGCGGATGGGCACCCGTCTGGCTTAGTGCGGGAACTTGAGCCCCCAAAGAGAGTAATGGGCAGCGCGTCACCTTGACATTGCGTAACGTGAACCCGAGACTACGACTGGCGCGCCACCAAAAGTGTGACGCGCCAGTGGGGAGAGAGGTGACCCGCGATGTCGCTTGAGGAGCTGGCCGCACAGCTTCGCCGCGGTGAGATCGAGGACCGTGCCCTGACGGAGTACGCCGCCGAGTACGCCACGGCCGAGCAGCTGTTCCGAAGCAAGAAAGACGACTGAGCATGGCCGCTTCCGGGTGGGGGAGCGCGCCGGTTCCCCCGCCCGAGGCCGCCCGGCCGGTCCGCCCGACCCCGCTGCTGCTCCAGGGTCAGGACTACTTCTTCCGGTCACCCGTCAAGAACCTGGACTTCCAGGAGCACGTCCACCGCCACGACCTGGTCGACGAGGGCGACGGCAGCCCCGTCCCCTGCGTGCTGGTCCTCGCCCGCGCCGCCGACATGGAGATGAACGCGCTCTCCATCGCCCTGGCCGAGCGCGGCATCCGGATGGCCCGCGTCGACGCCGACCGCTGCGTCGACCTGCCCCTCACCGTCTACACCGACGCGCCCCTGCTCGAACTCGACCGCTGGCTGCTGCGCCCGCTGCTGGTGTGGCGCCGCCACTTCGAGCTGTCCGCGCTCCAGGTCGAACCGGGCACGCTGGCCGGCGCGTACGCCGTGGACCAGTGGGGATCGGTCGCGAACTGGCTCTCCACGCGCGCCGACTGGGCGCACGTCAACCCCGCCCGCGCGAGCGCGCACCTCGACCGGCTGACCCAGTTGTCGGACGCGTCGGCGTTCGGCCTGGCGGTGCCGCGCACGATGGTGACCACCCGACCGGGGCGCACCCGGCCCGGTGGCGCCCGGTGCATCGTCAAGACCGCCGGGCGGCACCTGCTGGAGCCGCGCCCCGGCGTGCAGCACGGGCTGTTCCCGCGACCCCTGGAGACCAGCCGCTCCGGTGACGTCCCGGAGCCCGCGCCGGTCATCGTGCAGGAGTACGTGCCCTCGGACACCGAGCTCCGGGTGTTCGTGGTGGGCGAGCGCACCCTGGCGTTCCAGGTCGACAAGCTCGACCCGGCGCAGCTGTGGGTGGACCCCGAGGCGGTCCGGGTCACGCCGGTCGACGTGCCGCCCCGCCTGGCGGACCGCCTGCTGGCCCTGGCGCGGCACTGGCGGTTGCAGGTCGCGGCGTTCGACCTGCTCGTCGCGGGCGGTGACCACGTGTTCCTGGAGGTCAACGTCAACTGCGACTGGCGTTGGTTCGAGCACCGGGCGGAGGACGAGCGGGTGTCCGACGCCGTGCACGAGTGGGTGGCGGCGCGCTTCAAGGAGCTTCTCCGTGCGGGTAAAGGTCGCTGAGCACGCGGCACGGCGCCACGAGGGCGGTGTCGCGGTGCCGGGTGGCGGACGCCGCCGCGCGCGTGGCACGCCCGCGCCACCCCGGTCCGGCGGCACCGGACGGGTGGGGGAGACCGGTCCGGTCGATGCACGGCCCCACCCGTCCGGGATTGCCCCGCGCACGCACCGTGGCGGTGGTCCGGCCCGCGTCGTCGCGGCCGGCGGGCATCGTGCCCGATCACGGCCATGCCCGGATGCGCGAATCGTCGTGGGCCATCCGTCGCAATGCGCAAATCTGGTTGCTGCCACTCCGCTTTCTGGTACCTACTTCACCGCATCATTGCGGGGAGAACTCGGAGAACACACTTCCCGCTGTGATCTCTATCACGAAGTGGTACTCACGTTGTGCTCGGTTGGTCCATTACCTCAATGAGCGCAATAGCGGATCTCATTGAGCCGTGCGGGGGACTTGTGACGAACCGGCCCCACGAACGCTCGGTAACGGCTTAGGCTCCACGCTGCCCCCGTAGCCCAATCGGTAGAGGCAGGCTCCTTAAAAGAGTCACAGTACGGGTTCGAATCCCGTCGGGGGCACGTCAGCCGCAACCTTCGTCGTCACTCGACTGTCGGGTGATCACGATCGGGTGGTGTAGTGCGCGCACGGAGCCCACTTGCGAAGGCTCGTCACATTACTGCGGCCCGGTTCTGTCAATGCTCCGATGGGGCTGTCTTCCGCGCGGGACCGGTAGCGCACGACGACGGGCCGAACACCGGTCATCGCGATCCCGGCCGTGCGCCCATCGTGCCGGCGCGGTACGGCGGGCGGATATCGCGCCCCGACCCGCCGAACGGCCCGTGCAACGCCGAACGGCGGGGCCCGGTGACATCCCGCGGGCTCCCGCCGTTCGCCGTCGCACGAGGCGTCCCACGCCGTCACCCCCGGGCGGCCACCCAGGCCCGCACGACGTCGTCCAGCACCGCCAGCGGCAGCGGCCCGCCGCCGAGCACCACGTCGTGGAACGCCCGGATGTCGAACCGGTCGCCCAGCGCGCGCTCCGCCTCGGCCCGCATCCGCTGGATCTCCAACCGCCCCACCATGTACGCGAGGGCCTGGCCCGGCGCGGCGATGTACCGGTCGACCTCGGACTCGATCTCCACCTGCGCCAGCGGCGTGTTCTCCCGCAGGTACGCGACGGCCTGCTCGCGGCTCCAGCCGTGCGCGTGCAGCCCGGTGTCCACCACCAGCCGCCCGGCGCGCATCGAGTCCATCGCCACCATGCCCAGCCGCGCCACGTCGTCGGAGTACAGGCCCATCTCGTCGGCCAGCCGCTCGCAGTACAGGCCCCAGCCCTCCAGGTACCCGGTGACGGTCGCGACGCGGCGCAGCATCGGCAGCCCGGTCAGCTCCTGCGCCAGCACGATCTGGAAGTGGTGCCCCGGCACGGCCTCGTGGAACGCGATCGCCTCCGCCTGGTACCGGAAGCGCTCCTCCACGCGGTGCGTGTTGGCGTAGTAGGTGCCCGGCCGCGCGCCGTTCATCGACGGCGGCGCGTAGTAGGCCGTCGGCGCGCCCGGCGCGTCCACGGCGGGCACCGGCTCCACCTCGCACCGCTTCGCGGGCAAGCGCCCGAACCAGCGCGGGGCGACCTCCTCGGCCCGCGCCACGGCCTCGCGCGCGGCGGAGATCAGCTCGTCCTCGGACTTCCAGCGCAGCGCCGGGTCGGTGCGCATCCGCTCGAAGACCTCGGCGGTGTCGCGCGTGCCGAAGACCCGCTCGCCCAGCTCGGCGTACTCCTCGGCGAGCCGGGCCATGATCTCCAGGCCGGTGCGGTGCAGCTCCTCGGGCGTCCGGTCCGTGGTGGTCTGGACGCGCGCCAGGCGCGCGTAGACGGCGTCCCCGCCGGGCAGGTGGCACAGGCCCACCCGGTCCGCGGGACGGCCGACGAGGCCCGCGACGGCCTCGCGGTACGCGGCGAACGCGGGCCGCACCTCCTCGGCGATCAGCCGGTCGCGCTCGGCGGTGAACGCCGCGCCGCCCGACGGCCGGGCGAACGGGTCCTCGTCGGCCGCGAGGTACCGGTCCAGGTAGGCGACGCACGCGTCCAGCAGGTGCTGGACGGGCGTGCGGCCGGCGGCGGAGCCGGCGACGTGCCGCTCGGCGACCGTGCGCAGGAACCGCGGGATCGCGGCCAGCCGGGACAGGTAGTCGCGCTCCTGGTCCTCGCCCGTGATCACCGTCATCGGCAGCGTCGACAGCAGCTCGCCGGCAGGCGCGAAGAAGGAGTCGGTGATGGTGTGCTCGACGGCCCGCGCGTCGAGCAGGTCGAGCGTCGACTCCGCCTGCTGGACGATCACCGCGCGGGTCACGGGGTCGTCGTCGTCCGGCAGCGCCTTGGCGCGCTCGGCGATCGACCGCGCGGCGGCCCGCGCCGATTCCTCGGCCGCCTCGCCGTGGTCGGCGAGGAGGTGGTCGTAACCGGGCAGCCCGAATACCGTCGCGCCCAGCGGCGCCAGCCGGGACATGAGGTCGAGCAGTTCATCGGCGAGCGCTGCCGTGGTGTCCATCCGGGTACTCCCGTGCGTCGGTGCGGAGAAGGAAACGGTACTTAGCCTAAATAACGATTACAGCCGGTCCAAATAGGCCAGCACCGCCAGCACGCGCCGGTTGTCGTCCTCCGACAACGGCAGCCCCAGCTTCCCGAAGATGTTCGCGGTGTGCTTGCCCACGGCTTTCTCGGTGATGAACAGCCGGGCGGCGATCGCGCCGTTCGACCGGCCCTCGGCCATCAGCGCCAGCACCTCCCGCTCGCGCGGCGTCAACGTCGCCAGCGGCCGGTCCCGCCCGCTGCGCGCCAGGAGCTGCGTGATCACCTCGGGGTCCATCGCCGTGCCGCCCGCCGCGACCCGCCGGATCGCGTCCACGAACTGCCGGACGTCCGACACGCGGTCCTTCAGCAGGTAGCCGACGCCACCGCCCCGGTCGGACAGCAGCTCGCGGGCGTAGAGCTGCTCGACGTACTGCGAGAGCACCAGCACCGGCAGCCCCGGTACCCGCTTGCGCGCGTCGATGGCCGCCCGCAGGCCCTCGTCGGTGAACGTCGGCGGCAGCCGCACGTCCACCACCGCCACGTCCGGCCGGTGGTCGACCAGCGCCTTGAGCAGCGCGGGACCGGTGTCGACCGCTTCCACGACGTCGAAGTCGTAGGCGCGGAGCAGCCGGATCAGCCCGTCCCGGAGCAGGACGAGGTCTTCACCGAGGACGACTCGCACGGCATCTCCATGATCGCGGTGGGCCCGTCCCTCGGGCCACGCCGCCGAGTCTGCCGGCGGCCGCCACCGCTTTCCGGCGAACCGCCCACCCGACCCGCTACCACCGCAACCACTCCACCGGGCAGCTCCCGGCGGTCCGCTCCCCCTCGCCCTCTCCTGTCACCCTGCTCGCGCTCGGCACCGCGAGGCCGCGTCGGTGGTTCACGGCGCGTCTCCCGCCGATCACGCTTCTCGATCGGCGGGAGACGCCCCGCGAGCCGCCGACTCAAGGGCGGCCGAGCCGCCCGACGGAGTCGGCCAGATCAGACACGGGCAGCTCCACCGTCACGATGGTCGGCCCGCCCAGCGGGCTCGCGATGCCGAGCGTCCCGTCGAACGCGGTGAGCCGCCGCTCGATGCCGCGCAACCCGCCTCCCTCGGTGGCCTCCGCCCCGCCGTGCCCGTTGTCGCCGATCATCAGCCCGAGCCTGCCGTCCTCGTGCCGCACCCGCACCCAGGCGCTGGTCGCGCCGCTGTGCTTGGCCACGTTCGTCAGCGCCTCCGCCACCGCGAAGTACGCCGCCGACTCGACCGGGGCCTCCGGCCGGCCGGCCAGCACCACGTCCACCTCGACCGGCAGCGGGTGGGCCAGCGCCAACGCCCGCAGCGCGCCCTCCAGGCCCCGGTCGGCCAGCACCGGCGGGTGGATGCCACGCACCAGGTCGCGCAGCTCCGACAGCGCCTGCGACGACGACTGCCGCGCCTCGGCCAGCAGGTCGCGCGCCGCGTCCGGGTCGCGGGCCAGCAGCTCCTCCGCCATGCCCAGGCTCATGCCCAGCGCCACCAGCCTCGCCTGCGCGCCGTCGTGCAGGTCGCGCTCGATCCGGCGCAGCTCCGCGGCCTGCGCGTCGACCGTGTCGGCCCGCGAGTCGGCCAGCACCCGCACCCGGTCGGCCAGCGCGGTGTGCGCGCTCGGCGCGAGCAGCCACCGCACGAACGACGCGTGCACCCGCACGATCCGGGGCGTCGCCCACCACGCGACCAGCAGGTACAGCAGGCCCAGCAGCGGCGCGACCACGAAGTTGCCCGGCGTGTCCACGTCGATGCCGCTGAACTCGACGGAGTCCGCGCCCAGCGCCCACAGCACCGGCGTGACGACCCCGAACGCGCCGCCCAGCCACAGGGCGAGCGGCAGCACGCCGCACACCACGCCGACGACCGCGTTCAGCGGCAGGAACGCCAGGTCCCGCCACGTCGCCGGGTCGGTCGCGATGGTCCGCACCCGCGTCATCGGGCCCCGGTTGGCGGGCAGCCGGTAGGGCGCCGCGATCTCCTCGCCCAGCACGCCGCCCGCCCACCGGCGGTGCACCGCCAGGTACCGGCGGGCCAGCGCGGTGATCAGCAGCAGCAGCGGCACGCCGATCGTCACCAGGATCAGCGGGTAGGCGTACAGCTGGAGCGGGATCAGGGGCAGGCCCAGCACGCACAGCGGTACCCGCGCGAGGGCCAGCGCGGCGGTCCGCAGCCGGCTCGCCGCGCCGCGCACGAGGTCGTGGTCCGTCATGCCGGTGATTCTCGCGGTCCGCCGCGCCGGAGGCAGTGGGTCCAAGCCCCCGATCAGACGTCGAGCGAAGCCCCGTCCGGCAGCACCTCCACGCCCGCCTCCCGCAACTTGGCCCGCTCCTCGGAGTCCGGGTCGAGCACCGGGTTGGTGTTGTTGAGGTGCGTGTAGATCCGCCGCACGTGGGGGTGCCTGCGCAGCTCCGGCAGGCTGTGGGTGATCGGCAGGTGGCCCATCGCGGACTGCCCGCCCGCCCGGCCGGTGGCCGCGCCCATCTCCGACGGCGCGTAGAACGTGCCGTCCAGCAGCACCACGTCGGCCTCCGCGACCAGGTCGTCGAACCCCAGCGGCCACGCGGCCAGGCACGGCGCGTACAGCACGATCCCGCCGGTCCGCGGGTCGAACAGCCGGTAGGCCACCACCCAGTGCCCCTCGACCGGCGACTCGTCCGCGTACCGCGGGCGCTTGCCGCTGATCGGGAACGCCGTCACCTCCAGGCCGCCGGACAGCGGGAACGTCTGCTCCGGCTCGACCTGCCGCCACGTCCACTCGGCGTACTTGTCCAGCACCACCCGCGTCCGCGCCAGCGCGTGCAGGACGGTCGCCGGCGCGTGCACCCGCAGCCCGGCCGCGCCGCGCAACGTCAGCAGCCCCAGCGTGTGGTCGACCTCGGCGTCGGTGAGCAGCACGCCGCGCACCGGCGTGTCCCGCGGCCCCGGTCCGGGGTCGAGCCACGGCGTCGCGGTGAGCTGGGTCCGGATGTCCGGCGAGGCGTTGAGCAGCCACCAGTGCACCCCGTCGCCGCTGACCGCCAGGCAGTCCTGGGTGCGCGCGGGCAGCTGACCGGCCCGCACCTTCCCGCACGGCCCGCACGCGCAGTTCCACTGCGGCACGCCGCCGCCGGCGGCCGTCCCGAGCAGCACGACCCTCACCGCCCCACCCCCCGCATCGCCACCGGCACGGGTCCGGTCTCCGCCGCCAGGATCCGGTCCACCAGCTCCCGCCGCGGCGACAGCGAGCACACCGGGTCGGTGTTCGCCGCGTCGCCGGTGAGCTGGAACGCCTGGCAGCGGCAGCCGCCGAAGTCGACCTCCTTGCGCGGGCACGACCGGCACGGCTCGCGCATCCAGTCCACCCCCCGGAACGCGTTGAACGACCGGGAGTCGAACCAGATCCCGCCCAGCGGCCGGTCCCGCACGTTCTCCACGCCCAGGCCCTCGATCACCGTCGCGGCCGGGCACGGCAGCACGTCGCCGTTCGGCGCGACGGTCAGCTGCCGCGCGCCCCACCCGTACATGCAGGGCTTGGGGTGCGCCTCGTGGTAGTCCGCGATCACGTAGACGATCTCCATCCGCGACCGCTCCCGCGCCGCGGCCACCACCTCGTCCGCCCGCCGGAGCTG
The DNA here is from genome assembly GCF_003634935.1 of Saccharothrix australiensis. Classification (NCBI taxonomy): domain Bacteria; kingdom Bacillati; phylum Actinomycetota; class Actinomycetes; order Pseudonocardiales; family Pseudonocardiaceae; genus Saccharothrix; species Saccharothrix australiensis. The sequence goes on from NZ_RBXO01000001.1 coordinate 1,099,217, forward strand.
GTCCCGCGTCGGCAGCAGCGCCGCGCGGTTGCGCAGCGCCCAGCCGTAGTACTGGGTGTTGGCCAGTTCCAACCGGTCCGCGCCCATCCGCTCGGCGAGCGCGATGATCCCGCCCACGTGGTCCAGGTTCAACCGGTGCAGGACGACGTTGACCGTCAGCGGCAGCCCGGCCTCGCGGACCACCCGCGCCGCGGTCAGCTTCGGCCCGAACGCCTTCACCCCGGCGATGCGGTCCGCGTCGCCGGGTTCCGCGTCCTGCACGGACAGCTGCACGTGGTCGACGCCCCGCGCGCGCAGGTCCGCCATCCGCTCGGCGGTCAACCCCAGCCCGCTGGTCACCAGGTTCACGTACGCGCCCAGCCCGCTCGCGTGCGCGACCAGCTCGGGCAGGTCCCGGCGCGCCAGCGGCTCCCCGCCCGACAGGTGGAACTGGAGCACGCCCAGCTCGCGCGCCTGGTCGAACACCGAGCACCACTCGTCGGTGCGCAGCTCGGCGTCGCGCCGGACCAGCTCCAGCGGGTTCGAGCAGTACCCGCACCGCAGCGGGCAGCGGTGCGTCAGCTCGGCGAGCAGCCCGAACGGCGCCTCAGCCATCGGTCTCGACCACCCTGCGCGCGGCCAGCCTGGTCACCAGGTCGGCGACGTCCTCCGGGAGCACGCCGTCGAACCGCTCGCCCAGCCGCGCGGCGATGTCGGCGATCGTCCGGTGGCCGTCGCACAGCCCGACGACCGCGGCCGCTGTCTCGTTGAGCACCAGCACGCCCTCCGGGAAGAGCACCACGTGGCTGTCCCTGGTCCGGTCGTAGGAGGTCTTCACACCCTTGCCCAGCCGGGGTGTGGCGGCGAGATTGGTCATGATCGCCCCGAGTGGTAGTCGACGGCGTCGAGGATCGCCCGCAGCACGTCGCATTTGAACGCCAGCGCGGCCACCGCCGCGTCCTGCTGCTCGCGCGTGGCGCAGTTGCGCACCACGAGGTCCAAAGTGGACTTGCCCTCGCCCTCGATCACCTTCAGCCGCGTGGTGAAGTAGGTGAAGCCCTCTTCGGCGATCCAGGGGTACCGCGCCCGCATGTCCGCCAACCGCCGCGTCATCAGGCCGCGCGAGAACATCTCGGTGAGCCCCGAGGCCACCGCCTCCACCCAGGGCCTGTTGCGGGCGAAGTTCACGTAGGCGTCCACGGCGAACCTGGTGCCGGGCAGCACGTGCCGCTCGTCCAGGACCTCCTCCCTGGTCAGCCCGAGGGATTCGGCCATCCGCAACCAGTTCTCCGCGCCGCCCTCGCCGGCGCGCTCGCCGTCGTGCCACACGATCCGCTCCCGCCACACCCGTCGGACGTCGGGGTCGGGGCAGTTCGCCAGGATGGCGGCGTCCTTGCGCGGTATGCAGCGCTGGTAGTACCACCGGTTCGCCGCCCACAGCTGGAGCTCGTCCTTGGACAGCGTCCCGGCGTGCAGGCGGAGGTGGAACGGGTGGGTGTCCCAGTAGCGGGCGGACAGCGCCCGCAGCCGGGCGGTGAACTCCTCGTCGGGTAACAGCTCGGACATTCGCGCCTCCCTGGATTCCCGGCTCCGGCGGTGCACCGCCCACCCACCCGGCCGACGACTGCCGCGCCGACCGACCGCGCGCCGGCGGCGCGGACCACTCGCGCCACGCGCCACCGCGGACCACCCGCGCCGCACGGCGACGGCGCGGCGATCGGTGGCGGCGCGGCGATCGGCGTGCGGGCACCGCGCCGTCGCACGGGATCGCGGCGGACGGCGGCGTCGTGACTCCGGGCCGTGCCGGAGCCACGACGGTGGGCGGGACTCAGCCGCGCGCGGCGTACGCGGTGACTTCCATCGGGGTGTCGATGTCCCGGAAGTCCGGCTTGACCCAGGTGGGCTTCTGCGTCGTCTTCTCGGCTGGCATGTCGCTGACTCCTCGGACTGTCGTGTCTTCCGTGGGTCGGCGGCGGAATACCCACGGTAGAGCGTTCGGGGTGGACGCGCTAGATCGTCAAGAAACCTCACCAATTGAGAAGTGGTCTGTCCTCCGATGAATGTTGCCGCTCCACCCGGGGTGTGGTTGCATCGGAGCAGCCGCCGTTCCGCCGCCGTCACAGTGCGGACAACGAGGAGCGCACATGCGTGCTCGTGCAAGCGCGGTTCTGGCTCTGGCGCTGGTGGGTGCGACCGTCGTGGCACCGGCCCAAGCCGAACCGTCGGCGCTCGCTGTACGGACGCTCGCCACCGGCCAGGACGTCCCGTGGGACATCGCATTCCTGCCGGACGGCAGCGGCATCTACACCGAGCGAGACACCAGGCAGATCAAGAAGCTCACCGGCTCGACGGTCACCGTCCTGCACACCGTGACCGAGGCGGTGCCCGCCGGCGAAGGCGGCCTGATGGGCATCGCCGTGTCACCCGACTTCGCCAAGGACAACACCGTCTACATCCACTACACCGCCGCCTCCGACAACCGGATCGCCAAGCTCCGCCTCGGCGGGACGCCGGAACCGATCGTCACGGGCATACCCAAGAACCGCTTCCACAACGGCGGCGGGCTGGAGTTCGGCCCCGACGGCTACCTCTGGGCGACCACCGGCGACGCGGGCAACAGCGCCAACGCCCAGAACCTCAACACCCTGGCGGGGAAGGTCCTGCGCTTCACCACGACCGGCGCGCCCGCGCCGGACAACCCGTTCAACAGCCGCGTCTACTCCTACGGGCACCGCAACTCCGAGGGCATCACGTGGGCCAACGGACGCGCCTACGCGACGGAGTTCGGCAACAACCGGACGGACGAGCTGAACTGGATCCAGCCCGGCAAGAACTACGGCTGGCCGACGTGCGAAGGCCCGTGCAACGACAACCGGTACGTCAACCCCGTGAAGTCCTGGTCGAACCGCGAGGCCGGCCCCACCGGCATCGCCTTCTACAAGAACGCCCTCTACATCGGCGCGGTGGCCGGCCGGCGGGTCTGGAAGATCCCGGTGACCGGTACCGAGCTGGGCACCCCGCAGTCCGTCTTCACCGGCTACGGCCGAGTGCGCTCGGTCGCGTCGGCCCCGGACGGCACGCTGTGGCTGGGCACGTCCAACCAGGACGGCCGAGGCACCCCGGCCGCGACCGACGACCGAATCCTCAGCACCGACGGCTAACAACCCCCGGGGGAGCACGACCGGCCCCAGGCGGCGCGAGAGCACGCCTGGGGCCGCGCCCGACCACCCCGCCCCCCCTTGGAACACCAGGCCCCCAGCGTCAGACCATCCCGCACCGACCTCCACCCCTGCTCGCGCCGCGCAGACTCCTGGTCTCGTGTTCTCCCCGTATGGCCTGCCCGGAGGGCGACCACGCTTGTTGGCAGGGCGCAAGCACGCTTCACCGCTTGCGCCCTGCCAACAAGCGTGGTGGTCTTTAGACAGGTCATGCGGGGAAAACACGACGCCTTCAAGTTTTTCCTCCCCGGAGGTCTGCCCAGCGGCGAGCGTCCATCTTTAAGCTTTGACCCGCTAAAACCGAAGAACTTCCGCGCGGAAGGCGCCCGCACAAGCTTTAAAAGAAGGCGCTCGCCGCTGGGCAGACCTCCGGGGGAGAAAAACAAAAGCCGAGGCGTCGTGTTCTCCCCGTATGGCCTGTCAAAGACCACCACAGTCGGTCAGGGGGCGCAAGCGGTGAAGCGTGCTTGCGCCCCCTGACCGACTGTGGTTGCCCTGCGGGCAGGCCATACGGGGAGAACACGAGGCCAGAGGTCTGTGCGGGGGCGTACGGCCTGGTGGGCGGGTGTCTGTGTCGGGGTGTGCGCCGCCTGGACGTCGGTCAGTTGCGGGCCGGTGGGATTCGGCGCAGTTGTTCCAGTACGGCGGGGTCCTGGAGTTGCATCCACTGGATGACTTCGGTGTAGGTGGCGCAGATCGTTTCCTCCTGTACGCACACCTCTTCCATGAATCGTTCCACGGCCTGGCTGAAGGCTCCGCCCGCCCAGTCGTTGAAGTGGTTGCCGATGACCATCGGCGCGCGGTTCCCGTTGAGGGCCGACTGGTACACCGACCGGTACGTGTCGAGCACGATCTGGGTGTATTCGCCGGGAGGTCCGGGGTCCTCCTTGGCGCCGTTGAGCGCGTACCAGAGGTTGAAGTCCATCATGACGACGCGCTTCCCGAGCGCGGGTACGCGGACCTCGGGCATGGGGAACTCCCAGATGCCGTCCTTGACCGAGGGCCAGGAGACGCCGAGGCTCACTTGGCTCGTGTCGTACACCAGCCCGTGCCCGCGCATGGAGGGGAACGCCTGCCCCCAGTCGCCCTCCAGGCACGGGGTGCGCCCGCCGCGCACGGTCGCCGGGTCCAGTCGGAAGCCCTGCGTGCGGGCCTTCTCCAGGATCGCGAAGAACTGGTCGAGTTCGCGGTCCCACTCGGCGGTGCTCCAGCGGCCGACGTTCGGCTCGTCGCCCTGGCAGTAGTGGCCGTTGTAGTGGGTGCCGATCTCGTGTCCGGCGGCGAGCGCGTCGTTCAGGTACGCGATGCGCGTGGCGACCTCCTCGCGGGTGCCGCCGAAGCCGATGGACGAGTAGCCGCGGCGGTGGCCGGGGCCGGTGTAGGTGGCGGCGTCGGCGTCGGGGATGAGGTAGACGCCGGACAGCAGGCCGGTGACGTGCGCGTTGACGCGCTTGGCCAACGGCATCACGCGGTCCCAGTGCGCCTTGGACGCCGCGCCGTCGAAGGAGAACAGGACGAACTGCGGCGGCTTCTCGCCCGGTCGCAGCTTCCGCATCCACCCGGGCGCGGCGGTGGCCGGCGGGACGGTGGGCGTCGGGCCGCCGGGCGAGGTGGAGACCCTGGGTGCTATCGGCAACGGCGAGGCGAGTTGTTCCGCCGATTCCCCCGGCCGTGGTTCGCGTGCGCCGAGCACCGCCAACACCACCAGGGTGAGTGCCAACGCGGTTGCCGTGGTGACCCAACCCCAACGCTTCACAACCGGAAGACGACTCGGCGTGGTCAAAGGTTGCCTTTGTGCAACCGATTGTTGCATTAAGGAGGCACGTGGTGGCCGGGGGTGACAGGGCGGTGAGGGAAGGGGTGGGCGAGCGGAAATGGGTATGCGCTTCGTCTCCCCGGACGCGGCGTTCCCCAGGGCAGGACCTCGCCGGGCCGGGCGGACCGGGTGGAGCGAGCCGGGCGGGGCACGGTGGCTGCCGGACGGGTGGCTGCCGGGCGCGGCGGGGCGCCGGGCGGGGTGGGGGGGACGGGATGGGGCGGACGGGGCGCGGTGGGCACCGGGCGTGGGTGGGGCGGGGCCGTGGTGCGTGGTGCGGTGGTGCGTGGTGCGGTGGTGCGTAGTGCGGCGGGGCCGTGGAGCGGAGTACGAGGGGCGGGGTGCGGAGTGCGAGGTGCGGTGGGGCGCGGTCACGCCACCGGTTCGGCCACCACCACCCGGTTCTCCTCGTACCCGGTGTCACCGCCCACCCACCGGCCGCCGCACGTCACCAGCACCAGCCGGTGGTTCCCGCGCGGCCCGAACAGCTCCACCGCGCGCTGCGGCAGCTCCTCCTTGCGGACCGTCACGACCTGGCTGGTCCGGAAGCGGAACGCCTTCCCCGCCTTGTCGACCACGGTCACGTCGCGCCCCACCGAGGCGCGCCACAACTCGTCGAAGGGCCCGGTGACGCCCTTCCAGTTCACGTGGCCGGCCAGCACCGTCGCGCCCTCGGCCGCACCCAGGTCGACGCCCCACCAGGTGGCCTCGCCGACGCCCTCAGGCACCGGCAGCACGCCGTCCGCCGTGACCTCCTCGCGCACCAGCGTCGCCACACCGCCCGCGGGCAGCCGCACCGTGCCGGGCTGCTGCGCGGCCGGCGGGTCGGGCCGGTCGGGCGGGGGCGGGGCCGGCGGTGGAGGGGCCGCGGGCGTGGTGGGGTTCGCCGGCGGGATCGCGCCCGCGGGCAGCCCGGCCAGGTCGACGCCACGCCCGGACCTCATGCTGTCACCCAACGGGTGGGGGACCACCGCATCACCTGGTCGTGGTGCGCCGGCGACCACCTCGTCACGGACGGGCGCGACCGCCAGCGCGGCGGCGACGAGCGCACCCGTCACCACCGCGCCGGTCAGCAACGCCTTCACGAGCGGGCGGCCACCGCGCGCCGCGCGACGTGACCCAGCAGCACCGCGCCCACCAGCACGGCCCCGCCGAACCCGAGCAGCGCGCCGGTGCTCACCGCGGTGGTGGTGGCGGCCTTCGCCACGACGCCCGCGCCGTCCGAACCGGCCGGGATGGTGATCGGCACGATCGGCTTGTTCGGCTTGTTGGTCAGCGCCAGGGCCAGCGTCTGCGCCGGCTCGACCTTCCCGCACGCCTTGGGCGGCGCGTTCGGGTCGAAGTGCTCCTCGTAGCCCTTCGCCGCGGCGACCTCGACCAGGCACACCTCCTGCGGCGTCCGCAGGTCGGGCACGGTGAGCGAGCCGTCCTCGCCGGTCTGGAGCACGATCGGCTTGCCGTCCGGGCCGGTGAGCGGCTGGTCGTCCTGCCGCACCGCGGGCTGCACGCCGTCCGCGCCGGTCACCCGCAGCGCCACGCCCGTGATCGGCTTGCCCGTCTCGGTGTCGGACTTGCCGACCTTCACCGCACCGGGCTGGGTCCGGGCGACGGCCGACGCCTCCGCGACGAGCTTCTTCTCGCCGCCGGTCGTCACGATCCGCTGCATGTCGACGTTCGCCGGCACGTGGACGATCGGCTTGTCCGCCGGGCTGTCCAGCCGCACCTTGACCGTCGGCTTCACCCCCGTCGGCACGACCGCCACCGACAGCGGCTTGCCGTCGGCGGGCGTCCGCAGCTCGACGGTGCTCTTGCCGTCCTCCAGCGTCGCCTGGTCCAGCTCCACGGTCACCGGCACGTCGCCGACCAGCGCGCCGTCGGCCTTGGCGATGTCCACCGTCCAGGCGCCCGGCGAGCCGACGAGCTGCTCCTTCGCCGGCGCCGTGACCTTCGCCGTCCACGGGCCGCGGTTGGCCTCCGCGTCGGCGCGCAGCCGGCCGACCGCCTCCTGCGCCGAGGCGGGCAGGCGGTCGAAGTGGAACTTCTCGTCGTAGGCGATGTGGCGGAAGTCGCTGTCCGGGTCCAGCGAGATCTTGCCGTGCGGGAACGCCGTCCACGAGTGCAGCAGGTGCGCGAGCGCCGCAGCCTCGTCGGGCGTCGGGTCGGTCGTGTGGCGCAGCAGCAGGTAGGAGATGTTCGCGGCGACATCCGGCGCGAGCGGTTCGCCCGCCTTCGTCCGCAGCTCGTCGCGGTCCTTGTACGCCTCGGTGCTGTCCGGCGCGAGCAGCGAGTACTGGACGCACCACACGTGTTTGCCCTGCCAGCGGTAGGAGCCGAGCCAGTCGGTGCTGCTCGTCTTGTACCGGTAGCCCTGGGCGGGGGTCTGGTAGCCGATGCCCTCCTCGACCTGCGCCTGGGACGTCGCGGGAAGGGCGAGCAAGCCCACACCGGCCGCGAGCACCGCGCCGGCGAGTCGTGTCCAAGCCATGTTTGAACCTGGCCCCTCGGGTGCACGCTCGGCGTGCGTCGGTCCGGACGAACTGCCGGGGGAGAGCCTTACGGGTCGTCACCCTTCGCGACAATCCTCCAGCGGAGTGGGAAGAACGACTACGCTCCGCAGCGCGGGGTGTGGATTCGAGATCGACAGCCCGAGTAAAGTCGCTTTTACCCGACGGGAACCGATCGACTCGTGTGGTCGTTGAACCCCGTGACGGCGTCAAAACGCCACAGGAGGACGAGGTGCGTACCACCAGCAACCCCGCGTTCCGCAACCTGCCGACCGGCGGCGGTTACGGGAGCTACGCAGGATTCGGCCAGCAGTACGAGGCACAGCAGTACGGCGGCTACCAGGGTGCTCCGCCGACCACCGGCGAGCGCCCCATCACGATCGACGACGTGGTCACCAAGACCGCGATCACCCTGGCCACGACCCTGGTCGTGGGGCTCGTCTCGGCGTGGCTGGCGTTGACCGGCCAGGTTCCGGTGTACGGCCTGCTGCTGCCGGGCCTGATCGTCGGCCTCGTGGTGTCCCTGATCATCATCTTCAAGCGCACCCCGAGCGCCCCGCTGGTCATGACCTACGCGGTGGCGGAGGGCGTGTTCCTCGGCGCGATCACCGCCGTGTTCGAGGCCAAGTTCCCCGGCATCGCGTGGCAGGCGATCCTCGGCACGTTCGGCGTGTTCGGCGCGATGCTCGTGGTGTACAAGACGGGTGCGATCCGCGTCACCCCGCGCCTCACCAAGTGGATCATCGGCGCGACCGTCGGTGTGGCCGTGCTCATGCTCGGCAACCTGCTGCTCGGCCTGTTCGGCGTGAACTCCGGGCTGCGTGACGGCGGCGCGCTCGCCATCGTGTTCAGCCTCGTGGTGATCGGCATCGCGGCGTTCAACTTCCTGCTCGACTTCGAGTCGGCGAACGAGATGATCCGCTCGGGCGTGCCGGCCAAGTGGGCGTGGTGGGCCGCGTTCGGGTTGATGACCACCCTGGTGTGGCTGTACCTGGAGATCCTGCGCCTGCTGTCGTACTTGCAGCGGGACTAGTACTGCGCGTGGGAAGGGCGTCCGGCTTGGGCCGGGCGCCCTTTCCCTTTTGCGTCGGTGCGGAGTTCGAGTCGGAGATCAAGGGCGCCCTCGCCGGACGGGCCGGCCGCCGAGGACGGGGGCACTGCTCCAAGCTTCGCCTGGAGCAGTGCGTCGGCGGGTGAGGCGTGCGCGTGGCGCGGTGCCCTGGGGGCCGGGCGAGTGTCGCGTCAGGGCGTCAGGGCGTCAGGGCGTCAGGGCGTCAGGGCGTCAAGGGGCTGGTGACTGGTGAACCGGGTCAGCTGAGGCGTTCGATGATCATGGCCATGCCCTGGCCGCCGCCCACGCACATGGTTTCCAGGCCGAACTGCTTGTCGTGGAACTGGAGCGAGTTGATGAGCGTCGTGGTGATGCGGGCGCCGGTCATGCCGAAGGGGTGGCCCACGGCGATCGCGCCGCCGTTGACGTTGAGGCGGTCCAGGTCGATGCCCAGGTCCTGGTAGGACGGGATCACCTGTGCGGCGAACGCCTCGTTGATCTCCACCAGGTCGATGTCGCCGATCGACAGGCCGGCCAGGGCCAGGGCGCGACGCGACGCCTCGACCGGGCCCAGGCCCATGATCTCGGGGGACAGGGCGGAGACGCCGGTCGACACGATGCGCGCCAGCGGTGTGATGCCCAACTCCTTCGCCTTGGTGTCGCTCATGACCACCAGGGCCGCCGCGCCGTCGTTCAGGGGGCAGCAGTTACCCGCCGTGACGCGCCCGTCGGGGCGGAAGACGGGCTTGAGGGCCGACACCCCCTCGTAGGTGACGCCGGGCCGCGGGCCGTCGTCGGTCGACACGACCGTTCCGTCCGGGAGGGTGACGGGGGTGATCTCGCGGGCCCAGAAGCCGTTCGCGATGGCCTTCTCGGCCAGGTTCTGCGAGCGGACGCCGAAGTGGTCCATCTCCTCGCGGCTCACGCCCTTCGCCAGGGCCAGGTTCTCCGCCGTCTGGCCCATCGCGATGTAGATGTCGGGCACGTCGCCGCGCGTGCGCGGGTCCACCCACTCGGTCGCGCCCTGCTCGGCCCTGGCCGCCGTGCGCGCCTCCGCGTCGGCGAACGCCGGGTTGTGGGTGTTCGGCCAGCTGTCCGAGCTGCCGCGCGCGAAGCTGGACACGACCTCGACGCCGGCGCTGATGAACACGTCGCCCTCGCCCGCCTTGATGGCGTGCAGCGCCATCCGGGTCGTCTGCACGCTGGACGCGCAGTACCGGGTGACGGTGGTGCCGGGCAGGGTGTCGTGCCCCGCGAGGACCGACACCACGCGGCCCATGTTGAAGCCCTGCTCGCCGCCCGGCAGGCCGCAGCCCAGCATCAGGTCGTCGATGTCGGCCGGGTCGAGCTGCGGCACCTTCGCCAGGGCCGCGCGCACGACCTGCACGGCCAGGTCGTCGGCTCGGACGTCCTTCAGCGAGCCCTTGCCCGCGCGCCCGATGGGCGACCGGGCTGCGGAAACGATCACGGCCTCAGGCATTGTGGAACTCCTTCGTTTCGCCGCAACGGTGCGTCGTACCCTAGTTAACGCCTGTTCAGCCCGGCCATGCGCCGTGACGCACGACGCCGTCGGCCGGCACCCCTGCGGGACCCGGCGCCGGGGCCTCGTGGCGCGAGGGCTGCCACCCCTGTCCGGACAATCGCCCACCAGGACGCGCGGGTGACGGCCATCCGCACGTGACCCGCCGGACGGGTTGGAGCAAGTACGCTCTGGCGGAGTCGTCTCGCGCGGTGGGAGGGACCTTCGGTGGAGTACGTCGAGAGCGTCGTGGACCTGGTGGGCAACACGCCCCTCGTGAAGCTGAACGCGGTGGCCGAGGGGCTCCGGCCGCTCGTCCTGGCCAAGGTCGAGTACCTCAACCCCGGCGGCAGCGTGAAGGACCGCATCGCGCTCCGCATGGTGGAGGCGGCAGAGCGCTCCGGCGAGCTGAAGCCCGGCGGCACGATCGTGGAGCCCACCTCCGGCAACACCGGTGTCGGCCTGGCGCTGGTGGCCCAGCGCAAGGGCTACCGGTGCGTCTTCGTCTGCCCGGACAAGGTCAGCGTGGACAAGCGCAACGTGCTCAAGGCGTACGGGGCCGAGGTGGTGGTGTGCCCGACGGCCGTGCCGCCGGAGCACCCCGACTCCTACTACAACGTGTCCGACCGGCTGGTCGCCGAGATCCCCGGCGCGTGGAAGCCCAACCAGTACGCCAACCCGGAGAACCCGGCCAGCCACTACCACGGCACCGGCCCCGAGCTGTGGCGGCAGACCGAGGGCCGCATCACCCACTTCGTGGCGGGCGTCGGCACCGGCGGCACCATCTCGGGCACCGGCCGGTACCTCAAGGAGGTGTCCGGCGGCCGGGTCCGGGTCATCGGCGCGGACCCGGAGGGTTCCGTGTACTCCGGTGGCAGCGGGCGGCCGTACCTCGTGGAGGGCGTCGGCGAGGACTTCTGGCCGGACGCCTACGACCGGGACGTGTGCGACGAGATCGTCGCCGTGAGCGACAAGGACTCGTTCGACCTCACCCGCCGGCTCGCCCGCGAGGAGGGCCTGCTCGTCGGCGGCTCGTGCGGGATGGCCGCCGCGGCGGCGCTGCGGATCGCGGAGCGGTGCGGCCCGGACGACGTCGTGGTGGTGCTGCTGCCCGACGGCGGGCGCGGCTACCTGTCGAGCGTGTTCAACGACAAGTGGATGGCGCAGTACGGCTTCCTGTCGCCGGACACGTCCGGCGCGACGGTCGGGGACGTGTTGCGGCGCAAGGACGGCACGATGCCGGACCTGGTGCACGGGCATCCCAACGAGACGGTCGCCGAGGCGGTCGCGATCATGCGCGAGTACGGCGTGTCCCAGATGCCGGTGGTCAACGCGGAACCGCCGGTGATGGCCGCCGAGGTCTCCGGCGCGGTCAACGAGCGCGACCTGCTCGACGCGTTGTTCACCGGCAAGGCCAAGCTCACCGACCGGCTCGACGCGCACATGTCGCTAAAGCTGCCGACCATCGGTTCCGGCGAGTCGATCACCGCCGCGATGCAGGCACTGTCCTCAGCGGACGGTGCCCTGGTGCTGGACGACGGCAAGCCGGCGGGCGTCGTCACCCGTCAGGACATCCTGGGTTTCCTCGCCGGGCGTTGATCCCGACACATTGTCCGGTTGCCGGCCGGTGATCGGGCACCATCCGCTAGCGTTGGCCACCGACTTATCCGCCTACGGCCCACGCCAAGGGGGTTGGAAACTCCGATGAACGCTCCGCAGCCGCCAGAGAACCAGCAGTTCGGCGGCCAATACCAGCAGGAGCAGGGGCAGGGCGCCCAGCCCCCGAACGCCGACGCGACCCAGGTCGTGCCGAGCGGTGGGCAGGCGCCCGCGTTCCCCCCGCCGGAGGCGACCCAGGTCGTGCCCTCCGGCCAGCCGCAGGCGGCGAACCCGGACGCGACGCAGGTCGTGCCGCCCAGCGCGACGCAGCAGCAGACGCAGGCGTACGGCCAGCAGCCGCCGTCGGGCGGTTTCCCGGCGCAGCAGCAGCCCCAGTCGGGCGGTTTCCCCGGCCAGCCGCAGGTCGGCGGCTACCCCGGTCAGCAGCCGCCCGCGTACGGGCAGCCCCAGCAGCCGGGCCAGTACGGCCAGCCGCCGCAGCCGCCCGCGTACGGGCAGCAGCCGCAGGCGAACCCGTACGCCCAGGCTCCGCAGCAGCCGTACGGCCAGCCGCAGGCGAACCCGTACGCGCAGTCGAACCCGTACGGCCAGCCCGCGCAGCAGGGGTGGGGCGGTCAGCCCGGCTACGGCCGGCCCGCCTTCGCCGCGCCCGCGGGCGGCTACGCCGAGTGGGGCTCGCGCGCGATGGGCGCCCTGATCGACTACGTCGCGCCCGGCGTGATCGTGGGCATCCTGGTGTTGATCGGCACGCTGGCGGGCGACCCGACGCTCGCGCTGGTGCTCAGCGGCGTGGGTTACCTGGCGCTGCTGGGCTGGCTGATCTACAACGCGTGGTACCTCGCGGGCACCACCGGCCAGTCGTACGGCAAGAAGATGGCCAAGGTCAAGCTGATCAAGGAGGAGACCGGGCAGCCGATCGGGTTCGGCAACGCGTTCGTCCGGCACCTCTGCCACACCGTCGACTCGCTGCCCTGCTGGGTGGGCTGGTTCGCGCCGCTGTGGGACGCCAAGAAGCAGACCTGGGCGGACAAGATCCTCGGCACCGTCGTGGTGAACGCACCCGACACGGGCGCGCCCGGCGGCTACCCCGGCCAGCAGCCGAACCCCTACGCGCAGCAGCCGCAGCCCGGCTACGGCCAGCCCCAGTCCAACCCCTACGGCCAGCCGCAGTCCACCCCGTACGGTCAGCCGCAGCAGCCGCAGAACCCCTACGGCCAGCCGCAACAGCCACCCCAGCAACCCCCGCAGTGGTGACCCGACCAAGTCGCCGCCTTCACCCCCTACCTGTTCCCGCGCCGCGCGAGGCCGCCGTCGGGCCATCGCGCCTCATTTCCCGCCGATCACGCTTTTAGATCGGCGGGAAATCAGGCGCGATGGCCCGACCACAGGGCGGCCGAGCCGCCGTCTGCGAAGCAGCGGCAATCAGACACAGCGGGAAATCAGGCGCGATGGCCCGACCACAGGGCGGCCGAGCCGCCGTCTGCGAAGCAGCGGCAATCAGACACAGCGGAAAATCAGGCGTGACGGCCCGACCACAGGGCGGCCGAGCCGCCGAGGCGAAGCCGAGGCAAATTGGACACAGCTCTAGTCACTGTCTCACCGCTCCCGCTTCTGTTCTTCTCTGGTCTCTTTTGCTCTCCTCGCTCTCCTCCGCTCGCTCTCTCGCCTCTACCCCGCCTCCCACATACCGGCACTCGAACACCAACCCCCGTAAACTCTCACCATGACGGACACCGGCCACTACGGTTTCGCGACCAGGGCTATCCACGCCGGACAGGAGCCCGACCCGACGACGGGCTCGGTCATCGTGCCCATCCACGCCACCTCCACCTACGCCCAGGACGGCGTGGGCGGGCTGCGCGGCGGGTTCGAGTACTCGCGGACCGGCAACCCCACCCGCGCGGCGCTGGAGGAGTGCCTGGCCGCGCTCGAAGGCGGGCGGCACGGCCGCGCGTTCTCCTCGGGCATGGGCGCGACCGACGCGGCGCTGCGGGCCCTGTGCCGCCCCGGTGACCACGTGCTCATCCCGAACGACGCCTACGGCGGCACGTTCCGCCTGATCGACAAGGTCTTCCGCCACTGGGGCGTCGAGCACACGCCGGTCCCGCTGTCGGACGTGGACGCGGTGCGCGCCGCGATCCGGCCGAACACCAAGGTGATCTGGATCGAGACCCCCACGAACCCGCTGCTGAACATCGCCGACATCGCCCTGCTCGCGCAGGTGGCGCACTCGGCGGGCGCGCGGCTCGTCGTGGACAACACGTTCGCCTCGCCCTACCTCCAGAGCCCGCTGTCGCTGGGCGCGGACGTCGTGCTGCACTCCACGACCAAGTACGTGGGCGGCCACTCCGACGTGATCGGTGGCGCGCTGGTCACCTCGGACGACGAGCTGGACGCCGCGTTCGGGTTCCTCCAGAACGGAGCGGGCGCGGTGCCCGGCCCGTTCGACGCGTGGCTGACGCTGCGCGGCATCAAGACGCTCGAACTGCGCATGGAGAAGCACTCGGACAACGCCGAGCTGGTCGCGGACGCCCTGCTGCGCCACCCGCGCGTGACGTCCGTGCTCTACCCCGGCCTGCCCGACCACCCCGGCCACGAGGTGGCGGCCAAGCAGATGCGCCGGTTCGGCGGCATGATCTCGTTCACCGTCGAGGGCGGCGAGGAGGCGGCGCTGCGGGTCTGCTCCCGCACCCGGCTGTTCACCCTCGCGGAGTCGCTGGGCGGCGTGGAGTCGCTGATCGAGCACCCCGGTCGGATGACCCACGCCAGCACGGCAGGCTCGCTGCTCCAGGTGCCGTCCGACCTCGTCCGCGTCTCGGTCGGCATCGAGTCCGGTGACGACCTGGTCGCCGACCTGGTGCAGGCCCTGGGCTGACGTCCGCGCCGCCAGCCGCGCCGGGCCCGCCCCGGCGCGGCCCGGCAGGCTAGCGCCCGTAGCGGACGGCGGCGCGCTCCCTGGCCTTCGCGGCCTCCACCTCGCGGTCGCGCGGCGGGGCCTTGGTCACGAGCGAGTCCAGCAGGACCCTGGTGGCCTCGGCCACCGCCTCCACGGCGGCGTCGAACGCCTCCCGGTTGGCCGCGGACGGGTGGGTCGACCCGCTGACCTTGCGGACGTACTGCACCGCCGCCGCGCGGATCTCGTCCTCGCCGGCGGGCGGCTCGAAGTTGTGGAGCACCCGGATGTTTCGGCACATGCACCCACTATCGCCCATGCGGGCGGGCGACGGGCGTCAGGGCCGCACGTCGTACTGCGGGTTGTCCACCTTCGGCACGGCGGGCAGGTCGCGACCGTCGACGCAGCCGCCGACGAACTCGACCACGCCGTCCCGTTCCACGAAGCGGCCCGTCTCGGCGCAGCCCGCGTGGGCCACGGTGAAGAACGCCGCCCCGGTCAACGCCACGGCCGTGGCCACCGCCCCGACGAGCGGGACCACCGCGGTGGCCCGTCGCGCGAGCGCCATGCCACCTCCCAGGTGAATGCTGCGTGAGGAATCCCGCCTTCGAGCGTACCGGTCCGGAGGGCCGCGGAGAGCACCATCGGCGGCCTTCGACGCCGAAGGGCCGGCCCGGATCGCTCCGGGCCGGCCCTCGACGGTCGTGACGCCTACAGGTTGCCGCGGCGCTCCTGCTCGCGCTCGATGGCCTCGAACAGGGCCTTGAAGTTGCCGATGCCGAACCCGAGCGAGCCGTGCCGCTCGATCAGCTCGTAGAACACGGTCGGCCGGTCGCCGATCGGCTTGGTGAAGATCTGGAGCAGGTAGCCGTCCTCGTCCCGGTCGACCAGGATGCGGTGCTCCTTGAGCTTCTCGATCGGCACGCGCACCTCGCCGATGCGGGCCCGCAGCTCCGGGTCGTCGTAGTACGAGTCCGGGGTCTCCAGGAACTCCACGCCCGCCGCGCGCATGGCGGTCAGCGTGGCCACGATGTCGTTGGTGGCCAGCGCGATGTGCTGCACGCCCGCACCCGTGTAGAACTCCAGGTACTCGTCGATCTGCGACTTGCGCTTGGCGATCGCGGGCTCGTTGAGCGGGAACTTCACCCGGTGGTTGCCGTTGGACACCACCTTGCTCATGAGGGCCGAGTAGTCGGTGGCGATGTCCTCGCCGACGAACTCCGCCATGTTGACGAAGCCCATGACGCGGTTGTACCAGTCGACCCAGTAGTCCATCTTGCCGAGTTCGACGTTGCCCACGCAGTGGTCGACCGCCTGGAACAGCCGCTTCGGCGCGCCCTCGGGGCGGACCACGGTGCTCTCCTGGGCCACGTAACCCGGCAGGTAGGGGCCGTTGTAGCGGGACCGGTCGATCAGCGTGTGGCGGGTCTCGCCGTAGGTCGCGATCGCGGCCCGGCGCACGACGCCGTGCTCGTCCTCGACGTCGTGCGGCTCTTCGAGGACGGTGGCACCCTGCTCGCGGGCGTGCTTGATGCACTTGTCGACGTCCGCGACCTCAAGCGCGATGTCCACGACACCGTCGCCGTGCTTGCGGTGGTGGTCGAGCAGCGGGCTGTCCGGCCGGACACCGCCGTTGATCACGAACCGCGCCGAACCGGACTTGAGCACGAAGGACTTGTGGTCCCGCTGCCCCGTCTCGGGCCCGGAGTACGCGACGAGCTGCATCCCGAAGGCGACCTGGTAGAACCACGCGGTCTGGGTCGCGTTGCCGACCACGAACACCACGGCGTCCAACGAGCGGACGGGGAACGGGTCGCGCGACCCGTCGTAGTCGACCAATCCCACGAGTTGGCGGAGCTGGTCGTAGCTCACGTCGTCAAGGTGCTGCGTCATGCGTCACAGCATGTGTCGGGGTGGGCAGGGTGAGCAACAGTCTCTGTTTCGGTTGGGCAGGTTGTACAGTGATCTATGGCTTCCGAGGGACAAACTGAACACTCTGACCAGAGCATCGACAGCTTGGACGCCCGGCTGCTCCTGCTGCTCACCGACGAACCGCGCCTCGGCGTGCTGGAGTGCTCGCGCCGGCTGGGCGTGGCGCGGGGCACCGTCCAGGCGCGGCTGGACCGGCTGGTGGCGCGCGGCGTGCTCACCGGCTTCCCGCCCGCGCTGGACCTGGCGGCGATGGGGTACGGGCTGACCGCGTTCGCCGTGCTGGAGATCGCGCAGGGGCGGCGGCAGGAGGTCTCCGAGGGGCTCGCCGCGATCAACCAGGTGTGCGAGGTGCACGCCACGACCGGTCAGGGTGACCTGTTCGTGCGCATGGTCGCCCGCTCGAACGACGACCTCCAGCACGTCATCGACGCGATCGTGGACGTGCCGGGCGTGCAGCGGCTCTCCACGTCGATCGCCCTGTCCACACCTGTTCCGCCGCGGGTGCGGCCGTTGTTGGAACGGTGGGTTTGAGGGGTGTGGCGGGTGGGGCGGGTGGGGCGGGTGGGGAGCTGGGGGGAGCTAGGAGAGCTAGGGAAGAACAGAAGCGGGAGCGGTGAGAAAGGGGTAGAGCTGTGTTTGATTTGCCGCTCCTCCGTCGCGGCGGCTCGGCCGCCCTGTGGTCGGGCCGTCGCGCCTGATTTCCCGCCGATCGAAAAGCGTGATCGGCGGGAAATGAGGCGCGACACCCCGACGGCGGCCTCGCGCGGCGCGGGAGCGAGTGGAGGGGTGAGGGCGGCGACTTGGTCGCGCGGTGGTGGCCGGGTGTGAGAGTCCGCTTGGTCGTGCGGGACTGGGCGGGTGTGGGGGGTGGGCCTGGAGGTGGGGTAGCGGGGGCGGCGAGGTGGTAGGGGGTGGCGAGGTGGCGGGGGTGGACAGCGGGAGGGGCGGCCACCTTGGTTGGTGGCCGCCCCTCCCGCTGTCCGTGGGATCAGCCCGCGTACGGCACGGCCTTGATCAGGGTCACCTTCATGGTGCTGCCGTTGGGCAGTTCGTACTCGCGCGTCTCGCCGTCCTTCGCGCCGTTGAGCGCCTTGCCCAGCGGGGACGAGGGGGAGTAGACCTCCAGCGAGCCGTGCGCGCCCTCTTCGCGCGTCGCCAGCAGGAACTCCTCGGTCTCGTCGTCACCTTCGTAACGCACCGTGAGCACCATGCCGGGGGCGGCCACACCGGCCACGGTGGGCGCCTCGCCGACCTTGGCGACCCGCAGCAGCTCCTGGAGCTGGCGGATGCGGGCCTCCTGCTTGCCCTGCTCCTCGCGGGCCGCGTGGTACCCGCCGTTCTCGCGGAGGTCGCCCTCTTCCCGGCGCGCGTTGATCTCCGCAGCAATGACCGGGCGATTCTCGATCATCTCGTCCAGCTCTCCCTTGAGCCGGTCGTAGGCCTCCTGGGTCAGCCAGGTCACCTCAGTGTCGCTCACGGTCACCAACTCCTCGTCTTGCTCCGGCCCACGGCGTGGGCTGGCAGTTCCCGGACGCACGCGCCCGGAACGGAAAAACACGGCCCGCGCCGGGGCCGTGCTGAAAGGCCAGAGTAACACGTTCACAACGGTCAGCTACGTGGATTTGTTCCCGGAACGGCCGTTAAACCCGCAGATCACCCGCTTGGCCGCTAGCTCGTGGACAGATAAGCCGGGACCTGGTAGGAGCAGCCGAACACCTCGCCGGTGACCGGCGGCTTCGACGTGCGGAGCACCGTCGAGTGGCGGGCCGTGGCGGGACCGGGCGGCACGAGCACCTCGCGGCGCCCCGCCTCGTCGCCGTCGTCGGAGCGCGCTCGCACGATGCACACGACGGCCTGGTCCGGGGTCTCGCGGACCACCTCGAAGGTGATCTCCACGGACCGCTCGTCCGTGACCGCGAACGCGGTCTGCTTGGCCTCCACCGGCTGGGTGCCGAGGTTGCGGTAGCCGACCCACGCGACCACCGCGCCGACCAGCACCGCAATCACGGGGAGTGACCACCTGGCCCAGCGGGGCAGGAGACGTCGCGGGGTGCCGTACCGACCCTCGGGCAGTGCCACTTGCCGACGCCTTCCTGCCCGTGGGGAACAATGACCCTCGACCACCACGTTGAAGTGTCGCAGGGGCCGCGGGGGCTCTGTTCGGCAGGGGCCAAGGAGGACCACCACCGTCATGGTTGAGAAGCTGCGCTTGATGGCGGTGCACGCGCATCCCGACGACGAGTCCAGCAAGGGAGCCGCCACGATGGCGCGCTACGTGGCCGAGGGCCACGAGGTGATGGTCGTGACGTGCACCGGGGGCGAGGCGGGGAGCATCCTGAACCCCGCGATGGACCGCCCGGAAGTGCTGGAGAACATGGCCGAGATCCGGCGCGGCGAGATGGCGAGGGCCGCCGAGATCCTCGGCGTCCGGCACCGCTGGCTCGGTTTCGTCGACTCGGGCCTGCCCGAGGGCGACCCGCTGCCGCCGCTGCCCGAGGGCTGCTTCGCGCTCGTGCCGCTGGAGGAGTCCGTGCCGCCGCTGGTCCGGGCGATCCGCGAGTTCCGCCCGCACGTGATCGTCACCTACGACGAGAACGGCGGCTACCCGCACCCCGACCACATCCGCTGCCACGAGGTGTCGGTCGCGGCGTTCGACGCGGCGGGCGACCCGGAGCGCTACCCGGAGACCGGTGAGCCCTGGCAGCCGCTGAAGCTGTACTACTCGCACGGCTTCTCGCGCGCCAAGCTGCTGGCGTTCCACGAGGCGATGCTGGCCGCCGGCGAGGAGTCGCCGTACGCCGAGTGGCTCGCCGGCTGGCCCTCCGACCGGCCCGACGTGATCGAGCGCGTCACGACCCGCGTCGAGTGCGCCGACTACTTCCCGGTGCGCGACGAGGCCCTCAAGGCCCACGCGACCCAGATCGACCCGGAGAGCCGCTGGTTCGCCGTGCCGCTGGAGATGCAGCGCGAGGTGTGGCCGACCGAGGAGTATGAGCTGGCGCGCTCGCTCGTCGACAGCACGCTGCCCGAGGACGACCTGTTCGCGGGCGTGCGGGAGAAGGTGACGGCGTGAACCCGGTCCCTTGGGACCAGACGACGGCGATGGTGCTGGTGCAGCCCTCGACCACCAAGGACCCCGGCGGCCAGAAGGAGGACTTCGGCAAGTCCTCCCCGCTGGGCCTGCTCATGCTGGTGCTGTTCTTCGTCGCGGTGTTCTTCCTGGTCAAGTCGATGAACAAGCACCTGCGCAAGCTGCCCGCGTCGTTCGACAAGCCCGCGCCGGACGACGCCGGGCCGTCGGGCAGCGCGGAGGACGGCCCGAAGAAGGGGTCCGGGGCCTGACCGGGGCTTGGGCGAACCCGGCCAGCTTCACGACGCCCCCGTCGCACCAGGCGACGAGCCGGTGGTCACCGGTCCGGATCAGCGCGTCGACCGGCCGGGACAGGTCCACGACCGCGAGCTGCTCGGCCTGGCCGCCGCGTGCGCACGCCCACGCCCGCAGCCGCCCGTCGCTCGACCCGGCCGCGACATCGGGCCGCAGGTCGCGGTCGCCTTCCCCGCACCCGGCCGCGCGCTGGTGCGGACCCGCCACCGCGACCACCGCGTCCGCACCGTCGCGGAGCACGTCCGCCTCGTGCCGCGGCCACGGCGGGCGCTCGCGGTAGCTCGCGCGCACCGCGCGAGCCTACTGCTCGTACCAGGTCCGCCGGGCCGGGACCGACACGAGTTCGCGTTCCGGGTAGCGCAGGGCGGTGAGCCTGCCGCCGAACGCGCAGCCGGTGTCCAGGCACAGGGTTCCGTTGACCCACCGGGGTTCCTCGATCGGCGTGTGTCCATAGAGGACGGTCGCCGCGCCCCGGTACTCCTCGGCCCACGGCTGCCGGACGGGGAAGCCGCGCGCGTCGACCTCGCCCGTCGTCACGCCCCACAGCGCCAGGCTCCGCGCCTTCGGCGACTCGACGCCGTGGTAGCGCTCGGGCAGCCCGGCGTGGGCGACCACCAGCCGCCCGCCGTCCAGCACGTAGTGCGGCACCAGCGCGTCGCAGAACTCCAGCACCTCGCGGCGGAACTCCGCCGACTCGCCCGCCAGCTGCGCCAGCGACTTCTCCAGCCCGTGCGCGACCCGCACGTTGCGCCCCTGGAGCGCCTTGACCAGCTTCTCCTCGTGGTTGCCGCGCACCGAGCGCGCCGTGCCCGCCTTCACCATGCCCATGACCAGGCGCAGCACCGCCGGCGTGGCGGGGCCCCGGTCGACCAGGTCGCCGACGAACAGCGCCGTGCGGCCGTCCGGGTGGTGCGCGCCGTCCGGCTCCACGCGGTAGCCCAGCTCGCGCAGCAGGTGGACCAGCTCGGTGTGGCAGCCGTGCACGTCGCCGATCACGTCGAACGGTCCGGTCTCGTGGCGCAGGTCGTTCGGCGCGGGTTCGGCGATCTCCATGCCACCAGTCTGCTCGACCGGTCGCCGGGCGTGGTGGGAATTACTGTGGAGCCATGACGAACCGGCTCGCGTCCTCGACCAGCCCGTACCTGCTCCAGCACGCCGACAACCCGGTGGACTGGCACCCGTGGTCGCCCGAGGCGTTCGCCGAGGCGCGGGAGCGGGGCGTGCCCGTGCTGCTGTCGGTCGGGTACGCGGCCTGCCACTGGTGCCACGTCATGGCGCACGAGTCGTTCGAGGAGCCGACCACCGCGGCGTACATGAACGAGCACTTCGTGAACGTCAAGGTCGACCGCGAGGAGCGGCCGGACGTCGACGCGGTGTACATGGCGGTCACGCAGGCGTTGAGCGGGCACGGCGGCTGGCCGATGACGTGCTTCCTCACGCCCGACGGCGAACCGTTCTACGCGGGCACCTACTACCCGCCCGAGCCCCGGCAGGGCATGCCGTCGTTCCGGCAGGTGCTGGAGGCGATCACGCACGCGTGGCGCGAGCAGGGCGACCAGGTGCGCGAGTCGGCCGCGAGCATCGTGTCCCAGCTCGCGTACCAGCCGCTCCCGCAGTCCACTGTGGACGGCGACGTGCTGGACGGCGCGGTCGTGTCGCTGCTCGGCCACTTCGACCGCGCGAACGGGGGTTTCGGCGGCGCGCCGAAGTTCCCGCCGTCGATGGTGCTGGAGTTCCTGCTGCGCGACCACGAGCGCACCGGGTCGGTCGAGGCGCTGTCGATGGCGCGCGCGACGTGCGACGCGATGGCGTCCGGCGGGCTGTACGACCAGTTGGGCGGCGGGTTCGCGCGGTACAGCGTCGACGCGGAGTGGGTGGTGCCGCACTTCGAGAAGATGTTGTACGACAACGCCCTGCTGCTCCGCGTGTACGCGCACCTGAGCCGCCTCGACCCGGCCGAGCGGTACCGGCGGGTGGTGCGCGAGACGGCCGAGTTCCTGCTGCGGACGCTCGGCACCGCCGAAGGCGGGTTCGCCGCCTCGCTGGACGCCGACACCGACGGCGTCGAGGGCCTGACCTACGTGTGGACGCCCGCGCAGCTCGTCGACGTGCTCGGCGTGGAGGAGGGCGCGCGGGCCGCCGTGCTGTACGGCGTCACGCCGGAGGGGACGTTCGAGCACGGCGCGTCCACCCTGCGGATGCTCGGCGAGCCGGACCCGGAGCTGGCGGCGGCGCTGCTGGCGGCGCGGGACCGCCGCCCGCAGCCGGGACGGGACGACAAGGTCGTCACGGCGTGGAACGGCCTGGCGATCACCGCCCTGGCCGAGGCGGGCTCGGCGTTCGGCGAGCCGCGCTGGGTCGCGGCGGCGGTGCGGGCGGCCGAGCTGCTGCTGTCCGTCCACCTGGTCGACGGCAGGCTGCTGAGGACGTCCCGCAACGGCGTGGCCGGCACCGCCGCCGGCGTGCTGGAGGACTACGGCTGCCTCGCCGACGGCCTGCTCGCCCTGCACCAGGCGACCGGGGAGGAGCGGTGGCTGACCGCCGCCTGCGGGCTGCTCGACACCGCGCTCGCCCGGTTCGCGGGCAGCGAGCCCGGCGTCTACTACGACACGGCGGACGACGCGGAAGCGCTGGTCCAGCGGCCGTCCGACCCGGCCGACAACGCGAGCCCGTCCGGCTCGTCGGCCCTGGCGTCCGCGCTGGTCACGGCGTCGGTGCTGGGTGCGCCCCGGCAGGCGGAGTACCGGTCGGCCGCGGAGGCCGCCGTCACGCGGGCCGGTCTGCTGGCCGCCCGCGAGCCCCGGTTCGCGGGTCACTGGCTGAGCGTCGCGGAGGCGTTGGCGCTCGGGCCCGTGCAGGTGGCGGTGGTCGGCGCGGCGCCGGACCTGGTGTCGGCCGCGTGGCGCGGCGTGCACGGCGGCGGCGTCGTGGTGGCCGGTGAGCCGGGCTCCGCGCCGCTGCTGGCCGACCGACCGCTGGTCGACGGGTCGCCCGCCGCGTACGTCTGCCGCGGGTACGTGTGCGACCGGCCGGTCACGACGGTGGACGAGCTGGCGGCGGCGCTTCACCGGTAGCGAACTCGCTTGTCACCCCAGGCAAGCCGAGTAACGTCAGTATCACTGTAATCATGTAATCGAGGTGATGCTGATGGGACGCGAATGGGGCCCGCGCGGGCGGCAGCAGGCCGACCCGCCGTCCGCCGACGACGCGGCGGCCTGGTTCGCCGGCCGGCTGCCCGACGGCTGGTTCACCGGCGCGCCGACCGTGACGGTCGACCGCGAGGAGATCGTGGTGGTCGGCGACCTGCCGCCGCTGGAGGGCGGGTTCACCGACGAGGCGGCGCGGGCGGCGGCCGAGTCGGGCCGCATCAGCCGGTTCCGCGAGGAGACCCGCGACGCCCGCATCGAGATCGCGCGCCAGGCCGAGCACCGCTACCGCCGCAAGGTCGCCTGGGGCGCACGCCTCGGTGGCACGGCGGAACTGTTCACGACGATGTCGGTCCCCGTCATGACCCGGTTGCGGCAACCGGAGCGCAAGGTCCTCGACACGCTGGTGGCGGCGGGCGTCGCCCGGTCCCGCTCCGAGGCGCTGGCGTGGGCCGTGCGCCTGGTCGGCGAGCACGCCGACACTTGGCTGACCGAGCTGCGCGCCGCGATGGCCCGCGTGGACGACCTGCGCGCGCAGGGACCCGACCTGGCGTGATCGTCGTCCCCCCGGCGCGCCTCGGGTACGTTCGGGGACCGGGGGGATCATGACCATCTCGTACGACATCGCGTGGACCCTGGACCCGTCGGCGGCGACGTTCCGCGGCCGGACCACCGCGCGCTTCCGAGGAGCCCGCCCGCACGCCGAACTCGCGGCGGTGGAGGTCGTCCGCGCCACGCTGAACGGGCGGGACGTGCCGTGGGACGGCGAGCGGCTCACCCTCCGCGCGGCCCCCGAGGACAACGTGCTGGAGGTCGACGCGGTCTTCCCGTACGAGAGCGAGCGCGGGTTCCGCAAAGCGACCGACGACGGCGACACGTACCTCTACACGCTGCACTACCCGCAGTGGGCCAAGCGCAGCTTCTGCTGCCTCGAACCCGACCGGCGGGCCGCCTTCGCCCTCACCGTCGACACACCCGGCCCGGTGCTCACCAGCGACACGGCGTTCCCGATCGTCCCCTACGCCGTCACCGTCGCCGCCGGACCGTGGTCGGAGGTGGGCGACGACGTGCACGTGATGCGGTCGCGCGCCGTCGAGCGGGACAAGGGCGAGGAGGTGTCCCGCCTGCTCAAGCGGTCGATCGCCTACTTCGAGCACCTGCTGGGCGTGCCGTACCCGTACCGGCGGTGCCGGGCGGTGTTCGTGCCCGAGCTGCCCATCCTGGCCTTCTCGGCGCCGGGGCTGATCATGTTCGACGACGGCGCCCTCAACGCCCTGACGTCCCGCGAACCGAGGTACGCGGTGACCGTGGTCAGCCACGAGGTGGCGCACCAGTGGGCGGGCAACCTGGTCGACAGCGAGCCGTGGCTGGTGGAGGGCCTGGCGACCTACCTGAGCCGGCTCGCGACGGAGGAACTGCTGCCCGGCAGCCGACCGTGGTCGGAACTGGACACGGCACCCCTGCCGGACCGCGCCTACCTGCCCCACCTGACCCGCGTGGCGGCCGTGGAGGAGGCCATCGGGCGGACCGCCCTCGTCCAGGGCCTGACCACCTGCTTCCGCCGCCACGCGCACGCGACCGCGAGCTGGGCCCACCTCCAGTCGTACTGGCGGCAGTGACCCGGACCCGGCCTGATCACGGCAACAGGGGTAAAACCGCAGGTCAGGAGTAGATCGCGAACCAGATGGCGATGGGCGATGTTCTGATCCCAGGCAGGCCACTCCGTGCCTACCGAAGATCGACATGGCCCTCAACGCCGCCTCCGTACCCGTTGGCAAGGCGGCGAAGCCGTCGCGCCAGCCGATCGCCGCGCCCAGCCCTGCCAAGCCCATGACCGCGCGATCCACCGAAGCCCGGACGCCGGAAGCAGCTCGTAGCCCTGGCAGTCCTCCTGTCAGGCGCGCCGCCACGTGGCACCGACTCCCGCGCACGGCCGCTGGGCGGAGCGAAGCGGGAGCCCGGCGCGCCGTGATGCGGGACGTCGGTGCCAACGCAGGCCGCTCCCGATGCTCGGATGCGGGCCGTTCAGCTCGCCCTGCCGGCCGAGTACAAGATCGCACTCGTGCTCGCCGCCGGTGCGGGACTGCGGCAGGGGGAAGTCTTCGGTCTGGCCGTCGAGGACATCAACCGAGAGGCGCTGGCGCTGAACGTGGTCCGACAGGTCCGCATCGTCGGCAACCAGCTCGTGT
Source organism: Saccharothrix australiensis (assembly GCF_003634935.1). NCBI lineage: Bacteria > Bacillati > Actinomycetota > Actinomycetes > Pseudonocardiales > Pseudonocardiaceae > Saccharothrix > Saccharothrix australiensis. The sequence goes on from NZ_RBXO01000001.1 coordinate 1,124,469, forward strand.
ACGCGCCGCCCAAGAGCAAGAAGGCGCGAACGGTGCCGCTCGGTGACGGCGTTCTGGACGCCCTGGATGACCACATGGCGGCCTTCCCGCCGGTCGACGTCACCCTGCCGTGGGAACGGCCCGGCGGGGAGCCGGTGACGGCCCGGCTCGTGCTCTCGATGGACGGCACGGCGTGTCGGCGGCAGGTGTTCAACATGGGCGTGTGGCGTCCGGCGTTCGCGGCGGCCGGGTTGGAGTACCGGCCGCAGGAGGACGGGATGCACGGGCTGCGGCACCTCTACGCGTCCAGCCAGTTGGAGAACGGCGTCTCCATCAAGGCCCTGTCGCTGAACCTCGGGCACCACGATCCGGGCTTCACGCTCCGGACCTACACCCACCTGATGCCCACCAGCCACGACCGGAGCCGCGCCGGGCCGCCGACCGCCCCTTCAAGCCGAAGAGGCGGCCTGACGGCCTGGAGACGGCCTGATCATGGAAAACAGGGGTGTTGAGAGGGTAAAACCGCAGGTCAGGAGTAGATGGCGAACCAGATGGCGATGTAGTGGCACAGCGCCGCCAGCACCGTCGCCGCGTGGAAGAACTCGTGGTAGCCGAAGACCCGCGGCCAGGGGTTGGGCCAGCGGGAGGCGTAGAAGATCGCGCCCGCCGTGTACAGCAGGCCGCCGACCAGCAGCAGGACCAGTGCCGCCACGCCCACGTGGTGCAGCAGGTCGGGCAGCACGAAGACCGCCACCCAACCCAGGGCGATGTAGATCGGCACGCCCAGCCACCTCGGCGCGTGCGGCCAGGCCAGTTTCAGCGTCACGCCGCCCAGCGCGCCCAGCCACACCACGGCCAACACCACGTTGCCGGTGGCCGGCGGCATCGCCAGGAGCGCGAACGGCGTGTAGGTGCCGGCGATGAACACGAAGATCATGGAGTGGTCGAGGCGCTTCATCCACGTGCGCGCCCGGACGCTCACCCAGTTCACCCGGTGGTACAGGGCGCTCACGCCGAACAGGCCGACGACCGTCGCGCCGTACACCGACGTCGCCAGCGCGGCCTTCGTCGACACGGTGGCCGCCGCGAGGGCGATCAGCGTGGCGCCGGTCGCCACCGACACCACGAACGACCAGAAGTGCAGCCAGCCTCGCATCCGCGGGCGCAGCGCGGGGGCCGGCGGTTGGGGGACGGTAGACGTGGTCACCCCTGCGAGGTTACGGGAGCGTAGGTAAGCCGGTCAGCACGCGACGGCGTGACCGCGCCCACCCGGCGTACGCTCTTCCAGCGTGGGTCTTCGCGAACAGGTCAAGAGCGTTCTCCTCAGAGGTTACGAGTTCCGCCTCAACCGATGGCTCGACGGCAAGCAACGGCCGCGACACGTCGGGGTGGTGCTGGACGGCAACCGGCGGTGGGCGAAAGAGGCCGGGTTCACCGACGTCGCGCACGGCCACCGCGCGGGCGCGCGGAAGATCCTGGAACTGCTCAGCTGGTGCCGGGAGGCCGAGGTCGAGGTCGTCACCCTGTGGATGCTCTCCACGGACAACCTGAACCGGCCCGCGGAGGAGCTCGAACCGCTGCTCGACATCATCGCCGACATCGTGGACGAGATCGCCGAGCCGGGTAACCCGTGGCGCGTGCGGCACGTGGGCGCGCTGGACCTGCTGCCCACGGAGACCGCGGCCCGGCTGTCCGCGGCGTCGCTGCGCACCAGGGACCGCACCGGGCTGGAGGTCAACGTCGCCGTCGGCTACGGCGGGCGGCAGGAGATCGCCGACGCCGTGCGCAAGCTGCTCCAGAAGCACGCCGAGTCCGGCGGCACCATCGAGGAACTCGCCGAGGTGCTGGACGTCGACCACATCGCCGAGCACCTGTACACCTCCGGCCAGCCCGATCCCGACCTGCTCATCCGCACGTCCGGCGAGCAGCGGCTGTCCGGGTTCATGCTGTGGCAGTCGGCGCACTCGGAGTTCTGGTTCTGCGAGGCGTACTGGCCGGAGTTCCGCCGCACCGACTTCCTCCGCGCCCTGCGCGACTACGCGATCCGACACCGCCGGTTCGGCTCCTGAAACCCGGAGCTCCGACGCCCGAACGCCCGGAACACGCCCGAGGCACGCCCGGATGGGCACCCCGCCGCGCCTTCCGCACCGCGGCGCCCGACGCCCTCGACCACTCCGCTGACCGACACTTCCGCCGGGCGACCACTCCGCTCCCCGGCGCCCCGCTCCGCCGCGACCGCCTGGTGGCACCGCTGCGCCGCCACCGGTGCGCTCCTCCCGGACGCCGCACCCACCGCGACCGGACACCGACCCGGTAAGGCCGAAGGGCGGCACCCCCCGTCCAGGGGTGCCGCCCTTCGACCGGACGCGGGCGGGACTCAGTCCTCCCACTCCAGCGAGTCGTTGTCGTCGTTGTCGTCGTTGTCGTCGTTGTCCGTGTTGACGCAGGAGCTGTTGTCGTTGTGCGACAGGATCGGCACGGCGATGACGTTGACCTCGAGCTGGCAGACGTTGAGGTTGCTCAACACGTCGGAGTCGTCGTTCAGGTTGAGCAGGCCGAGCTGCTCGTCGTCGCCGTCTTCCTCGCCCTCGTAGGTCTCGACGTCGAGCTCGCCGATCGCCGTGTTGCCGTGCCCGTGGTCGTGGCCGTAGTTGGGCGTCGCGAAGGCGGGGGAGCCCAGCATCATGAGACCGGCCGCGGCGATGGCGACGGCGCTCGCCTTCTTCATCATGAAAAACACACTCCTCTAATAGGAAATGGTGATGACACCCGGAATCTCAGCCGAGCATTCGGGGAGTCTGGCGGCTCAGGCGGTTGTGCCTTCGCCCCGGTAATTTACCCGGCGCCAGTGTGGATCGCAGCAACCCGACACCATCGTGTGAATGATTGCTTCCCGGTTATCCCGAACGACCTCGGGGTCGGACCGGCGGCACCGGTTTCGCCTATCGCGCCGTGCCGGAAAAGGCGTGCCGGGCGGTTCGGCCCCGGAACTCGCGCGGTGGCGGGAAAACCGGAATGTCGTACCGGCCGAAGGCGGGCGGCTCGTGGCTGGGAGGCGCGGGTCCGCGGTGACCGAGGGAGGTCACCGCGGACCCGCGGCGACCCGAGGGCCGGAGGTGCGGATGGTTCCGGCGTTCGGGTTCCTCGAAGGACGACATGTCGACCTCGACGGACCGGGAGCGGCGCGGCGCGGTGTGCGGCCGCCGCGGGAGCGACCCCGCGCCGCGCGCCGGTCAGTCCTCGTACTCCAGCGAGTCGTTGTCGTCGTTGTTGTCGTTGTCGTCGTTGTCGGTGTTGACGCAGGACTGGCCGCCGCCGTTACCGTAGCCGTCGTTGTGCGACAGGACCGGGATGCCGATGACGTTGATCTCGATCTGGCAGAGGTTGATGTTGCTCGCCAGGTCCGAGTCGTCGTTGAAGTTGATGAGCCCGATCTGGCCGTCGTCGCCTTCCTCTTCGCCGTCGTAGGAGTCGACGTCCACGTCGTTGGCGGCGAAGTGGTGGCCGTCCGCGAAGTGGTGGCCGTCGGCGAAGTGGCCGTGCTCGTGCGGTTCACCGGCCACGGCGAATGCCGGCGCGCCGATCATCATCAGCCCGGTCACGAGCCCGGCGACGGTGCTTGCCTTCTTCAGCACTTCTGCTCTCCTCTTCGTGGGTTTCCCGTTCAACCCTGCTCTGCTCGTAACCCCGGAAGCGGGTTCGTCAAGCGCGGAAACTACCGAAGATCGGCCGCCTGCTGGATCTGTATAACACCATTGTGTGATGCGGGGATCGCCACTCTTCCCCCGTTGCGGTACTTCTTTCCAGTGCAATGGTCAGGGGTGGGGGGTTGTGGTAAACCGATGGACCATCTCGTACCCTCTCCAGTTCGTGGACGGCGACCGGATCGTGCGGGAGTACCAGCTCCTCGGGCTGCGGCTCGGGAAACTGGCGCCGGGGCTGGTGGATTCCTTCACCGGCGACCCCGCGCTGCGCCGGCAGGTGGACGACGAGCCGCGGCCGCACCCGGTCGCCCTGGCCGAGCGCGCCGCGCTGCTGCGCCGCGAGCTGGTCGGCGCCGAGACCCTGGCGGAGCCGCGCCGCCGGTTCCTCGACGCCCACCTGACCGCGCTGGGGTGCACCGCGCGCAAGCTCGCCGGCGTGCGGGTGGCGTTCGTGGACGAGGTGCGGGCGTACTTCCAGGTCGACATCCGGCCGGGGAACCCGGACGCCTACCGCCGCGCGCACGCCCGGCTGGACGAGGTGCTGCCCGGCCGCGGTTCGCCCGCCGAGCGGCTGGCCGACCACCGCGCCCGCGACGCCGTGCCGCCCCGCAAGCTGGAGGCCGCCGTGCACGCCCTGTCCCGCGCGCTGCGCGACGAGGTGCGGCGGCACTTCGCGCTGCCCGCGCACGAGGCCGTCGAGTACGAGGTCGTCGGCGACCGGCCGTGGAGCGGGTTCAACCACTACCTGGGCGGCTTCCGGTCCAGGGTGGCGATCAACGCCGACCTCGGCCACCGCCTGTCGAACCTGCCGCACCTGGTCGCCCACGAGGCGTACCCCGGCCACCACACCGAGCACTGCCGCAAGGAGGCCGGCCTGGTCGGGGAGCGCGGGCACGCCGAGCAGTCGATCTTCCTCATCAACACGCCGCAGTGCCTGATGGCCGAGGGCGCGGCCGAGCTGGGCCTGCACGCGGCGGTGGGTCCGGGCTGGGGCCGGTGGACCGAGTCGGTCCTGCGCGAGGAGGGCCTGCGCCTGGACGGCGACCAGGCGGAACGGGTCGAGGAGGCCGCCGCCGGCCTGCTCACCGTGCGGCAGGACGCGGCGCTGATGCTGCACGACCGGCGCGCGTCGGAGGACGACGTGGTGGCGTTCCTGCGGCGCTGGCTGCTGGTGCCCGAGCGGCGGGCGCGGCAGATGGTCCGGTTCCTGGCCGACCCGCTGTGGCGGGCGTACACGACGACCTACGTGGAGGGCGCGCGGCTGGTCCGCGCCTGGCTGGACCTGCGTCCACCTTCTGGGACGTTGGCTGAGCGTTACCTGAGACTTCTGGACGAGCCGATGGTGCCCGAAGCGCTGGCGGAGGACCTGCGCGCCGGGGTGCCGAGGCTGCCGCGCGGCGCCGGCCGGCACCCGCCTCCCGACCCGGCGCACCGGCGCTGAGCTGCGCGGACGGTTGCGGGGCCGCCCGCGCTCGCCGAACGGCGGCCGGCCGGCCCCGGTCGAGTGGCGAGTTGTCCGCAGTTCGGCGGCCAAGTGACGAATGGGCGAATCACCTGGGTGGCTGCCTGCAAACCGGGTGCCGGCGGAGGTAACTTCCGAATTGGCGGGCCGCGTCCACTGCGGACCGCGCAGGGAGGCCCTGATCGTGGCTGTCACGAGCGCGAGGGGGCCGGCACCCGGCCCTCGTGGTCGGCGCGCCTGAGGCGTGCCGGTCGATCGGGGTGGTGCCTGGCCCAGCGAGGAGCGGACGCGGGTGCCGCGTTCGTGAGGGAGTTGCCGTGAACGCACGACGACCCGCGAGCCGTTCCTCAGGCTCATCGCGCAGCACTTCCCGGCGCCGTGGCGCGCCACCCGCTCATACGTACGTGGTGGACACGTCCGTGCTGCTCTCCGACCCCCTGGCCACGACGCGGTTCGCCGAGCACGAGGTCGTGCTGCCGCTCGTGGTGATCAGCGAGCTGGAGGGCAAGCGGCACCACCCCGAACTGGGCTGGTTCGCCAGGGAGGCGCTGCGCCTGCTCGACGACCTGCGGCTGCGGCACGGCCGCCTGGACACCCCGGTGCCCATCGGCGAGGTCGGCGGCACCCTGCGCGTCGAGCTGAACCACTCCGACCCGGAGGTGCTGCCCGCGGGTTTCCGCACGGACTCCAACGACGCCCGGATACTGGCCTGCGCGCTCAACCTCGCGGCCGACGGCAACGTGGTCACCCTGGTCACCAAGGACATGCCGCTGCGCGTCAAGGCGGGCGCGGTGGGCCTGGCGGCCGAGGAGTACCGGGCGCACGACGTGACGCTGTCCGGGTACACCGGTATGTCCGACGTGGACGTCGACCAGTCCGTCGTGGACGCGCTCTACCGCGAGAACTCCGTGGACCCGGCGGAGCACGACCTGGGGCACGTGGCCGAGCTGCCGTGCCACAGCGGGCTGCGCCTGCTCGCGGGCACGTCGAGCGCCCTCGGACGGGTGACCCCCGACAAGCGGGTGCGGCTGGTGCGCGGCGACCGGGAGGCGTTCGGGCTGCACGGCCGGTCCGCCGAGCAGCGCGTCGCCCTGGACCTGCTGCTGGACGCCGAGGTCGGCATCGTCTCGCTGGGCGGACGTGCGGGCACCGGCAAGTCGGCGCTCGCGCTGTGCGCGGGCCTGGAGGCGGTGATGGAGCGCCGCCAGCACCGCAAGGTCGTGGTGTTCCGGCCGCTGTACGCCGTGGGCGGGCAGGAGCTCGGCTACCTGCCCGGCTCCGAGAGCGAGAAGATGCAGCCGTGGGCGCAGGCCGTGTTCGACACGCTCGGCGCGCTGGTCAGCCAGGACGTGGTCGAGGAGGTCATGGACCGGGGGATGCTGGAGGTCCTGCCGCTGACCCACATCCGGGGCCGGTCGCTGCACGACTCGTTCGTGATCGTGGACGAGGCGCAGTCGCTGGAGCGGAACGTGCTGCTCACCGTGCTGTCCCGGCTGGGGGCGAACTCGCGGGTGGTGCTCACCCACGACGTGGCGCAGCGGGACAACCTGCGGGTCGGGCGGCACGACGGCGTGGCTGCGGTGATCGAGAAGCTGAAGGGCCACCCGCTGTTCGCGCACGTCACGCTGACCCGTTCGGAGCGGTCGCCGATCGCGGCGCTGGTGACCGAGATGCTGGAGGACTACGCCGGCTGACGCAGTGACGAAAGGGGAGTTCTCCCAATGGGAAGCTCCCCTTTCCCTCTCGTTCATCATATTTCCATTTATGACGAATAATACCGTGGCGCGGGGTCGTCGCCGGTACCCTTGCCCCTGTGTTGACCACGCTGCCGGTCGCCGCCGACGCGCTCACCGCGGAGAACGTCCTGGGTTACGGCGCGCTCGGGGTCGGCATCGTGGCCGCGGTGGCCGCCGCCGTGCTGGCCGTGCGCTCGCAGGCCACCCGGTCCAAGGACCGCCAGCAGCTCGTGGCGGAGGACGTGCAGGCCACCAAGCAGCTGCTGGACGCGCCGCAGGACAACGCCGCGCCGCCGCAGGTCGCGAAGTGGGAGCAGCACGCCACCGAGACCGCCCGCACCCAGCTCGACCTCTACCTGCGCAACTCCGAGGCCGCGCTCCGGCAGAGCGCCACCAGCTTCCGGGTCGGGATGGCCGCCGCCGCGGTCGGCTTCCTGGTCGTCATCGGCTCGCTGGTGTGGCTGCTCGCCGTGGACCGCGACGTGGCGCTGGCCGGTGTGATCAGCGGCGTGGTGTGCGAGGCGATGGCGGCGCTGTTCTTCGCCGAGACCAGGGCGACCAGGGCGCGCACCGCCGCCATGCTCGACCGGGCGCAGGCCGAGGCGGACCGGGTGGTGCGGGCCAGGGCGGCCCTCGCGGTCGCGGCCGACATCAGCGACGTGACGACGCGCGAGACGTTCCTCGCGGACATCGGCCGGTGGCTGCTGGGCACCGAGCCGTCCGCCGAACCCGCGGTTGTGGAGGCGCAGCAGTGAAACACCCGGTCCTGCCGATCGCGCTCGGCGCGGTCGCCCTCGTGCTGATCCTGCTGGGCCTCTTCGCGCTGAACGGGTCGAGCGGCGAGCCCGACGACGGCTGCGTGCCGCTCACCCTGTGGTCGTCGGACGAGAAGGTGCCGCTGCTCCAGGAGATCTCCCGGCGCTACAAGGAGTCCGACCGCAAGACCGACGGCAAGTGCGTGAACGTCGCCGTGTCGGTCCACCCGTCCCAGGACGCGGTGGACGTCCTGGCGGACGCGCCCGGCTCCGACCCGTCGGCCCGCCCGGACATGTGGAGCCCGTCGTCGCGGTACTGGGTGGACAGCCTGCGCAGCGCGATCGCCACCCGGCCGGGCCGGGTCCGCTCGGTGCCGGAGAACCTGCCGACCCTGGCCACCTCGCCGATCGTCATCGCGATGCCCGAGCCGATGGCGCGCGAGCTCGGCTGGCCGGAGGGCGCGATCGGGTGGCGCGACATGATCGCCCTCGCGCAGGACCCGAAGGGGTGGGGCTCGCGCGGCAAGCCGTGGGGCGCGTTCAAGATCGGCAAGACGAACCCGGTGCACTCCACCACCGGCCTGCTGGCCACCATCGCCACCGCGACGGCCCTGTCCGGCACCAGCGACGCGCTGACCTCGTCCGCGTTGGACGACCCGGCGGTCGCGGGCGGGCTGCGCGCGCTGGAGAGCACCGCCGTCCACTACGGCAAGCACTCGGCGGTGTTCGTCCGCAACATGTACGCCGCCGACCAGGAAGGGCGTGCGCTGGACTACGTCAGCGCCGTCGCGCTGGAGGAGAAGGTCGTCCTCGACTACAACCAGGGCGTCCTGGTCGGCGACCCGGTCGCCAGGGACAAGCCGAGGGTGAAGCTCGCGGCGGTGTTCCCGACCGACGGCACGACCGTGTCGGACAACCCGGCGCTGGTCGTCGACGCCGAGTGGGTGACCGACCAGCGCAAGCGGGCTGCGGAGGACTTCCTGCGGTACGTGCAGGAGCAGAAGCCGCTGTTCACCGAGGCCGGGTTCCGCGACGGCGAGGGCAACCCCGGCGCGCGGCACAGCGAGGGGAACGGCACGCCGGCCAACCCGTCGTTCCGGCTCGTCCGCACGCCCGCGTTCGAGGTGGCGGCGGGCGTGCGCGAGCTGTGGCAGCGCAACCGCAAGCGCGCCAACGTGCTGCTCGTGGTGGACGTGTCGAAGTCGATGGAGAAGGTGGTCGACGGGGTCGGGCGGACCCGGCTGGAGCTGGCCAGGGACGCGGCGCTGCTCGTGCCCGGCCAGCTCACCGAGGACGACACGCTGGCGCTGTGGGAGTTCAGCAGCCCGCTGGGCACCGAACCGAGGCCGTGGCGCGAACGGGTCGCGGCCGGGCCGGTGGGCGTCGTGCGGGACGCGTTCGGGCGCGAGGTCGCCGGCCTCCAGCCGACCGGGGCGACCGAGCTGTACGAGTCGACCAGGGCCGCCGTGGAGAGCGTGCGCGGGCGGTACGACCAGGGCCGCATCAACGCCGTCGTGCTGCTCTCGGACGGCCGCAACGAGCCCGCCCGGCCCGAGGGGCTGACCACGCTGGTGAACGGCCTCCAGACGGCCGACAAGGACCGCGTGGTGCGGGTGTTCTCCATCGCCTACGGCGACGAGGCGGACCGGGACGCGCTGGCGAAGATCTCCACCGCCGCGCGCGGCGGCTTCTACGACTCCAGCGACGCGGCGCGCATCGAGTCCGTGATGGCGGACGTGCTGTCGAACTTCTGACCGCCGGCGGCCGGCCGTCGCGGTGGGCGGCGACCGGCCGGTGGTCGGCGCGGCGGGTCGGTGGTTCAGTCCAGCGACCGCCGCATGAAGCCGCGCATGCCCAGCGCGCCGAAGCCGGCGATCGAGGCGAGCAGCACCACGAAGCACACCCACAGCGGCATGTGCGGCACGTCCGGCGCCAGCACCGCGCGGGTGCCCTCGCTGACGTAGGTCAGCGGGTTGAGCGCGCACAGCACCTGGAACCAGCGGAGGCCGTCCAGCTGCGTCCACGGGAACTGCGCGGACCCCGTGAACAGCAGCGGGGTCAGGATGACCGCGAACATCACGTTGATGTGCCGCGGCGACACCGCCGTCCCGACCACCATGCCCAGCGCCGCGCCGGCCAGCGATCCCAGGACGATCACCAGCAGCGCCACCGGCAGGCCCGACACGGGCCACGTGACGTCCAGCACGAGGAACCCGATCGGGACCATCAGGACCGCCGCGAGCAGGCCGCGCAGCGCGCCGAACACCATCTTCTCCACGGCCACCAACGGGATCGGGATGGGCGCGAGCAGCCGGTCCTCGATCTCGCGGGTCCAGGAGAAGTCCAGCACCAGCGGGAGCGTGGTGTTCTGGAGCGCGCCGAGGAACCCGTTCATCGCCACGATGCCGGGCAGCAGCACGGCGGCGAAGTCGCCCTGCACGAACCCGATCTCGCCGAGCACCTTGGCGAAGATGAACAGGACGAAGAACGGCTGGATGATCACCTGCGCGAGGAACGAGGGCAGTTCCCGGCCGGTGACGAAGACGTCGCGCCACAGGATGGCGTTGAACGTGCGCAGCGCCGTCACCGCAGCTCCCTCCCGGTCAGGTGGATGAACACGTCCTCCAGGCTCGGCTTGCCGATCGCGAGGTCGGACACGGCGCAGCCCAGGCGCTCCAGGGCGCGCAGCACGTCCGGCAGCGCCACGGCGGGCGCGACGTCGGTGTAGAGCCGGAACAGGCGCGTCCTCCCGTCGTCTTCGGCGGTGATCTGCTCGACCCGCCGCACACCGTCCACACCGGACAGTTGTCGGTGCGCCGCGTCGGGTCCGGCGCCGTCGAGGGCGACCGTCACGCTGAGCGTGGTGCTGCCCGGCAGCGTGTTGGTCAGCGCGGTCGGTGAGTCCAGCGCGAGCAGCTTGCCGTGGTCGACGATGCCGACCCGGTCGCACAGCTTGTGCGCCTCGTCCATGTCGTGCGTCGTGAGCACGACCGTCACGCCGTCCGCGCGCAGCGCCGCCACGCGTTCGTGCACGAACAGCCTGGCCTGCGGGTCGAGCCCGGTCGACGGCTCGTCCAGGAACAGCACCTTCGGCCGGTGCATCAGGGCGCGCGCGATCATCAGCCGCTGCGCCTGGCCGCCGGACAGCGTGTCGACCAGCGCCTTGGCGTGGTCCCGCAAGCCCATCCGCTCCAGCACCTCGTCCGCGAGCCGGACCCGCTCGGCCCGGCCCAGGCCGTGGTAGGCGGCGTGGAACAGCAGGTTCTGCCGGACGTTGAGCGCGCGGTCCAGGTTGTTGCGCTGCGGCACGACGGCGAGCAGCTGCCGCGCCCGCCGCGAGTCGGCCACCACGTCCACGCCCTCCACCAGGGCTCGGCCCGACGTCGGCCGCACCCTGGTGGTCAGCACGCCCACGGTGGACGTCTTGCCCGCCCCGTTCGGGCCGAGCAGGCCGAACACCTCGCCCCTGCGCACGGTGAACCCCAGACCGTCCACAGCGGGCTTCTTGCCGTTCTTGTAGACCTTCACGAGGTCCGACACCTCTACGGCTTCCTCCACGCCGCACAGCGTATGCAGCCCGTGCAAGCGCTATCGCGGTTCGTGGTCACCGGGCTGCGGCCCGCCGATCCGGCGCGGCCACCGGGCGGTGCGGTCACCAGCCGCCGGGCAGCGGGCGTCCTTCCGCGAACCCGGCGGCCGACTGGATGCCGAGCGTGGCCCGCTCGTGGAACTGCTCCAGGTTCGCCGCGCCCGCGTAGGTGCACGCCGACCGCACGCCCGCCGTGATGGAGTCCAACAGGTCCTCCACGCCGGGGCGCGTCGGGTCAAGGCGCATCCGGGAGGTCGAGATGCCCTCCTCGAACAAGCCCTTCTTGGCGCGCTCGAACGCGTTGTCGGTCCGGGTCCGGGCGCTGACGGCCCGTTTGGACGCCATGCCGAACGACTCCTTGTAGAGCCGGCCCGCCTCGTCGTGGTGCAGGTCGCCGGGCGACTCGTAGGTGCCCGCGAACCACGAGCCGACCATCGCCGCGCTGGCGCCCGCCGCGAGCGCGAGCGCGACGTCCCTCGGGTGCCGCACGCCGCCGTCCGCCCAGACGTGCTTGCCCAGCGCGCGCGCCTGCGCCGCGCACTCGGCGACCGCCGAGAACTGCGGCCTGCCCACGCCGGTCATCATGCGCGTGGTGCACATCGCGCCCGGCCCGACACCGACCTTGACCACGTCCGCGCCCGCCTCGACCAGGTCGCGCACGCCCTCGGCGGTGACCACGTTGCCCGCCACCACCGGCACGGTCGGCGACGCCTCGCGCACGGCCTTCAGCGCGGCCACCATCTTCTCCTGGTGCCCGTGCGCGGTGTCCACGACGAGCGCGTCCACGCCGGCCTTGAGCAGTTCGCCCGCCTTGGCGCGCACGTCGCCGTTGACGCCGACCGCCGCCGCGACCCGCAACCGGCCCTCGGCGTCCAGGGCCGGCGTGTAGACGTCGGCCCGCAGCGCGCCCAGGGCGGTCATGACGCCCCGCAGTCGGCCGTCGGCGTCCACGCCCAGCGCGATCCGCTGCGTGCCGCCGTTGAGCCGGTCGAACACCTCGCGCGGCGGGGTGTCCAGCGGCAGCGTGACGATCCGCTCGTTCGCGACCTCGCTCAGCCGGGTGAACCGGTCGACGCCGCCGCACGCGTCCTCGTCCACCACGCCCACCGGCCGGCCCTCGCCGTCCACGACGACGACCGCGTTGTGCGCCCGCTTGTGGATCAGGTTGTGGGCGTCGGCCACCGAGTCGCCGGGGGTGAGGGTGAGCGGCGTGTCCCACACCGGGTGCCGGTCCTTCACCCACGCGACGATCTCCGCGACCGCGTCCGGGGCGACGTCCTGCGGCAGCACCACGAGCCCGCCGCGCCGCGCCACGGTCTCGGCCATGCGCCGCCCGGCGACCGCGGTCATGTTCGCGACCACGATCGGGATGGTCGCCCCCGTGCCGTCGGAGGTCGACAGGTCGACGCCGAACCGGGACTCCACGGCCGAGCGGCCGGGCACCAGGAAGACGTCGTCGTAGGTCAGGTCGTAGGTGGGCCGATGCCCTTCGATGAATCGCACGAGACCTTGACACTACTCGTCGCGGTGCCGTTCCGCCGCTGGTCGGAAGTACCGGACCGGGCCCGTGCGGAGCGGTTCGGGTTGTGCGTTCCGCCAAGCGCGGCCACCTGCGGCGCGGGCGTGGCGCGCCGGTCACCCCGGTGGATCGGTGCGTTCGGGCTCCCGCAGGGCCGCACCACCCCGGAGCGGCGATCGGTCATCGCGGTCACCGGCCCGACCGGGTTCGCCGCCTCGGTGCGGTGCTCGCCGTCGCGGTGCGGTGCTCGCCGTCGCGGTCCGGGGCCCGCGCTCGCGGTGCGGCACCCGTCGTCACGGACCGGGGCCCGCCGACGGGCCGCCGCCCTTGGGCAGCAGCGCCCGGACCGCGTCGATCGTGTCGGCCTCGGCCGCCGTCTTGTCCGGTCGGTAGCGCACCACGCGCGCGAACCGCAGCGCCACGCCGCCGGGGTAGCGGGGACTGGTCTGCACGCCGTCCAGCTCGATCTCGATCACCAGCTCCGGGCGCACCGCGACGACCCAGTCGCCCCGGTCGGTGGCGATCTCCAGCAGCGCGCGGGTCTGCCACGCGAGCAGCTCGTCCGTCAGGCCCTTGAACGTCTTGCCGACCATGATCGGCGGGCCGCCGTCGGGGTCGCGCGCGCCCAGGTGCAGGTTGGACAACAGCCCCGTGCGCCGCCCGCTGCCCCACTCGACGCCGAGCACCACCAGGTCGAGGGTGTGGACCGGCTTCACCTTCTGCCACGCGCGGCCGCGCCTGCCCGCCGCGTAGGCCGACTCCAGCGACTTGACCACGACGCCCTCCTGGCCCGCCGCCAGCGCCGACTCCAGCACCAGCGCCGCCCGCTGCTCGTCCGGCTCGGCCACGCCCGGCACGACGTGGTCGCCGGCCGCCTTCCGCAGCGCGGCCAGGCGGTCGCGCAGCGGCTCATCCAGCAGGTCGACGCCGTCGAGGTGCAGGCAGTCGAAGAAGAACGGGCTCAGCAGCAGGTCGCGCGTGCTGCCGGGCGGCACCGCCGACGCGGCCGTCCCCGCCGAACCCACCGGAGCGGTCCCCGCCGACTCCGCCGGAGCGGTCCTGGCGGAACCCGCCGGAACGGTCCCTGCCGACGCCGCGGGAGCGGTCCCCGCCAAATCCCCCGGAGCGGTCCCCTCCGGCGCGATGCCGAGCAGCGCGCCGAACCGGCTCATCGTCTCCTGGAACGGCCGCGGCTTGCCGTCGTCGTCCAGCGCCAGCGTCTCGCCGTCCAGCACCACGGACGTGCACGGCAGCCCGCGCACCAACCCCACCAGCTCGGGCACGGTCGCCGTGATCTCCCGCAGGGTGCGGGTGAACACGCGGACCTCCTCGCCCGAGCGGTGCACCTGGATCCGCGCGCCGTCCAGCTTGTGCTCCACCACGCACGGCCCGAGCTCGGCCAGCGCCTCGGGCAGCGACCCCGCGGGCGAGGCCAGCATCGGCCGCACCGGGCGGCCGACCTCCAGCCGGAACGCCGCCAGCGCCGCCTCGCCCGCCAGCGCCGCCACCGCCGTCTCCGGCAGCTGCCCCGACAGCATGAACGCCCGCCGCACCAGCTCGCCCGGCACCTCCGCCGCCCGCGCGACGGCGTCGAGCATCACGCCCTCCAGCGCGCCCTGCCGCAGCTCGCCGGTGAGCAGCCGGCGCAGGAAGTCCTGCTCCGCCGCCGTCGCCCGCCCGAACAGCCGGGTCAGCGCCTCGGCCCGCCGCCGCACCGCGCCCTTGCCCGCGATCGACGCGTACGCGCCCAACGCCTCGTCCACCTCGGACACCGTCAGCTCCGGCCGCTCGACCGGCGGCGGCGCGATGTCGTGGACGGTGCGGTGGCCCGCGCCGACGCGACCCTGGCTCGGCACGCCGATCAGGAACGACACGACCGCGGGCGTGCTCATCCGGCGCACCAGCTCGGCCAGGGCGGTGACCTTGGCCAGGCGGGAGCGCGTCGCCGCCACGGCGGCGGACGTCTCGACGACCTCGGCGAACAGCACGTGGACCAGGATGCACCCGGCCACCGACAATTTCCGGGTGCGGCGGCGTCACCGCAGGTCGGCGGCTGCCCGCAGCTCGTGGACGGCCAGCCGGAGGCGGTCCGGGGTCAGCGCCGCGTAGCCCAGCACGAGACCGGGGAACGCCGGCTCGCGCGCGAAGTTCGCGAGCGCCTGCGCGTGGACGCCGCGCCCGGCCAGGCGCTCCTGGAGGGCCAGGTCGTCGGTGCCGTCGGGCAGCCGCACCACCACGTGCAGGCCGGCGGCCACGCCGATCGGGGTCCACGCGGGCAGCCGCGCCGCCAGCTCGTCGAGCAGCGCGTCGCGGCGCACCCGGTAGAGCTGCCGGGTGCGCCGCAGGTGCCGGTCGTAGCCGCCGGTCCGGAGCAGCCGCGCGAACGCGGCCTGGTGGAGCGTGCCGGTGCCCAGGTCGTCGAGGCGCTTGCGGTCCACGACCGCGTCGCGCAGGCGCGGCGGCAGGACCAGCCAGCCCAGGCGCAGCGCGGGCGCGAGGACCTTGCTGGCGCTGCCCTGGTAGACCACGCGGCCGGGGTCCAGGGCCTGGAGCGCGCCCACCGCGGGGCGGTCGTAGCGGTGCTCGGCGTCGTAGTCGTCCTCGACCACCACGCCGTCGCGGGCGCGGGCCCAGTCCAGCAGCGCCCGCCGGCGGTCCGGGTGCAGCACCACGCCGAGCGGGAACTGGTGCGCGGCCGTCACGAGCACCGCGCGGCAGTCCGTGCCGGCCAGCAGGTCGACCCGGATGCCCCGGTCGTCCACCGGGACCGGGCGGACGGCCAGGCCGTGCGAGGCCAGCACCTCGGCCGCGCCGAAGTGGCTCGGCTCCTCGACCGCGACGCTCGCGTGCCCCAGGCCGGCCAGCACCCGGCCGACCACCGACAGCCCCTCGGCCGCGCCGTTCACGACGACCACGTCGGACGGTCGGGCGGCGACCGCGCGCACGCGGCCCAGGTAGTCGGCGAGTTCCGCGCGCAGCGCCGGGAAGCCCGCCGGGTCCGGGTAGCCCAGTTCGTCGGCGGAGAGGGCCGCCAGGGCGGCCTTGTGGGCCTGCGACCACTCCTCGCGCGGGAACGCGCCCAGCGCGGGCAGGCCGGGCCGCAGGTCGAACCTCCAGCGCGGCGGCGGCTCGGTCCGCTCGACCGCCGGCGCCTGCCGCGTGCCGGTGGCCGCGACGGTGGTGCCGGAGCCGCGCTTGGCGACCAGGTAGCCCTCGCCGACGAGCTGGGCGTAGGCGGAGGTGACGGTGCCGCGGGCGACGCCGAGCTGGCCGGCGAGGTCGCGGCTGGACGGCAGCCGCGCACCGGGCCCGAGCCGCCCGTCCCGGATCGCGCGGCGCAGCTCGTTCTCGACGGCCCGGCGGCCGGTGAGGCCCGGTAGCAGCAGCTCGCGGAAAGTGGTCCAGTCGGCGGGCATGGAAGTGGAGCTTAATCCTGGACCACTCCTCGGCGAGGGTGGTCGGCATGCGAACCGCTATCGCGTCCGGCGCCCTGGCCTCGGTGATCGTGGGCGCGTCCGTGCCCGTCACCGGGATGCTCCAGGACTACCCGCTGCTCACCGGTCAGGCCGTGCGGTACGCGCTGGGCGGCATCGTGCTGCTCGGGTGGACGCTGGCGCGCGGCGGGCGGCTGGTCGTGCCCGCACGGGGCGACTGGGCGGCGCTGTGCGCCCTGGTGGCCACCGGGATGCTCGGGTTCAACGCCTGCGTGCTCTACGCGCAGCGCTACGCGGAACCGGGGTTCGTGGCCGCCGTGCTGGGCGCGAGCCCGCTGGTGCTGGCGCTGGTCGCGCCGCTGCTGGGCGGGCGGCGGCCCGCCACGGGCGCGGTGGTCGGCGCGGCCGTGGTGGTGGCCGGCGTGGCCGTGCTGTCCGGCGGCGGCGCGTGGCACGGGCCGGGCCTGGCGCTCGCCGTGCTGACGGTGCTGGCCGAGGCGTCGTTCACGCTGCTCGCGGTGGGCGTGGTGCGCCGGCTGGGCGGGGTCGCGGTGGCCACCTGGTGCTGCTTCGTCGCCGCCGGCGCGGGCGGTGCGCTGGGCACGTTCGTGGGCGGCTGGCGGGCGCCCACCGCGCGGGAGGGCGTGGGGCTGCTCGTGCTGGGCCTGGTGGCCACCGCGGTCGCGTTCGGGCTCTGGTACTTCGCGGTCGCGAAGCTGGGCGCGGACCGGGCGGGCGTGCTGATCGGCCTGATGCCGGTGGCGGGCCTGGCGGCGTCCGTCGCGCTGGGGGCGCAGGAGCTGACCGCCGTCGCGCCGGTGGGCGCGACGGCGGTCGCCCTCGGGTGCGTGATCGGGTTGCGCGGCCCGGTCAGCGACCGCCGCGCGCCATCCGCAGCACGTCCAGGGCCTCGTCCAACTGCGCCTCGCTGAGCTTGCCCGGCACGTGACCGCGCTCCAGCACGACCTGGCGGATCGTCTTGCGCTCCTTGAGCGACTGCTTGGCGATGGACGCCGCCTCCTCGTACCCGAGGTAGCGGTTGAGCGGCGTCACGATCGACGGCGAGGACTCGGCGTACTCGCGCATCCGGTCCGGCAGCGGCTCCGCGCCGGCCAGCACCTTGTCCGCGAGCAGGCGGGCCACCGCCGCGAGCAGGCGGGCCGACTCCAGCACGTTGCGGGCGATGACCGGCAGCATCACGTTGAGCTGGAAGTTGCCCTGCGCGCCGGCGAACGCCACGGCCGCGTCGTTGCCGATCACCTGCGCCACCACCATCATCGTGGCCTCGGGGATCACCGGGTTCACCTTGCCCGGCATGATCGACGAGCCGGGCTGGAGGTCGGGCAGCGCCAGCTCGCCCAGGCCCGTGCGGGGTCCCGAACCGAGCCAGCGCAGGTCGTTGGCGATCTTGAACAGGCCGACCGCCGTCGCCCGGAGCTGGCCGGAGGTCTCGACCACCCCGTCCTGGGTGGCCTGGGCCTCGAAGTGGTCGCGCGCCTCGGTCAGGGGCAGGCCGGTGGCGCGCGCCAGCTCCTCCGCCACCGCCGCGCCGAACCCCTCCGGCGCGTTCAGGCCGCTGCCCACGGCCGTGCCGCCGATCGGCAGCTCCGCCAGCCGGGGCAGGCTCGCGGTGAGCCGCTCGACGCCGTACCGCACCTGCGCGGCCCACGCGCCGGCCTCCTGGCCCAGCGTGACGGGCACCGCGTCCATCAGGTGCGTGCGCCCCGACTTCACCAGGTCGGCCCACTCGGCGGCCCGGCCCTCCAGCACGCCGGCGAGGTGCTCCAGGGCCGGGACCACGTCGGAGGCCACGGCTTCGGTCGCCGCGACCCGCAGCGTCGTCGGGAACGTGTCGTTGGACGACTGCGAGGCGTTGACGTGGTCGTTCGGGTGCACCTCGCGGCCGAGCGCGCGGGACGCCAGGGTGGCGATGACCTCGTTGGCGTTCATGTTCGACGAGGTGCCGGAACCGGTCTGGAACACGTCGACCGGGAAGTGCGCGTCGTGCTCGCCCGCCGCGACCTCGTCGGCCGCGGCGGCGATCGCGCCCGCCACGTCGGCGTCGAGCACGCCGAGCCGCTGGTTCACCCGCGCGGCGGCGGCCTTGAGCAGGCCGAGCGCCCGGATCTGGGACCGCTCCAGGCCGCGCCCGGACACCGGGAAGTTCTCCACCGCGCGCTGCGTCTGCGCGCGCCACAACGCGCCGACCGGCACCCTGACCTCGCCCATCGTGTCGTGCTCGACGCGGTACTCCTGTTCAGCCATACCACCGAGTCTGGACCCGCTTCCGACACTTGGCCCGCGATGAGTGCGCACAGTGGCCGGGAACACCTATGGTCGACGTCATGGACCTGAAGGTCGACCTGCTGATCGTGGGCGCCGGACCCACGGGGCTGTTCGGGGCTTACTACGCGGGATTCCGAGACCTCTCCGTGGCGTTGGTCGACGCGCTGCCGGAAGCGGGCGGGCAGATCACCGCGATGTACCCGGAGAAGATGATCTACGACGTGGCGGGGTTCCCGGCCGTGCGCGGGCGGGACCTGGTCACCGCGCTGGTCCGGCAGGCGGACCAGTGGCAGCCGACCTACCTGCTCGGCAGGCAGGCGCGCACGCTGTCCACTGTGGACGGTGGTGTCGAGGTCGGGCTCGCCGACGGCGGCGTGGTCCGCGCGCGTGCGGTCCTGATCACCGCGGGCATCGGCGAGTTCAAGCCGCGACCGCTGCCCGCGGGCGACGGCTGGCTGGGCCGGGGCGTCGTGCACTTCGTGCCCGCGCTGGGCGTCCACGCCGGACAGCACGTCGTCGTGGTCGGCGGCGGCGACTCGGCGTTCGACTGGGCGCTGGCGCTGCACCCCGTCGCGGCCGGCGTCACCATCGTCCACCGCCGCGCCGCGTTCCGCGCGCACCCGCCCACCGTGCGGCAGGTGCGCGAGCTGGGCGTGGAGATCATCACCGACGCGGAGGTGCTGGCGCTGCGCGGCGACGACCGCCTGGCCGAGGTGGAGATCGGGCTCAAGGGCGGCGACCGCAAGGTGCTGCCCGCCCAGACCGTCGTGGCCGCGCTCGGGTTCACCGCCGACCTGGGCCCGATCGAGTCGTGGGGCGTCGAACTGGACCACCGCGCGATCGTCGTGGACTCCACCATGCGGACCGCGCGGGACCTCGTCTACGCGGCGGGCGACGTCGCCCAGTACCCCGGCAAGGTCAAGCTCATCGCGACCGGGTTCGGGGAAGCCGCGACGGCGGTCAACAACATCGCCGTGCGGCTCGACCCCGACGCCCACCTGTTCCCCGGTCACTCCAGCAACGCCGAGTGAGCCCCGGCGACGCGGCGCGCGTCACCGGGCGGCGCGGTGGGTCACGCGACGACCTGAACCTGCTCGCCCACGAGCAGGTTGTCGAAGAACGTGACCGCCGCGTCGTGCGACAGGTGCACGCAGCCGTGCGACAGGTCGGTCAAACTGCCTTCGTGGAACGCGACGCCGCTGTCCGTGAAGTAGACGGCGTACGGCATCGGCGCGTTGTAGGGCACGCTCCAGTCGTCCCGGACCTTGCGCAGCACCTGGAAGGTGCCGACAGGCGTCTCGTACCCGGGCCGGCCGTGTGTCACCGGAACGGGGCCGTAGCTGGCGTTACCCTGGTAGATCAGCCAAGCCTCGTTCGTCGACAGCCGCAGGCAAGCGCCGTCCCGGATGGAACAGGGCGTGCCGGTGGCCGCGTTGGCGGGTGCCGCGAGGCCGGAGAACGCCAGGGCCAGCGCGGCCAGGACAGTGCCGAGCTTCCTCATCTCGAATCACCCCTTGCCCCGGGGTTACCCCGATGAGCCGGCGGGTCAACCCGCACGACGCGACGAGCCGGCCCTGTTCACCCGCTTGGCGGCTGTCGAGTCCGGAGTGGACGCCCGGCCCGAGGCGACCGGGTGTCGCCTCCGGGGTGGCGAATCCGCCGGGTGACGGGGAAGGGCCGCCCCGCCGGAGCGGGACGGCCCTCGAACGACGGGACGAGCGGACGGATCAGACCGATCCCACGTAGGTCGTGATCCAGGAGCGGAACGCCGGGACGTCCATGTAGATCGACGGACCGGTCGCGCACGTGGAGCTGTTGTTGCCGGCCCGGCTGGTGGCGCCGATCAGCTCCCACGTGCCGCCGACCGACTTGATCTGCGGGCCACCGGAGTCGCCGTAGCAGGCGCCCGCGCGACCACCGGGGTTGTTGGTGCAGATCTCGTAGGCGGCGTTGATGCCGCTGCAACCGCTGTCCGCCACGATGGACGTGTTCAGCTCCTGGAGCGTCGTCGGCGCGCCGCCGCAGCCGCGCGGCGCGCAGGTCTGGCCCCAGCCGATGATGCGGGTGGCGGTGCCGTTCGGGCCGGACGCGGCCGAGATCTTGATCGGCGTCTGGTTCACGTCCGTCGACAGGCGCAGCAGCGCGATGTCGTAACTCGGGTGGGTCACGATCTGCGCGCCGGAGGCGGTCGTCCCACCGCTGGAGCGGTTGGTCGAGCCGACCCGGACGCGGACCGAGGACGCCGAACGGCCCTGCACGCAGTGCTTGGCCGTCACGACCCAGTTGGCCTTGATCAGCGAGCCGCCGCAGAAGTGGCTGCCGCTGGTGCTCTGCAGGGAGACCATGAACGAGTAGGTCTGGGTGGCGTTGCCGCCGCCCACGATGTTCGGCGTCACCTCGCCGTCCGTGGCCGGGGTCGCCGCCGCACCGCCCGCGGTGGCGAGCGCTGCCCCGATCGCGACCGCGAAGGCGGTGAACAGGGTACGAACCTTCATCATTTCCTCTCCGTGCCCGGCGCAGGGGGCCAGGCACGAATCGGAAACTAGGTATGAACCACACTCCGTGACTACAGCCGTTCGGCCGGTTACCTTCCGTTGACTGTTAACAGCGGGTTACGGGAGCGGCGGCAGCACCGGCTCGTCGGTGGGCCGCGGGTCGAAGTCGACCGACGCGTACTCGCGCAGCTTCGTCAGCCGGTGGAACCCGTCGATCATGCGCACGGTGCCGGACTTGGAGCGCATCACGATCGACTGCGTCGTGCAGCCGCCCGCCCGGTAGTGCACGCCGCGCACCAGGTCGCCGTCGGTGACGCCGGTGGCGCAGAAGAACACGTTGTCGCCGCGCACCAGGTCGTCCGTGCCGAGCACGCGGTCCAGGTCGTGGCCCGCGTCCAACGCCTTCTGCCGCTCGTCGTCGTCCTTGGGCCACAACCTGCCCTGGATCGCGCCGCCCATGCACTTCAGCGCCGCGGCCGCGATGATGCCCTCGGGCGTGCCGCCGATGCCCACCAACAGGTCGATGCCGGTGTTCGGGCGGGCCGCCGAGATCGCGCCCGCCACGTCGCCGTCGGAGATGAAGTGGATGCGCGCGCCCGCGTCGCGCACCTCGCGCACCAGCGACTCGTGCCGCGGCCGGTCCAGGATGCAGACCGTCACGTCGGACACGTCGCTGTGCTTGGCCTTCGCCACCCGGCGGATGTTCTCCGCGATCGGCACCGTGATGTCGATGACGTCCGCCGCCTCCGGCCCCACGGCCAGCTTCTCCATGTAGAACACGGCGGACGGGTCGAACATCGCGCCCCGCTCGGCCACCGCGAGCACCGCCAGCGCGTTCGGCATCCCCTTGGACATCAGGGTGGTGCCGTCGATCGGGTCCACGGCGACGTCGCAGTCCGGGCCGTCGCCGTTGCCGACCTCCTCGCCGTTGAACAGCATGGGCGCCTCGTCCTTCTCGCCCTCGCCGATCACCACGACGCCGCGCATCGAGACGGTGCCGATCAACTGGCGCATGGCGTCGACCGCCGCGCCGTCACCGCCGTTCTTGTCACCACGACCGACCCACCGCCCGGCGGCCATCGCCGCGGCCTCGGTGACCCGCACGAGTTCGAGCGCGAGGTTCCGGTCGGGCGCTTCGCGACGACGCTCGGACGGGCTGCTGCTGGACACCATGACGTTCCTCCTGCGATTACCGGCCGGTAGACCAATCCTCGCACGGGGTCAGGCGTCGGCCACGTCCTCCTCGGTCACCGCGAGCGCTTGATCGATCCGCTCGCGGGCGCCCGCGAGCCGCCGTTCGCAGGTCTTGGCGAGCGCCTCGCCGCGCTCCCACAGCGCCAGCGACTCCTCCAGCGACAGGCCGCCCGCCTCCAGCTTGCGGACCACCTCCACCAGTTCGTCCCTGGCCTCCTCGTAACCCGGCTCGCTCACGTGGTCAACTTCCCCAATCGGTTCCGGACGTGCACCACGACGGTCGCCACCGCCTGGTCGTAGCCGACGAACGCCTCCGCGAACTCGGCGCCGTCACCCTCCCGCACCGCGTCGTCGATGCGGTGCTCGGCCTCCGCGACCCGCCTGCGGTGCACCGAGCCGTGCGACCGCCACCAGTGCGCGCCCGCGTAGCCGGAGGTCGCCTCGGACAGGTCGTGCAGCCGGTTGATCAGCGCCTGCCCGCCGGACGTGCAGCCCGCCACCAGGGACAGCCAGCAGTCGGCGGCGGCGCGGTCGGCGGCCTCGGCCCGGCCGCGCACCGCGCGGGCGCCCTCGTCGTCGGCGTTGCCCGCGGCGGCCATCGTCAAGGGCAGGAACGTGGGTTTACGCGCCGGAGAGGGCACCACCGCCTCCTTCCTCGACGTCCTCGACGTCCTGGACGACCGCGCGCAGCGCCCCGTCGGCCACGCGCACCCGGAGCCGGGCACCCGCCGGCGCGTCCGCGGTCGACCGGACGACGCCGTCCACCCCGTCGGGCGTGACGAGTTGCACCACGGCGTACCCACGCGCCAGCGTGGCCGCCGGCCCGAGGGTCGTCAAGCGCGCCGCGGTCGCGGTCAGACCGGCGGTCTCTGAATCGAGTCGGGCGCGGATCGCCCGCCGGCCGCGCTCCCGCCACTGGTCCACGTCCTGCGCACGCCGGTCCAGGGGGCCGTGCGGGTCGGAAAGCGCAGGTCGCGAACGCAGCGCGGCGAGCAGCTCGCGCTCCCGGCCCACCCAGCCGTGCAACGCGCGCCGGGCGCGGTCGCGCATCTGGCGCACCCGCTCGGTCTCCTCGGCGACGTCGGGTACCACCCGTTTGCCCGCGTCGGTCGGCGTGGAGCACCGCAGGTCGGCCACGTGGTCCAGCAGCGGCGTGTCCGGCTCGTGCCCGATCGCGGACACCACGGGCGTGCGGGCCTGCGCCACCGCGCGGCACAGCGCCTCGTCGGAGAACGGCAGCAGGTCCTCCACGCTGCCGCCGCCGCGCGCCAGCACGATCACGTCGACCTCCGGGTCGCGGTCCAATGTGGACAGCGCGGTGAGGATCTGCGGCACCGCCAACGCGCCCTGCACCGCGACGTTCACCACCCGGAACCGCGCGCCCGGCCAGCGGGCGCGCGCGTTGGTCAGCACGTCCCGCTCGGCGGCCGACGCCCGACCCGTGATCAACCCGATCTTGCCGGGCAGGAACGGGAGCCTGCGCTTGCGGCGCGGGTCGAACAGCCCCTCGGCGGCGAGCAGCTTCTTGAGCCGCTCGACGCGGGCCAGCAACTCGCCGACGCCGACCGCGCGGATCTCGTCCACGCGCAGGCTCAGCGTGCCGCGGTTGGGGAAGTAGTTGGGCTTGCCGTGCACGACGACGCGGCTGCCCTCGGTCAGCTGGAGCTCCCGGACCAGCGCCACCGGCGCGGTCAGCGTCATCGACATGTCGACCGACGGGTCGCGCAGCGTGAGGAACGCGGTGGCCGTGCCGGGGCGCGCGCTCAGCTGCGTGAGCTGGCCCTCCACCCACACGTCGCCGAGCCGGTTGATCCACTCGAAGATCTTGCGCGCGACCGTGCGGACCGGCCAGGGGTGTTCGGGGCTGGACTTCTGGTCGGTCACTGGGTGTCAGGGCTCACAGGGGTGTCGAGGTTGGCGAGCCGGCGGGCCAGCATGCCGGTGAACTCCGGCCGGTTCGCGTGGGAGCGCTCGTGGTCGAGGAGCTGCCGCAGGTCGTCCGCGGACAGCGTGCGCAGCTTCGCCCGCAACTGCGGCAGCGTCAACTCGTCGTACTCGGGCAGCGCGGAGGGCGGCTCGGCGGCCAGCGCCCGCTCCTCGGCCTCCCACGGGTCCTCGGCGCGCGGCGCGGGCCCGTCGGACGGCTGCTCCTCGTCCTCGTCGAACGTGGCCCACTCCGGCTCGTCCTCGGTCGGGCGCAGCCCGGCCAGCGCGTCGTCACCCTTGATTGCGAGTTCCGTCACCCGCTGCTGGACCCGCATGGACAGTTGCAGCGCCTCGCTGACGACGGTGACGGGCAGGCCGGCGAGCTGCTGCGGAAGCTTCCGGGCCTGCTCGACGGCGGTGACCGCCAGTCCCGCGGCGAGGCGGACGGGCAGCGGCAGTGGCTTCATGCCCTCTAGCCTGCCGCAGTCGGGCTGCGGATGCCTACCTCCGGCGCGCCCGTACCCTGGTGACATGGACAAGCGAGTGCTCCTGGCCAAGCCGCGCGGCTACTGCGCAGGCGTGGACCGCGCGGTCGTCACCGTCGAGAAGGCGCTGGAGCAGTACGGCGCGCCGGTGTACGTGCGCAAGGAGATCGTCCACAACAAGCACGTCGTGGAGACGCTGTCCCAGCGCGGCGCCATCTTCGTGAACGAGACCGACGAGGTGCCCGAGGGCGCGTTGGTCGTGTTCTCCGCGCACGGAGTGTCACCGGCCGTGCACGAAGAGGCGGCGGCGCGGCGGCTGCGCACCATCGACGCGACCTGTCCACTCGTGACGAAGGTCCACAACGAGGCACGCCGGTTCGCCCGCGAGGACTACGACATCCTGCTGATCGGCCACGAAGGACACGAAGAGGTCGAGGGCACGGCGGGCGAGGCGCCCGAGCACATCCAGCTCGTGGACACGGCCGAGGACGTGGACAAGGTCGTCGTCCGCGACCCGTCCAAGGTGGTGTGGCTGTCGCAGACCACGCTGTCCGTGGACGAGACCATGATCCGGGTGCGGCAGCTCCAAGAGCGGTTCCCGGACCTCCAGGAGCCCCCGTCGGACGACATCTGCTACGCGACGTCCAACCG
Organism: Saccharothrix australiensis; assembly: GCF_003634935.1. Lineage (NCBI taxonomy): Bacteria > Bacillati > Actinomycetota > Actinomycetes > Pseudonocardiales > Pseudonocardiaceae > Saccharothrix > Saccharothrix australiensis. The sequence goes on from NZ_RBXO01000001.1 coordinate 1,149,684, forward strand.
GCAGACGGCCGTGAAGACGATGGCGCCCGAGTGCGACCTCGTGCTGGTCGTGGGCTCGAAGAACTCCTCGAACTCGGTGCGGCTGGTCGAGGTGGCGCTCCAGGCCGGGGCGCGTGCGGCGCACCTGGTCGACTACGCGCGCGAGGTCGACCCGGCGTGGCTGGAGGGCGTGTCCACCGTCGGGGTGACGTCCGGGGCCTCCGTGCCGGACATCCTGGTGATGGAACTGCTCGAATTCCTGGCCGGGCACGGGTACGGGGACGTCGAGGAGATCACCACGGCGAACGAGAAGATCGCCTTCGCCCTGCCGCGCGAACTGCGCAAGGACATGGTGCGCTGACTTCTCGAACGGGCGCGGGGCTTTGAAGCGGTCTTTCGTCTTCCGACGCGAGCCCCTTGAGTTTTTGGAGCAACGGGACCACGGCAGGGAGAGCACGGACTCAGCGTGCCCTGGAGCTTCGCAGGTCTTGGATGGTCGTCGGGGACGCTACGCGGCTTGACCACCTTCGATCGGGTACGAATCCGCCGTTCCGATCCCCGTTCGTGTTGACCAGGAGCAAGTGCAGGTCCGAGTCGGAGCGGTTCGGCTGTTGGTCGAACCGATGGGGGATCGCGGCGGGAATCGGGTCGCATCGTCGGGGTGGTCGTTTTGCTTGGTGTTCCCGGCGACCGTCCAAGACTTGCTGTGCTTCCGGGCGCGTTGAGTCCGTGGTTGCCTGGCTGTGGTCCTTTTGCGTAAAAAGCGAAAAGCGCTCAAGGACGATCGTGTTCGCGGGTTACGGCCGCTGACGTCCTCAGCCGTTCACCTGAGGACGCTCAAGACGGGTTCCGCCGGACGCGGCCTGCCGTGCTCAGTCGTCGTCGCGCGGGCGCGGGCGGCGGGTTGGCCGGGCGGGCTTGTTCGGGTCGCGGGGTCGGCGGGGTCGGTCCTCCGACGACTGCGGGCGCGGGCGCTTGGGGCGCGGCTCGTCGTCCGGCGCGGGCTTGCGGCGCGGCTCGTCGGACGGCCTGGCCGCCTTCGCGGGCCTGCGGCGCGGGCGGTCGTCGGTGTCGCGGGAGTCGTCCCTCGCCGCTGCCTCGCGGGCGCGCTTCGGGCGTTCCCCGGCCGGCTTGTCCGGCTTGCGCTTGGCCTCGCGGACCTCGTCCCTCGTCGGCCGGTTCGGGTCCCTCTGCCTGGTCACCCGCACGATGCCGAGGATCACGGTGCACGCCGTCGTGACGGCCATCGCCGGGAAGCCGTCGATGAGCGGCGTGCCGAGGGCCAGGCCGACGGACGCCAGCCCGCCGCCGGGCAGGCCGCCGACCACCACCATCACCAGCGGCACCACGATGGCCAGCACCAGCGGCGGCTGGACGACCGGGCCGAACATCGACCGGCGCTCCACGAACACCACCGCGCCGACCGCGCCGACGAAGAACGTGATGGCGAAGACCCAGCCCACGGTCTTGGCCGACGAGCTGACGTCGACGTAGGTGCCGACGATGGCCAGCACGAACGTCCCGAGCACGGCGGCCCACCAGGGCAGGCCCCGGAAGCTGCCGAAGAGGGCGCGGTCGTTCCAGCGGACGGGGTCGAGTTCCTCGTCCTCCGGCTCGCGCGTTGCAGCGGTCACGCCCACTCCTCGTTCGGCTTCCGACTAGGGCCTCACACTCTATTACGCCTCCCGCGCGTCCAAGGGTGCACTGACGCCCTCGTCGGTCCGCCGCACGAACGCGATGGGGGTCGGGCTCGACGACGCCGCCGTCAAGGGCTCCACCGCCGCGCGGAAGCCCTCCAACGCGTCCAGCTCGCGCCGCCGCGCCGACAGGAACCGCTGGAGGTGGGTGCTGGACAGGTTGACGGCGTCGATCGCGTTGTCCGCGGCCCGGTGCGCGCGGGACGCCTGCGCCCGCACCTGCTCCACGTCGTCGGCCAGCGCGCGGTCGGTGACGGCGAACATCGCCGCCGACGCGATCACCGCGAACCCGGTCGGACCGCACAGGAACACCCGCCGGTCCAGCAGCCAGCGCAGCAGCTCCGGGTCGGTGTCCAGGGCCGCGACCACCGCGCCGTCGTTCGGCACGAACATGATCGTGCCGTAGATGGCGTCCGCCCAGCGCTGGTAGCCCTTGCCCGCGAGTTCGGCCGCGCGGGACCGGATGTTGCGCACGTGCACGCGCAGCGCGTCGTCCCGCTCGGCGGGGTCGTCGGTCTCCACGGCCTCGGCCCACGTCGCCATGCTCATCTTCGCGTCGACCGGCACCTGCCGCCCGCCGCCGACGTTCAGCACCAGGTCCGGCCGCACCGCGCCGCCGCCCGCCACGTCGACCTGCACCCGGAAGTGCACGCCCTCGCGCAGGCCGAGCGCCCGCGCGGTCTCCACCAGCACCTGCTCGCCGAGCTCGCCGCGCCCGCTGACCGACGAGAACGCCACCTCGTAGCGCTGGAGCGCGGCGCGGGTGGCGTCACCGCGCTCGCGCTCCCGCTGCACGGCCGCGAGCGCGGCGTCGACGCGCCGGACACCGTCCTGGTAGAGCCGCCACAGGAACACCAGCGCACCGGCGAGCAGGAGCGCCACGACCACCGCCGCCGTGCTGAGGACCGCTGTCATGCCCCCGATCATGGCGCACGTCGATCCGATCACACGTTCGAGCGACACGCCGAGTCGGATGGCCGGGTTCTGTCGGTGCTCGCCCCTAGCGTGGCCGCCATGCGCTTGCTGCACACCTCCGACTGGCACGTGGGACGGACGTTCCACGGCCGTGACCTGCTCGGGGAGCAGGAATCGGTGCTCGGCGGGCTGGCCGACCTGGTGTCGGACGAGCGGGTCGACGTGGTCGTGGTCGCGGGCGACCTGTTCGACCGGGCGGTGCCCAACGCGGAGGCGGTCGCGGTGTGCGCGCGGGTGCTGGAGCGCATCCGGGCGGCCGGCGCGAAGGTCGTGATCACGCCGGGCAACCACGACTCCGCCGCGCGGCTCGGCCTGTTCGGCGGGTTCGCGGCGGCGGGCGGGCTGTACCTGCGCACCACGATCGCGGCGCTGCACGAGCCGGTGCTGTTCGAGGACGCGCACGGGCCCGTCGCGGTGTACGGCATCCCGTTCCTGGAGCCGGAGACGGCGCGGCACGCGCTCGGCGTCGAGGGCCGGGGCCACGCGGCGGTGCTGGCGGAGGCGGCGCGCCGCGTCCGGGCCGACCGGGCGGCGCGCGGCGGGCGGGCCGTGGTGCTGGCGCACGCGTTCGTGACCGGCGGCGAGCCGTGCGAGTCGGAGCGGACGATCGCGGTGGGCGGCGTGCAGGACGTGCCGGGCGCGGTGTTCGACGGGTTCGACTACGTGGCGCTGGGCCACCTGCACGGCCGGCAGACGCTGGCCGACCACCTGCGCTACTCGGGCAGCCCGCTGGCGTACTCGTTCTCCGAGGCGCGGCACGGCAAGTCGGTGTGGCTGGCCGAGCTGGACGCGTCCGGCCTGGCCGGCGTGGAGCACCGGGCGCTGCCGGTGCCGCGCGCGCTGTCCACGCTGACCGGTCGGTTGGACGACCTGCTGCTCGACCCCGACCACACGCCGGTGCAGGAGCACTTCCTGTCGGTGGTGCTGACCGACCGCGTCCGGCCGCTGGACGCGCTGCGGCGGTTGCAGGTCCGGTTCCCGCACGCGGTGCACGTGGAGTGGCGGCCGGAGGGCGGTCGCACCGGTGAGCTGCGGTTCGCCGAGCGCGTCCGGGGCCGCAGCGACGAGGAGATCGCCTGCTGCTTCCTGGAGGACGTCCGCGGCGAGGCGCCCGCCGAGCGCGAGCTGGCGCTGCTCCGGGAAGCGATCCACGCCGCCGCGCGGGAGGAGGGGTAGTGCAGCTGCACCGCTTGGAGGTCAGCGCGTTCGGGCCGTACGCGGGGCGCGAGGTGGTCGACTTCGACCTGCTCGGCGCGGACGGGTTGTTCCTCCTGCACGGCGACACGGGCGCGGGCAAGACGACGCTGCTCGACGCGGTGGCGTTCGCGCTGTTCGGGCGGGTGCCCGGCGCGCGGGGCGACGTGAAGCGGCTGCGCTGCGACTACGCGGACCGGGACACGCCGACGGAGGTGGTGCTGGAGCTGACGGTGCGCGGTCGCCGGTTCCGGGTGGCGCGCAGCCCCGAGTACGACCGGCCGAAGAAGCGCGGCGACGGGTTCACCCGGCAGCCCGCGAAGGCGTCGCTGACCTGGCTCGGCGGGTGGCGGGGCGAGGGCCACAGCCGCATCGACGACGTGGCGCGCGAGGTGGAGTCGCTGCTCGGCCTGACCGCCGAGCAGTTCTTCCAGGTCGTGCTGCTGCCGCAGGGCGAGTTCGCGCGGTTCCTGCGCGCGGAGACGGCGGAGCGCGAGAAGCTGCTGGAGAAGCTGTTCGGCACCGAGCGGTTCCTCGACGTCGAGCGCTGGTTCCGGGAGCGGCGGCTGGTCAAGCGGCGCGAGCTGGACGCGCTCGGGCAGGCCAACCGCGACCTGGTGCAGCGGGTGGCGGAGGTCGCGGGCGAGGAGCCGCCCGAGGGCGGCGGTGACCGCGAGTGGCTGAGTTCGCTGCTCAAGCGCCTGGACGAGGCCGAGCGCGACGCCGACCAGGAGGCGGTGTCCCGTGCGGCGCGGTGCGGCGCGGCCGAGGCGGAGTGGCGGCGGGCGCGTGACCTGGCCGAGCGCGTGCGGCGGGTGCGCGGCGCGCGGGAGGCGCTGGCGCGGTGCGCGGAGGCCGAGCCGCTGCGCGCGGCGTGGGTGCGGGAGCGGGACGCGGCGCGGCGGGCGTCGGTCGTGGCGCCCGCGCACGAGGCGGTGCGGAGGCTCGGGCGGGCGCTGGACGGCGTGGTGGCGCAGGAGCGGGCGGCGGCGGACGCCGTGGCCGCGTTCGGCTACCGGGGCGTGGACCTGCGCGCCGACGGCGAGCGGTTCCGCGAGGAGGCGGGCGGCCTGACGCAGCTGGCCGCCGAGGCGCGGCGGCAGGTGGCGGACCAGCGCCGCGTGGCCGACCTGGAGCAGCGCTCGCGCGCGGCGGCGGCCCGGCTGGACGAGCTGGTCGCGGCGTTGGCCGAGGTGCCGGAGCGGCTGGCGGCGGCCCGGACCGCGGCCGAGGAGTCCGCGCTGGCGGCGGCCCGGTTGGACGCGGTCGCGGCCAAGGCGGCGGCGGCCCGCGACCTGCCCGCCGCCGAAGCGGCGGCGCGCGCGGCGGAGGACGCGCGCCGCGCCGCGGTCGACGCCCACCAGCGGGCCAAGGAGGTGCTGCTGGGTGTGCGGCAGCAGCGCCTCGACGGCATGGCCGTTGAGCTGGCGGCGTCCCTGCGCGCCGGTCGGGCGTGCCCGGTGTGCGGGTCCGCCGAGCACCCCCACCCCGCGCAACCGATGCTGAACGCGGTCACCGGAGCCGACGAGGAGCGCGCCGCGGCCGAGGAGCAGTCCGCGCTGGACCGCCGGAACGCGGCGGAGCAGGTGTTCGCGGACGCGTCCGGCCGCCTGGCCGTCCTGCGCGAGGCGGTCGGCGGGCAGGACCCGGCGGCGCTGATCGCCGACCACCGCGCGGTCGGGGCCCTCGCCGCGCGGCGCGCCGAGCGCGCCGGGGCGCTGGCCGAGCTGGAGCGCCGGGTCGAGCGCGCCACCCGCGACCGCGCCGAGCTGGAGCGCGAGGTCGCGGAGCTGACCACCCGGCACCGCGAGCTCGGCGAGGTGGTCCGGGAGCGCGCCGACCGCCTGGCGGAGGCCCGCGGCGACTTCCCGGACGTGCCCGCCCGGCGTGCCCACCTGCTCGACCTCGCCGACGCGCTGACGACGCTGGCCGACCGCCGCGCCGCCGTGGCCGAGCACACCGAGCGGTTGGCCGAGCAGCGCGTCGAGGTGTCCCGCCTCGCGGCGGAAGCCGGGTTCGCCGACGTCGCGGAGGCGCTGGCGGCGGTCCGCACCGAGTCGGCGGTCGCCGAGCTGGAGGCGAAGGTCCGCGAGGTGGAGGACGCCAGGGTCGCCGCCGAGGCGGTGCTGGCCGAGCTGCCGGACACCGACCCGGACGCGGAGGTCGACGTGGCGGGCGCGGAGGCCCGGTACCGGGCCCTGCGCGCGGAGGCGGAGCGGGCGGCGTCGGCGCTGGCGGCGGCGCGCGGGCGGGCGAACCGGGCGAACGAGCTGGCCGGCCGCCTGTCCGCCGCGTGGGCCAGGCTGGAGCCGGTCGAGGCCGAGTACGCCGAGCTGGACGCGTTGACCGACGTGATCAACGGCATGGGCCAGAACACGCGGAACATGACGTTGCGCACGTACGTCCTGGCGGCGCGGCTGGAGGAGGTGGCGGTCGCGGCGAGCGCCCGCCTGGAGCGCATGAGCCAGGGCCGCTACCGGTTCGTGCACTCGGTGGCCGCCGGTCCGCGCGGCACCAGGGGCGGGTTGGGGCTGGACGTGCTGGACGACTACTCGGGTCAGCAGCGACCGGCGAAGACGCTGTCCGGCGGTGAGTCGTTCCTGGCGTCGCTGGCGCTGGCGCTGGGCCTGTCGGACGTGGTGGCGGCGGGTGCGGTGCTCGACACGCTGTTCATCGACGAGGGGTTCGGGACGCTCGACGCGGAGACGCTCGAACTGGTGATGACGACGCTGGACGAGCTGCGGGCCGGTGGACGGGTGGTGGGCCTGGTGTCGCACGTGGAGGAACTGCGCCAGCGCATCCCGACCCGGTTGCGGGTGCGCAAGGCGCGCGGCGGGTCGTCGCTGGAGGTGGTGGGCTGTGTCTAATTGCCGCTGCTTCGCAGGCGGCGGCTCGGCCGCCCTGAAGTCGGGCCATCGCGCCTGATTTCCCGCCGATCGAAAAGCGTGATCGGCGGGAAATGAGGCGCGACACCCCGACGGCGGCCTCGCGGCGTAGGGGGCGGTAGCGGGGGCTGGAGATCGTGCTTCCGTGAGGGCTGCGTTCCGCGCGCGCCGTGCTCGACGAGTGCCGTGCCCTTGTGAGGGTCGTGCGCGCTCACCTGTGCTGCGGCAGGCTGCGGCTCAGGTCGGTGGTGCCGGCTGCGCCAGCAGGTCGCCTCGGTAGGCGGAGGCTTGTAGTTCGAACAACTCGTGGTAGTGCCCGCGCAGGGCCATCAGCTCCTCGTGCGTGCCCTCCTCCACGATCCGGCCCCCGTCCAGCAGCACGATCCGGTCGGCGTTGCGGATGTTCGCCAGCCGGTGGGTCACCAGGATCGTGGTGCGCCGCGCCGTCGCCTCGCGCAGCCCCTCGAACACGCGCGCCTCGGCCTTCGCGTCCAGCGCCGCCGTCGGCTCGTCGGCGACGAGCACCGCCGCGTCCCGGTACGTGCCGCGTGCGATGCCCATGCGCTGCCACTGCCCGCCCGACAGGTCCTGCCCGTCGTTGAACTGCCGCGACAGCACGGTGTCCGCGCCGGCGGGCAGCGTGGCCAGCACCTCGTCCGCGCCCGACTTCGCCACGGCGTCCCGCCAGGCGTCCTCGTCGTCGCGGTCGAGGCGGCCGACGGTGACGTTGCGCCGCGCGGTCATCGGCCACCGCGCCGGTTCCTGCGCGATGACGGCGATGGACGAGTGCACCGAGGTCTTGTCGGCGTCCGCGAGGTCGACGCCGTCCCAGCGCACGGTGCCCGCCGTGGCCGGGTACAGGCCGGTGAGCACCTTGCCCAGCGTCGTCTTGCCGGAGCCGTTCTCGCCGACGAGCGCGATCACCTCGCCGCGCCGCACGGTCAGGCTCACGTCGTCCAGCGCGGGCGTCTCCTTGCCGGGGTAGGTGAACGTGACGTTGGTCAGCGTGATCACCTCCGGGTCGGCGGGTGCCCGCACGTCGGACGACCGCTGCGCCCGCTCCGCGCCCTCGACCAGCAGCTTGCGGTAGAAGTCGAGGTAGAACGAGTCCTCGTACAGCGCGTTGACCGCCCGCGTGGTGGTCGCCAGCGACGAGAACGCGGTCCGCATCGCCAGCAGCGCCGCGCCCGCCAGCGCCAGCTCCATGTCCCCGGTGTGCAGCAGCAGGCCCAGCACGGCGTACGCGACGCCGGTGCCCAGCCCGGCGAGCGCCCGCCCGGTGAGCCGCACCAGGTTCGTGCGGTGCGCCATGCGGATCTCGTCGCCCATCAGCGAATCCGCGATCCGCCGGTGCTCGGCCAGCAGCCGCTCCTGCAACGTCAGCGCGTGCCGCTCCAGCGCGAACCCCCGGTCGGTGGTCACCTCCTCCACGACGCCCTTGCGGATGTTGCGCGTCACCGAGTCCAGGAAGTGCTCGTACCGCAGCTTCGACGCCCGCGCCGACGCCCAGGCGTTGGCCGCCGCCGCGAGCAGCAGGGCGGGCGCGAGCCACGGGTCGAGCAGCCCGACCGTCACCACCGCCGCGACCAGCGTGATGCACGACGACAGCAGGTCGGCGAGGTAGCGGAGGCTGCTCTCCAGGCTCCGCACGCCGCGCCGCCCGCCCTGGCGGGCCAGTTCGCGGAAGTCGGCGTCCTCGAACGCCAGCAGCTCGGCCCGCGCCAGCACCGCCGTCACCTCGTCGGTGGCCGCGCGCGTCACGCGGGGTCGCAACGAGCTCTCCACCGCCGAGACGGCCGTGTCGAGCAGGGCACGGGTCGCGTACGAGGCCACCACCACCGCCAGCGCGGGCAGCGAGGACACCACCCGGTCCGGCGTGGGCCCGTCCCGCAGCAGGGCGGCGAACACGTCCGCCGTGGCCAGCAGCCCGAACGCGGTCACGCACCCGGACACCACGTGGACCGCGCCCGCGAGCAGCGTCAACCGGGGCGAGGTGCGCCAGGCCAGCCGCACGACCAGGCGGATCGCCTCGGGCAGGCTGCGGAGCGCCTTGCCGAGGCTCACCGACGCCGCGCGGCGTCCGACCGTGGCCCACTTGGGCGTGGAGATGTTCTCCACCCCGATCAACACGGAACCCATGTGATCCAGGGAACCCTCGATCGGCGGCCGCGCCAACCGGTTATGCCCGTCACCGCAGCTCAGCGCGCGACCGCGCGGAGAACTGTCGCACCCCTGTGGCAGACTGCCCCACCCAGCGGTCCCGCTCGGCCGCGGCTACCCCCGGTCCTCGTGGTTGAGCAGCCAGCGCTTCACGTCCACGCCCCAGCGGAAGTTGCCGATCGCGCCGCCGCTCCTGATCACGCGGTGGCACGGCACGAACAGGGTCGCCGCGTTGCGCGCGCAGGCCGTGGCGGCGGCGCGGACGGCCGAAGGCCGGCCGGCGAGGAGGGCGTAGTCGGCGTAGCTCACCGGTTTGCCCGCCGGCACGGTGCGCAGGGCGTCCCACGCCTGTTCCACGAAGCTGCCCGAGCGCTGCCGCACCGGCACGTCGACGATCGCGTCCAGGTCGCCGCCGTGGTAGTCGCGCACCGCCCTGGTCACCGCGCCGAGGTCGCGGCGCGCGGTCAGCTCCGCCGGCCGCAGCGAGGGCGACACCTGCGGCAGCAGGTCGTCCACGGAGGCGGTCCAGCCGCTGGCCAGCACGACCCCGTCCGCGGCCACGACGGTCGTGAACGGTCCGATCGGGGTGTCAACCGTGGCGGTGTGTCCGGTGCTCATGCGGTCCTCCTGAGGTGCATCGCGGCGTACGAGCGCCAAGGGCGCCAAGCCGCGTTGTCCGTGGTCAAGGGCATGTCGGGCGCGCCGAGCACGCGCATCACGACGTAGCGGGCGACGTCCGGGCCGACACCGGGGAACGCCGCCAGCTCGGCGTGCAGCTCGTCGGCGTCCCGCCCGACGTCCACGACGAGGCGGCCGTCCGCCAGCGCCGCCGCGACCGGCGAGTCGATCTCCGCCGGCGCGGGGTAGAGGTGCGTCACCGGCCCGTCCGGCACCTCCAGCGGTTCGCCCGGCGACACGTGGCCGAGCGCCCGCAGCAGGGTCTCGGCCCCGTCGACGCTGCCCGGCAGCCGCACCCCCGGCCGGGACAGCACCAGGGGCCTCAGCACCGGGTCGCCGCCCAGGAACTCGTCCACCGCCTGCGGGTCGGCGTCCAGGTCGAGCAGGCGGCGCACGCGGCTCACCGCGCTGCCCAGGTCGCGCAGGTCGGTGAGGCGCAGCGAGCACGCCACGTGCCCGTCGGCGGGTTCCAGGAGCACCGTCGCCTGCCCGTGCGGCAGCCGCAGCGACCGGGCGTAGGTGGTGTCCGTCACGTGCTCGACGCCGGGGATCGCGCACGCCCGGAAGTAGGCCAGCAGGCCGGCGGCGTCGAACGGCGGCCGGTAGGGCAGGCGGAGCGAGATGCGGCCGGCGTTGCCGACGACCGAGCGCTTGGACCGCAGGTCGGACGGCGTGGCCGCGAACACGGTCCGGATCGTGTCGTTGAACTGCCGCACGCTGGCGAACCCGGCGGCGAACGCGATGTCGGAGAACGTCAGGTCCGTCGTCTCGATCAGCAGCCGCGCCGAGTGCGCCCGGTGCGCGCGGGCCAGCGCCAGCGGACCCGCGCCGAGTTCGGCGGTCAGCACCCTGGTCAGGTGCCGCTCCGAGTAGCCGAGCCGACCGGCCAGGCCGGGCACGCCCTCCCGCTCCACGACGCCGTCGGAGATCAGCCGCATCGCCCGCGCGGCGAGGTCGGCCCGGAGGTTCCACTCGGGCGAGCCCGGCACGGCGTCGGGCAGGCACCGGCGGCACGCCCGGTAGCCGGCCGACTGCGCGGCGGCGGCGGTCGGGTAGAACTCCGCGTTGCGCCGCTTCGGCGTCACCGCCGGGCACGACGGGCGGCAGTAGATGCGGGTGGTCCGCACGGCGAGGATGAAGCACCCGTCGAAACGGGCGTCGCGGGCGGCGACCGCCCGGTAGGCGCGTTCGGCGTCGACCAACATGCCGGTCACTCTGCCACCGCCGGCACCAGCGGTCTCGCGGGAATCGGACACGGCGTCCCAGCGCGTAGACTCACCACCCGTGAGTTTGACCCTCGGTATCGTCGGCCTGCCCAACGTCGGCAAGTCCACCCTGTTCAACGCCCTCACGCGCAACGACGTCCTCGCGGCGAACTACCCCTTCGCCACCATCGAGCCGAACGTCGGCGTGGTGCCGTTGCCGGACGCCCGCCTCGGCAGGCTGGCGGCGATCTTCGGCTCCGAGCGCGAGGTGCCCGCCGTGGTGTCGTTCGTCGACATCGCGGGCATCGTGAAGGGCGCGTCCGAAGGCGCCGGCCTGGGCAACAAGTTCCTCGCCAACATCCGCGAGGCGAACGCCATCTGCCAGGTGATCCGGGTCTTCGACGACGCCGACGTGGTGCACGTCGACGGCCGCGTCGACCCGTCGGCCGACATCGAGACGATCAACACCGAGTTGATCCTCGCCGACCTCCAGACGCTGGAGAAGGCCGTCCCGCGCCTGGAGAAGGAAGCCCGGACGCAGAAGGACCGCCGGCCGGCGCTGGAGGCCGCGGTCAAGGCGCGCGACGTCCTCAACGGGGGCCGCACGCTGTTCGCGGCGCGGTCCGAAGTGGACGGCGAGCTGCTGCGGGAGCTGAGCCTGCTCACCACCAAGCCGTTCCTCTACGTGTTCAACGCGGACGAGGCCGTCCTGACCGACGAGGCCAGGCTCAAGGAGCTGCGCGAGCTGGTCGCGCCCGCGGACGCGGTGTTCCTGGACGCGAAGGTCGAGGCGGAGCTGCTGGAGCTGGACGAGGAGTCGGCGCGCGAGCTGCTGGAGTCCATCGGCCAGCACGAGCCGGGCCTGCACGCCCTGGCCCGCGCGGGTTTCCACACCCTGGGCCTCCAAACCTACCTGACGGCGGGGCCGAAGGAGTCGCGGGCCTGGACGATCCCGAAGGGCGCGACCGCGCCGCAGGCGGCGGGCGTCATCCACACCGACTTCGAGCGCGGCTTCATCAAGGCCGAGGTGGTCTCGTTCGACGACCTCGTGGAGGCGGGCTCGATGGCCGCCGCGAAGGCCGCGGGCAAGGTCCGCATGGAGGGCAAGGACTACGTGATGGCGGACGGCGACGTGGTGGAGTTCCGGTTCAACGTCTGACCCCGGTCGGACGCGGCCGGTCGGCGTACCCGCGACCACCGCGGGCCCGGTGCGCTCGCGGTTCCGGTGCGCCCGCGGGCCGGGGACGCCGCGGGGCGGCGAAAGGGGCCTCCCGCGTCGCGCGGAAGGCCCCCGGAAGTGGCGTCAGCAGGTCACCGCGTCAGCGGACCTGGTTGCGGCTGTGGCGCGCGAGGGCGAAGACGCCCCCGGCGGTGGCCAGCATCCCGAGCGCTGCGACGGTGAACACGACGATGTCGGCGGTCATGCGAATCCCCTTGCGTTGATCTCCCACTCGTCTTGACGTACGAGTACCCGGAATAGTGGCCCGACAGTCGCGCAATTCACACGATCGAGGAGGCAACCGGTGACGAAGCTGCGAGCGGTCGAGGCTCGGGTGTTCCCCGTCGCGCCCTGGCTGTTCGGGCTGTCGCTCGCCGGCCACCTCGTGATGGTGGCGCTCCAGACCAAGATGACGATGGTGGACCTGCTGGTCTACCGGAACGGCTCGCCCGAGCTGTTCACCGGCGGGCTGTACCAGTGGCGGCTCAAGGAGTTCTCCGACCAGTTCGCCCTGCCGTTCACCTACCCGCCGTTCGCGGCGCTCCTGTTCGCGCCGCTGTCCTGGGTCTCGTGGGGCGTGGCGCGGTGGGTCTGGCAACTGCTCTGCCTGGCGTGCCTGTGGCTCCTGGTGCGCAAGTCGCTCGACCTGGCGGGCAGCGCGGACCCGCGCCGGGCGCTGCTGTGGACCGCGTTGTTCGTGTGGGTCGAGCCGGTGCGGACGACGCTGAACTACGGGCAAATCAACCTGGTCCTCGCCGCACTGCTGCTGGCGACGCTGGTCAGCGCGCGGCCCTGGCTCGCAGGCGCGGGCGTCGGGCTCGCGGCGGGCGTCAAGCTCACGCCCGCCATCTCGGGGCTGTACTTCCTGGTGACGCGGAACTTCAAGGCCGCCGCCTGGTCGATCGCCGCGTTCGCGGGCACGGTCGGCCTCGGGTACGCGGTCTCCGCGAGCCAGTCCCACCAGTTCTGGTTCGAGCTGCTCGGTGACGCCTCCCGCGTCGGCCCGGTCGGGTCGGCGATCAACCAGTCGCTGCGCGGCGCGCTGTCGCGGACCGTCGGGCACGACGTGGAGACGGGGCCGGTCTTCCTGCTCGGCGCGGCGGTGGCCGTCGCGGCGACGGCGTGGGCGCTGCGCTCGGCGGTGCGGGCGGGCGACCGGCTGGCGATGATCGTCGCCGTCCAGTTCCTGGGCCTGCTGGTGTCGCCGATCTCGTGGAGCCACCACTGGGTGTGGGCGGTGCCCGCGCTGCTGTGGCTGGTCCAGGGCGTGCGCCACCGCCTCGCGACGGTCACCGCGTGGGCGTGGCTGCTCGCGATCGGCAGCTACCTGATCTCGTTCCTGCTCAAGGCGCAGGAGTCGATCTGGATCACCTCGCGCCCCTGGTACCTGTCGCTGCTCGGCTGGGTGTACCCGGCGGTGGGGCTGCTCACCCTCGTGACGATCGCCGTGGTGCTGCGGGAGCGCTCACGCGAGCGCGTCGAGCACTCCGTCGATCTCCTCCGCCAGTGACACGTCCAGCGCGGTGATGCCACCGGCGGAGTGCGTGCTGCACCGGAAGGTCAGCGTGCGCCAGCGGATGTCGATGTCCGGGTGGTGGTCGTCGTTCTCGGCGATCTCCGCGACCCGGTTCACCACCTGGATCGCCTGCGTGAAGCTCGCCAGTTCCGCGGTGCGCACCAGCGCCGCGTCCTGCGCCCGCCAGTCCGGCAGCGTGGACAGGGCTCGGGTCACCTGGTCGTCGGTCAGCAGCTCGGCCATGCGTCGATGTTGCCACCGGATGGCGTAAGGTGCCCGTTTGCCACGGGAGTCCGGTGCTGCGCCGGGCTGAGAGGAGGGCGCGCCAGCCCTCGACCGTCCACACCTGATCCGGGTCATGCCGGTGTAGGGAGAGATGATGCTGCGACGTGTGCTGACCGCCGCCTGCGCCGGGATCGCGTTGACCGCGTGCTCGGTGACCGCCGGCGACCCGCCGCCACCGGGTGAGCGGGTCGTCACGCTGGTGACGCACGACTCGTTCGCCGTGCGGCCCGAGGTGCTCGACGCGTTCAAGCGCGAGACCGGGATCACCGTGAAGACCCTGGCGAGCGGCGACGCGGGCGAGCTGACCAACAAGCTGGTGCTCACCAAGGGCAACCCGATCGGCGACGTGGCGTTCGGCGTCGACTCGACGTTCGCCTCGCGGGCGCTGGGCGAGGGCGTGTTCGCCGAGTACGCCGCCGCCGGCGCGGACCGGGGCGCGCAGCGCTACCGCCTCGACCCGCCCGACCGGCTGCACGCGGTCGACGTCGGCGACGTGTGCGTGAACGTCGACGTCGCCGCGCTGCGCGACAAGGGCGAGCCGCGGACCTACGCCGACCTGGCCGACCCGAAGTACCGGGACCTGCTCGTCGTCGAGGACCCGGCCACCTCCTCGCCCGGCCTGGCGTTCCTGCTGGGCACGATCGCCGAGTTCGGCGAGTCGGGCTGGCCGGAGTACTGGTCGAAGCTGAAGGCCAACGGCGTGAAGGTGGTCAGCGGCTGGGAAGAGGCGTACACGCAGGACTTCTCCGGCTCCAGCGGCAAGGGGCCGCGGCCGATCGTGGTGTCCTACGCGTCGTCGCCGTCGGCCGAGATCGGCGACGACGGCGCGCCGCGCACCAAGGCGCTGCTGGACACCTGCTACCGGCAGGTCGAGTACGCGGGCGTGCTGAACGGGGCGAAGAACGCCGAGGACGCGCGCAAGGTCGTGGACTTCCTGCTGTCGGAGCAGTTCCAGGCCGAGGTGCCCGGTCAGATGTACGTGTACCCGTCGCGCGAGGGCGTGGCGCTGCCCGAGGCGTGGACCAAGGCCGCGCCGCTGCCCGACGAGGCGCGCGCCCTGCCCGCGAGCCAGGTCGACGCCAACCGCGAGCGGTGGGTCCAGCAGTGGCGCTCCCTGGTCCAAGGCTGACCTGGTCGATCGCCGCGCTGCTGCCCCTGGCGTTCCTCGGGGTGTTCTTCGCCTGGCCGGTGGTCGCGATCGTCGGCCTGGGCTTCGGGTTCGGCGCGGTCGAGCGCTCGGGCGCGGTGTGGCCGGTGCTGGCCGACCCGCGCACCTGGGACCTGGTCGGCTTCACCCTCGGCCAGGCGGCGGCGGCCACGGCGCTCGCGCTGGTCGCGGGGCTGCCGGTGGCGTTCCTGCTGGCCAGGTGCCGGGTGTGGGGCACGGGCCTGGTGCGGGCGGCGGTGATGGTGCCGTTCGTGCTGCCGACCGTGGTGGTCGGGCTGGCGTTCCGGGCGCTGTGGCCGGACGGCGGCGTGCTGCCGATCGTGCTGGCGAACGCGTTCTTCAACGTCGCCGTGGTGGCCCGGACCGTCGGCGGGCTGTGGGCTCGGGTCGACCGGCGGGCCGAGGACGCGGCGCGGGCGCTGGGCGCGTCCAGGGCGCGGGCGTTCACCTCGGTGGTGCTGCCCGCGCTGGCGCCCGCGATCGGGTCGGCGGCCTCGGTGGTGTTCCTGTTCTGCGCCACCAGTTTCGGGGTGGTGCTGGTGCTCGGCGGCGCGCGGCACCGGACCCTGGAGACCGAGATCTACCTGCGCACGGTCGAGCTGTTCGACCTGTCGGGTGCGGCGGCGCTGTCGTTGCTCCAGTTCGCGGCCGTGCTGGCGGTGCTGCTGCTGGGCGGGGCGGCCCGACGCCGTCGCGAGCGGTCGCTGGCCCTGCGGGTGGAGGCCCCGCGTCGACCCGCCGGCGGCGAGTGGGGCGTGGTGGCGGCGGCCTGGCTGGTGGTCGGCGCGCTGCTGCTGCCCGTGGTGGGCCTGGTGGTGCGGTCCCTGGCCACCGACGACGGCTGGAGCCTCGCCGGGTACCGGGCGCTGGCCGGCACGGGCGAGCGCGGCACGCTCGCCGTGCCCGGGTGGCAGGCGGCGGTGAACTCGGTGCGCACGGCCACGGACGCGACGCTGGTCGCGCTGGTCGTGGGCGTGCTGTCGGCGGTGGTGCTGGTCGCGTTGCGGCGGCACGGGTCGTGGCTCGCGGAGACCCTGGACACGGCGCTGATGCTGCCGCTTGGCGTGTCGGCGGTGACCGTCGGGTTCGGGTACCTGATCACGATGGACGCGCTGCCCGGCGACTTCCGCACCTCGCCGCTGCTGGTGCCGCTGGCGCAGGCGCTCGTGGTGACGCCGCTGGTGGTGCGGATCGTGCTGCCGGTGCTGCGTGCGGTCGACGAGCGGCTGCGGCAGGCCGCCGCGACGCTGGGCGCGAGCCCGTGGCGGGTGTGGCGGGAGGTCGACCTGCCGCTGGCGGCCCGGTCGCTGGTCGCGGCGGCGGGGTTCGGGTTCGTGGTGGCGCTGGGCGAGTTCGGGGCGACCAGCTTCCTGGCCCGACCGGACGCGCCGACGCTGCCGGTCGTGATCGCGCGGCTGATGTCGCGGCCGGGCGAGTTGAACAGCCAGCTGGCGTACGCGGCGTGCGCGCTGCTGATGGTGGTGACCACGGCGGCGGTGCTGCTGATCGAGCGGCTGCGGGTGCCGGCCGGCGGGGAGTTCTAGATGGCGTTGGAGCTGAACGGGATCAGCGTCCGGTACGGGGCGGTCGAGGCGGTGTCCGACGTGGACCTCGCGGTCGGCGACGGCGAGGTGGTGGCGCTGCTGGGGCCGTCGGGGTGCGGGAAGTCGACGCTGCTGCGGGCCGTCGCGGGGCTGGAGCAGCCGTCGGCGGGCGTGGTGGCGTGGGACGGCGTGGACGTGGCGGGCACTCCGGTCCACCGGCGGGGGTTCGGCCTGGTGTTCCAGGACGGGCAGCTGTTCCCGCACCGGGACGTGGCGGGCAACGTGGCGTTCGGGCTGCGGATGCGCCGGGAGCCGCGGGAGGTCCGGCGTGCGCGGGTCGACGAGCTGCTGGAGCTGGTCGGCCTCGGCGGGTACCAGCGGCGGAAGGTGACCGAGCTGTCCGGCGGCGAGCAGCAGCGGGTGGCGCTGGCCCGTGCGCTCGCGCCGCGACCCCGGCTGCTGCTGCTGGACGAGCCGCTGTCGGCGCTGGACCGGGCGTTGCGGGAGTCGTTGGCGGTGGACCTGGCGCGGCTGCTGCGGGAGGCCGGCGCGACGGCGCTGGTGGTGACGCACGACCACGACGAGGCGTTCACGCTGGCGGACCGGGTGGCGGTGATGCGGGCGGGTCGGATCCGCCAGGTCGGGCCGCCGTCCCTGGTGTGGCGGTCGCCGGTGGACGTCGAGGTGGCCCGGTTCCTCGGGTGCGGGAAGGTGCTGGGCGCGGAGGCGGCGCGGCGACTCCTGGGGGTGCCCGCGCGGGTCGGGCTGCGGGCGACGGCACTGCGCGTGGACCCGGACGGCCCGCTGTCGGCGGAGGTGCTGGAACGCGTCCACCGCCGCGATCACGTCCGACTGCTGGTCCGGTTGGTCGGGGCGGGCAGCGAGCCGGGCGCCGACGCCGCCGCCGCTGCGGGCGAGGCCGGTGCGGAACAGGTCGGTCCCGATCAGGCCGGTGCCGATCAGGCCGGTGCCGGCGTGGACCGGTCGGGTGCGACCGGCGTGCCCGGCTTCGGCGGGGTAGCGGACGAGTTCGAGGCGGTGGCCCCGGTCGCCGCACCCCCTGCTCCCGGCGACCGGGTCCGGCTGGCCGTCGACCACGACGGCATCGCCGTCATCGGGTAGCGCCCGACGGCATCGCGTCACCGGGCGGCGTCCGACGGCATCGCGTCACCGGGCGGCGGCCCACTCCGCCCGGTCGAGCGCGTACTCGACCTCGCCGTGCTCGGAACCGGGGATCGGCTCCGGCCAGTGCTGGAGGAACACGGGCAGAGCCTGCCTCAGGTGTCCTTCGTCGCCAACCGCATTGCCGCCAGCGACAGTCCGATCAGGACGTAGCAGCCCGCCAACGCCGTGCTGTGCCACAGCTGATCGGTCGGCAGCGGGTCGCGCATCACGTCGACCAGGTCGTCCCAGCCCGAGGTGATCAGGTACGGGTGCAGCCAGTCCAGCGCGCTGAACAGGCCGAGCACCCCGGACACGATCACGCCCGCCATCGTCGCCGCCATCACGACCAGCGGGTGCTCGGTGCACGCCGAGATCGCCAGCGCGATCGCCGACACACCCCACACCTGGAACGTCACCAGCGCGACGGTCAGCGCGATCCGCCCCAGCGCGTCGACGAACGGCAGGGTGTTGCCGGACAGCGTCAACATCCCCTGTCCGCCGAACAGGATCGCGCCGACGACGGCGCCGACGACCGCGATCAGCGCGACCGCGAACAGCGTCATCGTGGCCACGCCGAACGCCTTGATCGCCAGCAGCCGCAACCGCCCCACCGGGGACAGCAGCAGCCCGCGCAGCGTGCCGTGCTGCGACTCGCCCGCCAGCCCGTCCGCCGCCCAGATCGCCCCGACCAGGGGCAGCAGCAGCGGCAGCGCCAGGAACAGCGTGAACACCGGCAGCACCAGGCCGTTGCCCGAGATGATCGCGGCGAGACCCGGCCCGGCCGGCCCGTCGCCGTCGAGCGCGAACCACAGCCCGATGCCCGCCAGCAGCGGCACCAGGCACAGCGCCGACAGCCCGATCACCGTGCGCGGCCTGCGCACGATCCACCGCAGCTCCGACCGCAGCTGCCTGCCCAGCGGGGCGCGGGTCGCGACCAGGGTGCCCATCACGCCTTCTCCTCGATCGTGTCCACCGCGGACAGCCCCTCGTCGGCTTCCTCCGCCTCGGTCAGCCGGGCGAACAGCTCCTCCAGCCCGGTGCGCTGCCGCCGCGCCTCCCACACCGGGATGCCCGCCTTGACCAGCGTCTCCAGCACGGCGGGCGGCGTGGTGCCGATCAGCTCGACGCGCAGCCCGTCGAGGGACGGCCGCGCCGAGATCCGGCCCTCCCGCAGCACGTTCAACGCCTCCATCCACTCCGGCGTGACCACCAGGAGCGCACTGCTCTCGGCCTGGAGCAGCTCGGCCAGGTCGCCCTGGGCCACGACGGTGCCCCGGTGCAGCACGGCGACGTGCGTGCAGGTCGCCTCGATCTCGCTGAGCAGGTGCGACGACACCACGACGGTGGTGCTGCCGTTGCGCAACTCGGCGATGACGTTGCGCACCTCCCGCGTGCCCGCCGGGTCGAGGCCGTTGGTCGGCTCGTCGAGCACGATCAGCTTGCGCTCCACCAGCAGCGCGGACGCCAGCCCGAGGCGCTGCTTCATGCCCAGCGAGTAGCCCCGGTACCGGCGGTGCGCGGCGGCGGCGAGCCCGACCCGCTCCAACGCGTCCTCCACCGCCTGCTTGATGGAGCCGGTGGCGAGCAGCGGCTCGAACGCCGCGACCCGCCGGAGGTTCTCCCGGCCGGACAGGAACGGGTGGAAACCCGGACCCTCGACCAGCGCGCCGACGTGCGGCAGCGCCGCCGCGGCCCCGTCCGGCAGCCGCTCGCCCAGCAGCTCGACCTCACCCTCGGTCGGCCGCACGAGCCCGAGCAGCATCCGGATCGTGGTGGTCTTGCCCGACCCGTTGGGGCCGAGCATCCCGAGCACCGCCCCCCGCGGCACGTCGAGGTCCACCCGGTCCACCGCGACGGTGTGCCCGTACACCTTGCGCAGCCCCCGCGTGCGGGCCGCGAGGGCGGGGGTGGCGCCGGTGCCGGCCGGCTCCGCCCGCGCGCTGGTCGAGGTGGTCATGCGGTCTTCTCCCGTGCTCGGTCCGCGACGTGGTGCGCGGCGGTGCGTGGTCGACGGTCCAGACGGACCGGGTGGCTCGCGCCCGGTCCGCGCCGGTGGTGCGGTCGCCCCCTGGCCCGACGTGCCCGGACCGGGCGGGCCGCCGACCACGGGCCGACCACGGCCCGCCCGGCGTCGCCGGCCCCGGTCGCGTGCGGCCGGTCGTCGGTCGGTGCGCGGTGCGCGTGGTGGTGGCCCACGCCGTGCGGCGCGGCTCGCGACGCCATGTCGGACCTCCTGGAGGTCGTAGTCGGTCGATCACCCGGGTCGGGCGTGCCGAACCCGGGTGAGCGCGGTGCCGGCTTCCCGTCCCCGGCCACGGGTGCGACCGAAGGGTATGGCCACCCGGCGTTCGGGCCTCCCCGGCCGCTGACGGCACGGCGACGAGGGTCGCGACACCCGCGGTCCGGTTCGGGTCCGCCAGTGGCACCGCGCCTTGGGGACGTCCCGATTGAGCCGGGGGCGGACGCGCCGGTGCCGCGCCCACCGGCCGAACGCGCCGCCGCGCCGAAGTGCGCTGGGCACATCCGCGTCGCAACCGCACCCGGGACCACGGTGCGTCCAGTGCCGCCGAGGCGGTTCGACGAACTCATGGCGGCCCCTCTCGGATGGGTCGTGCCGGGTCTTGACGTGCCGGGTAGTGCGGTGTCGCGCGTCCGGACCGGGCGGGCTCGGCGCTCCCGCCGGGTCGACCGACGCCGAGGGATGGGACCTGGCGTCGGCCGCGCGGTCACTTCACCTTCGCGATGCTCTCGGTCAGCACCTGCTCCGGCACCGCGCCGACGGCCACCCGGCCGTCGTCGGCCAGCAGGAGGCCACCCACCCTGGTGGTGATCAGCGTCCCGCTGCCCCACGGGCCGCCGACCTGCTTGCCCAGCTGCTTGAGCAGGCCCTGGACGTCGACGTCCGCCGAGTCCTCGCCGCCCTTCCACTCGCGACCCGACCGCTGCCGCGCCTCGGCCATCCCGGTCAGCGCGTCCGGGGTCACCCTGGCGGTCAGCACGACGTCCCAGCCCTCACCGTGGACCTCGGGCCCGGCCTCGGCCAGCGCGCTCTCCGCGAGCGCCTTCTCCTCCTCCGTCGGGCCGTCCGGCGTGGACTGCTCGACCTTCGCGCCCGCCGGCGGGGTGAAGGTGAACAGGCTCGCGTCCTGCGCGCCCACGTTCAGCTCCGCGAAGCCGACCTGCACCGCGGGCACGTCCGTCCCGTTGGTCAGCACGGCCACCCGCAGCGGCACGCGCAGCTCGGAGTCCACGGCCACGCGCACCTCGCGCAGGACCGTCCGCTCGGTGGGCTTGGGGCTCAGCACCAGCTCGTAGGTCGACCGCCCCGCGACGCGGGCCGTGCCGTCGACGCTGACGTCGCTGAACTCCTTGATCTTGGCCACGACCTCGCGGGACAGCGAGACCGGGTCCGACGGCACGGACCGCCCGCCCTCCGGGTCGAGGTCCAACGCCGGCGCGGACCGCGTGCCGTGGGGCAGCTGCTTGACCGTCTGGTCGGCCGAGTCCCACAGCCAACCCGTCTGCCCGTCGTCGACGAACGTCCGCTCGGCGTCGCCCGACGGCAGCTGCACCCGCACGCGCCCCTCGCCGTCGGTCCACATGCGCAGCTTCGAGTCGCCGTCCGACAGCTGCGGCAGGCCCGCGATGGCCGGGATGCCCAGGTCGTTGGCCACCTCGACCGTGCCGCCGAACGCGGCCGGCTTCGCCGTGAGCACCGACTCCACCAGGGACTCCGCGCTCACGTCCGGCAGGACGGGCGCGGGCCCCGCACCGGCGGGCAGCGCGAGCACCCCCAGACCCGCGGCCCCGGCGATGACGCCGACCGCCGCGGTGGCCACGGTCACCCTTCTCCGGTTCATGTCCCCTCCTCCAAGGGCGTCGACCGACCGGGCGCCGGTCCGACACCGCAAACCTTCCTCGGGTCCGGCTGAGATCGCGCTGAGAGCGGCGGCCGTCCTGAGAACGGGCTGAGACGCCGCGCCGATCGTCCCCCCGCCGGGGCATCCTGAGAGGCGTGAGGCCACGGGTGCTGGTAGTTGACGACGAGGTGGGCGTGCGGCGCGCCCTGGAGCGCGGCCTGTCCGCGGAGGGCATGGAGGTGGTCACGGCCGCCGACGGGCCGAACGCGCTGCGGGTGGCGTTGACGGGCGCTTTCGACGTCGTGCTGCTGGACGTCATGCTGCCCGGCCTGAGCGGCTACCGGGTGCTCCAGCGGATGCGCGCCGAGGGCGTGCGGACACCGGTGCTCATGGTGTCGGCGAAGGACGGCGAGGTGGACCAGGCCGACGGGCTCGACCTGGGCGCGGACGGCTACCTGGTCAAGCCGTTCAGCTTCGTGGTGCTGGTCGCGCAGGTGCGGGCGTTGCTCCGGCGCAACCAGGCCGACCTGGCCAGGCGCAAGCTCAAGCTGGGCGAGCTGGTGGTCGACCGCGCGGTGCGCGAGGTGAGCTGGGCGGGCTCGCCGGTGAGCCTGTCGCCCCGCGAGTACGCCGTGCTGGACGTGCTGGCCAGCCGCGCGGGCTCGGTGGTGACCAAGGACGAGCTGCTCCGCACCGTGTGGGGCGACGAGCAGGCGGCGACCCGCAACGCGGTCGAGGTCTACGTCGGCTACCTGCGGCGCAAGCTGGACGCGATGGGCGCGGGGGAGGTGGTGCGCACCGTGCGGGGCCACGGCTACCTGGCCTCGACGCCCGACCTGGACGCGGCGCTGGACTCGACGGCCGCCAGGCGCAGGTGAACCCGCGCCGCTGGTGGCTGCGGCGCACGCTGCGGTTCCGGATCACCGTCGTGTCGACCGGCGTGGCGCTGCTGTGCCTGCTGGCGCTCACCCTGCTCGCCCCGAGCCTGATCGGGCGCGTCCAGGTCGGCGCGGTCGACGCCGAGCTGGCGCGGGCGGGTGCGGTCCGCGTGCTGGACGTCGCGGGCAACCCGCTGGACGGCGGGCCCGCGCCCGACCTGACCCCGCAGGAGATCCGGCGGCTCAAGGCGGGCGAACGGGTGCTGCGCGTCGACGGCCCCAGCGCGCACCGCTGGCTGGGCCGGGTGGTGTTCACCGCGGACGGCACGCCGCAACTGCACGTCACGGGGGACACCCTGGTCGGCTACCGGGAGGCGAACGAGCTGGGCACCCGGTGGCTCGCGGTCGCGGCGGTGCTGGTGGCCGGCCTGGTGGGCATCGCGACCTGGCTGTCGGTGCGGTCGTCGCTGCGCCCGGTGGAGCGGATGCGGGCGGCCGCGGGCGAGCTGCCCAGGGGCGAGCGGCTGCCCGTGCCCGCCGCGCGCGACGAGCTCCAGGCCCTCGCCGTCGCCCTCAACGCCCTGCTGGCCAGGCGCGACGAGGCGACCGAGCGGCTGCGCCGGTTCACCGGGGACGCCGCGCACGAGCTGCGGTCACCGGTCACCTCCGTGCGCGCCCAGGCCGAGGTCGCCGTGGCGCACCCGGACCCGGACTTCTCCCTGGAGGTCCTGGAGTCCGTGGTGGAGGAGTCGGAGCGGCTGTCGAGCCTGGTGGACGCGCTGCTGATGCTGGCCCGCGCGGACACCGGCGAGCTGCCCCGCGCCGAGCCGGTCGACCTGGTGCTCCAGGCGC
The DNA here is from genome assembly GCF_003634935.1 of Saccharothrix australiensis. Lineage (NCBI taxonomy): Bacteria > Bacillati > Actinomycetota > Actinomycetes > Pseudonocardiales > Pseudonocardiaceae > Saccharothrix > Saccharothrix australiensis. Next base: position 1,172,943 of record NZ_RBXO01000001.1, read on the forward strand.
AGGCCGCGGTGGAGCGGATGCCCGAGACCGGGCTGCTGCTGTCGATCCACGCCCCGATCGGCGCGTGCCTGATCCAGGCCGCCCGCACCGAGGTCGAGCTGGTGCTGGACAACCTGATCCGCAACGCGAGCCGCTACGCGCAGACCTTCATCCGGATCTCGGTGCTGCCCGCGCCCCGCGAGATCCGGCTGCTGGTGGACGACGACGGCCACGGCATCCCGCCCGAGCACCGCGAGAAGGTGTTCGACCGGTTCCACCGGGTGGAGTCCGACCGGGGCCGCGCGACCGGCGGGTTCGGGCTGGGCCTGGCGCTGGTCGCCCACCTGGTGACGCGCCGCCGGGGCACGGTCCGCGCCCTGGAGTCACCGGAGGGCGGCGCGCGCCTGGAGGTGCGCTGGCCCGCCTACCGGTGATGGCAGGATCTTTCCCGTGCCGGAGTTGAGAGCGACCACCCTGGTCGACGCGCCCCTGCGGACGGTCGCCGCGGCCCTGTTGGACGCCCGGCTGCTGGCGCGGTCGATCCGCGGCCTGGGCGTGCGCATCGGCTCCGCCGGCCCGGTGCTGCACGTCGGCGCGGAGCTGGCCGGCGCGGTGGGCCCCGTCACCGGCACGCTGCTGGTCACCAGGGCGGACACGACCGGTGTCGCGGCGGAGCTGGTCGGCGGGCCGCTGCCGCGGTTCGTGCTGGTCACGGACCTGCTGCACACCGGCGGCGGCACGATGGTGGTCGACTCGGTGGAGTGGACGAGCCCCGGCGGGCCGTTCGGGCGGCTGGCCGACGTGGTCGTGGGCCGCGGGCTGGCGCTGAAGGTGCTCCAGGCGCGGGCCCAGGCGGTCTCCGAGCGCAGCCGCCTGCTGGCCGACGCGAAGGTCGTGGTGGGCGCGGCGATCGTGCGGGACGGCCTGCTGCTGGCCCAGCGGCGCGGCTACCCGGCGGAGGTGGCGGGCGGCTGGGAGCTGCCCGGCGGGCGGGTCGAGCCGGGGGAGTCCGACCACGCGGCGGTCGTGCGGGAGTGCGAGGAGGAGCTGGGCGTCGCGGTGGTGCCCGGCGACCAGCTCGGCCCGGACGTCCCGCTGGGCGGCGACCACTTGCTGCGGGTGTTCCGGGCGGAGCTGGCGCGGGGCGAGCCGAGGGCGAGCGACCACCCGGAGGTGCGCTGGGTGGGCGCGTCCGAGCTGGACGGGCTGGACTGGCTGCCCGCCGACCGCGTCCTGCTGCCCGCCCTGCACGACCTGCTGGCGCCACCCGCCTGAACGGCCGGCCGGTAGCCGGGTCGCGGCTGCCCGGCCGGCCGTCGGATCACCCCAGGCCGGACATCCGCAGCGCGGCGTCCAAGCGGTGCGAGCACCGCTCACGGGCGCGCTCCGCGCCGTGCGCGCGCACCCGGTCCAGCTCCGCCGGGTCGTCCAGCAGCGCCTGCGTCCGCTCCCGCACCCCGCGCAGTTCCTCGACGACGGCCTCCGCCGTGGCCTCCTTCAGCTCGGCGTAGCCGGACAGCGTCGACGCCAGCTCCTTCGGGTCCTTCGCCGTGCACGCGGCCAGGATCTCCAGCAGGTTCGCCACGCCCGGCTGCGCGTCCGGCGCGTACCGCACGACGCCGAGGTCGTCGGTCACCGCGCGCTTGATCTTGCGGCGCACCAGGTCCGGCGGGTCGAGCACGAAGACCGTGCCGGCCGCGTCCTTCGCCGACTTGGCCATCTTGCGGGACGGGTCCGCCAGGTCGCGGACGCGCGCGGCGGTGGGCGGCACCACGGACTTCGGCATCACGAACACCTCGCCGTAGGTGCCGTTGAACCGCCGGGCGAGCACCCGCGCCAGTTCGACGTGCTGCGCCTGGTCGTCGCCCACCGGCACCTCGTGCGCGCCCTGGAGCAGGATGTCGGCGGCCATCAGCACCGGGTAGGTGAGCAGGCTCAGCCGCACCGACGACTGCCCGGCCGACTTCTCCTTGAACTGGATCATCCGCGCCGCCTCGCCGTACGTGCAGGTGCACTCCAGCACCCACGTGAGCGCGCCCAGCTCGCGCACCAGGTCGGATTGCACCGCCACGGACCGCGGATCGACCCCGGCGGCGATGAGCACCGCCAACTGCTCCCGCGCCAGCGATCGCAGCCGGGCCGGGTTGTGCGAGGTCGTCATCGCGTGCAGGTCGCTGATGAAGTACACGTCCTGGTCGGTGCCCTCGGCGGCCCACTGCCGGATCGCGCCGAGGTAGTTGCCCAGTTGAGCGGGACCGGACGGGGTGATGGCGGACAGCCTGATCATGGGAGCTCCTTCGGGAGGGTGAGCCCGCCCACCGGACCTCCACACGCGAAGGCCGCCCGAGCGGGCGGCCTGCGTTGGTCAACGCACGGTTCTCAGGGCCGCCGCGGAGCGGACCACCAGAACGGGTAAAGAGTGCGCATAGCCGCGATCATAACGTGCTGTCCGAGGGTCCTCCAGGTCTACGATTTTTTCATGTACATCGTGCTGCTGGAGTACATCAAGCCGTTGGACGAAGTCGACTACGCACTGCCGGAGCACGTGGACTGGCTGAACAAGCAGTACGAGGCCGGTCGCTTCCTCGTGTCCGGGCGCCAGGTGCCCCGCGTGGGCGGCGTTATCATCGCCCGCGCGATGCCGCGCGGGAAGCTCGACGCCCTGCTCGCGACCGATCCCTTCGCCATCCGGAAGCTGGCCCGCTACCAGGTGGTGGAGTTCGAGGCCACCCGGACCGCGCCGGAGCTGGCCACGGTCAACGAAGCCGTGCCGGCCTGATCGGCCGCACCCGCCCGCCACCCGGAGCGGCCGGGCGGCGCGGGCTCACCCGGCCATTTTCGCGGCTTTCCGCGCCGCCTTCTCCGCTTTCTTGATCGCCTTCGCGCGCGCTTTCCGCAGGGCGACCACGGGGCACCGGTCGCAGCGGGGCTCGGAGCGGCGGCACTTCTTCTTGACTTCGCCTTGCCCACGTGGCGCCTCCCGATCGACCGGGTGTCCCCGGACCGGGTGAGGCTGACCTCACGCTGCGTGCCTGTGTGGTAATGGCAGCGGTGCGGGTAGGCTGTTCAACGGCTCGCGCATTCCCCACGTCCTGGCGCCTGCCCATCCTCGACAGACAGCTCTAGGAGTTCCGCGTGCCCACGGCCACCGCGTCGATCAAGGAAACGCTGGTCCGCAACGACCTGCGCAACGTCGCGATCGTCGCGCACGTTGACCACGGCAAGACCACCCTGGTCGACGCCATGCTCCGCCAGTCCGGGGCCTTCTCAGAACGCGCCGAGCTCGTCGACCGGGTGATGGACTCCGGCGAGCTGGAGCGCGAGAAGGGGATCACGATCCTCGCCAAGAACACGGCCGTGCGCAGGCACACCGCCGACGGCGTGGTCACCATCAACGTCGTCGACACTCCGGGCCACGCCGACTTCGGCGGCGAGGTCGAGCGCGGCCTGTCGATGGTCGACGGCGTGGTCCTGCTGGTCGACGCCTCGGAGGGGCCGCTGCCGCAGACCCGGTTCGTGCTGCGCAAGACGCTGGCCGCCGGCCTGCCGGTGATCCTGGTGGTGAACAAGGTCGACCGCCCCGACGCACGGATCTCCGAGGTCGTCGACGAGGCGCACGACCTGCTGCTCGACCTGGCGACCGAGGTCGGCGCGGACGACTCCGTGCTCGACCTGCCGGTCGTCTACGCCTCGGCGCGGGCCGGCCGGGCGAGCCTCACCCAGCCCGCCGACGGCGGCCTGCCGGACGAGGAGAACCTGGACTCGCTGTTCGACGTGCTGCTCAACCACATCCCCGCGCCGACCGGCGACGCGGACGCCCCGCTGCGCGCGCTGGTGACGAACCTGGACGCGTCGGCGTTCCTGGGCCGCATCGCGCTGTGCCGCATCGAGGCCGGTCGCATCCGCAAGGGCGAGACGGTGTCGTGGTGCCGCGAGGACGGCTCGGTGCACAAGGTGCGCATCACCGAGCTGCTGATCACCGAGGCGCTGGAGCGCGTGCCGGCCGAGGAGGCGCGGGCGGGCGACCTGGTCGCGATCGCCGGCATCCCGGAGATCACCATCGGCGACACGCTGGCCGACGTGGACAACCCGGAGCCGCTGCCCCGGATCACCGTGGACGAGCCCGCGATCTCGATGACCATCGGCGTGAACACCTCGCCGCTGGCCGGTCGCGGCGGCGGCACCAAGCTCACCGCGCGCCTGGTGAAGGCCCGCCTCGACTCGGAGCTGGTCGGCAACGTGTCGGTGCGCGTCCTGCCCACCGAGCGCCCCGACACCTGGGAGGTGCAGGGCCGCGGCGAGCTGGCGCTGGCCATCCTGGTCGAGCAGATGCGCCGCGAGGGCTTCGAGCTGACCGTCGGCAAGCCGCAGGTGGTGACCAAGACGGTCGACGGCAAGCTGCACGAGCCGTTCGAGCGGCTGACGATCGACGCGCCCGAGGAGCACCTGGGCGCGATCACCCAGCTGCTGGCCAACCGCAAGGGCCGGATGGAGAACATGTCCGGCCACGGCACCGGCCGGATCAAGCTGGACTACGTGGTGCCGTCGCGCGGCCTCATCGGGTTCCGCACCGAGTTCCTCACCGAGACCCGCGGCACCGGCATCGCCAACGCCGTGTCCGAGGGCTACGGCCCGTGGGCGGGCGAGATCCGCACCCGGCACAACGGGTCGCTGGTCGCCGACCGCTCGGGCTCCATCACCGCGTACGCGATGATCCAGCTCGCCGACCGCGGCACGTTCTTCGTGGAGCCGGGCGCGGACGCCTACGAGGGCATGGTCGTCGGCGAGAACCCGCGCGCCGAGGACCTCGACGTCAACGTCTGCCGCGAGAAGAAGCTCACGAACATGCGCACCTCCACCGCGGACGTGATGGAGACGCTGGCCCGCCCGCGCAAGCTGTCGCTGGAGGAGGCGCTGGAGTTCTGCGCCGCCGACGAGTGCGTCGAGGTCGCGCCGGAGGTGGTCCGGGTCCGCAAGGTCACCCTGGACGCCAACCAGCGCGGCCGGGAGCGCAACCGCGCCAAGCTGCGGGGCTGACGACCTGCGTGAACGCGCCCGCCGGCACCCCTGCCGGCGGGCGCGTCCGCGTGCCGGCCCGCGACGCACCCCCTTGACGAGGTGCAGGTCCGGGGGTGCGACCGCCCACATCGGCCAACCGGGACGCGCCCGAGGCCGTCCTACCAAGGTGAAAATCGGGGTCCTCGGTCAACCGCCCTCCCTGTCTGGCACCCTCGTGACCATGACTCGGTCTGGGGGGGCCCGCACGCGCCCGGGTGTTCTGGTGGTGCTGGTCGCGCTGCTCGCCGCGGTGTCGGCGTGCTCGGTCACACCGCCGCCCCCGCTGGTGCCGTCCACGCCGGGCATGACCGTCGTGCCGAAGGAGAAGCTGAACGAGGTCGTCGTCGGGGTGGACGACGTCAAGGGCAGCTACAACCCCCACACGATGGCCGGGCAGTCGACGGTCACCACGGCGCTCGCGTCGCTGCTGCTGCCCAGCACGTTCCGGGCCGACGCCGACGGCAGCCCGCGCGTCGACCTCGACCTGCTGGTCGGCGCCGAGGTCACGAAGGCCGAGCCGTACACCGTCACCTACACGATCCGGCGGGACGCCTCCTGGTCCGACGGCGCGCCGATCGCCGCCGAGGACTTCGTCTACCTGTGGGAGCGGATGCGCGCCGAGCCGGGCGTGGTCGACCCGGCGGGCTACCGGCTGGTCTCCGACATCACCTCCCGCGAGGGCGGCAAGGTCGTCGAGGTCGTCTTCCGCCACCCCTACCCCGGCTGGCGCAGCCTGTTCACCAACCTGCTGCCCGCCCACCTGCTCAAGGACGCGCCCGGCGGGTGGGCCGCCGCGCTGACCGACAGCTTCCCGGCGACCGCGGGCCCGTTCGCCGTCCGCACGCTCGACCAGCCGCGCGGCGAGATCATCCTGGAGCGCAACGACCGGTTCTGGGAGCAGCCGGCCGCGCTCGACCGGGTGGTGCTGCGCCGGGCGAGCCAGTCCGCCACGCTGGACGCGCTCAAGACCGGAGACGACCAGGCCGCGCTCGTCCGCGCCGACGAGAAGTCGTTGAAAGGCATCGACGACCTCGCCCGGACAACGCCCCTGACAACGGCCGTCGTCCCCCGCGCCGAGGTGGTGCAGGTGCTGGCCAGGCCCGCCGCGCCCCAGATGACCGACGTCCGGGTGCGCCAGGCGGTGCTGAACGCGCTCGACCGGGACGAGCTGATCGCCGCCGGCACCCGCAAGGGGCCCGCCGCCGAGCTCAGGGCCGACGCCCAGGTCGTGCCGCCCACCAAGGCCGGTTACCAGCCGACGTTCCAGCCCAACCCGACGCCGGTCGCCCAACTGCTGACCGAGGCCGGCTACACGCCGCAGAACGGCGGCTGGGCGCGGGACGGTAAACAACTGTCGCTCACCATCGCCGCACCCGACGGCGTCGAGCCGTATGTGACCGTCGCGCACCAGGTCCAGCGTCAACTGTCATTGTCCGGAATCGCCGGACGGGTCCTTACAACGCCGCCGAATCAGTTGTTCGGACGTGATCTCTCCGGCACGGCGACAACCGACGTCGAGGTGGTCGACATTGCGGTGGTGCCGCGCGTCGACACCGGTGATTCCGCCGCGGCGCTCGCTTCCGCATTCGGCTGCCGCGCCTCGTTGGGCGACGTCAGTACACCCATTCCGGCGAATCTGTCGGGTTTCTGCGATCAGTCCGTCCAGACCACGATCGAGGACGCGCTGACCGGGAACGTGCTGCTGTCCGACGCCCTGGCGCGCGTCGAGCCGGTGCTCTGGCAACAGGCGGTCGCGATGCCGTTGTTCCAGGTAGCGGACCTGCTGGTGGTCCTGCCGCAGGCCCAGAACGTGACCGCGGGCGCCCCCTTCGCGGGTCCGCTCAGCGGTGCGTCCACCTGGCGCAGGGAAGGCCGCTGACCGCCGGCGCGCCGCATTGGCCTTGGTTCGCCGCGTGTCGAAGTGCGTGCGCTGTGCAATATTGACAGTATTCCAGGTGTCCGGTTAACGATCCTCCCGCGCGGTAACGACGGAGTAGCTTGCTGCTACCGGCGTGTCACCCTTTGGTCACGATCGGCCTTGGGGGAGTGACCCTGCTTGCGGCAGGTTCTTATCGTGCTGCAACGGTGTGTCGGTTCGGGGCGCGTTTGGCACATCACGGTTATGGGTGGAGTTGTGGCAAACGCCTCACTCCGGCCCGGTGCTAGGAGGGCACGTGTCGATGAGGAGATCAAAAGCTGTCTCGGCGCTCGCGCTGCTGACCGGCGCGGCACTCTTGCTGAGTGCGTGCGGTGGTGGCGGCACCAGCGGGAGCGACCAGGGGGGTCAGCAGAACGCCGACCCCGGCAAGATCGGCGGCCAGGACGAGCTGTTGAAGCGTCCGAAGGTGGACGACATCGGCGAGATCTCGGTCGTCGTGGAAGAGGGCTTCCACAACTACAACAACTACATCGGCGCGACGAACAACTTCTCCAGCGTCATCGCGCTCTCCCAGGTGTCGCCCTCGCCCTACATCGCGGACCTCTCGCCGGACGGCAAGGTCGTCATCAAGGTCGACGGCGACCTGATGGAGTCGATCAAGGTCACCTCCACCGAACCGCAGACGATCGAGTGGAAGGTCAACAAGGCCGCGGTCTGGTCGGACGGCAAGCCGATCGACTGCGACGACTTCCACCTCAAGTGGCTCGCCGGCGCCAGCAAGGCGACCATCAAGGGCGACGACGGCTCCGAGGCCGGCATCTTCGACACGTCCCCGACGGGCTACGAGAACATCGAGAAGCTCGAGTGCTCGGACGACGACAAGACGATCAAGACCACGTTCTTCAAGGACCAGGCGTTCGCGGACTACCGCTCGCTGTTCTCCTACATCGGTAGCGACGGCATCCTGCCGGCGCACATCCTGGAGGAGAAGACGGGCGTCGCCGACATCACCAAGGTGACGCCGGACCAGAACGACGAGACGGTCAAGAAGGTCGCCGAGTTCTTCACCAAGGGCTGGCTGGGCTTCGACCCGTCGGTCGCCCTGTCCGGTGGCCCGTACCTGATCGAGTCGACGGACCTGAAGGACCAGACGGTCCTCGTCCGCAACCCGAAGTGGTGGGGCGAGAAGCCCGCCGCGTCGAAGGTCATCCTCAAGACCAACACGGACGCGCAGTCGGCGGCCCAGCAGCTCCAGAACAAGGAAGCCGTCGTCATCGCGCCGCAGGCCGACCCGGCGGTGGCGCAGCAGCTCCGCGGCGACAGCTCGTTCAAGGTGTTCGCGGCCGGTGGCCAGACCTTCGAGCACGTCGACTTCAACATGAGCCGCCCCCTGTTCAAGCAGAACAAGGAGCTGCGCGTGGCGATCGCCCAGTGCTTCGACCGCGAGGACCTGGTCGAGAAGCTGATCAAGGACGTCGACCCCAACGCCAAGCCGCTCGGCAACTTCATGTTCATGCCGAACGAGGTCGGCTACGAGGACCACTACAGCGACACCGGCAAGGGCGACGTGGCCGCGGCCAAGAAGACCCTCGAGGACGCCGGCTGGAAGCAGGGTGGCGACGGCATCTACACCAAGGGTGAGTTCCGCGCGTCCTTCAAGCTGGGCCACAAGATCGTCCAGCGGCGCGCCGACACCGTCCGCATCCTGCAGGACAAGTGCCGCCAGGCCGGCATCGAGATCATCGACGACCAGGCCGCCGACTTCAACGACAAGCGCCTCCCGGCGTCGGAGTTCGACGCGGCGCTGTTCGCGTGGGTCGGTCAGCCGGTGAAGGCCGGTTCGTACGGCAACTACGCCCAGAAGGAAAAGGGCGGCACGGGCAACTACAACCTGTACGACTCGGCCGTGGTGACCGAGAAGTGGCAGGCCGCGAACCGCATGCTCGACTTCCAGAAGCGCATCGAGGCGATGAACGAGATCGACAAGCAGATGCGCGACGACATGCACAGCGTTCCGCTGTTCCAGCTCGCCGACTTCGCCGCTTCCACGGCGGACATCTCCCCGATTTCCTACATCGGTGTGGGTGGCGGCGTGACGTGGAACCTGTACGCCTGGCAGATCAAGAAGTAAGTCGAGCTGCCACCAGCTCCGACGCCAACTGATTGAATCCGACCGGGGGGCCGGGTGCCACGAGCACCGGCCCCCCGGGCGGCGTCCGCGTCAGGTAGGCTGGCCCGCTTGCGGCGGGGGCGCCTAGGGAGACTAGAGACTTGTCATGTTCCGTTACATAATCCGGCGGTTGTTGATCTCGATTCCGCTGTTGATCGTCGCGTCGTTCCTCTGCTTCGGGCTCGTCAACGCCATGGGTGATCCCCTGGGCGAGTGGAAGCTCCAGAAGCCGAGGACCCCGGCGGAGATCAGCGCTGCCTACGAGCGGACCGGCTACAACAAGCCGTTCCTGGAGCGCTACGTCGACTGGGCCGGTGACTTCGTGACCGGCGACTGGGGCGAGTCCGTCGTGCCCGGCAACTCGGGCAAGCCCGTCAAGGAGAACGTGCTCAACGCGTTCAGCGTGACGCTCCGGCTGATCCTGGGCGCCGAGGTCATCGCACTCGTGCTCGGCATCGCGGTCGGTGTCATCGGCGCGGTGCGACAATACTCGATCTTCGACTACATAGCGACCGGCATATCGTTCACCATGTTCTCGATGCCGCTGTTCTGCATCGCGCTCGTGCTGAAGGCCGGTGGCATCGAGCTGAACAACTGGCTGGAATCGCTCGGGGCGGACCGGTGGATCATCACCGCGGGACCGCCGGGCGCCGGGTTCAGCGGCAGCCTCGGCAACCAGGTGTTCCAGTACACCGGCGCGTACGTGCTGCCGACCATTTGCCTGGTCGCGATCCAGTTCGCGCTGTACAGCCGTTTCCAGCGCGCGTCGATGCTCGACACGCTGAACGCGGACTACGTGCGCACGGCACAGGCGAAGGGCATCTCCCAGGCGCGGGCGATCTTCAAGCACGCGTTCCGCAACGCGCTCATCCCGATCATCACGGTGTCCTCGCTCAACATCGGCGCGAACTTCGGTGGCGCGGTGATCACGGAAACGGTGTTCGGCTGGTCCGGCATGGGCAAGTTCCTCGTCGATGCGATCACGAAGCTCGAACCCTACGAGGTGCTCGGCTTCATGATGGTGACGGCCGTGTTCATCATCGTGTTCAACCTGATTGCGGACGTGCTGTACGCGATCCTGGACCCGAGGATTCGCCTTGACTGAGATCGGTTCCCCCGTGGCCGCGCCCGCCGCGCCGACCTCCGGTGGCGAGGGCAGCCAGTTCGACAGCACCGCCGCGCGCAAGCAGTGGCAGGTCATCCTGCGGCGGTTCACGCGGCACAAGGCGGCGCTGGTCGGCCTGGTGCTGTTCGCGCTGCTGGTGCTGTTCGCGTTCTTCGGCGGGCTGCTCTGGAAGCACCCCTACACCGAGACCACGCGCCGGTACCTCCCGCCGAGCGCCGACCACCCGTTCGGCACCGACCGGCTCGGGTTCGACATGGTGGCGCAGATCATCCGCGGCACGCAGTTCTCGCTCCAGATCGCGATCTTCGTCGCGGTGCTGTCCACGATCATCGGCGTCGTCCTCGGCGCGCTCGCGGGCTACAAACGGGGCTGGGTCGACGCGGTCATCAGCCGGTTCATCGACCTGATCCTGGTGATCCCCAGCCTGGTCATCGCGGCCGTGCTGGTGCGCAACAGCTTCGTGGCGTCGGTGGCCGGTGGCGGCGGCAGCAACTGGCTGATCGTGGCCCTGTACCTGGGCCTGATCATGTGGCTGTCCATCGCCCGCGTCATCCGCGGCATGGTGCTGTCGCTGCGGGAGAAGGAGTTCGTGGAGGCCGCCCGCGCGCTGGGCGCGTCCACCACCCGGATCGTGTTCCGGCACATCCTGCCCAACACCGTGGACGTGATCATCGTCAACGCGACGCTGGCCATCGCCCAAGCGGTGCTGCTGGAGGCCGCGCTGTCGTTCATCGGCCTCGGCGTGCAGAGCCCGGACACGTCGCTGGGCCTCATGATCAGCCTGAACAAGAACGAGTTGACGCTGCACCCGTGGCTGTTCTTCATGCCGTTCCTGTTCATCGTGCTGATCTCGCTGTCGGTCAACTTCATCGGTGACGGTCTCCGGGACGCCTTCGACCCGCGCCAGAAGAGGGTGAAGGCATGAGTGAGTTGGACGTGATGAACGAGCCCGAGTCGGCGACCGGCTCCCGCCGCGGCGAGAAGCTGCTCAAGGTCGAGAACCTGTCGGTGGACTTCCCGACCGAGGACGGCGTGGTGCACGCCGTGCGCGACGTGTCGTTCACGCTCGGCGCGGGCGAGGTGCTGGGCATCGTCGGCGAGTCCGGCTCCGGCAAGTCGGTCTCGTCGATGGCGATCATGGGCCTGCTGCCCAAGACCGCGCGGATCGGCGGGTCGATCAAGTTCAAGGACCGCGAGCTGGTCGGCCTGACCTACAAGCAGATGCAGCCGGTGCGCGGCAACGGCATCGCGATGATCTTCCAGGACCCGATGACGTCGCTGAACCCCGTCTACACGGTGGGCTGGCAGCTGGCCGAGGCGTACCTGGCGCACCACGACGTGTCGAAGAAGGCCGCGTGGGCCAAGGCCGTCGAGGCGCTGGAGCTGGTGGGCATCCCGCAGCCGGACCGCCGCGCGTCGCAGTACCCGCACGAGTTCTCCGGCGGCATGCGGCAGCGGGCGATGATCGCGATGGCGATCATCAACGACCCGGACGTGATCGTCGCCGACGAGCCCACCACGGCGCTCGACGTGACCGTGCAGGCGCAGATCCTGGACACGCTGCTGCGCATCCGGGACGAGACGAGCGCGGGCATCATGATCATCACCCACGACCTCGGCGTCGTGGCGGGCATGGTGGACCGCGTCCAGGTCATGTACGGCGGCACGGTCGTCGAGCAGGGCGCCGTGGACGAGGTCTTCGAAGCGCAGCGGATGCCGTACACGGTCGGCCTGCTCGGGTCCATCCCGAACCCGCAGCTGCTGGGCAAGCGGCTCACGCCGATCAAGGGCGCGCCGCCCTCGCTGATGAACCTGCCGAAGGGCTGCTCGTTCTCACCGCGGTGCCCGCTGGCGATCGACGAGTGCCGGGAGACCGAACCCGCGCTGCTGGAGACCGACCGGCACGGCCACTTCGCGCGCTGCCACCGGTCCGGGTACCTGGCCACCATCGAGCAGCCGCAGAAGCTGTTCGCGCACGAGGAGATCGGCGTGGTGGAGAACCCCGCGGCGCTGACGATGGCCGACCCGGACATCCCCGTGGCCGAGGACCTCGAGGACGTGGAGGCGCGGCTGCACGAAGAGGAGAGCTCGACCTCATGACCACCACAACTGACGTGAACCCGCAGGCGGGTGGCGCCTCGTCGGGCGGCGGCGCGGCGCCGCTGCTGGAGGTCCGGGACCTCGTCAAGTCCTTCCCGGTGCGCGGCGGCGGGATCATCCCGCGCACCGTCGGGCAGGTGCAGGCCGTGTCCGGCGTGACGTTCGACCTCCTGCCGGGCGAGACGCTGGGCCTGGTCGGCGAGTCCGGCTGCGGCAAGTCCACCACCGGGCGCGCCATCCTCCAGCTGCACAAGCCGACGTCCGGCTCGGTCAAGTTCCAGGGCCGCGAGCTGACCTCGCTGCGCGGCAAGGAACTCCGGGACGTGCGGCGGAACATGCAGATCGTGTTCCAGGACCCGTACGCGTCGCTGAACCCGCGCTGGCAGATCAACGAGCTGATCTCGGAGCCGTTCAAGATCCACGGGGTGGAGCGCGGCGAGGACGTCCAGAGCCGGGTCAACGAGCTGATGGAGCTCGTCGGGCTGAACCCGGAGCACCGCAACCGCTACGCCCACGAGTTCTCCGGCGGCCAGCGGCAGCGCATCGGCATCGCCCGCGCGCTGGCGCTGAACCCCAAGCTCGTCGTGCTGGACGAGCCGGTGTCCGCGCTGGACGTGTCGGTGCAGGCCGGCGTCGTGAACCTGCTGGAGGAGTTGCAGGAGCGGCTGGGCCTGGCGTACCTGTTCGTGGCGCACGACCTGTCGGTCGTCCGGCACATCTCGGACCGGGTCGCCGTCATGTACCTCGGCAAGATCATCGAGATCGGTGAGCGCGAGGACATCTACGCCCGGCCGATGCACCCGTACACGCAGGCCCTGCTGTCGGCCGTGCCGGTGCCCAACCCCAAGCTGGAGCGGCAGCGCCAGCGGATCGTGCTCACCGGTGACGTGCCGTCGCCGGTGAACCCGCCCTCGGGCTGCCGCTTCCGCACCCGCTGCTGGAAGGCGCAGGACATCTGCGCCGTCGAGGAGCCCAAGCTGGAACGCCGCGGCGACGGCGAGGGCACGCTCTCGGCGTGCCACTTCGCCGAGGTCAAGCCGCTGCTGGTCGGCTGACGGCCGGGTCGGGGCCACCGGTTTCCGGTGGCCCCGACAGCCGTTGTCGGACCCTGTCTCTACGCTGATCCGGTGACGCTGACTGCTCCACCACGGTTGCTGCTGGTACACGCACACCCTGACGACGAGAGCCTGTGGACGGGCGGCACGATCGCCCGCTACGCGGCGAGCGGCGTGCACGTCACCGTGGTCACCTGCACCCTCGGCGAGGAGGGCGAGATCATCCCGCCCGCGCTGCGCGAGCTGACCGCCGACGCGGCCGACCAACTGGGCGGCTACCGCGTGGCCGAGCTGCGATCCGCCTGCGCCGCGCTCGGCGTGACCGACCACCGCTTCCTGGGCGGCATCGGCCGGTGGCGCGACTCCGGGATGGCCGGGGTGGCGGCCAACGACCACCCGCGCGCGTTCGTGCGCGGCCCGTTCGACGAGCAGGTGGCCGACCTGTCCGCCATCATCACCTCGGTGAAGCCCCAGGTGGTGGTCACCTACGACGCCTTCGGCGGCTACGGCCACCCGGACCACATCCGGGCGCACGAGATCACGATGGCGGCGGCGGGCGAGGTCGACCGCGTGTTCTTCGCCGTCACGTCGCGGTCCGCGACCGAGGCGGGCGTGGCGGCGCTGGCCGCGCACGAGGACCTGCCGTGGCGGCTGCCCGAGCCCGGCGAGCTGCCCGTGACGGACGACGCCGACATCACGACCACCATCGACGTGTCGGAGCACCTGGTGGCCAAGGTGCGGGCGCTGCGGGCGCACGCCACGCAGGTCAGCGTGTGGCAGGACGGCGTGGCGTACGCGCTGTCCAACGGGATCGCGCAGCCCCTCGTGCCCGCCGAGCACTACGTGCTGGCGCGCGGCTCCGCCGAGGGCGCCGGTACCGACCTGTTCGGGGGGCTGGATTGAGGGAGCGGTTGGCGATCGGGGCGCTGATGGTCCAGGCGTTCGTGCTCGCGGTGCTGGAGCTGTTCTTCCTGCCGCTGCGCCTGGACGGCACGACGCTACCCCTGCTCGACGACTACCCGTTCCCGGTCACGGTCCTGGTCGCGACCCTCACCACGCCGCTGCTGGTGGTCGGCGCGTCCCGGTACGCCCGGCGCACCCTGACCGCCGCCGCGCCGCTGCTGGTGTGGCTCGGGACGCTGCTGCTGTTCGCCGTGCTCGGTCCGGGCGGCGACGTGGTGCTGCCCGACGACTGGCGCTCGCTGCTGCTGCTCGCCGGGGGCGCGCTCCCGAGCGCCGTCGCGGTGGGCGCGTTCGTGGGGAGGCAGGCCGGTGTCGGCGATCAGTGACCGCGACGTGGTGCGCGCGCTGCGACCGTTCGTGCGCGCGACGGGCCCGTTGCTGGACACGTTGCGGGACGCCAACGTGCTCGGCCTGCGGGACCGCGCGGCGGAGACCGGTGCGGACCGCGCCCGGCTGGACAGGCTGTGGGACCGGCTGGCGAGGGTGAAGGTGCCCGGCACCGCCGGCTGGGCCGCGATGGACGTCGCGCAGCGCGACCAGTGGTGGCTCAACCGGGTCGGGCGGCTGGTGTCGCTGCTGGCGGCGCTGCCGGGCGTGGGCGGTGCGCTGGCGGACCGCCTGCCCATCCAGTCGGCCCTCGGCACGGCGGGGCAGGGGCTGCTGCTGTCGGCGATCGCGGGGGAGCACGGGTTCACCTCCACCGAGGACCGGGTGCGCCTGCTGGCCCACGTGCTGTTCCAGCGGGAGGTGGACGGCCTGCCGATCGACCCGGCCGGCGAGGACCGGGCCACCGAGGAGCTGACGTCGGAGCTGGGCAAGCGGTCGACCATCCGGTCCATCGGGCGGACGGTGTGGAAGCTCGCGAAGGTGCTCTGGGCGCTGGAGGACGAGCTGGACAAGCGCCCGCAGGGCCGGTTCTACCACCAGGCGCTGGGGATGCTGCCGGTGGTCGGTGTCGTCGGCGACTACTTCGGCGAGCGCTCGGCCCTGCGCCGCGTCCGCAAAGCCGCCTACGAGTGGTTCGCCCGGCAACCACGTCCCTGACCGACAACCGCTACGGGAACTCACGACGTCCCCACCAACAAGAGCGAACAGCGACACCCCTTGACCGCGACGCCCGAAGATCAACTCTGTCCACCCGCCGCCCTGACCGGCAGGCGGCCGGCCATGCGGACGTCGGGACGGTCGACAGGCCCACTTCCTCGGCCTTCGGGGTGGCGAAGGCATCCGGCCGCCGGTCTCGGAGCGTCATCCCACGTCCACCTGCGCGGTAGGCTCGATGGGGTGCCGGGCCGCGAGGTCCTCACCGCGCGCAGTGCCTCGGGTCGGGGTCGTCCGTGGTCAGGGCGCTGTTCGGGCGCCCGGTGCCGTCGCGGGCGCCACTCGCCGAGCGGCTCGCCCACGAGCGCCGGCCAGGCGTCCGCGCGGCGTTGCTCCGATTCGGTGACCCGATCCGCACCCGCATGGTCGCCCGCGCCGCCGAGGGTGTCCTGTGAGGTGAACCACGGTGCTGATAAGGCAAGCCTGAGCGTTGGACAATCGACTTCGCCGCGTACTCTCCGGCTTGCGCGGTGTGGACCAGAACAGAAGCAGGAGAGCGCAGTGACCTATGTGATCGCCCAGCCGTGCGTGGACGTGCTCGACAAGGCGTGCATCGAAGAGTGCCCCGTCGACTGCATCTACGAAGGCGACCGGATGCTCTACATCCACCCGGATGAGTGCGTCGACTGTGGTGCTTGCGAGCCGGTGTGCCCCGTCGAGGCCATCTACTACGAGGACGACGTCCCGGACGAGTGGAAGGAGTACACGAAGGCGAACGTGGACTTCTTCGACGAGCTGGGCTCCCCCGGCGGGGCCTCGAAGGTGGGCAAGGTCAGCGCGGACCCGGCGTTCGTGAAGGCTCTCCCGCCGCAGGCGTCGCACGAGTGACCAAGCGGCTCCCGGACTTCCCCTGGGACTCACTGGCCGACCACGCCGCCAAGGCGCGCACGCACCCCGGCGGCGTGGTCGACCTGTCCGTCGGCACGCCGGTGGACGCCGTCCCGGAGGTCATCCGGCGCGCCCTGTCCTCCGTCGCGGACGTGCCCGGCTACCCGACCACCCACGGCACGCGGGAGCTGCGGGCGGCGGTGGTCGGTGCGCTGGCGCGCCGGCACGGCGTGACCGGTGTCGAGCCGGCCGCGGTGCTGCCGACGATCGGCTCCAAGGAGCTGGTCGCCTGGTTGCCCACGCTGCTGGGCCTCGGTCCGGGCGACGTGGTGGCGATCCCCGCGCTGGCCTACCCGACCTACGAGGTGGGTGCGAAGCTCGCGGGCGCGTCGGTGGTGCGGCTGGCCGACGGCGAGCCGCCGCCCGAGGGCACCCGGCTGGTGTGGCTGAACTCGCCGTCCAACCCGACCGGGCGGGTGCAGGGCGCGGCGGCGTTGGCGCGGGCCGTGGCGGATGCCCGCGCGGTGGGCGCGACGGTCGCCTCCGACGAGTGCTACCTGGCGCTGCCGTGGGACGCGCAGCCGGTGTCCGTGCTGCGGGAGGACGTCAGCGGTGGTGTGCGGGACGGGCTGCTCGCGGTGCACTCGCTGTCCAAGTCGTCCAGCCTCGCCGGCTACCGGGCCGGGTTCGTCACGGGCGACCCGCGCCTGGTCGCGGCGCTGCTGGAGGTGCGCAAGCACGCCGGGATGATCGTGCCCCGGCCGGTGCAGGCGGCCATGACGGCGGCGCTGGACGACGACGCGCACGTGGCCGAGCAGCGCGAGCGGTACCGGCGTCGGCGCGCGGTGCTGCTGCCCGCGCTGCGGGCGGCGGGGTTCGCGGTCGACCACTCGGAGGCCGGGCTGTACCTCTGGTCCACGCGGGACGAGCCGGCCTGGGACACGGTGGCGTGGCTGGCGGAACGCGGCATCCTGGCCGCGCCCGGCACGTTCTACGGGCCCACCGGCGACCGCCACGTCCGCATCGCCCTGACCGCGACCGACGAGCGGGTCGCCGCCGCGGCGGAACGCCTGGCCTGAGGCGGGCGCTCCGCTCCTCACGGCGTGGCAGCCGCGTTGGCCTGTGGGAACGTCACCGCTGCGGGGGCGCTCGGGTGAGCGCCCCCGGCGGTGTCAGTCGTTCGAGTGCAGAGCCGCGTTCAGCTCGACGCCCGTGCCCTTGCGCGCCTTGACCTTGATCACACCGGTGGTCGAGTCGCGGAGGAACAGCAGGTTCGGCACGCCCGACAGGGTGGCGGCCTTCACCACGGTCCCGTCCTCGGCGGTGATCTTGGTGCCGGCCGTGATGTAGAGGCCCGCCTCCACCACCGTGTCGTCGCCGAGGGAGATGCCCACGCCGCCGTTCGCGCCGATCAGGCAGCGCTCGCCGATGGAGATGACCTGCTTGCCGCCACCGGACAGGGTGCCCATCACCGACGCGCCCCCGCCGATGTCCGAGCCGTCGCCGACCACGACGCCCGCGGAGATGCGGCCCTCGACCATCGACGCGCCCAGCGTGCCCGCGTTGAAGTTGACGAAGCCCTCGTGCATGACGGTCGTGCCGGGCGCCAGGTGCGCGCCCAGCCGGACGCGGTCGGCGTCGGCGATGCGCACGCCGGTCGGGACCACGTAGTCGACCATGCGCGGGAACTTGTCGACGCCGTACACGGCCACCGGGCCGCGGGCGCGCAGCTTGACGCGGGTGGTCTCGAAGTCCTCCACCGCGCACGGGCCGTGGTTGGTCCACACGACGTTCGCCAGCAGGCCGAAGATCCCGTCGAGGCTCTGGCCGTGTGGGCGCACCAGGCGCGCCGACAGCAGGTGCAGGCGCAGGTACACGTCGTAGGTGTCGGCGGGCGCGTCGGCCAGGTCGGCGATGCCCACGCGCACGCCCACGACCTCCACGTCGCGGTCCTCGTCGACGCCGAGCTGCTTGGCGGCGGCCTCGCCCAGCTCGGCGGCCACCTCGGTGGCGGACAGCCGGGCGGTGCCGGGCTCGGCGGCACCCAGCTTCGGCGCCGGGAACCACGTGTCCAGCACGGTGCCGGTGGAGGTGACGGTGGCGAGTCCGACGCCGTGCGCGCCGGTGGCGTGCGACCCGGTGGTGCCCGCGCCTGTCGTGTCTGCGCTCGTCCTGTCTGGGGTGCTCACGGGTGTCAACGGTAACGTGCCGGGCGTGGCCGACATCTTGCACCTCGCCGCTGATCCCGTCGAGCTGACCGCCGCGCTGGTGGACGTGCCCAGCGTGTCCGGTGAGGAGGGTGAACTCGCCGACCTGGTCGAACGCTCGCTGCGCACCCAGACGTCGCTGGAGGTGGTGCGCTCCGGGAACGCCGTGCTCGCCCGCACCAACCTCGGACTGCCGAAGCGGGTGGTGCTCGCCGGCCACCTGGACACCGTGCCGGTGAACGACAACCTGCCGTCCCGGTTGGAGGACGGCGTCCTGCACGGCCTCGGCACGTGCGACATGAAGGGCGGCGACGCGGTGATGCTCAACCTCGCCGCCACCACCGAGCGCCCGCGCCACGACCTCACCTTCGTGTTCTACGACTGCGAGGAGGTCGAGGCGGCGCGCAACGGGCTGGGGCGCGTCGAGCGGGAGCTGCGGGACTGGCTGGACGGGGACCTGGCGATCGTCTGCGAGCCGTCGAACGCCGCGATCGAGGCGGGCTGCCAGGGCACGATGCGGATCGAGGTCCGCACCGAGGGCGTCCGCGCGCACACCGCCCGCGGCTGGATGGGCGTGAACGCGATCCACGCCGTCGGCGAGGCGCTGCGCCGGCTGGAGTCCTACCAGCCGCGCCACGTCGACATCGACGGCTGCGTCTACCGGGAGGGCCTCCAGGCGGTGAAGGTCGAGGGCGGCGTGGCGGGCAACGTCGTACCCGACGAGTGCGTCCTGACGGTCAACCACCGGTTCGCGCCGGACCGCTCGCCCGAGCAGGCCGAGCAGCACCTGCGCGAGGTGTTCGAGGGCTACCGGGTCACCGTCACCGACCGCGCGGCGGGCGCGCTGCCCGGCCTGGGCTCCGAGGCCGCGCGGGAGCTGGTCGCGGCGGCCGGCGGCACACCGGTGGCCAAGCTCGGGTGGACCGACGTGGCGCGGTTCGCGGCGCTCGGGATGCCGGCCGTGAACTTCGGCCCCGGCGACCCGACGCTCGCCCACACCCGCCAGGAGAACGTGCCGGTGAACCAGATCCGACGATGCCGGGAAGTGTTGCGCCGCTTCCTCAACCGCGACTGATCGCGGGGATAGACTCGCGCCAATGAGCGACCAGAACGGCGTGGACGAGCACCCGAGGGAGAAGCAGCGCGGCCCGGTCGTCCTGCGCCGCGGTCGGCGGGACGAGCTGACCACCACGGACCAGCGGCTGCTGGACTCGCGCGGCCCGAGCGACTGGGTGCACACCGACCCCTGGCGGGTGCTGCGCATCCAGGCCGAGTTCGTGGAGGGCTTCGGCGCGCTGGCCGAGGTGCCGAGCGCGGTGACGGTGTTCGGCTCCGCGCGCACCGGCCGCGACCACCCCGAGTACGAGGCGGGCCGCAAGCTGGGCGGCGCGCTGGCCGAGGCCGGGTTCGCCGTCATCACCGGCGGCGGTCCGGGCGCGATGGAGGCGGTCAACCGGGGCTGCTCCGAGGCGGGCGGGTTCTCGATCGGGCTGGGTATCGAACTGCCGTTCGAGCAGGGCCTGAACCCGTGGGTCGACCTCGGGGTGAACTTCCGCTACTTCTTCGTGCGCAAGACCATGTTCATCAAGTACTCGCAGGCGTTCATCTGCCTGCCCGGCGGGTTCGGCACCCTGGACGAGCTGTTCGAGGCGCTGACCCTCGTGCAGACCAAGAAGGTCACCAAGTTCCCGGTGGTGCTGTTCGGCCGCGACTACTGGCAGGGCCTGTACGACTGGGTGAAGGGCTCGGTGCTGGGCGGTGGCAAGGTCGGCGACAAGGACCTGGCGCTGCTGCACCTGACCGACGACATCGACGACGCCGTGCGGGTGGTCAACGAGGCGCACCAGGCGTGGGCGGACTCGCATTGACCACCGTCACCGTCTACTGCGGATCGCTGCGGACCGTGCCGGAGTCCTACCTGGAGCTGGCGGCGGAGGTGGGCGCGGAGATCGCGCGCCGCGGCTGGTCGCTGGCGTGGGGTGGTGGCCGGACGTCCATGATGGGCGCGCTGGCGACCGCGGCGCGCGAGGGCGGCGCGCACACGACGGGCGTCATCCCGCGTGCGCTGGTCGACGTGGAGTGGGCCGACCGGAAGGCCGACGACCTGCGGCTGGTGGACACCATGCGGGACCGCAAGGCCGTGATGGAGGCGCAGGCGGACGCGTTCCTGGCGCTGCCGGGCGGCATCGGCACGTGCGAGGAGCTGT
This sequence comes from Saccharothrix australiensis, assembly GCF_003634935.1. Lineage (NCBI taxonomy): Bacteria > Bacillati > Actinomycetota > Actinomycetes > Pseudonocardiales > Pseudonocardiaceae > Saccharothrix > Saccharothrix australiensis. Next base: position 1,193,616 of record NZ_RBXO01000001.1, read on the forward strand.
TCGAGGTGTGGACGGCGCGCGTGCTGGCGCTGCACGCGAAGCCCGTGGTGCTGCTGGACGTGGACGACCACTACCGGGGGTTGCTGGAGTGGCTGCGGGAGCTGCACGGGCGGGGGTTCGTGTCGCGGTTCGCGTTGGATTCGCTGGTGGTGACGGGTGACGTGCGGACGGCGTTGGACGCTTGTGCCGGGGGGTAGTCGGGTGCGGTGCGTCGGCTGCTCGCGCGTCGGCGCGGAGCGGGATTTGGGTCAAAGCTTGAAAAGCGCCCTCGCCGGACGGGCCGGCCACCGAGGATGACACGCTCGGGTGAGGTGTGTGCACTGGTGGCGCGTGTGGTCAGGTGAGGCGGGCGCGGTCCAGGCCGCGTGCCGTCGCCAGGCGGGTCGCCTCGTCCTCGAAGCGGTCGAGGTCCAGGGGGGCGAAGGGGGACAGGGTGATGTCCAGGCGGTTGCCCGTCGCCCTGGCTCGCCACGTGCCCAGGACCTCGCCGTCCACCATGATCGCGCCGGGGCGGCCCAGCACGCGCCAGACCTCCTTCCGGCGCCCCTCGTCGGGGACCAGCAGGGCGCGGTCGCGGGCGCTCAGGTACGGGTCCAGTGGTGGTAGGAGGCGGGCCACGTCGGGGCGTGGCGGGTTCTCGAACGCCGTCGCGCGGTCGGCGGGCAGCCACGCCCTCGGCGCGACCTCGACCAGGTCGTCCGGCCACGCCGCCTTGACCTCGCGGACCGGCGCGCCGACGAAGTCGGCCACCTCGGACGGTCCGGCCGGGCCGTGCAGGCGGAGGTAGTCGGCGACCAGGCCGGCGAAGCCGGTGGTGCGGTCCGGTGTCCGGCTGCCCGCGACCGGCACGAACGTCACCGTCCGCGCCGTCGGGTCGAACCGCAGCCCGGCGGGCAGCACGGCGAGCCGGAACACCGGGTCGTGCACGTGGGTCGCGGCGCAGCGCCGGCACCAGCCGGTCACCTCGGGCGGCACCAGCGGCGTGATCGCGGCCGACGCCTCGCCCTTGGTCATCGGCCGGTCCACGACCGCGCGCAGTGCCTCGACCACCTGCCGGAGCACCGCCAGCCCGGCGGTGACCGGCGGGCGGTTCATCCGGGTGACGGCGTCGGCGTCGCTCAGCGGCCACAGCGCCGCCGCCAGGCCGGGCAGCGCGCCGGGGCGGTGCCAGTGCGGCGCGCCGCGCACGGACCAGGTGAGCACGGAATCCGCCAGGTCGGGTGTTTCCAGCCGCGCCGCGAGGGCGGGCAGCGCGGACCGCTCCGAGTCCTGCACGCCCAGGTCGAACACGCGCAGCGCGGACGGCCCGGTGGCGGTCCGGTCGAACTGGTGGGCCGCGACCCGGTAGGCGATGACCCGCTCGCGGTCAGTCAACGCGGTAGTCCAGGGTGATCAGCTCGTGCTCCAGCTTGACGGTGCCGGTGATGCCGACCAGCTCACCGGTGCCCGAGCCGGGGACGATCGCGCCGTAGTAGGCCGGACCGGCGGGCGACATGGTGGCGCCGTGCTGGAACACGAACGTGCCCGTCCGGCCGTCCAGCGTGCCCCGGAACTCCTCGACGGCCACGTACCCGGCCGAACCCTCGTCCGGCCGGCAGGTGAGCAACTCGGCCGTGCTGGTGCCGGCGAGCGCCCCGGTGTAGCTCTTGTCGACCCGAACGCGACCGATCCGCGAGACGGCCTCGTCCGCGGGCTGCTCGTCCCAGTCGGTGATGGTGAACGGAGACTGCGATTCCATGCCGCCGATCCTGACAAGGATTCCTGCCACCCGCTGTCAGCTATGCGGGATCTCCCGCTGCAAACCGCGTCCGACCCCGCCGCGACAGGCGATTACTCGTGAGTGACAAGCCGCTGTGACGCGCCTCACCCGGTGGCTCGACGTGGCACGATGACCGCATGAGGTTCGGCGAGCGTGACGTGCCCGGCGATCGCGCTCTGGTGATGGCGATCGTCAACCGGACGCGGGACTCCTTCTACGACCGGGGTGCCACCTTCGACGACGACGCGGCGATGGCCGCCGTCGACCGGGCCGTGGCCGACGGCGCGGACATCGTCGACATCGGCGGCGTGAAGGCCGGGTCGAAGGGCGAGCCGGTGGACGCGGCCGAGGAGGCGCGGCGGGTCGTGCCGTTCGTCGCGGCCGTGCGGGAGCGCCACCCGTCGCTGGTGATCAGCGTCGACACGTGGCGGCACGAGGTCGGGCGCGCCGTGTGCGCGGCGGGCGCGGACCTGATCAACGACACGTGGGCGGGCGCGGACCCGGCGCTCGCCGAGGTCGCCGCCGAGTTCGGGGTCGGCATCGTGTGCTCGCACACCGGCGGCCTGCCGCCGCGCACGGACCCGCACCGGGTGCGGTACGACGACGTCGTGGCCGCCGTGGTGGCGGAGCTGGTGGCGCGCGCGGAGCGGATGGTGGCGCTCGGCGTGCCGCGGGACGGCGTGCTGATCGACCCGACGCACGACTTCGGCAAGAACACCTGGCACGGCCTGGAGCTGTTGCGCCGCTTGGACGAGCTCGTCGCCACCGGCTGGCCGGTGCTCATGGCGCTGTCCAACAAGGACTTCGTCGGCGAGACGCTGGGCGCGGGGGTGGGCGACCGCGTGGACGGCACGCTCGCCGCCACCTCCATCGCCGCCTGGCAGGGCGCGAAGGTGTTCCGCGCGCACGAGGTGCGGCGCACCCGCCACGTGGTGGAGATGGTGGCGGGCATCGCCGGCACCCGACCGCCCGCGCGCGTGCTGCGGGCGCTCGCCTGATCACCGCCGCGGTGTCGCGGCCGCGCCGCCGACGGGGTGCTCGGCGTGCCGGCGGCCCCGGTAGTAGCCGGGCGTCGCGACCAGCACGGCACGACGTGCGCGAACGCCGTGCCGAACAGCGGGTTCGCGGTCAGCGCGGAGAAGTCCACCAGCCGCAGCACGCCGTCGCGCTCCTCGTGGCCGACGGGGTGCTGGAGGAACGCGTTCGCCACCATGATCCAGAACGCGGACGCGTAGGCGGTCAGCGCCCCAGCCGGATCAGGGCCAGGTGCACCCACCTGTTCAACCGGTCCCACCCGAAGATCCACAGGCCAGGAGCCGGACGAGTCCGAGTGCATCCATAAGTAGGCAAGTCATAGGTAGACAGGCAACGTCTGTATCGGGGATCTCCCCGATACCACCCGAACCGCCGAACCGTAGACTCGCTACCCATGAAGTCGGACGCGTTGCGAGGTCACCTCGACGCGCTGCTGCTGGCCACGCTCGACGGCGGACCGCTGCACGGCTACGCCATCATCGAGGCGCTGCAACTGCGCAGCGGCGGCGCGCTGGACCTGCCCACCGGCACCGTCTACCCGGCCCTGCGCAGGCTGGAGACGGCCGGCCTGGTGACCAGCGAGTGGAGCACGGTCGGCGGTCGGCAGCGGCGCACCTACCGGCTCACCAAGGCGGGCCGGCGCGCGCTGGCCGCCGAGCGGACCGCGTGGCGCGAGTTCACCGCCGCGATCGAGGGCGTGCTGGGGGGCGGGCCGTGGCCGACGCGGGCGTGATCGACGAGTACCTGGCCGACCTGGACCGGAGGCTGCGCGGTCCGGAGCACGTGAAGGCGGACCTGCTCGCGGAGGCGCGGGACAGCCTGGACGACGCGGTGACGGCCTACCGGGGCGGCGGCCTGCCCGCCGAGGACGCCCAGCGGCGGGCGGTGGCCGAGTTCGGCCCGGTCAACCGGATCGCCCGCGACTACCAGAGCCTGCTGGCCCTCGCGCAGGGCGTGCGCACCCTCTGGACGCTCATCCTGGTCGTCCCGCTGGCCCGCGTGCTGTGGGAGGTGAACCGCAGCTTCTGGATCGGCTCGTGGCCCGCGCCCTCCGGCGGCGGCGCGCCGCCGGAGTGGTACCTCCTGATCGCCAGGGCCAACGACTCGACCACCTGGGTCGTGGTGGGCGCGGGGCTGTGCGCGCTGCTCACCGGGCGGCTGCTGGCCAGGAAGGGGTGGAGCGCGGTCTCCCTGGCGCGGCTGGCGGGCCAAGTGGCCGTGGGCGCGGTCGGCGTGTGCCTGCTCGGCAACCTGTCGATCATCATCGCCACCGTCCTCGTGGACGCGGCCCTGATGCTGATGTCACCGCCGGTCGGCCTGGCGTCCCTGGTGTCCCTGGTGATCCTGGCCCGGCTGCTGGTCGTCGCGCGGCGCTGCGTCGCGTCCGCCGCCGGCTGATCGGGCCGGACCGCGCGCTTCCGCGACTTCCTTGCGGCCCGCGGGCGCGGTGTGTGCCACGATCGTCCCGTGACCACCGCGCTCATCTACCTCGTCGTCATGGTCCTCGTGGCGGCCGTGGTGTTCCTGCTGGCCTCGCTCGTCTTCGGGCGCGGTGAGGAACTGGCGCCGCTGCCGCCCGGCGCGTCGCCCACCCGGTTGCCCGCCGACGAGCTGACCGCGGCCGACGTGCGCGACCTGAAGTTCCAGCAGGTGTTCCGCGGCTACAAGATGACCGAGGTCGACTGGGCGCTGGACCGGCTCGCGACCGAGGTCGAGCGGCTCCGGGCCAGGGTCGCCGAGCTGGAGTCGGCGCGTGACCCGGCTTGAGCTGCGCGTCGACGTCGCCACGCCGGCCGAGGTGACCTGGGCCGCCGCGACCGACTGGGCCCGCCAGGGCGAGTGGGTGCTCGCCACCAGGGTCCGGGTGACCCGCGGCGACGGGCGCGGCGTCGGCACGGAGCTGGCCGCGTTCACCGGCCTCGGGCCGATCGGGTTCACCGACACGATGCGCGTCACCGCGTGGGAGCCGCCGCTGCGCTGCGCCGTCCGGCACACCGGTCGGCTCGTGCGCGGCACCGCCGAGTTCCGGGTCGTCCCGCGCGGGGCGTGCAGCACGTTCGTCTGGGTCGAGGACGTGCCGCCGGCGTTGGGCGTGGTGCTCGCGCCGGGCGTGCGCTGGTCACTGCACAGGTTCGCCGATTTCGTCCGGGAGTACGACCGATGATCCGCTGCCCTTGGGGCGACAGCACGCCGGACTACGCCGAGTACCACGACACCGAGTGGGGCGTGGAGCTGCACGGCGAGGCCGAGATGTTCGAGCGGATGTGCCTGGAGTCCTTCCAGTCCGGCCTGTCCTGGATCACCATCCTGCGCAAGCGGGAGAACTTCCGGCGCGCCTTCGCGGGCTTCCGGCCGGACGTCGTGGCCGGGTACGGCCAGGAGGACGTCGACCGGCTGATGGCCGACGCGGGCATCGTCCGCAACCGGGCCAAGATCGACGCGGCGATCAACAACGCCCGCCGCGTGGCGGAGCTGGACGTGCCGCTGGACGACCTGCTCTGGTCGTTCGCGCCCGAGCGGCACGAGCGGCCGGCGACCGTCGACGACGTGCCCGCCATCACCCCCGAGTCGCGGGCGATGGCCAAGGAGCTGAAGCGGCGGGGGTTCGCCTTCCTCGGCCCCACCACCTGCTACGCGCTGATGCAGGCCACCGGCATGGTCGACGACCACATCGCGGCCTGCTTCCGCGCGACCGGGCAGCCCGTCAGCGCCCGGTGAACCGGGCGGGCCGCTTCGCCACGAACGCGGCCACCGCCTCCCGGTGGTCCGCGGTGGCGCCCGCCTCGGCCTGGGTGCGCGCCTCGACCTCCAGCGCGGCGGCCAGCCCACCGGAGAACGCGAGCGCCTCCTTGATCTTGGCGTAGGCCGTGGTCGGCCCCGCGGCGAGCCGGCGGGCCAGCGCCTGCGCCTGCGCCAGCGCCTCGCCGTCGGGCACCACCTGGGTGACCATGCCGATGCGCAGCGCCTCCTCCGCGCCCACCGGCTCGGCGAGCAGCATCAACTGCATCGCCCGGCCGTGCCCGATGAGCCGCGGCAGCGTCCACGACGCGCCCGAGTCGGCCGTCAGGCCCACGTTGGCGAAGGCCATCAGGAACTTCGCGGACGCCGCCGCCACCCGCAGGTCGCACGCGTAGGCGAGGGACGCGCCCGCGCCCGCCGCCGTGCCGTTGACCGCCGCCAGGACCGGCTTGGGCATCGCCACGACCGCCTTGATCAGCGGGTTGTAGTGCTCCTCCACGGTGCGCAGCGGCGCCGGGTCGCCCGCTTCCAGCAGCGCGACGTGCTCCTTGAGGTCCTGCCCGGCGGAGAACGCCTTCCCCGCGCCGGTGATCACCACGGCGCGCACGGCGTCGTCCGCCGCGGTCTCCCGCACCGCCTCGATCAGGCGTTCCTTCAACGCGACCGTGAACGCGTTGAACGACTCGGGCCGGTTGAGGGTGAGGGTGCGCACACCGTCGGCGTCGTCGACGAGGAGTTCGGACACGGGATGGACCTCTCTGTCGGTATCCGGTCGGCTAGTCGCCGCCCAGGCTGTCGTCCACGAACCGGCGCGCCGCCGGCGCGAGCCGCGCGGTGTGCCGGTCGAAGAACTCCGCCGCCGCGTGGCCCGGCCAGTCCGCGGGCAGCAGCTCGCGGGGCAGTCCGGGGTCGCGGAACAGGAACTTCCGCCAGGCGTGCAGGAACCGCTGTGACGCGGCGAACGCCTCGGCGGGCGACGATCCGTCCACAGCGGACACCACCGGCTCCCACTCGGCGACGAACCGCGCGTAGTCCGCGCCCAGCGCGTCGAGGTCCCACGCGCGGGCGGCCAGCGCCTCCGCCGAGCCCTCGTGCTCGCCGCGGAACGTGCCGGCCACCACACCCTCGCCGGCGAGCACGTCGGGCAGCTCGGGCGAGGGGCGCGGTGCGATCCACGTCACGGGGCCGAGCTGACCGTAACCGAGCAGTTGCAGCGAGGAGGCGAGCCGGTCGCGGGACTCCCGCGCGGGCAGCTCCTGGAGCACCACGACGTGCCACCGTCCGTCCCAGGTGGACGGGCGGGTCCGGTAGATGCGGGCCGCGGCCTCGTCCAGCCGCCGTTCCGCGCGGGGTGTCATGGCGTAACCGGGGCCCGACGCCAGCCGCACCGGCTCCAACCAGCCCTGACGCACCGTCCGGGACACCGCGGTGCGCACCGCGGGCGGCGCGAAGTCCAGCGGTTCGAGCAGCCGGACCAGGGCGGCGATGGTCGCCGCGCCACCCCGCTCGCGGAGGTGGCCGCCGTAGACGTCGAAGAGCGCCGAACGTGCCCGCACGAGATCCGAGTGTGTCAGGACGACCCCGCGACACGCCACAGCGCAGGAATTGGTAACGACCGGGTGACGGCGAAAGCGGCGGCCGGAAATCGTTGGGGCACGGCGATCCTGGCGCTCCACCGCACGTCGGCGAAGATCGCCCGCCGGGCACAGATCGGTTGGAAAGATCGGTTCGGTTTCGCCGGTGAGTCCGCATAGGGGAGAATGGGTCGGAGTATCCGGCCCTGGTCGGACGGGGAAGATGTTGACGGAGGGAGCACGCGATGGCGGCCATGAAGCCCCGGACCGGCGACGGTCCCCTTGAGGTCACCAAGGAGGGGCGTGGCATCGTGATGCGCGTTCCGCTCGAGGGTGGGGGCCGACTCGTCGTCGAGATGTCGGCGGACGAGGCCAACGCCCTGGGCGACGCCCTCAAGGCAGCCGCTGGCTGACCCAGCCGGAGCGAGAAATCGTCGGGCCCCGGTTTCCACAGTGGAACCGGGGCATCACTTCGTCCTGACCCCCGAGGAGCACCGGTGCCGCTGACCGTCCCCACCCCGCTGGTCGCCGTCGAGGCGGCCGACACCCTCCGACGCGGTGTGGGGCGGGTGGTCCTGGCCAGGCCCGGTGAGCCACCGGTGCTGGGGCCGGGTGGGGCGGACGTCGAGGTGACCCCGCAGGTCACCGGCAAGGCGGGCGAGGCGCGGCAGCAGGGGCGCGACTGGGTGCTCGGCGTCGGCGGCGGCGCGCCGGCCGACTGGCGCACGGCGGGCGCGGGCCTGGCCAGGGCGTTGCACGCGGGCGCGGAGCGCGGCGGCGGCACGACGTTCGACGTCCGGCTGACGGAGGACGCCGACGTCCGGTCGTTCGTGCTGGGCCTCGTCCTGGGCGGCTACCGCTACCGGGTGACGTCCGAACCCGCGCCCGCGCGCCTCAAGTCGCTGCGCCTGGTCGGCGAGGTGGCCCCGGAGGACGTGCGGGAGGCGGTGGACCTGGCCACCGCGACCGCCCTGACGCGGGACCTGGCGAACACGCCGTCCAACGTGAAGGACCCGGCGTGGCTGGCGACCACCGCCACCAGGCTGGCGAAGGGCGCGCCGGGCCTGGCGGTGGCGGTCCGCGACGAGAAGTGGCTGGCCCGCGAGGGCTTCGGCGGCGTGCTGGCGGTGGGCGGCGGCTCGGCCCGGCCGCCCCGCCTGATCCACCTGACGTGGGAGGGCGCGACCGGCGGCCCGCACCTGGTCCTGGTCGGCAAGGGCATCACCTTCGACACCGGCGGCATCTCGGTCAAGCCGGCGGAGGGGATGCACCTCATGCGCACCGACATGGCAGGCGGCGCGGCGGTGATCGCGGCCCTGACCACCATCGCCCGGCGCAACCTGCCGATCCGGGTGACCGGCCTGGTGCCGTGCGCGGAGAACCACGTCTCCGGCAGCGCCTACCGCCCCGGCGACGTGGTGCGGCACTACGGCGGCACGACGACCGAGGTGTCGAACACCGACGCGGAGGGCCGCATGGTCCTGGCCGACGCGATGGCCTACGCCGTCCGGAACCTGGCACCCGACGCCCTGGTCGACGTGGCCACCCTGACCGGCGCGATGAAGGTGAGCCTGGGCCTGCGGACCGGCGGCCTCTTCGCGAGCGACGACACCCTGGCGGCCCGCCTCGCCGAGGCCGGCGAGCGGACGGGCGAGTCCTGGTGGCGGATGCCGCTGCCGGCGGACCTGGCCGACGACGTGAAGAGCGACATCGCGGACGTCCGCCAGTGCCCACCGGGCCCCGGCGGCATCACGGCGGCGCTGTTCCTGCGCGAGTTCACCGGCGGCCTGCCGTGGGCGCACCTGGACATCGCCGGCCCGGCGAGGGCGGACAAGAACTACGCCGAAGTGGTCCCCGGCGCCTCCGGTTTCGCCGCCCGGACCCTGGTCGACTTCGCCGCCAACTACACCACCTGACCACGCGCCCAGCGCACACCACGCCCGCTTTTCGCCGTTCCGCGCCGCGCCGAGGTCACACCCAGAGGTCATCCTCGGTGGCCGGCCCGTCCGGCGAGGACGCTTTTCGAGCTTTGACACCCCTTCCCCCGGCGCTCCTTCGCGCCGCCCCTGGAAAACGCCCCACCCCCTGGAAACCCTCAGAAATCGAGCGGCACGCCAACCGGTTCCCCGCCCGACAGCTCCACCTCGCCCAGCACCGGCAACGTCACCTTCCCCGGCACCACCGAGACGTTCACCGACCGCACGTCACCCGGCACCTCGACCACCACCGCGACCGGGAAGGTGTCACCGCCGTACCGCGCACCCACCAGCGGGGCGCGCGACCCGTCCGGCAGCGTCACCGCCACGAAGTCCTTCATCACCGGCGCACCGGCCACCTGCGGCAGGTCCTTCCCCAGCAGGCGCAGCTCCAGCAGCCCCTTGTCCGGCGCGGACGCCGTCGCCAGCGCGTACTGGCCGTCCGCGCTCACCGGCCGCTGCCTGCCGAGCCGGGCCCGCTGGACCTCCAGCGAGCCGTCGCGGTCGCCGAGCCGCACCCGCTGGGTCACGGACACGGCCGTGTCGCCGTCCCGGCGCAGCACCGCCGGCGCGTCCGCCCGCGCCGTCCCGGACGGCACCGCCACCCGCTGCTCCAGCGACTTCGCCCCCACGGTGGTCAGCACCAGCTGCTCGCCACCGAGGCCACCGTCATCGGCGCGGTCCGCGACGCCGCCGTCCCCGTCGGGCACCGTGTAGACGACGAACACCGACCCGTTCTCGGGCAGCCGGTCGATGGGCAGCTGGTGCCGCCGTCCGGGCACCTGCAACGCCAGTTCCGGGAGCTGGGGCTCCCACCCGGCCCAGGGCGTCTGCCCGAACGCGGAGTCCGTGACGGTCAGCCGCTCCACGGCCAGCCGCAGCACCCGCAGCCGCACGCCGTGCTCGGCCCGCAGGTCGCCCTTGGGCGTGGCCCACGACTCCGGACTCCCGAACCCGGTGATCCGCACCGCGAGCTGGTCGTCCCGGATCACCCCGGACGCCTCGCCCACCGCCCGCCCGTCGTCGGGCAGCACGGCGAGGAAGTCGGGACCCGCCTCGCCGACCCCCTGGTCGGCCTCGGCCTCCCGCCCGTCGGTGCGGACGAGCTTGCCGACCGGCGTGCTGCGGCTGCCCAGCTCGGGCACCTGCGGCGGCTGCACCTCCAGCCGCACGCCGGCGGCCCCGCTCTCGACCTCCTTCAGCGGCACCGGCACCCAGTCGGTGGCCGCGGCCGTGCCCGGCACCTGGACCGGGCCGCACCACAGCCGGGTGTCGACCTCGCTCTTCGCGCCGGTGCGGGCGAACCAGCAGTTGACCGCCTCGCTGCCGGCGCGGGCCACGTACCCGAAGTTGAGCGTGTAGCTCAGTTCGGCCTCGGCGCGCATCTGCAACCCCTGCGCGTCCACCACGGGACGACCGCCGATGGTCAGCTCCGGCGCGCTGGTCCGCACGGGAGCCGTGCCGCACCCGGCCAGCAGCAGCCCGACCACGGCGAACGCAACCCACCGCATGTGACCCCCAGTAGTTGATCCCCTACTGGTTAAAGGCGGTTCACCCCCTTACCGGTTGCCACGAACGGGTGTGACGCACAACACGCTGGACAGGAAGGGTGATCAGGACCCGAGCACCCCCCGGTACACGTCCACGGTCTCGGCGGCCACCGCCGCCCACGAGAACTCCCGCACCGCGCGCTCCCGGCCGGCCGCGCCGAACGCCCGCGCCCGCTCCGGGTCGCCCAGCACCTCGTTCACGGCGTCCGCCAAGCCGGTCCGGAACGCCGCGACGTCCGCCTCGTCGTAGTGCACCAGCAGCCCCGTCCGGCCGTGGTCCACCACCTCCGGGATGCCGCCGACGTCCGACGCCACGACCGCGGTGCCGCACGCCATCGCCTCCAGGTTCACGATGCCCAGCGGCTCGTACACCGACGGGCACACGAACACCGCCGCGTGGCTGAGGACCTGCCGCACCTCCTCCGGGGCCAGCATCCGCTGGAGCCACACCACGCCCGGCCGCGCGGCGGACAGCCGGGCCACCGCGGCCCGCGTCTCGGCGGCGATCTCCGGCGTGTCCGGCGCGCCCGCGCACAGCACGACCTGCGCGTCGTGCGAGATCCGGTGCGCCGCCGCGACGAGGTGCTCCACCCCCTTCTGCCGCGTGACGCGCCCGACGAACGCCACGATCGGCCGCGCCGGGTCGATCCCGTTCCGCTCCAGCGCGTCGGTCCCGGTCACCGGGCGGTACTCCGCGGTGTCGATCCCGTTGCGCACCACGTGCACGCGGGCCGGGTCCAGCGCGGGGTAGCAGTCCAGGACGTCGGCGCGCATGCCTTCGCTCACCGCGATGACGGCGTCCGCCGCCTCGTAGGCGGTGCGCTCCGCCCACGTCGAGATCCGGTAACCGCCGCCGAGCTGCTCGGCCTTCCACGGGCGGCGCGGCTCCAGCGAGTGCGCCGTGACCACGTGCGGCACGCCGTGGAGCAGCTTGGCGAGGTGCCCGGCCAGGTTGGCGTACCAGGTGTGCGAGTGCGCGAGGTCGACCCCGGCCAGCGCCGCCGCGATCTCCAGGTCCGCCGACAGCACGCCCAGCGCCGGGTTCACCGCGTCCAGCGCCGGCGCGGGCCGGTACGCGGCGGCGTCCGGGCGCGGCCCGCCGAAGGCGTGCACGTCCACCTCGACCAGCTCGCGCAGGCGCGGCACCAGCGCGCCGACGTGCACCCCGGCGCCGCCGTAGACCTCCGGCGGGTACTCCCGTGTCAGCAGTCCAATTCGCACAGCGCCCACCGTAACCCCGCCGCCGCCGGCGACCGGGTGAACAATCCCCGCCCGCGTTCCTCCGCCGTTGGTGGGCCGGTGCCCGCCCGGTTAGGGTCGTTGTCGTGAAAGGGCAACCGCATGTACTAGGAATTGTCCTCGCTGGTGGCGAAGGTAAACGGTTGTGGCCGTTGACCGCTGACCGGGCAAAGCCCGCGGTGCCCTTCGGCGGCAACTACCGGCTCGTCGACTTCGTGCTGTCCAACCTCGTCAACGCCGGTTTCGTCCGGCTGTGCGTGCTGACGCAGTACAAATCCCATTCACTCGACCGCCACATCTCGACGACGTGGCGGCTGTCCAATGTCCTCGGCCAGTACGTGACGCCGGTGCCCGCCCAGCAGCGGCTGGGACCGCGCTGGTACACCGGCAGCGCCGACGCGATCTACCAGAGCCTGAACCTCGTCTACGACGAGCAGCCCGACCACATCGCCGTTTTCGGGGCCGACAACGTCTACCGGATGGACCCCGGCCAGATGCTCGACCGGCACGTCCGGTCCGGGGCCGGCGTGACCGTGGCCGGTATGCGCGTGCCGCGCGCCGAGGCGAAGGCGTTCGGGTGCGTCGACTCCGACGAGTCCGGCCGGATCACCCGGTTCCTGGAGAAGCCCGCCGACCCGCCGCACGTGCCGGGCGACCCCGAGGTCACGTTCGCGTCGATGGGCAACTACCTGTTCACGGCGGAAGCCCTGCTGGAGGCGCTGCGCGCGGACGCCGCCAACCCCGACTCCGACCACGACATGGGCGGCGACATCATCCCCATGATGGTCGACCGGGGCCAGGCGCACGTGTACGACTTCGCGGACAACGCCGTGCCGGGCGAGACGGACCGCGACCGCGGCTACTGGCGCGACGTGGGGACCATCGACGCCTACTACGAGGCGCACATGGACCTGGTGTCCGTGCGCCCGGTGTTCAACCTCTACAACCAGGCGTGGCCGATCCGCACCGCCACCCCGCCGCTGCCGCCCGCGAAGTTCATCGCGGGCGGCAGCGCCGAGGACTCGATGGTCGGCCCCGGCTCGATCATCTCCGGGACCGTCCACGGCTCCGTCGTCTCTTCCGACGTGGTCGTGGAGACCGGGTCCGTCGTGCAGGGGAGCGTGCTGCTGCCGGGCGTGCGCATCGGGCGCGGCGCGGTGGTGCGGCGCGCGATCCTGGACAAGAACGTGATCGTGCCCGACGGCGCGCTGATCGGCGTCGACCCGGCCACGGACCGGCGGCGCTACACGGTCTCGGCGGGCGGCGTCACCGTGCTGGGCAAGGGCGTCACGGCCGCCTGAGCGCGTGACCGGTGGTCGCGTCGACGTGGTCGGGGACCTCCTCGTGGTGGTCGCCGACCGTCGACGTGCCGGACGGCTCGAACATCAGGATGTGCGCGCCGCGCTCGGAGGAGGGCTTGTGCTCGACGCCGCGCGGCACCACGAAGGTGTCGCCCTGGCCGAGGTGGACGGTGCGGTCCCGCAGCGCGATGTCCAGCTCGCCGTCGACCACCAGGAAGAACTCGTCGGTGTCGGCGTGCGAGTGCCACAGGTGCTCGCCCCGGACCTTCGCCACGCGGACGTCGTAGTCGTTGACGGTCGTCAGGATGCGGGGGCTCCACAGCGCGTCGAAACTGGCCAGCGCCTGGCCGATGTTCACCGGTTCCATGTCGATCATCCTGGGCGCTGTCCGCGCGCCGGCGTGAGTGCTAGGAATCGCACATGCCGCGTGATTCCTCGCACCGGGTCGTGATGATCGTCGACACCGGCTCGAACCCGTTCGAACTGGGCGTGGCCACCGAGCTGTTCGGCCTGCGCCGGCCCGAGCTGGGCGACCGGCCGTGGTACTCGTTCACGCTCTGCGCGCGCGGCCCGGTGACCCTAAACCACGGCTTCTGCACGCTGTCCGGCGTGCCCGACCTGTCGGCGGTGGACGACGCCGACACGGTGATCGTGTCCAACCGCCCCGACTCGTGGGTCCGCCCGCCCGAGGACCTGCTGGCCGCCGTCCGCCGGGCGCACGCCCGCGGCGCGCGGCTGGTGTCCTTCTGCACCGGCGCGTTCACCCTGGCGCACGCCGGGCTGCTCGGCGGTCGCCGCGCCACCACCCACTGGCAGTGGGCCGACCTGTTCCGGGAGCTGTTCCCGGACGTCGACCTCGTCCCCGACGCGCTCTACGTGACCGACGGCGACATCCACACCGCAGCGGGCAGCGCCGCCGCGCTCGACCTGGGCCTGCACCTGATCCGGGGCGACCACGGCGCGGAGGTCGCGAACGCGGTGTCCCGCCGCCTGGTGTTCGCCGCGCACCGCGACGGCGACCAGCGGCAGTTCGTGAAGCGGCCGGTGCCCGCGGTGCCGGACACCTCGCTGGCCCCGGTGCTGGCGTGGGCGCGCGAACGCCTGGCCGACCCGCTCACGGTGGCCGACCTCGCCGCGCGGGCCGCGCTGAGCCCGGCCACCCTGCACCGCCGCTTCCAGCGGGAACTCGGCACCACGCCGCTCGCCTGGCTGACCGCCGAACGGGTCGACCTGGCCTGCTCGCTCCTCGAACGGGGCGAGACCCGCCTGGACGTGGTCGCCCGCACCGCCGGCCTCGGCTCGGCGTCCACCCTGCGGGCGCGGCTGCGCAGGCGGACCGGCCTGACCCCGAGCGCCTACCGGCAGCGGTTCGGCGCGGCCAGGGGCACCGCCGCGGCCACCTAGGCCACCGGTGGCGGCCCTCCGCCGCCACCGGGGAGGGCCCCCTCCCGCTCCTCGGCGCGCCACACGCGCGCCTCCCGCCGTTAAGGCGACTTCGCCGCCACCAGCAGCCCGTCACCCAGCGGCAGGAGCACCGGCACCAGCCGGTCGTCCTCGCGCACCGCCCGCGCCACGTCGCGCGCCGCCACCGTGTCCGGGTCGCGGTGCGCCGGGTCGGCGACCCGGCCGTCCCGCAGGACGCCGTCGAACGCGATCACCCCGCCCGGCCGCAGCAGTCGCACGCCCTCCTGGAGGTACCGCGCGTCCCCGGCGCCGACCGCGCCCACGAACACCAGGTCGTACGCCCCGTCGGTCAGCCTCGGCAGCACGTCCGGCGCACGGCCCGTGATCAGCCGGGTCCGCGACACCGCGACGCCCGCCTCGGCGAACGCCACCCGTGCCACCCGCTGGTGCTCCGGCTCGGCGTCGATCGAGGTCAGCACCCCGGCCGGGGGCATGCCGCCGAGCAGGTACAGCGAGCCGACGCCCGCGCCCGTGCCGACCTCCACCACGGCCTTCGCCCGCAACGCGGTCGCCAGGAACCGCAGGACCGCGCCGCCGGCCGCGCCGACCGACGCGCACCCCAACCCGACGCCCCGCGCCCGCGCCGCCGCCGTCACCGCGTCCTCGGGCTGGTAGCGCTCCACGTACTCGCGCAGCGGGGCATCCACAGCGTGAGGTTAACGCCGGACGCGGCGGATCGGGTGAATCTCGCGCGGAACGGAATTCTCAGCCTGCTCTCAGCCGACTCTCACGATGGTTATAAGCGAGCCGGTCACGCTGGTACCCAGCGCAGGACCGAACGGGAACACGGGAGCCACGGCGAACGTTGAACCCGTACAGCAGGGCAACCAGCCCAGTGGAGGTGCTTCACCGCCCGATGCCAACGCAGCCGTATACCGCCACCGCGCCCATCGACGACACGGAATGGATCGTGCCGACGTGGGACCAGGTCGTCCGCGACCACGCCGACCGGGTGTACCGCCTGGCCTACCGACTCAGCGGTAACCAACACGACGCCGAGGACCTCACCCAGGAGACGTTCGTCCGGGTGTTCCGGTCGCTCGCGTCGTACCAGCCGGGCACCTTCGAGGGCTGGCTGCACCGCATCACCACGAACCTGTTCCTGGACATGGTGCGCCGCCGCTCCAAGTTCCGGATGGAGGGCCTGCCCGACGACGCCGAGCGCCTCGCCGGCGACGACCCGAGCCCCGAGCAGGTCTACACCGACACGCACCTCGACCCGGACCTCCAGGCCGCGCTCGACGAGTTGCCGCCGGACTTCCGCGCCGCAGTAGTGTTGTGTGACGTCGAAGGGCTCTCCTACGAGGAGATCGGCGCGACCCTCGGTGTGAAGCTGGGTACCGTGAGGAGCAGGATCCACCGGGGCCGCCAAGCCCTGCGCGCCGCACTGGAACGCCGTCGGGGTCTGGTTCAGGAGGACTCTGCATGACCGATCTGCGAGGTTGGGGACTGCCCGAGCAGCACCTGCTGCCCGACGCGGTCGTCGCCTTCGTCGACGGCGAGCTGTCGGCTTCGGCCCACGGCAGGGCCTCGGCGCACCTGGCGCGCTGCCCGTTCTGCGCGGCGGAGGCGTACTCGCAGCGGCAGGCGCGCTCCGCCGTCCGCGCGGCCGAGACGCCGTCCGCACCCGCCGGCCTGCTGGCCAGGCTGGGCGCGATCCCGCAGGAGGTCGACCTGCCCAGCGCGCCGGACGGCCTCGCGGTCAGCGAGGACGGCCAGCTGGTCACCGTGCAGCGGCCCGACCGGGCGACCTTCGGCAGCGGCCCGGTCCTGGGCCAGAGCCGCCCGTTCGGCACCGGTAGCCGGTTCGGCGGCCGTCGTGCCAGGCAGGGCGCGGGCGTCGTCGTGTCCGGGCTGATGCTGGGCGCGCTGGCGCTCGTCGTGCCCGGCAGCGAGGAGCCGTCGCCCATCCCCGCGCAGGGCAGCACACCCCCGCTCGCACCCGCCGTCGCGCCGCGGCTGGTGGACGACGCGCGGGCGCAGCTCAAGCCCGTCGCGAACACCGCACCCACCGGCGTGGTCGCGGACACCCTCCCCGGTCGCTGACGCACGCGGCCGACGCGGTCGCTACGGCCACCGCGCGGTCGAGCGCCGCCAAGCCCTCAGTGCCCCAGTGCCGCCGAGCCTCCCAGTGCCGCCAAGTCCTCAGCGCCGCCACTGCCCCCACGCGCGGGCGTACGACCGTACTGACGACAACTTCACCGGTCACCGGGCACGATGAGCCCCGCAACACCGGCAACACCGACGTGCGGGGAGCGATGAGCGAGCCACAGCAGGGCAACGGGACCCCCAGGTCCGGCGTGGACGACGGGGCGCACCGCAGGCTCGCACCGCGCCCCCTCCACCGCCCGAACGTGGACCCGAACCAGGCGGCCGTCTTCGGCCGCCCCGCAGGCGTGCCCGGCGCGTTCGCCGAGCGCCCGCCGCTCAACGGCCACCGCGGCGCGGGCGTCCAGCTCTCCCCGCCCCCGCCCGAGGCGCTGAGCACCGCGTTCGGCCGCCCGCGCGGCACCGCCGAACTGCTCCAGCGCCCGCCGCTCGACGTGCACGGCGAACCCGAGGTCGAGCCCGTCTTCTGGGAGGGCAAGCCGGCCGGCGACGCGTGGCGCGACCCCGGCGCGAGCGCCGTCATCGGCCCGCCCGCGGTCACCGAGGAGCCGGCGGAGAAGGCCGAGGACGTCCGCTCGGCACCGGGCCCGCAGCTCAGCGTCCCCGAACTGCTGTTCGGCAGGCGCGTCAAGCCGATGGGCCTCGCGCTGCTGATGGTCGCGGCCCTGCTGGTCGGCGCGGCGGGCGGGGTCGTCGGCTGGCTGCTCGGCAAGGTGGACAACCCGCTGACCGACGGCGGCGTGACCCTGGCCGAGGTGCAGCCCGGCAAGGAGCGCCCGGTCGGCTCGGTGTCCGACATCGCCAAGCGCGTCACGCCCAGCGTCGTGTCCATCGAGTTCAAGGGCGCGAACGTGGCCGGCGTCGGCTCCGGCGTGGTCATCGACGGCGGCGGTTACATCCTCACCAACGACCACGTGGTCGCGCCCGCCGTCCAGGACACGTCCGCCAAGCTCACCGTGGTCTTCACCGACGGCAAGCGGGCCATCGCCCAGATCGTCGGCCGCGACCCGAAGACCGACCTGGCCGTGATCAAGGTCCAGGTCGACAACCCGACCGTCCTCCAGTTCGGCAACTCGGACGAGCTGGCGGTGGGCGACACCGTGCTCGCCATCGGCTCGCCGCTGTCACTGTCGAACACCGTCACCGAGGGCATCGTCAGCGCCCTGCACCGGCCCGTGACGGCGGCGGGGGAGAACGGCGGCCCACAGATCACCTACGACGCCATCCAGACCGACGCGGCCATCAACCCCGGCAACTCGGGCGGCGCGCTGGTCGACTCGTCGGGTGCGCTGGTCGGCATCAACTCGTCCATCCGCACCGAGACCGGCGGCTCGGTCGGTCTCGGTTTCGCGATCTCCGGCAACTACGCCCGGAAGATCTCCCAGGCCCTCATCCGCGACGGCCAGGTGAAGCACGCGGACATGAACGTCAACGTCCGCTCGGCCTCCGCCGAGACCGCGGAGGGCGCGCAGGTCCAGAACGTCCCGGAGGGCGGCGCGGCGGCGGCGGCCGGCATCCAGGAGGCGGACGTGATCACGCGGGTCGGCGACCGGACGGTGCGCAACGCCGCGGAGCTGACGGTCGCGGTGCGGAACCACGAGATCGGGGACACGGTCCCGGTGGTCCTGGCGCGGCAGGGGCGGGAACTCACCTTGCAGGTGACGCTCCGGTCCGACTGACGGCTACTCTGGGAGCGGGCGGCAGTCGGCGGAGGTGGCAGGCGAGTGTTCGAGAACATCGGCTGGGTGGAGATCCTCATCATCATCGTCGCGGGCCTGTTCATCCTGGGCCCCGAACGCCTGCCTTCAGCCGCCGCGTGGGTGGGCAGGACCATACGCCAGGTGCGCGAGTACGCGACCGGCGCCAGGGACCAGCTGAAGCAGGAGATGGGCCCCGAGTTCGACCAGTTGCGCAAGCCCTTGGAAGACCTCCGGGAACTGCGCAACTTCGACCCGAAACGGGCCATCACCAAACACCTGTGGGACGACGTCCCGAACGGCGGCACGCCGAGGCCCAACGGCTCGCCGAAGCCCAACGGCTTCTCAACCCTGCACACCACGGCCTCGACGCAGGAACCACCCGCCGCACCGCCCGAGCGCGAACGCCCTTTGCAACAAGGCGAACGCCCACCGTACGACCCCGACGCGACCTGACCCAGGCCACTCGGCAAGCCCAAGGGCACACCACGGTCGGGCTGCGTGTCATCCCCGTACGGCCTGCCCGCAGGGCAACCACGCTTGTCAGGCCAGGTCAAGCACGCTTCACCGCTTGACCTGGCCTGACAAGCGTGGTGGTCTTTGACAGGTCGTACGGGGATGACACGCAGCCAAAGCTTTTCAAGCTTCGAAGAAGCTTGAAAAGCTTGCAAAGCTTCGAAGAAGCTTTGCCCTCATCCTTGGTGGCCTGCCCAGCGGCGAGCGCCCTTCTTTAAGCTTTGACCCGCTAAAACCGAAGAACTTCCGTGTGGAAGGCGCCCGCACAAGCTTTAAAGAAGCGCTCGCCGCTGGGCAGACCTCCGGGGGAGGAAAAACAAAAGCCAAGGCGTCGTGTTCTCCCCGCATGACCTGTCAAAGACCACCACAGTCGGTCAGGGGGCGCAAGCGGTGAAGCGTGCTTGCGCCCCCTGACCGACTGTGGTCGCCCTGCGGGCAGGCCATACGGGGAGAACACGAGACCACGGGTCTGTGCTGCGCGGTGCAGTGGGCTCGGGTCTGCGCCGCCCGAGCAGGGGTATGGGTCTGTTCGGTGCTGAGCGGGGTGTGGGCCTGTGTGCTGGGTGCCTGTTCCCGCGTCAGCGGCCGGCGGGGGAGACGTTGAGCAGGCGGCCGGAGAGGCCACGCGAGCGGACCGACAGCTTGGTCGCCACGGACGTCAGGACCTGGGCGGCGGTCGACTCCGGTTCCGCCAGCACGATCGGCGTGCCCGCGTCGCCCTGTTCGCGGAGGCGCTGGTCCAGCGGGACCTGGCCGAGCAGCGGCACCTCCGCGCCGACCGCCTGGGACAGCGACGCCGCCACGGTCGCCCCGCCGCCGGAACCGAACACGTCCATCCGGGTGCCGTCGGGCAGCTCCAGCCACGACATGTTCTCGATCACGCCGGCCACGCGCTGCCGCGTCTGGAGCGCGATGGAGCCCGCCCGCTCCGCGACCTCCGCCGCCGCCTGCTGCGGGGTCGTGACGACCAGGATCTCCGCGTTCGGCACCAGCTGCGCGACGGAGATGGCCACGTCGCCCGTGCCGGGCGGCAGGTCGAGCAGCAGGACGTCCAGGTCGCCCCAGAAGACGTCGGCCAGGAACTGCTGGAGTGCCCGGTGGAGCATGGGGCCGCGCCACACGACGGGGGTGTTGCCGGGCGTGAACATGCCGATCGAGATCAGCTTCACGCCGTGCGACTGCGGCGGCATGATCATCTTCTCGACCTGCGTGGGTCGCGCGTCCGTGCCGAGCATCCGCGGGATCGAGTGGCCGTAGATGTCGGCGTCCACGACGCCCACCGACAGGCCGCGCGCCGCCATCGCCACGGCCAGGTTGACCGTCACGCTGGACTTGCCGACGCCGCCCTTGCCGGACGCCACGCAGTACACGCGCGTCAGCGAGCCCGGCTGGGCGAAGGGGATGACGGGCTCCTCGACGCCGCCGCGGAGCGATTTGCGCAACTCGGTCCGCTGGGCGTCGCTCATCACGTCGAGCGCCACCCGGACCGACGACACGCCGTCGAGCGCGGACACGGCCGTCGTCACGTCGGCGGTGATCTTGTCCCGCATCGGGCAGCCGGCCACGGTCAGGTAGACCTCGACGTCCACGACGCCGTCGGTGACCGACACCGACTTCACCATGCCCAGGTCCGTGATGGGGCGCCGGATTTCCGGGTCCTGCACGCCGGCCAGCGCCTTGTGCACGTCGTCAACGGTAGGAAGGGTCTGCGTCACTGGATCGCCTTCGATCGCTTAACAGAGGTGAACGCCATGCTACGGCGGCGCGGCGCACCTCCAAGCTACCGGTTGGTCACCGGGAATTCGGGGCCAGCGCGAAGCCGGTCGGGTGCTTTCCGTAACATTGCTATCCGTGCCGGAAACCGGAAGTGCCCGGTTGCCCACCCGAACCGAGCTCGGCGTGTGGCGATCCTTCCTCCGGGCCCATGCGCGGCTCACTCGGATACTGGAAGCCGAACTGATCGCCGAGCAACGCCTGTCGCTCGCGGCCTACGACGTGCTCGTGCAGCTCGCCGAGGCGCCCCAGCACCGCCTGCGGATGACGGAGCTGGCGGACGCGGTCCTGCTGTCGCGCTCGGGCGTGACCAGGCTCGTGGACCGGTTGGAGCGCGCGGGCCTGGTGCTGCGGGAGCGCGCGGACGGCGACGGTCGCGGTGTGGTGGCCGTGCTTACCCCGCTGGGGCTGGACCGCCTGCGCGTCGCGTCGGGCACCCACCTGACAGGCGTCGTGCGGCACTTCGCGGAGGTGTTCAGCCACGCGGAGCTGGAGGAGTTCGGCCGGTCCTGCGACCGGCTGTCGGCCGAGGACACCTAGCCGGCGCACTCCGGGGCCGGCGGGCCTAGGACGGCACGTCGTCCCACCGCGGGTCGTCCTTGAGCGCCTTGCGCCGCTGCTCGCGGAACACCCGGTCCAGCTCGCTGCGCAGGTAGTCCCGCGTGGCGACCTCGCCCAGGGCGATCCGCAGCGCGGCCAGCTCCCGCGCCAGGTACTCGGTGTCGGCCTTGGTCTGCGCCGCCCGCGCGCGGTCCTCCTCCAGCGAGACGCGGTCCCGGTCGTCCTGCCGGTTCTGGGCGAGCAGGATCAGCGGCGCGGCGTACGCGGCCTGCGTGGAGAACGCCAGGTTGAGCAGGATGAACGGGTACGGGTCCCACCGCAGCGACACCGCGGCGAGGTTCAGCGTGATCCACACGAACACGATCAGCGTCTGCCAGAACAGGAACTTGCCGGTGCCGAGGAACCGGGCGAGCCGCTCGGAGAACCGCCCGAACGCCTCCGGGTCGAGCGCGAGCCGGAACCGGCCCGGCGGGCGCGGCTGGTCGAGCCTGCGGCGCGGCAGCTCAGGCATGGGTCAGCCCCGTTTCCCGCCAGTTGTCCGGCAGCAGGTGGTCCAGCACGTCGTCGACGGTCACCGCGCCCAGCAGGTGGTCGCTCTCGTCCACGACCGGCCCGCAGACCAGGTTGTACGCGGCGAAGTACCGCGTCACGTCGCTCAGCGCCGCGTCCGGGCCCAGCGTCGCGAGGTCGGTGTCCAGCACGCCCGCGACCAGGTCGGACGGCGGTTCGCGCAGCAACCGCTGGATGTGCACGCACCCGAGGTAGCGACCGGTGGGCGTCGCGGTCGGCGGCCGGCACACGAACACCATGCTCGCCAGCGCGGGCGTGAGGTCCGGGTTGCGCACGTGCGCCAACGCCTCGGCCACGGTCGCGTCCGGGGCCAGCACCACCGGCTCGGGCGTCATCAGCCCGCCCGCCGTGTCGAAGCTGTACTCCAGCAGCCGCTTGACGGGCGCGGACTCCTCGGGCTCCATCAGCTCCAAGAGCCGGTCCTTCTCGCCCTCGGGCAGCTCGGCCAGCAGGTCGGCGGCGTCGTCCGGGTCCATCGCCTCCAGCACGTCGGCGGCGCGCTCGTCGTCCAGGTGCGCCAGGAGGTCCTTCTGGTCCTCCTCGCCGAGCTCCTCGATCACGTCGGCGAGCCGTTCGTCGTCCAGCGCCTCGGCCACCTCGTACCGCCGCTTCACGGGCAGGCTGTGCAGCGCCAGCGCCACGTCGGCGGCGCGCATCGTCTCGAAGACCGCCACCAGGTGCTGCGCGCCCTGCGGCTGGCCGGCGAGTTCGGTGACGGACAGGCCGGACAGCTCCTCCCACCGCAGCACCTGCACCGGGCCGCGCCTGCCCAGCCGCCCGGTGCGCTCCCGGACGGCCACGCGCGTCATCCGCCAGTCGCGGGTGCGGCTGGGCTCCATCGCGGCGTCCACCAGCACCGCGGTCGCCCCGGAGTCCCGGCGCACGCGGGCGTCCAGCAGCTGGCCGACGACCAGCACCTCGTTGGTGCGCTGGTGGAAGTGCCGCAGGTTGACCGAGCCCGTGGCGAGCGTCACGGCGTTCGGCTCGATGGAGGTGACCCGCAGCATCGGGACGAAGATCCGGCGGCGCGTCGCCAGCTCCAGCACGAGCCCCAGCACGCGCGGCGGTTGGCGGTCCACCCGCAGGCCGATGACCAGGTCGCGGACCTTGCCGATGGATTCGCCGTCCGGCCCGAAGACGGGCAGTCCGGCGAGCTGAGCGGCGAAGACCCGGTTCACGGCGACCACCCGGTCAGGCTAGTCAACCTCGCGGCGAGCCGCCGTGTTCAGCGCGCGTAACCGGGCCGACCGGTCTCGGCCTGGAGCAGGTGCGGCGACACCTCGAACCCGCCGCGCGCGTACGCGGACACCGCCCGCGCGCTGGAGTGCACCGTGACCCGCTCCAGCCCCAGCTCGCGCGCGAGCGCGAGCGCGGCGCCGATCAACCGCGCGCCGACGCCGCGACCCCGTTCCGACGGCCGCACGTAGACGCACTGGAGGTCGCCCGACCCGCGCTCGAACGACCGCGGGTGCGGCACCCGCGGCGTGATCGCGAGCCACGCCATGCCCACCACGCGGTCGCACCGCGCCGCCACCAGGCACCGGTGCGACGACCCGGTGCGCGCGGCCCAGGCCGTGAAGCCGGCCGTGAACTCGTCCAGCGCCAGGTCCGGCGTCCCGTGGACCTCCTCCGCCCACCGCCACCGCAGCTCGGCCGCCGCCGCCACGTCACCCGGCCGAGCGGCGCGCACCGCGATCCCGTCCACCGGCCCATGATGCCGGAGGGCGGGTTAGGGTCGGTGGCGTGCTCAGCTACGACGTCGTCGACGTGTTCACCGACCGGGCCTTCGCGGGCAACCAGCTCGCGGTCGTGCACGGCGCCGACGGCCTGGCCGACGCCCAGCTGCACGCCCTCGCGCGCGAGTTCGGCTACTCGGAGACGGCGTTCCCGCTGCCGCCGACCGACCCCGCCGCCGACTACCGGTTGCGGATCTTCTCCCCGCTCGGCGAGATGCCGTTCGCGGGGCACCCGAGCATCGGCACGGCCTGGCTGCTCGGCCGCACCGGCGCGCTGCCGCTCGGCCCGGTGACCCAGCAGACCGCGCGCGGCCTGCACCGGGTCGTGGTGGACGCCGAGCGCGCCACCTTCACGGGTGACGCGCCCGTGGTCGGCGACTACCTCGACCCGGCCCCGCTGGTGTCCGCGCTCGGCCTGTTCCTGTCCGATGTGGACGGACACGCGGAGGCCGGTGTGGCCGGCGCGGGCCTGGACTTCACGTTCCTGCCGGTCCGGGCGGACGCCGTCGCGCGGGCCCGGCCGTGCGCCGACCTGACGCAGGTCGTCGTGGGCCGCGGCGTGGTGCCGGTGGCGTTCGCGGCGGGCGTCGCGCACGTCCGGATGCTGCGGGCGACCGGCGGCGAGGACCCGGCCACCGGCTCGGCCGCGCTGGCGCTGGGCGTGTGGCTGGTGGACCGCGGCCTGCTCCCGCCGGAGGGCGAGCACGCCGTCACCGTCCGGCAGGGCGCGGAACTGGGCCGTCCGTCCACTTTGGACCTGTCGGTGACCGCCGCGGGCGGGGTGGCCACCCGGGTCCGGGTCGGCGGCCGGGTGGCGCGGGTCGCCGAGGGTCGGATCAGGGTGCCCTAGCGCCGCGACGGCACTCGTGGAGGTCGAGCGGTCCCGGCCGGGGCGGGACGGGGAGCCGCCTGTGCTGCGGCGGCGCGGGTGCGCTGCCACGATCGTGGTCATGTCCGCGACGCTCTCGGGGCTCGTCCTCGGCACGCCCTCGCCACCGGTCCTCGCCGACTTCTACCGGGCGCTGCTCGGGTGGAGCGAGGTGTCCAGGGCCCCGGAGTGGGCCCGGATTCGCCCGGAGGACTCCGCAGGACCCGGACTCAGCTTCCAGTTGGAGAGGGATTTCGTCCCGCCGGCCTGGCCGTCCCGGCCCGGAGGGCAGCAGTTGCAGGCCCACCTGGACATCCGGGTCGACGACCTGCAAGCCGAGACGGCGCGGGCGGTGGCGCTGGGCGCCACCGTCGAGGAGCACCAGCCGCAGCCGGACGGGGTGCGGGTCCTCCGGGACCCGCACGGCAACCTGTTCTGCCTGTTCCTCCCCGGCTACTGACGCGGGTCGGCCGCCGCGGCGGCACCCGACCCGCCGCCGGCGGTCAGGAGGGCTCCAGGCGGTAGACCGAGTCCCAGCGCGGTGCGGCGTTCAGCCGCGCGGACCGCAGCGCCGCGGCGGTGTCCTCGTCGGGGTCGACCAGCCGGGCGGTGACGGGCACGTCGACCAGGTGCGAGTGGGTGGTCGGCGAGCGCACGGTCAGCAGGCACGGCACGCCGTCCGCCAGGCCGGGCACGTCCTGCTCCGTCCCGCCGACGGCGACCAGCACCGTGTCGTCCCGCCAGAGCGCCCACACCAGGCGGGCGGCGTGCCCCTCCGGGGCGAGCCACACGGCGGCGGCCTTGCGCAGCGCGTTGTCGAGCACGCGGGTGATCTCCACCGGTTCAGCCTGCCACGACCCTGTGAATCGGGACTCACGGAATAGCGGCCGACCACCCCGCGTGCCACCCTTCGCGACGACGAAGAGTTACCGGTCGGTACGAGGAGGTACCCCAGTGGTCGACCAGCAGCGTCCCCGTCGCTCGTGCCTGGCCGTGCCGGGTTCGAGCCAGAAGATGATCGACAAGGCCCGCACGCTGCCCGCGGACCAGGTCTTCCTCGACCTGGAGGACGCCTGCGCGCCACTGGCCAAGCCGGCCGCGCGCAAGACCATCGTCGCCGCGCTCAACGAGGGCGGCTGGGGTTCGCGCACCCGCGTGGTCCGCGTCAACGACTGGACCACCGAGTGGACCTACCGCGACGTCACCGAGGTCGTGGAGGGCGCGGGCGCGAACCTCGACTGCGTCATGCTGCCCAAGGTGCAGACCGCGGCGCAGGTGCAGGCGCTGGACCTGCTGCTCACCCAGGTCGAGAAGACGATGGGCTACGAGGTCGGCCGGATCGGCATCGAGGCCCAGATCGAGAACGCCCGCGGCCTGACCGACGTCGACGCGATCGCCACCGCCTCGCCGCGCGTGGAGACCATCATCTTCGGGCCGGCCGACTTCATGGCGTCGATCAACATGAAGTCTCTGGTGGTCGGCGAGCAGCCGCCCGGCTACGACGTCGGCGACGCGTACCACTACATCCTGATGCGGATCCTGATGGCCGCGCGGGCGCACGACAAGCAGGCCATCGACGGCCCGTACCTCCAGATCCGCGACGTCGACGGGTTCAAGCGGGTGGCCGGCCGGTCGGCCGCGCTGGGCTTCGACGGCAAGTGGGTGTTGCACCCCGGCCAGATCGAGGCGGCGAACGAGGTGTTCAGCCCCCGGCAGGAGGACTACGACCACGCCGAGAACATCCTCGACGCCTACGACCACTACACCTCCGAGGCGGGCGGGAAGCGCGGCGCGGTGATGCTCGGTGACGAGATGATCGACGAGGCGTCCCGGAAGATGGCGTTGGTGATCTCGGCCAAGGGGCGGGCGGCGGGGATGTCCCGCACGGACGTGTGGACGCCGCCGGAGGCGTGAGCACCCTGTTTCGGTTCAGCGCGTGGCGCGGGGCACCTTCCGGCGCGAACGATCGTCAACCGGACCATACTCGCCGGTAACCCGGAGCTTGGAAGGGATGAGTGCGATGGCGCGCCTGGCCCAGACCGCTGGACTCACCGACATCCAGGAGGAGATCCTCGCCACGGTCCGCAGCTTCGTGGACAAGGAGATCATCCCGCACGCCCAGGCGCTGGAGCACGGGGACGCGTACCCGGCGGACATCGTCGACGGCATGAAGGAGATGGGCCTGTTCGGGCTCACCATCCCCGAGGAGTTCGGCGGGCTCGGCGAGTCGCTGCTGACCTACGCGCTGGTCGTCGAGCAGATCGCCCGCGGCTGGATGTCGGTGTCCGGTGTGATCAACACGCACTTCATCGTCGCCCACATGCTCAAGCAGCACGGCACGGACGAGCAGCGGCGGAAGTACCTGCCCCGCATGGCGACCGGCGAGGTGCGCGGGTCGTTCTCCATGTCGGAGCCCGAGCTGGGCTCGGACGTGGCGGCCATCCGCACCCGCGCCGCCCGCTCCGGTGACGAGTACGTCGTCGACGGCCAGAAGATGTGGCTGACCAACGGCGGCACGTCGAACCTGACCGCGGTGCTCGTGAAGACCGACGAGGGCGCGGAGAAGGCGCACCGGAACCTCACCGCGTTCCTGGTGGAGAAGCCCGAGGGGTACGGGGAGGTCCTGCCCGGCCTCACCGTACCCGGCAAGATCGACAAGATGGGGTACAAGGGCGTCGACACCACCGAGCTGGTGTTCGACGGCTTCCGGATCCCGGCGGACCAGGTCCTGGGCGGCACGCCCGGCCACGGTTTCCGGCACATGATGGACGGCGTGGAGGTCGGCCGCGTCAACGTGGCCGCCCGCGCGTGCGGTATCGCGCTGCGCTCGTTCGAACTGGCCATCGAGTACGCCCAGCAGCGGCGGGCGTTCGGCAAGCCCATCGCCGAGCACCAGGCGATCGCGTTCAAGCTGGCGGAGATGGCGACGAAGGTCGAGGCCGCCCACCTCATGATGGTCAACGCCGCACGGCTCAAGGACTCCGGCGCGCGGAACGACGTCGAGGCGGGCATGGCGAAGCTGATCGCGTCCGAGTACTGCGCCGAGGTGACGCAGGAGGCGTTCCGGATCCACGGCGGGTACGGGTACTCGAAGGAGTACGAGATCGAGCGCCTGATGCGGGAGGCGCCCTTCCTGCTGATCGGCGAGGGGACCAGCGAGATCCAGAAGACGATCATCAGTCGCGGGTTGTTGCGGGAGTACCGGGCGCGGGGGTGAGCCGGGCGGTGCGGTGGCCGGTCGTGCGGTGCGGCTCTTGGTCAAGGCGTGCGGAGCGTCCTCGCCGGACGGGCAGGCCATACGGGGATGACACGCTGGGTGACGTGTGCGGGTGAGCCGGCTGGTCACGAATGCGTTGAGTTACCGGTTACCCGTTTCGCGCTGTTCGCCGGGTGTTGGCAGGATGGGGGCGATCAGCAGAAGAGGTGGTTCCCGTGACGAGTTCCTTCTCCGGCCAGAACCGACCCGGTGTGCCGCCGCGCCTGCCCACGCCGCCCACCGGGTGGCCGATCGGGTCGTACGGCACCTACGAGGAGGCCCAGCGGGCCGTCGACTTCCTCGCCGACGGTGACTTCCCCGTGCAGGAGGTGACCATCGTCGGGGTCGACCTCATGCTCGTCGAGCGGGTCACCGGGCGGCTCACGTGGGGGCGCGTCCTCGGCACCGGCGCCGCGTCCGGCGCGTGGTTCGGCCTGTTCGTCGGCGTGTTGCTGTCGCTGTTCAACACGACCGCCGGCGCGAGTTTCGGGCCCATCCTGGTCGGCCTGCTCGTGGGTGTCGCGTTCGGGCTGATCTTCGCCGCCGTCGGGTACGGGTCGGCTCGGGGCAAGCGGGACTTCCAGTCGGCCAGCCAGCTCGTCGCCGGGCGGTACGACGTGCTCTGCCAGCCGCGCAACGCCGAGCGGGGCCGTGACCTGCTCGCCAAGCTCGCCATGCGCCCCGCCGAGGCGCCCGAGGAGTAGCGGTCGAGGTTTCGGCCTGTCGATCATCGGGTAGAGCCGTTCCGGGCTTCGGTGGTTGCGGCACCTGATCACCGGGCCTAGGTTCGTGCCACCGGTCGGCCCCCGGCCGCCGGTTGGGGGGCACGACGAGGTGCCGGGCGCTGCGGTCTGGCTCCTCCGCTGTCGGGAAGGGAGGCAGGGCCGATGAAGGGCGCTGGTCATCGGTTGGCCGCCGTCGGGGGTGTCGCGCTGGTCGCGGCCTCCGTGCTGGCGGGGTGCGGTTCGGGTGACGGCGGGGTCACCATCAACGTCTACAAGTACCCGCAGGAGAACTTCCAGAAGATCGTCGACCGGTGCAACGACGAGGCGGACGGCTACCGGATCGTCTACCACAAGCTGCCCCGCGAGTCCGACGGGCAGCGCGAGCAGCTGGTGCGCCGGCTGGCCGCCGGCGACACCGGCATGGACGTCCTGTCGCTGGACATCACGTGGACCGCGGAGCTGGCCAAGGCCGGGTGGATCCGGGAGTTCACCGGCGCGGCCAAGTCCGCGGTCGAGGAGGGCACGCTCGAAACCCCGCTGGCGACCGCCCGGTACGAGGGCAGGCTGTACGCGGCACCGGACAACACCAACGTCCAGCTCCTCTGGTACCGCGGCGACCTCGTGCCCACTCCGCCGAAGACGTGGGACGAGCTGATCGAGGCGGGCGCGCGGCTCCGGGCGGAGGGCAAGCCCGGCCTGGTCGAGGCGCAGGGCAAGCAGTACGAGGGCCTCGTGGTGCTCTTCAACACCCTGGTCAACTCCGCGGGCGGGCGCATCCTCGACGAGGACGGCGCCAAGGCCGTCGTCGACGACAAGGCCGTCCAGGCGCTGGAGGTGCTGAAGAAGTTCGCCACGTCCGACGTCGTGGACCCGTCGTTCTCGAACTTCGCCGAGGACGACGCGCGGCTGGCGATGGAGAACGGCAAGGCCGCGTTCCAGCTCAACTGGCCGTTCGTCTACGCGGCGGCGCAGAAGAATCCCGAGTTCGCGGCCAAATTGAAGTGGGCGCCCTTCCCGTCGGTCGACGGCGGGGAGTCCAAGGTGACCGTGGGCGGCAACAACTACGCGGTGAGCGCGTTCTCCCCGCACGCCGAGCAGTCGTTCGACGCGGTGTCGTGCCTGCGCAACGCCGAGAACCAGAAGTTCGCGGCCATCAACGACGGTGTGCCGCCGACCCTGGAGTCCGTCTACGACGACCCGGAGATGGCGAAGCCCTACCCGATGAAGGAATCGATCCTGGAGGCGCTGAAGACCGCGAGCGTCCGCCCGCGCACCCCGGCCTACCAGAACGTGTCGACGGTGATCTCCACGATCCTGTCGCCGCCCGCGGACATCGACCCGCGCGCCACCGCCGACCGGCTCCGGGAGGAGTTGCAGGACGCGCTCGACTCGAAGGGGGTGCTGCCGTGAGCCAGGCGGTGACCGGGGAGACCGGTCGGGTGACGCCGTCCCCGAAGGCGAAGGCGGCGATCAGCGAGGGCAAGAAGGCCGAGCGGCGCCTCGGGCTGCTGCTGTGCGCGCCCGCGGTGCTCGTGATGGCGGCGGTCGCGGGCTGGCCGATCATCTACTCGGTGTGGCTGTCGTTGCAGCGCTACGACCTGAAGTTCCCCGACCGGCGCGAGTTCGTCGGCCTGGACAACTACGTCACCGTGCTGACGAACGGCTACTGGTGGAACGCCATGTGGATCACCGTCGTGATCACCGTGGTGTCCGTCCTGATCGAACTGGCGCTGGGCATGGCGCTGGCGCTGATCATGCACCGCACGCTGGTCGGGCGCGGGATCGTCCGCACGTCGACGCTGATCCCGTACGGCATCGTCACGGTGGTCGCCGCGTTCTCCTGGCGGTACGCGTGGACGCCCGGCACCGGCTACCTGGCCGAGACGATCGCGGGCGGCGAACCGGTGCTGACGCAGAAGGTCCCGGCGGTGCTGGTGGTCATCCTGGCCGAGATCTGGAAGACCACGCCGTTCATGGCGCTGCTGCTGATGGCGGGCCTCGCGCTGGTGCCGGACGACCTGCTCAAGGCGGCGGCGATGGACGGCGCGAACGCGTGGCAGCGGTTCACCAAGGTCATGCTCCCGGTGATGAAGCCGGCGATCCTGGTGGCGCTGCTGTTCCGCACGCTCGACGCGTTCCGCATCTTCGACAACCTGTTCGTGCTCACCGGCGGTTCGCAGGGCACGACGTCGGTGTCGATGGTGACCTACAACAACCTGATCAAGGGCCTCAACCTGGGCATCGGCTCCACCATGTCGGTGCTGATCTTCCTCACCGTGGCCCTGATCGCCCTGGTGTTCATCAAGCTGTTCGGCACCTCCGCGCCCGGCAGCGACAACTCGGGGAGGCGCTGATGGCGGGCATCGGTGGCGCCGAGACCACGGGCCGCAAGGCCCGGTGGGCGGTGCTCAACGTCCTCGTGGTGGCCTACGCGCTGTTCCCCGTGCTGTGGATCGTGTCGCTGTCGTTCAAGTCCAAGGCGACCCTCGGTGACGGCAACTTCATCCCGCGCGAGTGGACGCTGGACAACTACGCGGCGATCTTCTCCACCACGGAGTTCGTGCGGGCGCTGGTGAACTCCATCGGCATCGCGCTGATCGCCACCGCCGTCGCGGTGGTGTTCGGCACGATGGCCGCGTACGCGATCGCCCGCCTGGACTTCCCCGGCAAGCGCGTCCTGGTCGGGATCTCCCTGCTGGTGTCGATGTTCCCGCAGATCTCGCTGATCTCGCCGCTGTTCGAGATCGAGCGGTCGCTGGGGCTGTTCGACACGTGGCCGGGCCTGATCCTGCCCTACATCACGTTCGGCCTGCCGCTGGCGATCTACACGCTGTCGGCGTTCTTCCGCGAGATACCGTGGGAGCTGGAGAAGGCGGCCAAGATGGACGGCGCGACGCCCGGCCAGGCGTTCCGCCGGGTCATCGCGCCGCTCGCCGCGCCGGGCGTGTTCACCACGGCGATCCTGGTGTTCATCTTCTGCTGGAACGACTTCCTGTTCGCGATCTCGCTGACCTCCACCGAGAGGTCCCGCACGGTCCCGGTGGCGCTGTCGTTCTTCACCGGCGGCTCCCAGTTCGAGGACCCGACCGGGTCGATCGCCGCGGCGGCCGTGGTGATCACGGTCCCGATCATCCTGTTCGTGTTGTTCTTCCAGCGTCGGATCGTCGCCGGGTTGACCTCCGGCGCCGTCAAGGGGTGAAGCAATGGCCGAGATCGTGCTGGACAAGGTGACCAAGCAGTACCCCGATGGCGCGGTGGCCGTCCGGGACGTGGACATCGAGATCGCCGACGGCGAGTTCGTCATCCTGGTCGGCCCGTCGGGCTGCGGCAAGTCCACGACCCTCAACATGATCGCCGGGTTGGAGGACATCACGCAGGGCGAGCTGCGCATCGGCGGCGAACGCGTCAACGAGCGCGCGCCCAAGGACCGCGACATCGCGATGGTGTTCCAGTCCTACGCGCTGTACCCGCACATGACGGTGAAGGAGAACATGGCCTTCCCGCTGCGGCTGGCGAAGGTGGACGACGCCACCGTGGAGAAGAAGGTCCGCGACGCGGCGGAGATCCTCGACCTCACGCAGCACCTCGACCGCAAGCCGGCCAACCTGTCCGGCGGCCAGCGGCAGCGCGTGGCGATGGGCCGGGCGATCGTGCGCAGCCCCAAGGCGTTCCTGATGGACGAGCCGCTGTCCAACCTGGACGCCAAGCTGCGCGTGCAGATGCGGACGTCGGTGTCCCGCTTGCAGAAGCAGCTCGGCACCACGACCGTCTACGTGACGCACGACCAGACCGAGGCGATGACCCTCGGCGACCGGGTCGTGGTGATGCGGGGCGGCGCGGTGCAGCAGATCGGCGCGCCGCAGTACCTCTACGACCACCCGGCGAACCTGTTCGTGGCCGGGTTCATCGGCTCGCCGTCGATGAACTTCGTGCCCGCCGGGCTGGAGAACGGGGTGCTGCGCTCGCCGCTGGGCGACGTGCCGCTCACCGACCGGGTGCGCGGCCTGCTGGCGGCCGGTGACGCGCCGCGCGAAGTGATCGTGGGGCTGCGGCCCGAGCACTTCGAGGACGCCCGCCTGGTGGACGAGGCGTCGCGGGCCAACGGGGTGACGTTCACCAGCCACGTGGACGTGCTGGAGTCGATGGGCTCGGACAAGTTCGCCTACTTCAGCCTGTCGGGCGAGCAGGCCACGTCGGCGGAACTCGCCGAGCTGGCCGCCGACGCCGGGTCGGCCGATGTCCCCGGCGAGGGCGTGGCGCTCGTGACCAGGCTGTCCGCCGCGTCGTCGGCGACCGAGGGCGAGCCGGCCGAGATCTGGTTCGACGCGGACAAGGTGCAGCTGTTCGACCCGAACAGCGGGCGCAACCTCACGTATTCCGGCGATTGAGCGGCGTCGGGGGCCATCCGACCTGCGCGGATGGCCCCCGTTCGATGCCCGTCACGGGGAGTTACCGACCAGCCGGGACCATCGGCCGGGACGAACTCCATAGGCCATTCAGCGCAGCAAAGGCGCAACTCGCCGCTTTCGCACTTCTTTCGCTCCGGTCCGTCCCCACCCTGGTCGAAGGCGGGGATGCCCCGACCAACGGCGTCGGGGGCAGGGGAAACCGCCGAGCACAGAAGAGAGCGCGCGATGGGGATTCTTGACGGGAAAGCAGTCGTGATCACCGGTGCGGGACGTGGGTTGGGCGAAGCCTACGCGATGCACGCGGCACAGGCCGGTGCGGCGGTCGTGGTCAACGACGTCGACGCTGACCTGGCCGAACAGGTCGCCGAGCACATCCGGGGGTACGGCGGGCGTGCGGTGGCCAGCGCACACACGGTCACCGATCCGACCGAGGCCGAGAAGATCGTCGGAATGTGCGTGACGGAGTTCGGCCGGCTGGACGGCTTGGTGAACAACGCCGGGCTGAACTACGAGACCCAGCCGTGGGACGACGACCCGGAATCGGTGCGCCGGACGGTCGAAGTCAACCTGCTGGGTGTCATATACACCGGAATCGCGGCGATGCGCGTGATGCGCGAACAGCGTCGCGGTTCCATCGTGAACATTTCGTCCGGGGCGTTCTTCGGGCAGCGCAAACTGGCGACCTACGCGGCGACCAAGGGCGCGGTGGCGTCGCTGAGCACGTCGTGGGCGCTGGACCTGGAGGGCGAGGGCGTCCGGGTGAACGCGGTCTGCCCGGTCGCGCACACCCGGATGGTGTGGAAGTCCGAGCGGTCCCTGCGGGCGATCCCCGCCGACCGCACGCCGGGCAAGGTGGCGCCGCTGGTGCTGTTCCTCCTCGGCGACGCGTCCGACGGCATCACCGGGCAGATCGTCCGGTGCAACGGGCGGCAGCTGCACCTCGTCGGGCACCCGTACTTCAAGCAGCCGATCCTGGAGAGCGACACCTGGGACACGGCGTCGGTGAAGCGCGCCTTCGACGGCGTCCTCCAGGCGCACCTCGAACCGTTCGGCCTGGAGAAGCGGATGCCGCCCCGGCTGCGGGAGCTGGTGGAGCCGGGTCAGACGGCCTGAAGCCGGTCGCGGGAAGTGTCGCGGCGGCACTTCCCGGCCGGTGCCGCCGACCGCAGGGGCTGCGGTCGGCGAACCACCCGTGCGGGCGGCGGGTGGCACCCGCGCCCCCGAGGTGTGCGGTCGGCGGGCGCGTCGACGGGGTGTGCGGTCGGGTGAGCGGGCCGCGTCCTGCCCGCTCGTCACACGGACGGGTGAGAGGCGGCGTCCGGCGGGCCGGCTACCCCCGGCGCGCGGTGCGGATCGTGTCGATCACGTCGGGGTCCCAGCGGTGGGTGCGGATGAGCCGGTAGCGCTCCGCCGCCACCCACAGGTACGCCTCGGTCTCGGTGCGGTCGCCGACGAGGCCCGCCTGCCGCAACATGCCGACCACCGGCACGTACTCCTCCCGGTACCAGCGCAGGGCGATCGTCGGGCGGTCCAGGAAGGCGCCCTCGTCCTGCATCAGGCGGAAGCCCCAGGCTTCCACGTGCTCGCCGAGCTCGGCGTAGTCCCACGGGTCCGACAGCAGCACCTCCGCGCGTGCCTCGCCGGGCAGCGGCACGCGTTCGAGGAACAGCCGCCGGTAGTCCTTGACGATCAGGTCGCCCCGGTGGCGGATGCCGTGCGCGTCGATGCGGGTGACGACCGCCGTCACGTACGCGTCGATGACGGTCAGCCCCAGCGCGTGGGCGACGGACACCCGGTGGTGGCCGTCCTGGACGAAGTGCAGGTCGCCGACCTGGTAGACCTCGATCGGCGGCACGGCCTCGCCCCGGCGCGTGGCCAGCGCCAGCCGCTGCCACCGCTCGCGCACCCGCGCGGACGTCGGCCGGAAGCGCCGGTCGAAGTCGCGGGTGCGGTCGACGCTGCCCACGATGGAGTCCAGCCGGATGGTCCGCAGGCCGAGCCGCCGCTCGCCCGCGTACCCCAGCGCCTCCACCACCTCGTGGAACGGCAGCATGATGTTGACGTCGTCCGGTTCCCGGCGCAGCCACGTCGCCAGGCGGGACAGCACCTGCCGCCGGCGGGCCCGCAGGAAGTCGTTCTCCGCGTCGGCGGCGGGGAACCCGGTGTCACGGCGCATCGTCGTCCTCCTCTTCGCGCGGTCGCTGCGGTCCTCGTCCCGCCTCGTGCCCGGCGGAGGGCGTCGCCCGCCCTCCCGGCACCTCCAACACCTTGTACCCGACCACGTTGACCAGACGCGTGCCGCCGAGCACCCGGTCCGGCCGGGGCCTGCCGTGGGGGTGGATGTGCCCGTGCAGCAGCAGCGGCGGGTGCAGGCGGCGCACGGCGTCGTGCAGGCACGCGAACCCCCGGTGCGGCGGGTCCGGCTCGTCGCCGCAGCCCAGCGGTGGCGAGTGGGTCAGCAGGATGTCCACGTCGCGCCGGTCGCGCAGGCGACGCCACGCCGCCCGCCGCACCACCCGCCGCGCCCGCCGCGCCTGCTGGCGCTCGGTCCACTGGTTGGGCCCGTCGTTGTAGCGGATCGAGCCGCCCAGCCCGGCGATCCGCAGTCCCGCCACGTCGACCACCCGCCCGTCGGCGTTGACGCCGCCCGCCGGCCCCGGCCACCGCGCCGGGATGCCCGCCTTCGTCCACAGCCCGCGCACCTTCGCGTACCCCGCCAGGTCGGGGTCGTGGTTGCCGGGCACGAACACGCACGGCCGGTCCAGGGCCGAGGACAGGAACTCCAGGTACTCGAACGGCAGGTCGCCCGCCGCGACCACCAGGTCGACCCCGTGCCGCCGCACCTGGTCGGTCCACAACCGCTCGACCACCTCGTCCGCCACCGCGAGCACCCTCGGCACCCATCGAGCCTAAGGGCATCCGCCGTGCGCGACACGCTGCCAGTGAAAGGGTGAAATGCGCGCGCACCCCGCTGTCGCGGGACCGGAATCCGACTAGCGTTGCGCGGTGTGCTCGCCGAGTTGTTCCTCGACGCGGCCCGCGTCTGCCGGGAACACAGCCCGCTCACCCACGCCCTGCTGGTGTCGGCCGCGGCCGACCTGACGCGCGGCGGCGTGACCGCGCGGGTCATGGCGGGCGCGGTGTGCGACCGGAAGGGCTCGGTGCCGGGCCTGCGGTTCGCGGGCGCGCTGCACCGCCTGGTGCTGGAGGGCCGCGCGCCCGGACTGGCCGCGCACTACCCGACCGCGGGCGGCGAGCCGCGCCTGGCAACCCTGTGGGACGACGCGCTGCCGGTCCTGCACGAGCACACCGACCGCCTGCGGGCGCTGGTGGACGCGACCGCCGTGCAGACCAACGAGCCGGGCCGCAGCGCGCCGCTGTTCGGCGGCCTCCAGACGGCGACCCACCTGGCCGCCGAGGCGGCGGGCAGGCGCACCCCGTTCCCCGTGCGGCTGCTGGAGGTCGGCGCGTCCGGTGGCCTGAACCTGCGCCCGCACCGGGTGGCGTACCGGGTCGGCGACGAGCTGTTCGGCGACGTCGGCAGCCCCTTCGCGCTCGACGTCGGGTGGACCGGCCGGCCGCCCGTCGACCTGTCGCACAACCTGCGCCTGGTGCGGCGGGCCGGCTGCGACCTCGACCCGGTCGACGTGTCGACCGAGGACGGGCGGCTGCACCTGTCGTCGTTCGTGTGGGGCGACCAGCTCCGGCGGTGGGAACGCCTCCGCGACGCCCTGGACCTCGCCCAGCTCGACCCCGTGCCGGTGCGCCGGGCCACCGGGCCGGAGTGGCTGGTCGAGCAGCTCGCCCGGCCGGAGCGGGACGTGCTCACCGTGGTGTGGCACTCCGTGGTGTGGCACTCGGTGTCGCCCGCCGACCGCGCCGCGGGCCGCGCGGTCCTGGCCGACGCGGCGGCCCGCGCCACGCCGATGGCGCCCTTGGCGCTGCTGGTCTTCGAGCCGAGGCGGGGGCTGAGCGGCGCCGGCGCGACCGACTTCCACCTGCTGCTGAAGCTGTGGCCGAGCGGCGTCTCGCTGCGGTTGGGCGCCGGGGCGGGCCACGGCATCCCGTTCACGTGGCAGACCCGGCCCTGGGAGTGACCGCCCCGCCGGCGTCCACCGTGGACGGTCGGCGGTCCCGCCGGCGCGGCGAGGGGCTAGCCGCCCGTGGCGATCAGCACCGTCACCGTGGTGAGCCAGCCCAGGA
Source organism: Saccharothrix australiensis (assembly GCF_003634935.1). Taxonomy (NCBI): domain Bacteria; kingdom Bacillati; phylum Actinomycetota; class Actinomycetes; order Pseudonocardiales; family Pseudonocardiaceae; genus Saccharothrix; species Saccharothrix australiensis. The sequence goes on from NZ_RBXO01000001.1 coordinate 1,230,676, forward strand.
GGAAGGCCAGGATCCAAAAGCGCAGGTTGGTCAGCATTCTGGTCATGTCGGGGCGTCCCGTCGGGTCGGGGTGGACTGGGAGGGGGCTACAACCAGCGGTTCCGACGGAATATTCGGTACAGCGTCAGGCAGGCGACCAGGATGACCGTGATCACCATCGGGTAGCCGTACTTCCAGTGCGTCTCCGGCATGTAGTCGAAGTTCATGCCGTACACGCCCACCACCATCGTCGGCACCGAGATGATGGCGACCCATGCGGAGATCTTGCGCATGTCCGAGTTCTGCTGGAGCGTGATCTTCGCCAGCGTCGCGTCGACCAGGGTGGTCAGCAGCTCGTCGAAGTTCATCACCCGCTCGGACACCTCGGTGAGGTGGTCGTCGACGTCGCGGAAGTACGAGCGCACCTGCTCCGGGATCAGCGGCGTGTAGCCCTCGGCGAGCCGGCGCAGCGGCACCGCCAGCGGCATCACGGCGCGGCGCAGCTCCAGCACCTCGCGCTTCATCAGGTAGATCTGGTCGGCGCTGACCCGGCTGCGCGGCGCGAACACGAGCGCTTCCATCTGGTCGATGTCGTCCTCGATGTGGTCGGTCACCTCCAGGTAGTTGTCCACCACGTGGTCGGCGATCGAGTACAGCACGGCGGCCGGGCCGACCCGCAGCTTCTCCGGGTCGTCCTCCAGCTCGCGGCGCACGGCGGCGAGGCCGGAGTGGTTGCCGTGCCGGACCGTGACCACGAAGTCCCGGCCCAGGAAGACCATGATCTCGCCGCTCTCCACGATCTCGTTGGCCGTGTCCGGCGACGCGTTCTGCACGTACCGCACGGTCTTGAGCACCATGAACAGCGTGTTGTCGTAACGCTCCAGCTTGGGGCGCTGATGGGCGTGCACGGCGTCCTCCACGGCCAGCTCGTGCAGGCCGAACGTGTCCGCGACGCCCTGGATCTGCTCCTCGTCCGGCTCGTGCAGGCCGATCCAGACGAACCCGTCACCGCGCTTGCGGACCTCGTCCACGGCGTCGGTGTGCGACCAGTGGCCGGTCAGCCGCGTGCCCTCGACGTACACGCCGCAGTCGACGACGTACGCCGACAGCGGCACGGGGATGGGCACCGACGGCCGGCCTCGGTCGGACGAGCGGCCTCTCAGGCCGCCGAGGGAGGGCAAGCTGCGCACGGGTCCTCCAGACAGGGGGCGTCGACTCGCGATCACATGACGACGGCACGTCCCCGACCGGACAGCGCTGGGCCTAGCTGCGTGCTGCGGACCCACCGGGGAGGACGCGCGAGGTACTCGCAGGATGGGGGTCGTTGCTCATCGGTGGTCCTCACCTCCTCGGGTCGGTCGTCCGCGGCGGTGGAGTCGCTCACAGACCAGTTGCCGAGGGTACTCCTCCCGCGTTCAGACTGTCGTCCCGGTCGTGAGGGTGTTCGATCACAGGCCCTCGACCAGTAGCCAACGGAGGCGTGCGGTGCAGTTCGGGCGTTACTACGAGGAGTTCGAGGTCGGCGCGATCTACAAGCACTGGCCCGGCAAGACCGTGACCGAGTACGACGACCACCTGTTCTGCCTGCTGACCATGAACCACCACCCGCTGCACCTGGACGCGCACTACGCGGCGGAGACCACCGACTTCGGCAAGAACGTGGTGGTCGGCAACTACGTCTACTCGCTGCTGCTGGGGATGTCCGTGCCGGACGTGTCGGGCAAGGCCATCGCGAACCTGGAAGTGGAGTCGTTGCGGCACATCAAGCCGACCTTCCACGGCGACACCATCTACGGTGAGACCGAGGTGCTCGACAAGACGCCGTCGAAGTCCAAGGACGACCGCGGCGTCGTGTACGTGGAAACCCGCGGCTACAAGCAGGACGGCACGGTCGTGTGCGTGTTCCGGAGGAAGGTGATGGTGCCCAAGCGCTCGTACGGCGACAGCCGCGGTGGCGAGCAGCCGGGCAGGCCGGAGCCTTCCGCCTGGTGAGCCCCTGGCGCGGTCGGGCCGCCGAGCGGCCGGGTCCCGGTCGGGCTGTCGGGCCGCAGGTCGGAGCGCACGGGTCGGGTGCGGTGCCGCTGGTGCGGATTCGGACGAAGGAGTGACGTGACGTCTCTGGACCTGGTGCGGCGGCGACTGTCCGAGTTCGCGCGCCTGGAAGCGCACGGCGTGTCGCCCCTCTACGAGCACCTGGCCGCGCACGCCGCCGCCGACCCGGAGGTCGCCGCCCTCCTCACCGCCGCGCCCGAGCGGTTCGCGTACCCGACGCTGTTCCTGGCGGCGGCGCACCGGCTGCTCCAGGCCGAGCCGTTCCACGAGCTGTCGAACTACTACCCGTCGCTGGGCGGCACGTACGGGGCGGACGAGCGCACCTGGCCGCTGTTCCGGTCGTTCGTGCTGGACCGGGCGGAGCGGATGCGGGAACTGGTCTCGACCCGGTCCACGCAGACCAACGAGGTGCGCCGGGCCGCGCTGCTGTACCCGGCGGTCGCGATGGTGAAGGGGCCGGTCGGCCTGCTGGAGGTGGGCTGCGCGGCCGGCCTGCTGCTGGGGCTGGACCGGTACGGCTACCGGTTCCAGACCCAGCAGGCCGGGCAGCTCGTCGCCGGTCCGGCCAAGGCCGCGCTGGGGCTGCACTGCGCGCTGGAACTGGCTCCCGGCGCGGACCTGCCCAGGATCCCCAAGGCGGTGAAGGTGGCGGCCAGGGTGGGGCTGGACCGCGCGCCCGTCGACCTCGGCGACGAGGACGCCTACGCGTGGCTGGAGGCGTGCGTCTGGGCCGACCAGCCGGAGCGGCTGCGGTTGTTCGGCGTGGCCGCGGCGGTGCAGCGCAAGGCGCCGCCGGAGTTCGTGGTCGGTGACGCCGTGGCCGACCTCGCCGCGGCCGCCGCGCGCGTGCCCGCCGAGCTGCCGCTGGTGGTGCTGACCAGCAGCACCCTGGCCTACCTGCCGGGCGGCGAGTTCGTCCGCGCCCTGCGGGAACTGGACCGGCCGGTGTGGTGGGTCAGCCACGAGGCGTACGCGGAGGGCCTGGCGCACGTGCTGCCCGGCCGGGACGACCTGGCGGCGGACGGCGAGACGTTCGGGGTGCTCGGGCTGGTCCGGTTCGAGGGCGGCGAGGTCCGCTCGGCGAAGGCGCTCGCGAAGACCGCCCTGCACGGGCAGCGCCTGGTCTGGTTGCCCTGAGGTCCGGTCGGAGTGCCCCGCCGCCCGTCGCCGCCGCGCCGCAACGCGGGTTGAACGGCCTGTGAACAGGGCTTGAACACCCGGCGCGCCGTCGCCCGAACGGGCGAAGTCGATCAGGCCCAGGGGAGCTGCCCCCACCCCCGGAGCGCCTCCAGGAGGCCCTCCGACAGCGGAAGTGTGGCCAAGATCGCAGTCGTCACCCATCGTGCGTCCGTAGCGTCGTCCCCCGCTCGGAGCACGCCGGATCGCACCTGGCAGGCGTAGTCGTGGATGTCGTAGAGACTGTGTGCGGCCGGTCGGGTGACGCTGCCGACGAACCGGCCCACTGTCACGGAGAGTCCGGTCTCCTCCAGGACTTCGCGGGTCAGCGCGGTCCGGTCGTCCTCGCCCGGCTCCACTCGTCCACCCGGTATCGACCACCGTCCCTCACCTGGCGGATTCGCCCTCCGCACGAGTAGTAGTCGCCCGTTGGAGTCATGGATGATGCCTCCGACACAGCGGATCAGGAAGGCGCGATCGGCGGTCACGGTGACTCAGCGTAGTCACACCGGAACGGCGGTGCAGCCGGCTACCCCAGGTGCGGTACAAAACTCCCAAGGTGCCGCGCGGTGCGGTACAACGGTTTTCACTGGCGCCAAACGGGTGCGGGTAGCGAACGGGGTTGATCACCGTGAATCTGAAAAAGATTCTCACTTTCGCCGGGGTCGGCTTGCTCCTGTTCTTCCTCATCGCGGAGCCGCAGCAGGCGGCTCAGCTGGTGCAGAACATCCTGGGCACGCTGCGGGAAGCTGCTGAGGCGCTCATCACCTTCGTGAAACAATTGTTCTGAGTCGCCCCCGGCTCCTCCCTCCCTACGGCGAGAGGTCGAAGGCATGTTCGCACCACGCGACCCCGACGAGTACCTGCTCCCCACGGAGCGTCGGGTCATCCGGGTCCGCAGGCACTGGACCAGCCTGCTCTGGGATCTCCTGGAGGCGGCGGCGCTGCTCGCCGGCGCCATGATGATCTCGTACCTGCTGCCCGACAACCTGGGCGTGGTGCAGAACATCCTCTGGTACGCGGCGCTGTTCGTGCTGCTCAGGCTGGCCTACTTCGTCATGGAGTGGTGGGTGGAGCGGATCGTGGTCACCGACAAGAGGTTCATGATCTCCTCGGGGGTCTTCGAGACCAAGGTCGCCATGATGCCGATCAGCAAGGTCACCGACCTGACCTACGAGCGCTCGGTGCTCGGGCGCATGTTCGGGTTCGGCACCCTGGTCGTGGAGTCGGCGGGTCAGATCCAGGCGCTCAACCGGATCGAGTACCTGCCCAACCCCGAGGAGGTCTACGACGCGATCTCGGAGTTGACCTTCGGCGACAAGAAGGCGCAGGCGGAGCGCTTCTCGATGATCAAGGCGCAGCGGGCGGCGCGCGGGAAGAAGATGGTGCCGTAGGTCAGACTGGGCGGGTGCGAATCGACCTGCACACCCACTCGACCGAGTCCGACGGCACCGACACGCCCGCGGAACTGGTGGCCGCCGCGGCGGCCACCGGCCTGTCCGCGGTCGCGCTGACCGACCACGACACCGCCGCAGGCTGGGCGGAGGCGGCCGACGCGCTGCCCGCCGGCCTGCGGCTGGTGCGCGGCGCGGAACTGTCGTGCGCGTCCGACGACGGCCGGGGCAGGGTCATCACCGTCCACCTGCTGGCCTACCTCTACGACCCGACCTCGCCCGCCCTGGTCGAGGAGCAGCTGCGGCTGCGCTCCGACCGGCGGCAGCGGCTGCGCAAGATGGCGCTGCGCATGGTCGAGGACGGGTTCCCCATCGACCCCGACGAGCTGATGGCGGCCATGCCCGCCGACGCGCCGGCGGGGCGTCCCCACCTCGCGATGGCCCTGATCCGGGCCGGCGTGGTCGCCACCGTGGACGAGGCGTTCGCCCGCTACCTGACCGGCGGGCGGTACTACGTGCCGCGCACCGACACGCCGGTGGCCCGCGCCATCGAGATGATCTCCGAGGCGGGCGGGGTGACGGTGCTCGCGCACCCGTTCGCCGCCTCGCGCGGCCCGATCGTGTCGGACGGGGTGCTGGCGGACCTGGCGGAGCTGGGGCTGGCCGGTGTCGAGGTGGACCACCCCGACCACGACGCGGGCACCCGCGCCCGGCTGCGCGGGCTGGCCGGTGACCTGGGGCTGCTGGTGACGGGCTCGTCGGACTACCACGGCACCAACAAAACCGTGCGACTCGGCGCGGAGTCCACATCACCTGATGTGTTGGACGCGATCGCCGACCGGGCGACCGGGTGCAAGGTGCTGGTCGGTTAGGCCGCCCGCGTGAACCGACGTCGGCCGGTCGCGGGCAGTGCGTGGGCCGTCGGTGCCGCTCGGTAGCGTTGGCGCCGTGCAGGAGCAGTTGGGGTTCGACTTCGGCGCGATGCCGAAGAAGCTGGTGCGGGTGACGCCGGCCAAGCTCGCCACGTGGGCGGACTGCCCGCGTCGGTTCCGCATGGCCTACCTCGACCGGCCCGCGCCGCCGCGCGGCGGCGCCTGGGCGCACAACACGCTGGGCGCGGTGGTGCACAACGCGCTGAAGGCGCTGTTCGACCTGCCCGCCGCCAAGCGGACGCCGGAGCAGGCCGTCGCGCTGCTGCACCGGCACTGGAAGAACGACGGCTTCCGCGACGAGGAGCAGGCCGCCGTCTACCGGGGCCGGGCCGAGGGCTGGGTGCGCGGCTACGTGGACGAGCTGGACACGTCCATCGAGCCGGTGGGCATCGAGCGCTGGGTGTCCACGCCCACGTCGAAGATCGTCGCCGAGGGCCGGGTCGACCGCATCGACCTGAGGGACGGCGAGCTGGTCATCGTCGACTACAAGACCGGGCGGCACGCGCTGACCGTGGACGACGCCCGCGGCTCGCAGGCCCTGGCCTTGTACGCGCTGGCGGCGCGGCGTACCTTGCGCAAGCCGTGCCACCGGGTGGAGCTGCACCACCTGCCCACCGGCACGGTGTCGGTGTGGGAGCACACCGAGGAGAGCCTGGCCCGGCACGTGTCGCGGGCGGAGGAGGCGGCGGACGAGCTGGGTCTGGCCGGCGACACCCTCGCGGCGGGTGGCGACCCGGAGGTCCTGTTCCCGCCCCGCACCGGCAACCAGTGCACGTGGTGCGACTTCCGCCGCAGCTGCCCGGAGGGCCGGCAGGCGGCGCCGACACTCGATCCGTGGGCTCTGCTCGCGCCGTAGGGAGATCCGTGACGAACGTGGAGACCGAGCCCAGGGCGCTGCGGGTCTGGCGCGGCGCGAGCGGCGCCGTGGCCGTGGGCCTCGTGCTGCTGGCCCTGGCGCTCATCGGCGTGCAGGTCTACGCGGGGTCGCACGACCTGCCGGGGCCAGGCGTCGACGTGGTCGTGGGCCACGCCGTGGCGGCCGTGGTGGCGGTGGTGGCACAGATCTTCGCCGACCGCCGCACCGGCTGGGCGGCCACCACGTGCGGCCTGGTAGTCCTGGCAGCCGGCGCAACCGCCCTGTGGTCCTTCTGGTGGGCCTGAGGAGCCGCCCAGCTAGCCAGGCCCACCCCCAGCCCGCACCCGCACCCCTGTCGCCCACTCGCCCGTCGCTCCTGCTCGCGCTCGCGAGGCCGCGTCGGTGGTTCGTGGCGCGGGTTTCGCCGATCACGCTCTTCGATCGGCGCAACCCGCCCCGCGAGCCGCCGACTAACAGGCGGCCGAGCCGCCCGACGGAGTCGGGCCATCCAACACAGCGAGGCCGCGTCGGTGGTTCGTGGCGCGGGTTTCGCCGATCACGCTCTTCGATCGGCGCAACCCGCCCCGCGAGCCGCCGACTAACAGGCGGCCGAGCCGCCCGACGGAGTCGGGCCATCCAACACAGCGAGGCCGCGTCGGTGGTTCGTGGCGCGGGTTTGGCCGATCACGCTCTTCGATCGGCGTAACCCGCCCCGCGAGCCGCCGACTTCCAGGCGGCCGAGCCGCCCGACGGAGTCGGGCCAATCCAACACAGAGTCGGGCCAATCCAACACAACCCGCTCAACACAGCCACGCCCGCCACGTCGGCAGCAGCGTCGCCAGGAGGGCGTCCGGGGCCTCGGTGTTCGGCGAGTGCATGACGCCCTTGAGCACGGCGAAGTCGGCGTCGAGGCGTTCGGCCATGTCGCGCTGCCCGGCGGCCGACCACGCGTCGTCCAGCTCGCCGCACATGACCAGGCACGGCACGCCCGACGTGCGCAGCACCCTCGCCAGCTTGGCGACCAGGTCCGGTTCGGTGCGCAGCGCGTCGCCCATGCCGAGCAGGCCGGCTGCGGTCGAGCGCAGGAAGCGCTCCTTGTAGAAGTCCTTCAGCTCCTGCGGGAGCAGCGACCAGCGCGGGTGCAGGGCCGCGCGTGCCTCGGTGAGCCGCTGCGACGCCTCGATACCCTGCTCGCGCAGGACGACCTCGCCGTAGTCGAGGGCGGTGCGGCGCTCGCCGGGCGGCAGCTCGGCCGGGCCGGACGACAGCAGCGTCAGGCCGGACACCGGCGCGCCCGCGAGCACCGCGCCGCGCGCCACCAGACCGCCGTAGGAGTGGCCGAGCAGCAGCACGCGCCGCCCGTCCGCCGCGAGCTTCTCCACCAGCTCGGCCAGCGCCGCGCCCAGGGACGCCGGGCGGTAGTCGGCCTCGGCGAGCGGGCCGGCGGACTCGTACTGGCCGGGCAGGTCGATCGCCACGACCTCCAGGCCCGCCTCGGAGATCGGGTCGAGCAGCGGGGCGAAGTCCTCCTTGGACCCGGTGTACCCCGGTGTCAGCAGCGCCGTCGCGCCCAGGTCCGCGCCGGTGGCCGGCGCGCGCAGGGCGGCCACGGGGCCGAACCGACCGGGCAGGTCCACGCGCTCCGCGCGGTGCGGACTGAGCTGCGAGTACACGCTTCGCAGTGTGCCGCACCGAGCGCGGGTGCGCGTGCCCGGATCAGCGGAGCGCGACCAGGGTGTCGCCGCGCTGCTCCAGCACCACGGGGCCCTCGGTGGCCAGCTGCACGGGACCGTCGTAACCGCCCCGGTCCACCGGTATCCGGCCGACCTCGGCGCCGGTGACCTGGTCGACGACCCTCAGGCCCTCCGGGACCGGGATCAGCACCCGGCCCGCGAGGGTCGTGCCGGGGCCCCGCGACGGGGTCGACCACACGGGGCTCAGGTCGACCAGCGACAGCGCGACGGTGCGCGACCCGGTGAACCAGTAGACGTTCGCCGTGCTGGTCAGCGTCGGCACCACCCGGCCGGGCGGGTCGCCGCGCAGCTCGTCGGCGGTCACGTCGACCGGGTGCTCCTGGACCAGGCCGCCGGTCTCCGCGTCGAACACGATCAGCTTGCCCGGCGCGGCCACCGCGACCCGGTTGCCGGTCACCGCGACGACCCGCGCGTCCTTCTCGCCGATGATCACGCTGCTGAGCACGTGCGGCTCGTCGGACTTCTCGGGGTTGGGCTTGAGGACGGTGATCCGGTCCGACGGGTCCTGGTGGTGGCAGCGCTCGACCACCGCGACCTTGCCGCTGCTCACCGCGAACGAGCCGTACCGGCAGCCCGGCCGGGGCTGCTTGTTGGCGTTGACGATGGCGCGCAGCGTGCCGTACTCCAGCGACCGCACCAGGTCGTCCCGCCGGTACACCTCGAAGTACGTCTCACCCGTGGTCACCACGTGCGAGCCCTCGTCGAGCAGGCGGGTGTCGAGGGCGGCGTCGCCGTTGCGCTGCGGGCCGCGCTTGCCGGAGGCCATGTCCAGCGTGGTCAGCTCGGAGCAGTTGGTGTCCTTGCGGTACAGCGCGAACGCCTTGCCCCAGGCGGTGCTCACCGTGCACAGGGGCCAGTTGCGGCTGTACCGCCAGCGGACGTCGCCGGTCAGCGCGTCGCGGCCGACGACCTCGCCGTCGTGGCCCGTCACGACCACCGAGTCCAGGGCGACCGGTGCCGGCGTGGCGCCGCTCGGCGCACGCCACACCTCGGCCAGGGTCGGCGGCAGCACGGTCGCCGGCGGCAGCGGCGTGACCTGGCTGGGGCCGGTCTGCGACACCGTGTGCCGGGCGTCGCTGAAGGCCCACACCAGCGTGCTCGCCACCAGCACGCCGACCACCAGCAGCGCGAGGGCGAGGTAGTCGCCCCGCGTCCGCCACGTGCGGACGGGCCCGACGGGCTCGTCGGTCGTCCCCGTGCCGTCCGGTGCCGTGCCGGTCGTCCCCGATCCGGTCGTCCCTGATCCGGTCGTCGTCGTGCCGTCCGGTGCCGAACCGGACGGCCCCGATCCGGCCGGCTCCCGGTCGGTCGGTGCCGGGTCGGTCGGTGCCGTGCCATCCGGTGCCGTGCCATCCGGTGCCGGGTCGGTCGGTCGGGTGCCGGCCGGGTCCGGGGAGACCGGTTCCGCGAGGACGTCTTCGGTGTCGACGGCGGCCTGGTGGTCGGGTCCGGGGGCCGGCTGCCCCTCGGCGCCCAGCACGACCCGACCGTTCGACTCCGCCTGTTCCGGCTGGCCCACTGCCCGGCTCCCGATGGTTCGGTGATCTGTCCGGCCACATGCTGCCGCACGTGGCCGGTGATCCGTGTAAGGAGTCAGTCTGCCGACGGGAGGGCGTCCGCGGAACCTTCGGCCTCCGCACCCGTGCGGCGACGCCGCCGGCGGCGGGGCCGCTCGTCGGAGTCCTCCGCGTCGGAGGCGTCGGCCTTGCGGCTGGGCGGGCGCTCCGTGCCCGCTTCCGGCGCGGCCTGCTCCGCCGCCTTGCGCCGGCGGGGGCGTTCGGCGGCCTCGACGCCGTCGGCCGCGCCCTCGGCGGGCTTGCGGCGGCGGGTCCGCTTGGGCGCGGCCTCGGCCGGCGCGTCCGCCGCGCCTTCCGCCGGTGCGTCGGCGACCGGGGCGGCCTCGGTGACCGGGGTGGCCTCGGTGACCGGAGTGGCCTCGGCGGCGGCCGGCTCGGTGGTGCCCTCGGCGGCGGCCGGCTCGGCGGGCTTGCGCCGACGGGTGCGGGTGCGCTTCGGGGCAGGCGCCTCGGTCACCGCGTCGGCGGACGCCTCGCTGTCTGCCTCGGCGGTCGTCACCGCGGTCGCCTCGGCGACGGCTTCGGCGGGCTTGCGGCGGCGGGTGCGCTTGGCGGCGCCGGTGGCCTCCGCGGGTGCCTCCGCCGGGGTCTCGACCGCCTTCGGAGGCTCATCGGCCGACGGGGTCCCGGCGGCGGCCTCGGCCGCGCCCTCGCCCGCCGCCACGACACCGCCGCGACTGCGCCGACGCCGGCGCGTGCGGGTGCCGCCCTCCCCGGTCGCCGGGGTCGTGCCCCGCTCGGCGGGCGCCTCGTCGTCCGCGCCCGAGCCGCGCTTGCGCTTGCGCCCGCGCGCCTTGCGGTCGCCCTTGAGGTTCTCCTCCGGCTCCGCGCCCAGGCCGGCGCGGGTGCGCAGGCCCAGCGGCAGCCGACCGGTGGAGCCCGCCGGGATGTCCAGGTCGGCGAACAGGTGGTCCGAGGTCGAGTACGTCTCCACCGGCTCGGGTTTGCCCAGGTCGAGCGTGTCGCTGATCATCTTCCAGCGGGGCGTCTCGTCCCAGTCCACCAGCGTGACGGCGACGCCCGTGCGGCCCGCGCGACCGGTGCGGCCGATGCGGTGCACGTAGGTCTTCTCGTCCTCCGGGCACTGGTAGTTGATGACGTGCGTGACGCCCTCGACGTCGATGCCGCGCGCGGCCACGTCGGTCGCCACCAGCACGTCGATCTTGCCGCTGCGGAACGCGCGCAGCGCCTGCTCGCGCGCGCCCTGCCCCAGGTCGCCGTGCACCGCCGCGGCGGCGAAACCGCGTTCGACCAGCTCGTCCGCGACCTTCTGGGCCGTGCGCTTGGTGCGGGTGAAGATCATGGACAGGCCGCGCTCACGCGCCTGGAGGGCCCGCGCCAGCAGCTCCGTCTTGTCCAGCGCGTGCGCGCGGTAGACGAACTGCTCGGTGCGCTCGTGGACCGCGCCGGCGTCGTTCTCCTCGGCCCGCACGTGCGTGGGCTGGTTGAGGAACGTCCGGGCCAGCGTGATGATCGGGCCCGGCATGGTCGCCGAGAACAGCATCGTCTGCCGCTCGTCGGGGACCATGCGCAGGATGCGCTCGATGTCGGGCAGGAAGCCCAGGTCGAGCATCTCGTCGGCCTCGTCCAGCACCAGGCCGCGCACCTTGCCCAGCACCAGGTGGCGCTGCTCGGCGAGGTCCAGCAGCCGGCCGGGCGTGCCGACGACCACGTCCACGCCCTTGCGCAGGGCCGCGATCTGCGGCTCGTACGGCCGGCCGCCGTAGATGGCCAGCACCCGGACACCCAGGTGCTTGGCCGCGTCGGTCAGGTCGTGCGTGACCTGGAGGCACAGCTCGCGGGTCGGGACGACCACCAGCGCCTGCGGCGTGCCGTCGCCCGGCACCGTGATCCGCTGGAGCAGCGGGATGCCGAAGCCCAGCGTCTTGCCGGTGCCGGTGCGGGCCTGCCCGATCACGTCGTCACCCGCGAGCGCCAGCGGGAGCGTCAGCTCCTGGATGGCGAACGTGCGCTCGATGCCGGCCTCGGCCAGCGCGCGGACGATCTCGGCGCGCACGCCCAGCTCGGCGAACGTCGGCGCGTCGGACTGGACGGGGGCGTCGGCGGCCAGCGGGTGGGAGGTGTCGTCGCCGGGGACGCCCGCCTCGCTGTGCTCCAACGTCACCGGGTCCAGGTGGGTCTTCTCGTTTGTCGCGGTCAGGGTGATCGCCTCTCTCGTACCAGCGCGCACGGCCTGTACGGGCCGCTCGACCGCGCCGGACGCCTCTCGGCCGAGGGGGCGGCCGGGCGTGGCGCGGGAGGGCCTGCGAGGTATGCGCGCACCCTCTCCTGGCGGCACGGTGCCGCCGTAGTCAGCCGTCGGCGCCGCTGCGAGCCCCTGCTGGGCCGCGCCGCACCGGGCGTCAAAACGCCACTCTACCTTCCGACTAGGCCGTTCGGGGTGGAAGCGGCACGCGCGGTGCGGACTCGCGTGCCTGCGGTGTTGCCAAGGACACCCGACTAGGCTCCCGGGCATGGGTGAGGCGCAGGCGGGTCAGTCGGTGGTGTCCGGCCAGGTGGCGGAGGGCGTGGTGGACCTGCTCGGCGCGCTGGCCTACGGCGAGCTGTCGGCGTTCGACCGGTTGGCGGAGGACGCGCGCACCGCGCCCACGCTCGCCGGGCGCGCCGACCTCTCCGCGATGGCGGCGGCCGAGATCGGTCACTACGCGTTGATCGAGCGCTACCTGGACGAGCGCGGTCACTCGCTGGAAGAGGCGATGCACCCGTTCGTGGCGGGTTTCGACGCGTTCCACGCCTCCACCGCGCCCAAGTCGTGGCTGGAGTCCCTGGTCAAGGCGTACGTGGGCGACGGCCTGGCGGCCGACTTCTACCGCGAGGTCGCGGAGTGGCTGGACGAGCCGACCAAGGAGCTGGTGCTCGCCGTGCTGGCCGACACGGGCCACTCGGCGTTCGCCGAGCGCGAAGTCCGCGCCGGCTGCGAGGCGGACCCGAAGCTCAAGGACCGGCTCACGCTGTGGGGCCGCCGGCTGCTCGGGGAAGCGTTGACGCAGGCCCAGTACGTGGTGGCGGAGCGCGACGGGCTCGCGGAGCTGATCGTGCGCGGCTCGGGGGACCTGGCGGGCATCGCGGCGCTGTTCCGGCGGCTCCAGCAGAGCCACACGCGGCGCATGGCGGCGCTCGGCCTCGGCTAGGGTTGATCCGACAGTTGTCTGACCGCCGCCGCCGGCGGTCAACGCGTGTACGGAGGTCAGCGTGGAGGTCAGGGTCGGCGTCGCGGACAGCCCGCGTGAGCTCGTGGTGTCGAGTTCGCTCTCGCCCGACGAGGTGGAGGCGCAGGTCGCGGACGCCCTCAAGGCGGGCAGCGGGCACCTCACGCTGGTCGACCAGAAGGGCGCGCGTTACGTGGTGCCCTCGGCGCGCATCGCCTACGTGGAAATCGGTCCCAGCGACTCCCGCCGAGTCGGCTTCGTGACTGGAGACTGAGCACGGCACGAAGAAGAGGGGTGCTCCTCGGAGCACCCCTCTTCTTCTTCCGCACGCCGTCCTGCCCGGCATCCCTCGCGCTCAGCCCAGGTCAGCGACCTCGGCCTCGCCCGCCGTCTGCGAAGCAGCGGCAATTCCATACGGCGGTGTGCTCACCCCCGCTACCCGGTACCGCCGCCACGGGTCCGGGTCGGTCAGCGTCCCCGTCGCGGACCCGCCCGGCGTGCGCAGCTCGGCGGTGCGCGCGCCCGCCTCGACCAGCTCGCTGACCTGGTCGTTCGCCGCGATCCGGCCGTACCAGTGGTACCGCCCGTCGATCGGCTGGAAGTGCCCGCGCAACCGCACCTCGACGGGCACCTCGCGCCGGCCGAAGACGAGCACCGCCGCGCCGGTGTAGCCGTCCTCGTCGTGCTCGTGGTCGTCGTGCTCGTGGTCGCCGTGCTCTCCGGGCATCACGCCTCCTCGCCGTTGACGAGCCGCAGTCGCGCGGCCCCTTCGGGGAAACCGGTGGTCAGCGGCGCGTCCGGGTCGAGTTCGACGCCCGCGGAGCGGAGCAGGCCGTCGACGGCGTGCCAGATGAGCGTGGTGAGGTAGTCGCTGAGGCTCGACCTCGACATGGACTGGCGGTCGAGCCACCAGTCGCCCGCGTTCTGGACCATGCCGACGAGGGCGTGCGCCCACGGCTCGGCCCCGCCGGAGTCCATGCCGAACGCCCGCAGGTAGTCGCCGAGCAGCCGGGCCAGGGCGGCGGCGATCAGCTCCTTGTCCTCGGTCACGACGTCCTGCTCGACGGGCCGGTCGGCGAAGGACTTGCGGACGACGAACCGGTACAGGTTCGGGTTCTCCTCGATCACCGACAGGTAGGCGTCGACGATGCCGCGGATGCGCGCGCGCACGGGCCCGTCGTGGCCGATGGCGGGGACCATCCGGGCCATCAACAGCTCGGTGCCCCTCGTGCCGACCGCCAGGTACAGGTCGGACTTGTCGGTGAAGTGCCGGTACAGCACCGGTTTGCTGACGCCGGCCTCGGCGGCGATCTCGTCCATGCCGACCTCGGGGCCGTGCTTGGCGACCGCGCGGATCGTCGCCTCGACGAACTCCGCCCGGCGGGCCTCCCGATGGCCCTTCCAGCGCTCCCGGCGTGCGTCCGTCCCGCCCTTGACAGTTCGAGCCATGTGACGCACGCTACCAGAAGTAACTGTTACCTCAAGTCGCAGATACCCGAACAAGCGGAGGGGCCGATGACGAGGACCTCGAAGGTCGCCGATCGAGAGAAGACCGCCGAGCGGCTGCTCAACTCCTCGGCCGACAAGTTCTACGACCCCGAGGTGGACATCGACTGGTCCGCGCCGCTGGTCGACGGCCTCCGCTACACGCCCGAGCACCGCTGCTCGCTCTACGGCACCGGGCTGTGGGAGCGGATGTCCGAGCAGCAGCGGATCGACCTCTCGCGGCACGAGGTGGCCAGCATCGCCAGCGTCGGCCTCTGGTTCGAGATCCTGCTGATGCGGATGCTGCTCAAGGAGGTCTACCGCTCCGACCCGACGACCAAGCACGCGCAGTACGCGCTGACCGAGGTCGCCGACGAGTGCCGGCACTCCACCATGTTCGCCCGCATGGTCGAGCGCATCGGGTGCCCGCCCTACGGCCCGCGCCGGTACACGTACCAGCTGGGCAAGCTGCTCCCGGTGATCGGCTACGGACCCGCCCTGTACGGCTCGATCCTGGTCGCCGAGGAGGTGCTGGACCGCTTGCAGCGCGAGACGATGGCGGACGAGTCCGTGCAGCCGCTGGTGCGCATGGTCAACCGCATCCACGTGTTGGAGGAGGCGCGGCACGTGCGGTTCGCGCGCGAGGAGGTGGTGCGCGGCATGGCGGCGCTGACCAGGAAGGAACTGCCCTACCAGCGGTGGCTGATCGCGACGACGTCCATGTTCATCACCCGGTCGCTCGTCAACCCGGAGGTGTACGCGGCCGTCGGCCTGGACCGGGACGAGGCGCACCGGGCGGCGCTGGGCAACCCGCACTGGCAGGGGACGATCCGCTGGTCCGGTGAGCGGATCATGAAGTTCCTGGACGAGAACGGCCTGGTCGGCAAGCCGGGGATGCGGGCGTGGCGCCGCTCGTTCCTGCTCGGATGAGCGCGCTCCCGGAGACCGACCACCGGTTCCGCACGTCCGACGGGACGGCGCTGCACGTCCTCGACACCGGGCCGCGCGACGCGCCGGTGACGACGGTGCTGGTCCACGGCTGGACGCTGGACCACACGTCGTGGGACGCCGTGGCCGCGGCGCTGCCGGGCCGGGTGCTGCGCCACGACCACCGCGGGCACGGCTGCTCCGCGGCGTCGACGGCGGTGACCTCGTCGATCGGGCAGTGCGCGGACGACCTCGCCGAACTGCTCGCGGCACGGGTGCCCACCGGGCGCATCGTGCTCGCCGGGCACTCGATGGGCGGCATGACGCTCATGGCGCTCGCGGAGCAGCACCCGGCGCTGCTCGACCGGGTCGCCGGGGTCGCGCTCGTCGCCACCTCGGCGGGCGGCCTCGCCGGGTCGACGCTGGGGCTGCCGGGCGTGCTGGGACGGGTGTTCGCGGCCGGGGAGGCGGCCTCGAACCGGCGGCTCGCGCAGCTCCGGCGGGAGCGGTTGCTGACGCGGACCGAGGTGCTGCGGCCACCGCTGCGGTGGTTGCTGTTCGGCAAGCGGCCCTCGTGGCGCGACGTGGCCGCCACCGCGGTCATGGTCGGCCGGTGCAACCCGGTGGCGATGGTGGCGTTCCGGGCGTCCATCGACGAGCACGACCGGGTGCGCGCGCTGAAGCGGTTCGCGGGCATCCCGACGGTGGTCCTCGCCGGCGGGGAGGACAAGCTGACGCCCCTGCGGCACGCGCGGACCATCGCCGACGAGGTCGCGGCGGAGCTGGTCGTGTACCCCGGCGCGGGCCACATGCTGCCGCTGGAGAGGTCGGCGGAGGTCGCGGCGCACATCGCCGCGCTGGGGTGAGCCGCTCGGCGGGACCGCGCCGCGGGCGGTCCCGCCGAGCGCGCCCCGGTCGGCCGCCCCGGTGCTCCGGTCGGCCGCCCGGCCGGCCGCCGGTGCGATGCCTCCGGGTGATGCCTCCGTGCGCCAACGAGCAACTGTCACGGGGAATCGCCGCGCAACGCCCGCGGGCACTCCTTCCGTCACCTCGGCGGAAGGGAGATCACCATGCTGTTACCCCTGGTCGCAGTCGTGTTGTTGACCGCGTGCACCGCGTCGTCGCCGATGCCCGACGACCCCGACCAGCTCGTGCTCCGCGTCCGGTCGGTCGTCGGCGCGCCGACTCCCAGCCCGGCGGAGGTGCCCGAGTTCAGCCTGTACGGCGACGGCCGCGTGATCCGCCCCGGACCACGGCAGGGCGCGCTCCGGACGGCCGAGGTGGTGCGGGTCGACCGGGGTTGGGCCGAGGAGGTCCGCCGGGCGGCCCACCGGGTGGGGCTGGCGCGGAACCGGGTCCTCGACAACCCGGCGGTGGTCGACGGCGCACAGGTGGTGTTCGTCCTTCGATCGGGTGGTCAGCGGTTCGTGACCAGGGTGCACGGCCTGACCGACGACTCCTCGGACGACCTGGCGGAGTTGGCGCGGTTCCGGCGCGCGCTGGCGGAGTACGCCGAGGGCCCGGCCGAGCCGCACCGGCCCACCAGGTTCGCCGCGGTCGCCCACGCGCCGAGCGCGGTGCCCGCCGGCGGGGCGCAACTCGGCAGGCCGTGGCCGTTCACGCCGTTCCGGGACGGGCGGCGCGTCGCCGAGGGGCAGTGCGTCGTGCTGTCCGGCGCGGACGTGCGAGCCGCCCAGGACCTGGCGCGCGAGGGCGTCCCGGACACCCGGTGGAGCGAGGGCACGACCACGTACCACGTCGTGTTCCGCCCGCTGCTGCCCGACGAGACGGGGTGCGCGGACCTCGACCGGTGACACGCGCCGCGGCGCGGTCCCGGATCAGTCGTGGTGCTGTAGCGGGAAGCCGCCGCCGATGCCGCGCCAGGCGAGGGTGGAGATCAGCGCGACCGCGTCCTCCTTGCTCACCTTGCGGTCGTCGGCCAGCCACGCGCGGGCGGTGACCTGGCTCAGGCCGACCAGCCCGACCGCCAGCAGCCGGGCCCGGTGCTCGTCCAGGCCCGTGTCGGCGGTGATGGTCTCGGTGATCGCGTCCACGCTGTCGGTCGTCGCGCGCTCGACGGCCTGCGCCACGGCCGGCTCGCTCCGCAGGTCGGACTCGAAGACCATGCGGAACGCCTGGCCCTCGCCGTCCACGAAGTCGTAGAACGCGCCGACCGTCGCCTTGACCCGCTGCTTGTTGTCCGTGGTCGAGGCCAGCGCGTCGCGCACGCGGTCGACCAGCTCGTCCACGTGGGACTCCAGCAGCGCCATGTACAGCTCCAGCTTGCCGGGGAAGTGCTGGTACAACACCGGCTTGCTGACGCCCGCGCGCTCGGCGATCTCGTCCATCGCGGCGGCGTGGTAGCCGTTGGTCACGAACACGTCCTGCGCCGCGGCCAGCAACTGGGCACGCCGGGCGGTGCGTGGGAGTCGGACCCCGCGTCCCGCGCCGCCGTGGTGCCCGACCGTGGTCTGGGCCGTCTCCGTCATGGTGCCTCCAGCCAACCTGAACATCGCGGAACCGGCCGGGGTTCGCCCCGCCGGTTCGTCGGCAACCTTACTCGCTGGTAGCAGCGTTGCGGAAAGCTTCCCGTTTCGGGGGACCCCCGCGCAGGCATCCTGGAGTCGTGACCGAGACCCTGGAGGCGAGCAGAACCGCCATCACCCACGTGCCCCTGTCCGTCGCGCCGCTACCGCCGTTGGACACAACGATCGAGCCGTGGCCCGGTGACTACGTCGAGGTGGCCGGTCACACCGTGCACGTCCGGCGCACCGCCGGGCCGGCCGGGGCCACCGCGGTGTACGTGCACGGGCTCGGCGGGTCGGCGACGAACTGGACGGACCTGGCGGCGCAGCTGTCCGGGCACGTCGACGGGCACGCGCTGGACCTGCCGGGGTTCGGCCGGTCAGAGCCGATCCCCGGCTACACGTTCAGCATGACCACGCACGCCGAGGTGGTCGTCGGGTACATCGAGTCGCTCGGGGTCGGTCCCGTGCACCTGTTCGGCAACTCGATGGGCGGCGCGATCGCCCTGATCGTGGCCTCCTCCCGCCCGGACCTGGTGCGGACCCTGACGCTGGTGTCGCCCGCGATGCCGGACCTGCGGCCGAGCCTGAGCCGCGTGTCCGACCCCCGGCTGCCGCTGGCCTTCCTGCCCGTCGTGGGCGACCGGGTGCGGCGGCGGCTGGCGCTGGTCACGCCGCGCGAACGCGCCCAGCAGATGCTGCGGCTGTGCTTCGCCGACCCGTCGCTGGTGCCGGACTGCCGCATCGACCAGTCGGTGGAGGAGTACACCGAGCGTTCCGCGCAGCCGTGGGCGGGCCTGGCGCTGGGCCGCAGCACGGTCGAGCTGATCCGGACGTGGCTGGTGCCGCGCTCCCGGTCGATGTGGCTGCTGCCGCCGAAGGTGACCGCGCCGACGCTGGTCGTGTGGGGCACCCAGGACCGGCTGGTCAGCGTGCGCAAGGCGCCCCGCGTGGCGCGGCTGCTGCCCCGCGGCCGGCTGCTGGTGCTGCCCCGGACGGGGCACGTGGCGCAGATGGAGCGGCCGGTGTCGGTGGCGCGGGCCGTCCTCGGCATGTGGGAGACCGGCGACGCGTGGTAGATCGGTTCAGCGCATCCGCCTCGGGCGGGGCACCGGACTCCGCCGGCGCGTGCCGTTGTGGCACCCTGGTCGCCGTGAACCGGACATCACAGGACGGGCGCGAGGCGGCGCCTTCCTCGGGTGCCCGGCCGGCCGCCCCGCCCGACGACGACCGCTACCGCCGGGGCGCCCGCCGGACCGGCGCCGAGCCGCTGGCGGCGTCGTGGGAGCCGGTCGGCCGACCCCGGCGCAAGCGCGGCCGGGGCGTGCGCGGCCTGGTCAGCGACTACGGGTGGCGGATCTACGCCGTGCCCGTGCTGCTGGTGCTGACCGCGCTGGTGGCGCTGGACACCGCGACGCCCGCGCGGCGCGACCCGGAGAGCGGCGGCGTGGCCGCCCAGTCCCCGGCGCCGGTGCCCTCCGGTCCGCCCGTCGCCAGCGAGACGCCGCCGGCGAAGGCGAACCTGGTCGACATCCCCACCGCCGTGCTGCCCGACGGGCCCAAGTACACCGAGCACGGCCTGGGCATGTGGGAGGTCGTACCCGGCACCACGGCCCAGGTCGGCCAGGGCAGGGTGTTCAAGTACGCGATCGCGATCGAGGGCGGGATCGACCCCGCGGAGTTCGGCGGCGACCGGGACTCGTTCGCGCGGACCGTCGACGGCTTCCTGGCCGACCCGCGGAGCTGGATCGGCACCGGCCAGGTGGCGATGCAGCGGGTGGACGGCACCACGCCGGTGGACTTCACGGTCAGCCTGACGTCCACGGAGACCACGCACAAGCTGTGCGGGTTCCAGATCCAGTACGAGAGCTCGTGCTGGCACCAGGCCACCAAGCGGGTGATCATCAACGTGGCGCGGTGGGTGCGCGGCGCCAAGGCGTTCAGCAACGACCTGTCGAGCTACCGGGCCTACGCGATCAACCACGAGGTCGGGCACGCGCTGGACAACCGGCACGAGGGCTGCGCGGAGAGCGGCCGGCCGGCGCCGGTGATGATGCAGCAGACGTTCGGCGTGTCCAACGACTACGTGGCGCAGCTGAACGAGGTGGACGCCTCCAACCGCGGTGTCGTGCCGGCCGACGGCAAGGTCTGCACGGCCAACGCGTTCCCCGTCGCGCCCCGGTAGCGCGCCCGTGCCGCCGCGTGCGGCATCCTGGGACGCACGCGTCCACGCTCTGGGACGGCTTCCCATCGCGGAAGACGGTGGAGCAGGCTGGTGTTGTCCGTCGGTAGGGGACATGTCTCGTCGAGGAGGATCAGATGGCGCTTCCGCCGCTCGTGGAGCCCGCAGCGGAGCTGACCAAGGAAGAAGTCGCGCGGTACAGCCGGCACCTGATCATCCCGGATGTCGGGGTTGACGGGCAGAAGCGGTTGAAGAACGCGAAGGTCCTGGTGGTCGGCGCGGGTGGCCTCGGCTCGCCGGCGCTGCTCTACCTGGCGGCGGCCGGGGTGGGCACGCTCGGGATCGTCGACTTCGACGTGGTCGACGAGTCGAACCTCCAGCGGCAGGTCATCCACGGGCAGTCCGACGTGGGCAAGCCGAAGGCGGAGTCGGCCCGCGACTCGGTGGCCGAGATCAACCCGTTCGTGAAGGTCGTGCTGCACCAGGTGCACCTGACCTCGGAGAACGTGCTCGACGTCTTCCGCGACTACGACCTGATCCTGGACGGCACGGACAACTTCGCCACCCGCTACCTCGTCAACGACGCGGCGGTGCTGCTGGGCAAGCCGTACGTGTGGGGTTCGATCTTCCGGTTCGAGGGCCAGGTCAGCGTGTTCTGGGAGGACGCGCCGAACGGGCAGGGCCTGAACTACCGCGACCTCTACCCGGAGCCGCCGCCGCCCGGCATGGTGCCGTCGTGCGCCGAGGGCGGCGTCCTGGGCGTGCTGTGCGCGTCGATCGGGTCGATCATGGTCACCGAGGCGATCAAGCTGCTCACCGGCATCGGCGACCCGCTGCTCGGTCGCCTCATGGTGTACGACGCCCTGGAGATGAGCTACCGGACCATCAAGATCCGCAAGGACCCGGCGAGCGTCAAGATCACCGAGCTGATCGACTACGAGGCGTTCTGCGGCGTGGTGTCCGACGACGCGCAGCAGGCGGCGGCGGGCAACACCATCACGCCGC
The DNA here is from genome assembly GCF_003634935.1 of Saccharothrix australiensis. Taxonomy (NCBI): domain Bacteria; kingdom Bacillati; phylum Actinomycetota; class Actinomycetes; order Pseudonocardiales; family Pseudonocardiaceae; genus Saccharothrix; species Saccharothrix australiensis. The sequence goes on from NZ_RBXO01000001.1 coordinate 1,251,690, forward strand.
TGGAGCTGAAGCAGAAGCAGGACGCCGGCGAGGACTTCCTGCTGGTGGACGTCCGCGAGCCGCACGAGTTCGAGATCGTGCGGATCCCTGGCTCGGTGCTGATCCCGAAGGACCGCATCCTGTCCGGCGAGGCGTTCGCCGACCTGCCGCAGGACAAGCAGGTGGTGCTGCACTGCAAGTCGGGCGCGCGCTCGGCGGAGGCCCTGGCCGCACTGCACCGGGCAGGCTTCAAGGACGCGGTCCACGTGGGCGGCGGCGTACTGGCCTGGGCCCGAGAAGTAGACCCGAGCCTCCCCACCTACTAGCCCCCACCAGCCAAGCCGCCACGTCCGTCAAGGCCACGTCGGCTCGTCACGCGGAGCCCCGCTCCCGCGCCGCGAGGCCGCCGTCGGGGTGTCGCGCCTCATTCCCCGCCGATCACGCTTTTCGATCGGCGGGGAATCAGGCGCGATGGCCCGACTTGATGGCGGCCTCGCCCGCCGTCTGCGGAGCAGCGGCCATTCAACACAGCAATCCAACACAGCGCCCATCCAACACCTCTCAACCTCCACCACCTGCGGCGCTCCGGCAGGTAGCGTGCCGACGTGACCCCATCCCCGGAGCCGCCTCCGTCGCACGTGCGGGCCGCGTTCGGCGCGCGGGACGCCGAACCGGAGCTGATCGACGCCGGTCCGGTGTGGCGTTGTGGCGACGCGGCTGTCCGGCCGGCGGGCAAGCCCGCCGAGGCGACGTGGGTCGCCAAGACGCTCGACGTGCTCGACGTGGAGAACCTGCGCGTCGGGAGGCCCCTCCGGTCCACCGACGGCCGCTACGTCGTCGGCGGGTGGGCGGCCACCAAGTACCTCTCCGGCCGGGCGGAGCCGCGGCACGACGAGGTCGTCGAGGTGGCCGTCCGGTTGCACCGGGCAACGCGTGACCTGCCGAAACCGCGCTTCCTGGACGCGCGCGCGGACGTCTTCGCGGTGGCCGACCGGTGCGCCTGGGACGAGGAGGAGGCCGAGCTGGACGCCGAGCTCGGCGGTCGGCTGTTCGAGCTGCTGGCCGCGCACCGCAAGCCGGTGGCGCTCAAGCCGCAGGTCGTGCACGGCGACCTGTTCGGCAACGTCCTGTTCGCGGGTGGCGCCGCGCCGGCGATCATCGACTTCGCGCCGTTCTGGCGGCCGGCGGAGTACGGCGCGGCGATCGTCGTCGTGGACGCCTTGTCGTGGGGCGGTGCGGACCGGGGGCTGCTCCAGCGGTGGTCGCACCTGGCGGAGTGGCCGCAGGTCGTGCTGCGCGCGACGCTGTTCCGCCTCGCGGTGCACGCGCTGCACCCGTCGTCGAGCACGCGGTCGCTGGTGGGCCTGGAGCGGACCGCCACGCAGGTCCTCGAACTGCTGTGACCCCCGCCGCCTCGACCTGACCGCGCCTCGATCGCACCCACCCGACCCCGCCGCCGAGGACGAGCCGCGCCCGGTGGCGGCTCGCCCACGGGAATAGTTGATAGTTCAACCATGTTGTCCGGTACGTGCGGACTTCCAGGCCGGCCGGGCAGTGCGCACGCACCCCACATCGGACCGGCGGACGAGGAGCTGTAATGACCGACATCCGCGCGCTGCTGGACCGCGGCCGCGACTTCCGCGCCGCGGGCGACCCGAGCACCGCCGCGCGCCACCTCGCCGAGGCCGCGGCGCTCGCGCCCCGCGACCGCACCGTGCTGACCGAGCTGGCGCTGGCGCACTTCCAGTCCGCCGCGCTGGGCAGGGCCGAGCGCGTGCTGCTGGACCTGGTCGACCTCGACCCGTCCGACGGCTACGCCCGGCTCCTGCTCGGGCGCACGCTCAGCAGGCAGAGCAGGCACGGGGAGGCGTTGCCGCAGCTGCGGCTCGCCGCCGCGCTGACCCGCGACCCGGAGGTGGCGGCGGAGCTGGCCCGCGTCGAGGCGCGGGTCACCACAGACCGGGCGGCTCCTCCTCCTTCTCCTTGACCGCTTCCTCCCACCGGTACGCGCGCAGGTCGACCTTGCCGTCCTTGGCGACCACGCCCTCCTCGCGCAGCCGTTGCAGCTGCTCGTCGGCGATGTGCGGCGCGCACGTGCCGTTGGCGCGCAGCACCCGGTGCCACGGCAGGTCGTGCCCGTCCTGGTTCAGGACCTGGCCGACCAGCCGCGGCGACGGGGCGCGGGAGAGGTCTGCCACGTCGCCGTAGGTGGCGACCCGGCCGCGGGGGATCGACCGCACGACTTCGCGGACCATCTCGTGCAACTGTTCATCCACCCCGCACAGCTTTCCAGGTCAACCGGTGTAGCCGGCCACGATCTTGGTGAAGTCGTAGGTGCCCTGGTTGGTGCCGCTGCAGTTGTCGCCCGAGGCGCCGCAGTTGCCGCGGTCCCGGTTGGTGGCCCAGAAGGTGAAGCGCGCCAGGTGCTTGCCCGCCGCCCAGTCGTGGATGGCGCGGAAGTCCGCCGTGCTCACGGTTTCCCCGGTGTCGGTGACGCCGTTCATGGAGGACAGCCCGCTGCGCCGGTACGCGGCGTCGTCCGTCAGGCCGAACGTGGTCTTGACGTGCTCCTTCAGGCCGTCGACGGCGGACTTGGTGCCCGCCACCATGTCGCTCGGGCCGCCGAAGTTGAACGGCATCACCGTCCACACGTCGACCGGCGCGGCGAGTTCCTTGGCGCGCGTGACGAGCCGGCGGCCCCACGTGTTCAGGCCGGACCGGTTGGTGGGCATGGTCACGACCGTGCGCACGCCGGGCTTCTTCTGCTTCACGATCTTCAGCGCGCCCAGGACGCGGTCCTGCACGGTCGCGTTCTCGAACTCGGCGGCCTCGATGTCGATGTCGATCGCCGTGAGCTGGTAGGCGTCGATCACCTTCTGGTACGCGGCGGCGAGCGCGTCGGCCGACGAGCAGTGCTGGCCGAGCTTGCGGCCCGCCCAGCCGCCGAACGAGGGGATGACCTCGCCGCCCGCCGCGCGGATGTTCCGGATGAGCGTGGCGTCCGCGCCGGTGAGCGGCCGGGTGCCGTCCCAGGCGGGGTTGCAGCCGCCGTCGGAGAGGACGAACGCGAGCGTGAACGCCTTCACGCCGGTCTGGCTCATGATCGTGGCCGGGTTGGGCTTCGCGCCCCACTGGTAGAGGTACGGGGACGCCGGGACGGGGTCCGGCGCGGCGTGCGCGGCCGGGGTCAGGGAGAGGGCCGCGACACCTGCCGTGAGTGCGATCGTCAACCGCCGCAAGGGTTTCATCGTTCCTCCAACATGCAGGGGAGGCACGCGCGGGCGGCGGGGCCGCGTGACTCGGTCGCACCCAAAGTGGCCTAGACCACTTCGCCTTGTCAAGGCGCGGCCCCCGCTGAGAGGACCCTCAGCGGCCCGCCGCGGCGTTGTCGGTGCCGCGTGGTTCCATCACCCCGTGGCAGTCAACCGCGCGCCGTTGCTGGTGCGCCGGGCGCGGCAGGAGCGCGCCCGGCGCGAGTGGAGCGCGCCCGCACGGGCGGTGTTCGACCACGCCGGCGGGCCGCTGCGCGTGCTGGGCGGCCCCGGCACGGGCAAGACGACGCTGCTGGCCGAGGTCGTCGCCGACCGGGTGCTGCGCGGCGGTGCGGCCCCGGAGAGCGTGCTGGTGCTCACGCCGAACCGGCGGGCGGCGGTGGCGATGCGCGCCCACATCACCCGGTTGCTGACCGGCCGGGCCGAGGGCGAGGTGCTGCCCACCACGCGGGAGCCGCTGGTCCGCACCGTGCACTCGTACGCGTTCGCCGTGCTGCGGGCGCGGGCGGTGCGGGCGGGCGAGCCGACGCCCCGGCTGCTGTCCGGCCCCGAGCAGGACGCGGTGGTGCGCGAGCTGCTGGCCGGTGACGTGAGCATGGGCGCGCCGAGGTGGCCGGAGCGGCTGCGCCCCGCCCTGCCGCTGCCCGGTTTCGCCCAGGAGCTGCGCGACCTGCTGCTGCGCGCGACCGAACGCGGGCTGGCCCCCGAGGACCTGGTCGAGCTGGGTCGGGCGCACGGGCGGGACGAGTGGGTCGCGGCCGGCCTGTTCGGCATCCAGTACGAGCAGGTCAACCTGCTGGCCGGGGCCGGGCAGGGCCTCGCGCCGTCGTTCGACGCCGCCGAGCTGGTCGGGAGCGCGCTGCTGGTGCTCGACACCGAGCCGGAGGTCCTGGCCGCCGAGCGCGCGCGGGTCCGCCACCTGCTGGTCGACGACGCCCAGCACCTCGACCCGGTGCAGTACGAGCTGGTCTCCCGGCTGGGCGCGGGCGCGCGGGAGTTCGTCCTGGCGGGCGACCCGGACCAGGCGGTGTTCTCGTTCCGCGGCGCGGACCCGGTGCTGCTGGCCGAGGCCGACGGCCCCACCGTCGTGCTGCGCGAGGGGCATCGGATGGCGCCGGAGATCCGCGCGGCCGTGGGCAGGCTCGCCGGTCGCCTGCCGGGCGCGTCGCCGACTCGGGAGGTGACCCCGGTGGCCGGCGCGGGCGCCGTCCGGGTGCGCCTGTTCGCGTCCGGGGCGCAGGAGGCGAGCTGGGTGGCCGACCAGCTCCGCCGCGCCCACCTGATCGACGAGGTGCCGTGGTCGGAGATGGCGGTGATCGCGCGCTCGGCGACCCGCGCGCTGCCCGTGCTGCAACGCGCCCTGCTGGCGGCGGGCGTGCCGGTGGCCGTCCCGACCGACGAGATCCCGCTGGCCAGGCAGCCCGCGGTGGCCCCGTTCCTGGCCCTGCTGAGGTGCGCCGCGTCGCCCGGCGCCCTCGACGAGGACACGGCGGCGATGCTGCTGGCCTCGCCGCTCGGCGGGGCCGACCCGCTGGCGCTGCGGCGGCTGCGCCGGGGCCTGCGCCGGCTGGAGATGGCGGCCGGCCGCGACCGCCCCAGCGGTGAGCTGCTGGTCGAGGTCATCGAGTCCGAGGACCGCCTGGCGGCGCTGGAGGACGCGGAGGCGCAGCCCGCGCGGCGCGTCGCGGGCCTGCTGCGCAAGGCGCGCAAGGGCATCGCCGAGGGACACAGCGTGGAGCAGGTGCTGTGGGACCTCTGGCAGGCGACCGGCCTGCAAAGCCGCTGGGTCGCCCAGGCGGCGCGGCACGGCACGGCGGGGATGCAGGCCGATCGCGACCTGGACGCGGTGGTCGGCCTGTTCGAGGCGGCGGCGAAGTACGTCGACCGCCTACCCGGCGCGGGGGCCGACGGCTTCGCCGACTACCTGGCCGCGCAGGAGATCGTCGGCGACACGCTGGCCGCGTCGGCCCCGGTGGGCGAGGCGGTGACGGTGCTGACGGCGCACGCCGCCGCCGGTCGCGAGTGGACGGTGGTCGCCGTGCCGGGAGTGCAGGAGGGCAGCTGGCCCGACCTCCGCCTGCGCGGCTCCCTGCTGGGCGTCGAGCGCATGGTCGACGTGCTGGCGGGCGTGGGCGAGCAGGTCTCCGCCATCGCGCCGCTGCTGGCCGAGGAACGCCGGCTGCTGCTGGTGGCCGCCAGCCGGGCGCGGAGGACGCTGCTGGTCAGCGCGGTGCGGGGGGAGGACGAGCAGCCGTCCCGCTTCCTGGACGAGCTGGAGGAGTTGTCCACCGACGAGCCCGAGCGGCCCACCCACACCCCGGAGCGCGGCCTGGTCCTGGCCGAACTGGTCGGCGAACTGCGCCGGGTCGTGTGCTCGGACGACGAGCCTGCGGAGCGCAGGTCCCGCGCGGCGTCCCAACTGGCCAGGCTGGCGGCGGAGGGCGTGCCGGGCGCGCACCCCGACTCGTGGTACGGCCTGGCCCCGGTCACCACCGACGATCCACTGTGGACGGAGGAGCACACGGTGAGCGTGTCACCGTCCACGGTGGAGGTGCTGGCGAAGTGCCCGCTGCGCTGGGTGGTGGAGCGGCACGGCGGCCAGGACCCGGCCGAGCTGGCGTCGATCACCGGCACGCTCGTCCACGCCCTGGCCCAGGCCGCCGCGAACGGGGCCGACGAGCGGGAGCTGCGCGCCAAGCTCGCGGAAGCCTGGTCGGCGGTGGACGCTGGCGCGCCGTGGTTCTCCCGCCGCGAGCGCCTGCGCGTGGAGCGGATGCTCGACACGTTCCTGGCCTGGCTCGCGTCCAGCCGCGGCCAGTTGACGCAGGTGGCGGTGGAGGAGGAGATCTCGGTCGAGGTGCCGAAGAAGGAGGGCGGCCCCTGGTTGCGCGTCAAGGGCAGGGTCGACCGGCTGGAAACCGACCGCGACGGCCGTCCGGTGGTGATCGACCTGAAGACCGGCAAGTCACCGGTGACGAAGGAGGAGGCCCGGCAGCACCCGCAGCTCGCCGTCTACCAGCTGGCGACCGCGCTCGGCGGCTTCACCCACCTGGGGTTGGGCACGGAGCCCGGTGGCGCGCGGCTGCTCTACGTGGCGAAGGAGAACAAGAAGACGGGTGCGACCGAACTGGAGCAGGCACCGCTCGACGAGCAGGGCGTGCGGGCGTGGCTGGAGGCCGTGCAGGCAGCGGCCAACTCCAGCGTGGGCCCCACCTACACGGCAATGGAATCCCCGGACTGCGACCGGTGCCCGGCTCGAACCTCCTGCCCCGTGCACGCGTCGGGCAGGCAGGTGAGCCAGTAGCGCGCCCCCGATCCGGGAGGCCCGAGCCCCGATCCGGGAGGCCGGAGCCGGAAGCCGGGGCTGGCCCGCGGTCAGCCGCCGAGCCCAGGAACTCCACCTCCACCCCGCATTCCACCGGCGCGGCATCAGCCGGCCCCACGGCATCAGCCCAGCCTCCTCACACCCCGCTCTCGAACTCCCTGCGTCCTGCAACGCAACAGGAACACAGCAGGGAAAGCACGGACTCAACGCGCCAGAAAGCTCCGCACGTCCCGGATGGTCGTCGGAAGCGCCACGCAAGACGGGAGCGCCACGCAAGACGACCACCCCTTCGATCGGATGCGAATCCGCGGCCGCGATCCACCGTGTGTCCCGTGTGAGCGGCGTAGGTCAGTGGGTGGGGCGTGCGACGGGAGTGGCGTGGGCCACGGGAGTGGCGTGGCGAGGCCGTCTCTGACACAGTCGTGGGCCGCCGAGAGCAGGTCGGCGGGTCGCCCGGTCGTGTGATCCGGTCCGTTGCCGCGGGTCGCCGCGGGTTCGGGTGACCGGAGACGGAGAATGCGAGTCGTGGCAGTGCCGGACGAGGGTCGAGCGCAGGTGGGCGAGCTGGGTCAGCTCGCCAGCCCGTTCGAGGTCGCGGAGGCGCTCGGCCTGCCCAAACCGACCCCCGAGCAGGCGGCGGTCATCGCCGCGCCCACCGCGCCGGCCCTGGTCGTCGCGGGTGCGGGCGCGGGCAAGACGGAGACCATGTCCGCGCGGGTCGTGTACCTGGTCGCGAACGGTTTCGTCACCCCCGACCGCGTGCTCGGCCTCACCTTCACCCGCAAGGCCGCGCGCCAGCTGTCCGACCGCGTCCGCGCCCGCCTGCGCCGCCTGGGCGGCTCACCCCTGCTGGACCGCCTGGACCCGAGCGGCGAGCGCCGGGCCGCCGTCCTCACCACCGAACCGGTGATCCTGACCTACCACGCCTACGCGGGTCGCCTGGTCGGCGAACACGGCCTGCGCCTGCCCGTCGAGCCCGGCGTGCGACTGCTCACCGAGACGGCGGCGTGGCAGCTCGCCCACCGCGTGGTGTCGACGTGGGCCGAGGACATCGACACCGACAAGGTGCCCGCGACCATCACCGGCTACCTGCTGGCGCTGGCCGGCGAACTGGGCGAGCACCTGGTCGAGCCGACCGACCTGCGCAAGCACGCCGAGTGGCTGACGACGGTGATCGAGTCGGCGCCCAAAGCACCCCGCCAACGCGACGCGCTGCCGGAGAAGCTGAAGGACATCGTCAACGCCCAACGACTGCGCGTGAACCTGCTCCCGCTCCTGGAGGCGTACCAGGCGCGCAAGCGCCGCGAGGCGGCGATGGACTTCGCCGACCAGATGGCGCTGGCCGCACGCCTCGCCGGCGACCACCCCGAGGTCATGCGCGGCGAGCGGGAACGGTACGGCGCGGTCCTGCTGGACGAGTACCAGGACACCGGCCACGCGCAGCGCGTGCTGCTCAGGTCTTTGTTCGGCCGCGGCGAGCCGATGTCCGTGACGTCCGTGGGCGACCCGGCGCAGGCCATCTACGGCTGGCGCGGCGCGTCGGCGGCCAACCTGCCCCGGTTCGTCCACGACTTCCCGCCCGCCCGCAAGTACGGCCTGCTCACCAGCTTCCGCAACCCGCCCGAGGTGCTCGCCCTGGCGAACGCCGTGTCGGCGCCCCTCCGCGCGGCCGGCTTGGACGTCGACGAACTGCGCGCGCGGCCCGGCGCGGGACCGGGTGACGTCCGGCTCGGGCTGTTCAGCGACATCCGCGCCGAACTGGACTGGGTGGCCGACACCGTCGCCGCGCAGTGGGAGGACCACCTGGACACCAGCGACGAGCCGCCGACCGCGGCGGTGCTGGTGCGCAGGCGCGCCGACATGGCCGGCATCGCCGCGGTGCTGCGCGAACGCGGCCTGCCCGTCGAAGTCGTCGGCCTGGGCGGCCTGCTGGACGAGCCCGAGGTCCGCGACCTGACGAGCGCCCTGCGCGTCCTGGTCGACCCGCTGGCGGGGACGGCGGCGGCGCGGCTCCTGACGGGATCGCGCTGGCGGGTGGCCGCCGTCGACCTCGCGGCGCTGTGGCAACGCGCCCGCGAACTGGCGGGCGCGCCCAGCCGCCAGTCGGTGGTGGACAACCCGTTGGCCGTCATCGCCGACGCCCTGCCCGGTGAACACGCCGAACAAGCGGGCCTGGCCGACGCCCTGGACGACCCCGGCGATCCGACCGCCTACTCCGCCGAGGGCTACCGCCGCATCCGGCGGCTGGGCGCGGAGCTGTCCGCGCTGCGCCGCCGCCTGGACCAGCCGCTGCCCGAACTGGTCGCCGACGTCGAGCGCACCCTGCTGCTGGACATCGAGGCCATGGCCAGGCCGGGCGGCGTGGGCCGCGCGCACCTGGACGCGTTCGCCGACGTGGTCGCCGACTTCGCCGCCGCCAGCCCGTCCGCCACCCTGCCCGCGCTCCTGGACTACCTCTACACCGCCGAGCACGCGGAGGACGGCCTGGAGCCCGGCGAGGTCGAGGTAGCCGAGAACCGCGTGCAGATCCTCACCATGCACTCCGCCAAGGGGCTCGAATGGCACATCGTGGCCGTGCCGCACGTGGTGAAGGACGTGTTCCCCGGCCGGAAGAAGACGTCCTGCTGGTTGAAGGCCGTCACCGAGCTGCCCGCGGACCTGCGGGGCGACGCCGAAGACCTGCCCAAGCTGCGCATCCCCGGCGGCGGCAACCGGAAAGAGGTCGAGGAGGCCCTGGACCGGCATGCGGACGACTTCGAGGACCGGCGGCTCGTGGAGGAGCGGCGGCTGCTCTACGTGGCGCTGACGAGGGCGGAGCACAGCCTGCTCGTCTCCGGCCACTGGTGGGCCGAGACCGGTGACAAGCCCAAGGGGCCCTCGGCGTTCCTCACCGAACTGCGGGACGCGGTGCTCGCCGCCGACCACCCGCCGGCGGACATCACCCACTGGGCGCCACCGCCGGCCGAGGACGAACCGAACCCCTTAGCGTCGCAGGTGAAGTCGGCCGACTGGCCCGCCGATCCGCTGGGCAAGCGCCGGGCGGCCGTGGCGGAAGGGGCCGAACTGGTGCTGGCCGCCCTGGAACGCCACCTGGCCGAGCCCGAACCGGCCAGGGCGGACACATCCACGACGAGCCCTGCCACAGCCGACCCTGCCACAGCAGATCCTGTCGCAGCCGACCCTGCCGCGACGGAACCGCCTCACGACCTCCCGCCCGAGCCCGACGACGAGTTCCCCCCGGAGCCGCCCCACGACTACGCCGACCTCCCGCCCGAGCCCCCGGAGGACTACGCCGAGCCGCCCGACCCGGAGCTTCCCGACGCAGAACCACCCGCGGAGCCTCTCGACGCGGACCCGCTGAACGCAGGGCCGCCCGACACCGCACAGCCCGACACCGCGCAGCCCGACACCCCGCAACCCGACGACCTCGACGACCCCGAAGGCTGGGCGCGGGACGTGGACGTGCTGCTCGCCGAGCGCGCCGCCGCCGCGGACCGCCGGGAACGGGTCGTCCTGCCCGAGCACCTGTCCGTGAGCCAACTGGTCGAGCTGGCCGCCGATCCGGACCAACTGGCCCGCCGCCTGCGCCGACCCCTGCCGTTCCCCCCGAACCCGCTGGCCAGGCGCGGCACCGCGTTCCACACGTGGCTGGAGCAGCGGTTCGGCGCGAGCCGGCTCCTCGACCTGGACGAGCTGCCCGGCGCGGCCGACGAGGGCGCCGCGCCGGACAGCGACCTCACCCGCCTCCAGGAGGCGTTCCTGGCCAGCGAGTGGGCGGACCGGACACCGCACGACGTCGAAGTGCCGTTCGAGGCGGAGATCGAGGGACTGTCCGTCCGCGGGCGCATGGACGCGGTGTTCGCCGACGCCGACGGCGGCTGGACGGTGGTCGACTGGAAGACCGGCGCGGTGCCGGACGAGGAGCGGCTGCCCGCCTTGTCGGTGCAGCTCGCGGCCTACCGGCTGGCGTGGGCGGCGCTGACGAGGACACCGGTGGAACGGGTGCGCGCGGCGTTCCACTACGTCCGGCACGACCACACGCTGCGCCCGGCGGACCTGCTGGACGCGGACGGCCTCCGCGCGCTGATCCGCTCCGTGCCGTCCTGACCGGAGCGCTGAGCCGGCCAGGGCACCGTCCCTGATCAGGGCGCCGTCCCCGAACAGGGGCGCACCCGCGCCGGTCGAGCCGTCGGGCTAGCTGTTCACGCGCGCGTGGGCAGGCACTTCCCTGAGCACGCGGTCGTAGAGGACTTCCAACAACCAGCGGCCGAACAGCGAGGGCCCGAACTCCGTCGAACGGTCCTCCGGCGGCACGACGAGTTCCGCCGCGCCCGCCTCGTCCACGGCCACCACGCCGATGCCGTAGTAGTCCAACTCGATCAGCGGCCACGGCCGGTCGCCCTGCGGCGCGGGCAGCACCACCGAGCACGGCGCGAGGGTCATCAGGGTGCCGCACGACTGCAACGCGCGGTCCACCGTCGACTCGCCCACCAGCACGCCGACCAGTTCCACGGCCGGTACGGGCAGGCGGTCGTGCGCGGCCGGTTCGAACCAGGAACGGAACCACGACGGGTCCGCCTGCGGCGGCCAGCCGTTCGCCGTGCGCCAGTCGTGCACGTCGGCACGGACCCGCACGACGGCCGACACCTGGTGGCCGAGCACGGCGACGTCGGGTACGACGATGCCGCGCCAACCGAGTGCCGACGCGGCATGGTGGAGGAGCGGTTGCACTCGGGCATCCTAGGGCTGGTTGCGGTGACAAGGACAGACCTCGGGTGCGCTGGGTATCGAACCCAACGCCCAGAGTTATCAGAGGGCCGTACGGCGGACGCGCAGCGCCCAGAGGACCAGCGGCAGTTGGAGGGGGAGCCTGCCGTACGCGAGGGCCTTCGTCGGGGACGACCTCGCCCGGTGGTCGTAAGCCATCTTCACGTTCGCGGGGAACACCGCGGCGAAGAAACCCGCCGCCAACAACGCGCCGAGACCGCGGGTGCGGGGTGCGGCCACCGCCGCGGCCAACGCCACCTCCGCGACACCCGAGGCGTAGGTCCAGCTCCGAGGCTTGCCCGGCAGCGATCGCGGCACGATCGCGTCGTACGGTCCCGGCTTGGCGAAGTGCGTGACGCCCGCCGCGCCGAGCAGTCCGGCCAGCGCCAGCGCCGACCAGGAACGGGAACGAGTGGGTTCCATGGGGTTCACCCTGTCATGTCGCCCGCCCACCGGCTTCTCCAGGGTTATCCTCCCGCACCGTGAGTGGTGATCCGGAAAATCCTGAACATCCCGAGCGCGCGGCCGTCGCCGCGCTGGCCGACGACTTTCTGTCGGACCTGCGCGAGTGGTTGGCCATCCCGTCCATCGGCGTCGACCCCGCGCACCGCGGTGACGTGCGCGAATCAGCCCAGTGGCTGGCGGACGCGCTCCGCCGCGACGGCTGGCCCGAGGTCCAGGTCTGGGACGCCGGCCCGGCGCTGCCCGCCGTGTACGCGTGCTGGCCCGCCGAGGACCCCGAGGCGCCGACCGTGCTGGTCTACGGGCACCACGACGTGCAGCCGGTCGACCCGGTCGAGCGCTGGCGCCACCCGCCGTTCGAGCCGACGCTGGTCGGCGAGGAGCTGTTCGGGCGCGGCGCGAGCGACGACAAGGGCCAGGTCGCGATGCACCTGCTCGGCGTCAAGGCGCACCTCGCGGCCCGCGCCGCCGCCAACCCCGCGGTGACGATCAAGCTGTTCGTCGAGGGCGAGGAGGAATCCGGCTCGCCCCACCTCGTCCCCCTGCTCGACGACCACCGCGCCGACCTCGCCTGCGACCTGGTGGTGTTCACCGACACGCCGCTGTACGCGCGGGACGCGCCGACGATCTGCACCGGCCAACGCGGTGTCTACGGCGCAGAGGTCGTGTTCACCGGTGGCACCTCGGACGTGCACTCGGGCCGCGCGGGCGGCGGCGTGCCGAACCCGGCGACGGCGATCGCACGCCTCGTCGCCGCCCTGCACGACGACCGGGGCCGGGTGCGGCTGCGCGACTTCTACACGGACGTCGTGGAACCCTCCGCCGCCGAACGCGCCGACTACGCCGCCCTCCCGTTCGACGAGGACGTGTGGCTCGCGAACTCCGGTGGCGCGCAGGCCGTGTCCGGCGAGGAGGGCTGGTCCACGCTGGCACGCGTGTGGGTGCGCCCGACCGCCGAGGTCAACGGCATCCACGGCGGCTACACCGGCCCCGGCCTGAAGACGATCGTCCCGGCCGACGCGTCGGTGAAGCTGTCGTTCCGCCTCGTGCCGAACCAACGCCCGGAGCAGGTGGCGGAGGCGCTGCGCGAGTTCGTCGCCGCCCACACGCCGCCCGGCCTGCACGCGGAGGTCATCCCGCTCGGCGACGGCGCACCGCCCTACGCGGCGGACGTGGCGCACCCGGCCGTCGGCGCGCTGAAGGACGCGGTGGAGGCCGCGTTCGACCAGCCGGTCCGCTTCAGCCGGACGGGCGGCAGCGGCCCGGCGGCAATCCTGCACGACCGGCTCGGCGTGCCGGTCGTGTACCTGGGCGCGACGTTGCCGGATGATCACATCCACGCGCCCAACGAGCGCGTCGTCGTGCCGCTGCTGCTCCGCGGCGCCGAGGCCGCCGCCCGCCTGTGGCGGCTACTCCCGGAGAGGCTGTCATGATCCGCCGATTCCACCAGGGCGAGCCGCTCAGCGAACGGCCGGGCCACTCCCTCGTCGGCGTGATCAGGATGCCGGACACCGTCCAGAGCCCGGTCCGGGCGATCATGAAGCGGGTGATCGGCGCGCTGGCCGCCCTGATGGCCGCCGTGCTGATCGTCTACTTCGACCGCGACGGCTATCGTGACGTCAACGAGGACGGCCTGTCGTTCCTGGACGCCTTCTACTACGCGACGGTGTCGCTGTCCACGACCGGCTACGGCGACATCACGCCCGCCAGCTCGTCGGCCCGGCTGGTCAACGTCCTGGTGATCACCCCCCTCCGGGTGTTGTTCCTGATCGTGCTGGTCGGCACCACCCTCGAAGTGCTCACCGAACGCTCGCGGCAGGCGCTGCGCATCCAGAAGTGGAGGACCAAGGTGCGGGACCACGTGGTCGTCGTCGGGTACGGGACCAAGGGCAGGTCCGCGGTGAGCGCCCTGCTCGGCGACGACATGGAGCCCGGCTCCATCGTCGTGGTCGACACGTCCCAGTCGGCCCTGGACGCGGCGTCCTCGATCGGCCTGGTCACCGTGCACGGGTCAGGGACCAGCAACGACGTCCTCCGGGTGGCGGGCGTGCCCAGGGCCCGAGCCATCGTCGTGGCGGCCAACCGCGACGACACGGCCGTCCTGGTCACCCTCACCGCGCGCGAACTGGCGCCCAAGGCCCAGATCGTGGCCTCGGTGCGGGAACGCGAGAACGAGCACCTCCTCCGCCAGTCCGGCGCGGACTCGGTCGTGGTGTCGAGCGAGACGGCGGGCCGGCTGCTCGGCATGGCCACCGCGACCCCGTCGGTGGTGGACATGGTCGAGGACCTGCTCACCCCGGACGCCGGCCTGGCGATCGCGGAACGCGACGTCGAGCCGTCCGAGGTCGGCGGCTCTCCCCGCCACCTGCCGGACATCGTGTTGGGCGTGGTCCGGGCAGGCACCCTCTACCGGGTGGACGCCCCGGAAGCCGACGCGGTGGAAGCGGGCGATCGCCTGCTCTACGTCAAGAAGGTGACCCCACCCAGGGAGTCCTGACCGCGCACCCCGCTCCCACACTCCCACACTCGGATGCTCCCGCTCCCGCACTCGGACGCTGCCTGCCGGCATCACTCCGAGATCGCGCGGACATCGCGCACCCGCCACGTGTCGCCGCGACGCATGTCGCCCTGCCACGCGTCGCCCTGCCACGCGTCGCCCTGCCACGCGTCGCCCTGCCACGCGTCGCCCTGCCACGCGTAAGCCCGCCACGCGTCAGCCCGCCACGTGTTGCCCGGACACGTGTTGCCCGGACAAGGTCGGCCACTCAACCGGCGAGCGTGCCCGTGCCCTCGTCCGCCAGTGGAATCCTGACCTGGAAGGCCGCACCCGGATCGACCGGCTCCACGCAGGACAGCTCGCCGCCGTGGGCTCGGACCACGCCGCGCGCGATGGGCAGGCCGAGACCCGAACCGCCGGAGCGGCGGTCGCGTGCCTCGTCCAAGCGCACCAGACGGTCGAAGATGCGGTCTCGCTCGTCCGGTGGCACACCGGGCCCGTTGTCGGCGACCACCAACCGCGCGTAGCTGCCGACGGTCGACACCCGCAACCGCACCCGACCGGACGGGCCCGTGGCCTGTCGGGCGTTGTCGGCCAGGTTCGCCAGCACCTGCGCCAAGCGTTGGGGATCGCCCGACACGTACGCCGACGTCCCTTCGGCGGCGATGTCGAACTCGGGTGCGAGCAGCCGAGTACGGCTCACCTCCGCTTCCGCCAACGCCAGCAGGTCCACCCGTTCCCGGTGCAGTTCCAGGCCGGCGTCGATCCGCGCCAGCGCCAGCAGGTCGTCCACCAGCCGCCCGGCTCGCCGGGCTTCCCGCACCAGCAGCAGGTTGAGGCGCTCACGCTCCTCGGCGCTGCCGGTCTGCACCAACGCCTCGGACACCGCCTGCACCCCCGCGATCGGGGTTCTCAGCTCGTGCGCCGCGTCCGCGACGAATTTCTTGGTTCGTTCCTCCGATCCCTCCAATGAGTCGAGCATGTCGTCGAACGCCGCCGCCGTCCGGCCGAGTTCGTTGTCCGTCCTCGTGGGACTGAGGCGGTGACCCCGTCCGCCGCGCGCGATGGACCGGGCCAGCGTCGTCATCGCGTCCAACGGGGCCAGCGCCCGCCGCACCACCCACACCATCGCCACCGCCGTCACGGCCAGCGAGCCGAACCCGACCAGCAGCAGCAACCGGCGCAGCCGGGCCTGCGCCACCGTGATCACGGACGACTCGGCGTAGAGCGTGATGGTCGACCCGTCCGCCAGGTCGCGGGTGACCTTGTGGCTCACGCCGTCGTTCGGCAGGTGGCCGAACACCGTGCCGTCCGGCATCACCAACCGCACCTGCACGCCCCGGTTCTCCAACCGGTTCACCAGTTCCACCCCGCGCACCCGCTGCTTGACCAACGAGTGCGCGGCGCGGGACTTCTCGAACAGCGCCGTCTCCACATCACGCTGGGACTGGGCAGCGAACATCGCGTCCACCACCAGCACCAGCCCGACCAGCACGACACCGAGCACACCGATCGCGGAGAAGGTGACCCGGCGTCGCAGGGAGACGGTGCGCAGGCTCACGAGTCCTCCGCCCGCAACACGTACCCCAGGCCCCGCACGGTGTGCAGCAGCCGGGGGCCGTGCTCCTCCAGCTTCCGGCGCAGCGCGCTGACGTGTACCTCCACCAGATTCGGGTCGTAGTCCTCGTAACCCCACACGGCGGTCAGGATCTGGGTCTTGCCGACCACCCGCCCGCGCTGGGCGGCCAGGTAGCGCAGCAGCCGCAACTCGGTCGCGGTCAGCTCCACGGACACGCCCCCGCGCAGCACCACCGCCGAGTCGGCGTCCACGACCAGGTCGCCGATCTGCACGGTCGACGTCGTCCGCCCCAGCCTGCGGAGCACCGCGCTGACCCGTGCCACCAGCTCCGCCAGCACGAACGGCTTCACCACGTAGTCGTCCGCGCCGCCGTCGAGCCCGCGCAGCCGGTCCGACACACCGTCGCGGGCCGTCAGCATGACCACGCCCGCCGCGCTGGTCCGCCGGATGACGTCGAGCAGGGCGAACCCGTCCCGGCCCGGCAGCATCACGTCGAGCACCACCAGGTCCGGTCGGAACCGGGTCAGCTCACCTTCCAGGTCCCGGCCGTCCGGACGGACCTGGACCTGGTAGCCCGCGTCGCGCAAGGCTGAACTCACCGCGGCAGCGATGGCTTCCGCGTCTTCGATCACCAACACCCTGGCAGCAGTGGACACCTCCTCATTCTGCGTGGTGGGGACTGGGCCCCGCCGCGCCTTCAGCCTGTGCTCAGGCAATCGGTCGGACAGTGGTCGGGCGAAGGGTGAACGCGCTGGGTCCACCGGTCGGTCAGGGCGGTGGGCGGTGCTCCGACGGGTGGGCGGGCCGGCGGGCGACGCGGGCGGTGTCACGGGCCGCGCGCGGCTCGAAGAGCAGGTCTCGACCGGTGCGGACGCCGCGTGACGGGTAGCCGGAGCGGCCGGGAGGGGTGGATGGGGGTGGTTGTTGTCATGGGGCAATCCTCGAACAGGAGTTCGAGCGAGGTCAAGATCACTATCGGGTGAAGCGGAACGACGCGCGACACGGGGCCACCCCCACGACAACGCGGCGTCCCGTCTGCGACCATCCACCCTGTGGCGGTTCGGCTGAGCCCAGTCCGATGGGCGCTGGTCCTGCTGGTCGTCGGACTGGCGGGAGTCGCGGCGGCGGTCGTGCTCTGGGGGCCGGGCGACGCGCGCGGCGAGGTGCCGTCGGTCGAGGCGACGGTCGTCGCGCCGGCGTCCTGCGGCGGCGTGGACGCCTACGACCGCGTCGAACTCCGGATCGGCGACCAGACCCGGACGGCCAAGCTGGACGGCTGCGGCCACCGGCAGGACGAGGTCATCGCCGTCGTGGCCCCTGCCGACACCAGCGGCGACTTCACGGTGCAGGTGGCCGAGAGCGCCCCCGCGGCCGTGTCGTTCAAGATCCGGCTCGCCGCCATGCTCACGTGCCTCAGCGGTCTCGCCGGCGGCCTGTACGCCCACCTGCTGGGCAGGCGGTCTCAGGCCACGGCCTCCGCCGACGCGGCGAAGGAGTTGCAGGACGTCGTGACGCCCGAGGTGAAGCCGTAAGAGGCCCACTCGGCCTGGTTGCCCGGACTGCCGTGGGCGTTCTTGTCCGCGGGCTCCTCCACGGCGTACTGGAAGTCGCCCGCCGCCTCCTGCGCCAGCTCGGCGCCGATCGACCCGGACGTGGCCGTCAGGAACATCCCGGCGAAGCAGTTCGCCTGCAGTTCGAGCCGGCGCGACATCTCCAGGCCGGCGGGCGTGTTCTCGCCCGCGTCCGCGATCTTGCCGTCCGCCGCGCGCAGCAGGCCCGTCAACGCCTGCACGTGGTGCCCGTACTCGTGCGCCAACGTCGCCAGGTGCGTGCCGGGCCGGTCGCCGCCGCCGTTGCCGCGCAAGCGGGCCGTCGGCATGTAGATGGTCCGGTTGCGCCCGCAGTAGTACGCGACCGCCTCACTCTGGCCGGGCGCGACCCCGCACGGCCCGTCTTCGAGGTCGGGCGACGCGTCGAGCACCGGCGGCTCGAACGGCAGGTTCCCCTGCCCCAAGGCGGACCGCCACGCCTCGTCCAGGCACGCGACGCCCGCCTGGTAGTAGGCCGCCAGCTGCGCGTCCGACACCCCGAACGCGGGCAACGCGCAGGTCGCGCCCGAGAGCCGCACCGGTGTGGTGAGCAGCGGGTGGTCGGCCAGCCGGTGCACGGCCCGCGGCCGGGGCTGCTCGGCGGCCCTGGACGGCGCGGGCGCCTGCGCCGCCGCGACAGGGCGGCCCGCGACCCGCCGGTTGGTGTCCAACTGGGTGACCAGGCCGAGAGCCGGCACGCACAGCACGATCAGCGCGAACACTCCGACGAGGATGATCGGGCTGTTCTTCGGCTCTTCAGGCGTGCGCACGATCCTCCAGTCGGGTCAGCTGACATCCGCCGCGCTGGCCAGCCAAGTGTTGCACGCGCTCGTCTCGTTCGTCCTGAAGCCGTGGTTCACCCAGGCGGCGTTCCGCTCCGGCGCGCCGTGGTCCCGGTTCGGGTAGATGGGGTAGTCGCCCCGGCTGCCCGCGTCGGCCAGCGCCACCGAGATGACGTCGTTGGGCACCGCGCCGTGCGACAGGGGCGCCAGCGTCATCCCGCCGAAACAGGTGGCCTGCAGCTCCTTGCGCCGGTTCAGGTCCAACCCCGGCTCGGTGTCCCAGCCGCCCTTCTCGTACTGGGCCTGGCTGGACGCGCGCAGGATGCCGGACAGCCACTGGATGTGGTGGCCGTACTCGTGGGCGAGCTGGCCCAGGTACTTGCCGGGGTGGTTGGGGTTCGCCGAACCCTGCTCGTTGGCGTAGTGGTTCGGCGTCCAGTAGATGGTGCCGTCGCAGTACATGGCCGTGCGGTCGGGGCCCATCGAGCCGCAGGTGTTGGTGATCTGGGACGTCACCATGACCAGCTCCACCGGCTGGTACGGCAGGTTCGCCTTCTGGAGCGACGGCTTCCACATCGCCTCGATGCACGGCAGCGCCGCGCGCAGGAACTGGTCCTGCCCGCCGGGCGAGTAGTCCATGCTCGGCAGCGGGCAGCCGTCGATGGTGAACGCGCCGAGGCCGGAGCCGTGGATCGGGTTGTCGCCGAGGGCGATGACGGCCTTGGGCCCGGCCTTGGACGGACTGGTCGACGTGGATTTGCCGCTGCTCGACTTCGTGGTGGTCGTCGTGGTGCTCGTGGTCGTGGTGGTCGTCGCTTCGTACGAGTACGTGTAGCTGGAGTAACCCGAATACGCGGAGTCGTTCACGCTCTTACGCATATTCGTGGCGGCCACGATTCCCACGGTCGCGACACCGAGGAGGACGACACCGATGAGCACACCCGCGATAAGGGGTCCTTTGCTCTTCTTGCGCGGCAACGGCGGGTACTGCTGACCCCAACCGGGCTGGGGGCCCCAGTTGGCGGGTGGCGGCTGCGGGGGAGCCATCGGCGGTTGCTGCTGCCACGGCTGCGCGGGAGGCATCGGAGGTGGCTGCTGGAGCGGTGGTTGTTGGGGCAGTGGCTGCTGCGGCCACTGGTGGCTCGGGGGAGGGGTCAGCGGTGCGGGCACCGGGGGCGGTCCGACCGGTCGTGGCGGCGGCCAGCCACCCGGCGGCGGTGGTTGCGTCATCGCTGGTGATCCCCCATGTCGCGGATGCCCGAATCAGCACAGAAGCATAGGCGGACTCCGCTATTCTCCGCGGCCGTGTTGAAAAACTGGGGAGCCGCGGTCCTCGGCGTGGCCGCGCTGTGCTTGTTCGCGGGCACCGCGTCGGCGCAGCCGAGCAGTCCGGGCGGCCTGCCCGGCACGGTCGGCGCCGACGTGCGCCTCAAGTTGGAGCGCGACGGCAAGCTGACCGTGACGGAGGTCGTCAGCGTCCCCGAAGGCAGGACCGCCAAGCGGGTGGTCCCGCTGCGGATCGCGGTCAGCGACACCCGCGACCGCGTGTTCGAGGTCGACGGCGCGTCCGTGAGCGGCAAGGGCACGGCCGAGGCGTCGGGCGACCAGTTGACCATCGCGCTGGAGGCGGGCACGTCCACCGTGACGTACTCCGTGGTCGGCGCGGTCGCGAAGATCGGTGACACGCTGGAGCTGCGCTGGCAGCCCGCGAGCGGCTGGGACACCGCGCTGGACTCGGTGAAGGTCTCGGTCATCACGCCGGACGCGCCCAGGTCGGTGAACTGCCTGGCCGGGCCGCCCGGCACGTCGAAGCCGTGCACGACCGCCGACCTCGGCGACGGCCGCGGCGTCCGGGCGAGCGAGATCGGCCTCCCGGCCGGTGAGCGCGTCGACGTGGCGGTCGGGTTGCAGGAGGGCGCCGCGCCCGCGAACGCCCGGATCGAGGAGACGTCGGGGCTGGCGGCGGCGTTCGCGCTGACCCCCGTCGCGGGCGTGGGCCTGGGCGGGCTCGCGGTGCTGCTGCTGGGCGGCGTGGTGCTGCTGTGGTACCTGCGCGGACGGGACCAGCGCGCCCTCGCGAGCGACGTCGGACCGGTGAACGTGCTGGTCACCGACCCGTCCGGGCACGTGGCGTTCGCGTCGCCGGACGGCGTGCTGCCGGGCCAGGTCGGCACGGTGGTGGACGAGCACGTCGACGTGGTGGACGTGACGGCGACGATCGTGGACCTCGCGGTGCGCAACTACCTGTGGATCGAGGAGGTCGGCGGGCTGGACTGGCGGTTCGTCCGGCGCAACCCGGCCGACCCGTCGCTGTCCGGGTACGAGCGCGCGGTGTACTCGGCGCTCCTGCCCGACGGGGTGGACGCGGTGCTGCTGTCGGAGCTGCGCGGGAAGCGGATCGACCTGGGCCGCGTCCGGGACGAGCTGTACGCCGACGTGGTGGCGAAGAACTGGTTCGCGCGGCGGCCGGACGCCGAGCGCAGCCTGTGGTGGTGGGCCGGGATTGGGCTGGCCCTGGCCGGTGTCGCGCTCACCGTCCTGCTGGCCCTGGTGACGGGGCCCGCGCTGGTCGGCCTGGTGGTGGTCGTGGCGGGGGTCGCGCTGGCCCTGGGCGCGCGGTGGATGCCCGCCCGGACCAGGCGGGGCAGCGTGCTGTTGGAGCACGTGCGCGGCCTGCGCGGGTACCTCGTGTCGGCGACGCCGGGCGACATCCCCGAGACCGACCGGGAGCTGGTGTTCTCGCGGTCGCTGCCCTACGCGGTCGTGCTGGGTGAGACGGAGCGGTGGCTGGGCGCGTTCGCCGGCGACCGGTCCGGGCTGTACTGGTTCGGCGAGGCCGAGCAGGCGGGTGACCTGCGGCGGTTCGCCCACCGGTTCCCGGCGTTCCTGGGCGCGCTGGACGGCGTGCTGGCCCAGGCCGGGCACCTGCGCTCGCTGCGCGCGTGACGCTCACCCGATCGTGACCTTGCTCCGGCTCGAACCCCTGTTCGACAATGTACGCGTCCGGTCGAAACCTCCGAAGGGCGGCGGAGCAGACGGTCGGACAGGGTGCCGTGGTCGGGGGCCGAGCCGGTTCGCGACGGGCGGACATCGGTGTCGTTCGGGGCACGCCACCTGCGGTCCTCCCGGTCCGGGAAACCCGTAGGCTGCTGGGCATGGCGCTACCCGAACTGCACAGGTTCACGCTTCCCAACGGCCTGCGGGTGGTGCTCGCCCCAGACCCGAGCGCCCCGGTCGTCGGGGTGAGCGTGCACTACGACGTGGGATTCCGCTCGGAGCCGGAAGGTCGGACGGGGTTTGCGCACCTGTTCGAGCACCTGATGTTCCAGGGCAGCGAGAGTCTCGAAAAGCTCGCTCACTTCCGACACGTGCAGTCCTCGGGCGGCACGTTCAACGGGTCGACCCACCCCGACTACACCGACTACTACCAGGTGCTGCCGTCCGCCGCGCTGGAGCGGGCGCTGTTCCTGGAGGCGGACCGGATGCGTGCGCCGAAGATCACCGAAGAGAACCTGCGGAATCAGATCGACGTGGTGAAGGAGGAGATCCGACTCAACGTGCTCAACCGGCCGTACGGCGGGTTCCCCTGGATCCTGCTGCCGCCGGTCCTGTTCCGAACCTTCCCGAACGCCCACAACGGCTACGGCGACTTCACCGATCTGGAGAATGCGACGGTCGACGACTGCGCGGCGTTCTTCGACACGTATTACGCGCCGGGGAACGCGGTGTTGACCGTCGCGGGCGACTTCCAGCCGGAGGCCGCCAAGGCGTTGGTGGAGAAGCACTTCGGGGACGTGCCCGCGCGGCCCGTGCCCGAGCGGCCGTCGTTCGCGGAGGCGCCGCCGAAGGGTGAGCTGCGTGCCGAGCACACGGACCAGCACGCCCCGATGCCCGCCGTCGCGATGGGATACCGCATCCCGGACCCGGTGAACGAGGTGGAGGGGTACCTGGCCTACCTGGTGCTCGCGGGCGTGCTGACCGACGGTGACGGCTCGCGGCTCCAGCAGCGGCTGGTGCACCGGGACGCGATCGTGGTCGACGTCGGCGCCGGCTGCGGGCTGTTCGGCCCGCTGGAGGCGCGCGACCCGGACACGTTCAACATCACCGCGATCCACGCGCCGGAGGTGACGTCCGACCAGGTCGTCGCGGCGGTGGACGAGGAGCTGCTGCGGCTGGCCGAGGAAGGGCCGACGGAGCAGGAGCTGGCGAAGGTCACCGCCCGCTGGGTGTCGACCATGCACCGCGAGCACGACCGGTTGACCAGCCGCACGCTCGGGCTCGGTTCGGCGGAGCTGCTGTTCGGGCGCGCCGAGCTGCTGTACGAGCTGCCGGACAAGCTGGCCGCGATCACCACCGACGAGGTCGCCGCGGCGGCCAAGGCGTTGCGGCCGGACTCCCGAGCCGTGCTGGTCCTCAACCCCGCCGGCGCGGCCGGCGACGACGCTTCTGACAACGGAGGTACCGAGTGAGCGCCCCGACGACGCACCGCAGCGCCGAGGAGATCGGCCGGACGGCGCTGGGGCCGCGCCCGCTGCCCGAACTGGGCGAGCAGCGGGCCGCCGCGGACCTGTCCACGGTGGACACCGTGCTGGCCAACGGGCTGCGGGTGATCGCGGTCCGCCGCTCGTCGGTGCCGCTGGTGGAGGTGCGGCTGCGGGTGCCGTTCGGCGACCCGGCGGCCTCCAGCGTCGGTTCCACGCACGCGGCGCGGGCCGAGGTGCTGGCGAACACGGTCCTCACCGGCACCGCCTCGCGGAGCCGGGTGGACGTGGACACCGAGCTGGCGCTGGTCGGCGGCGAGCTGGACGCGGTGGTCGACCCGGAGCGGCTGGCCTTCTCGGGCAACGCGCTCGTGTCCGGCCTGGACACCGTGCTGGACGTGCTGCGCGACGCGTTGACCGGCGCCACCTACCCGGCCGAGGAGGTGGAGCGGGAGCGGGCGCGGCTGGTCGAGCGGATCCGGCTGGCCAGGTCGCAGCCGAACGTGATCGCGCGGGAGGCGTTGCAGCGGCACCTGTACGGCGACCACCCGTTCGCCAAGGAGATGCCGGAGGCCGACGAGGTCGCGGCCGTGACGCGCGACGACGTCCTCGCGCTGCACGCGTCGGCCGTGCTGCCGCGCGGCTCGGTGCTGGTCGTCGTCGGCGACGTCGAGCCGGACGCGGCCGTGCGCGCGGTGGAAGGCGCGCTCGGCGGGTGGACCGGCGAGGGCGCGGCGGTGTCGCTGTCGCCGTTGCCGGTGGTCGAGGGCGGCGACGTGCTGCTCGTGCACCGGCCGGGCGCGGTCCAGTCGCAGATCCGGCTGGCCGGGCGCGGGCTGGTGCGCACCGATCCGCGGTACCCGGCGCTGCAGATCGCGAACCTGGTGTTCGGCGGGTTCTTCTCCTCCCGGCTGGTGGAGAACATCCGCGAGGACAAGGGCTACACCTACAGCGCGCGGTCGCACCCGGAGTTCACGCCGGAGGGCGCGACGCTGCTGGTGGACGCCGACACGGCGAGCGAGGTCACGGCCGCCGCGCTGCTGGAGACCCGGTACGAGCTGGGTCGGCTCGGCCTGGTGCCGCCGTCGGAGTCCGAGGTGGACACCGCGCGCCGGTACGCCATCGGGTCGCTGCTGACCGCGACGTCGTCGCAGGGCGGGCTCGCGTCGTTCCTGGTGAACCTCGCCGGGTTGGGCCTGGGCATCGAGTGGTTCACCGGGCACCCGGACCGGTTGGCGGCGGTCACCGTGGAGCAGGTCGCCGAGGCCGCGCTGGAGTTCTTCGCGCCCAGTTCGTTCACCGGTGTCCTGGTCGGCGACGCGGAGCTGCTCGCGCCGCAGCTGCGGGCGTTGGGCGGGGTCAGCCTGCCGTGAGCTTCGAGCTGGTGGAGCTGCCCGCGCTGTCGCGGTTCACGGTCGACCGGCGCGAGCAGTTGCGCGGTGACGCGGAGCGGATCGCGCAGCTGTGGCCGAAGGCGCGGGTGCTCACCGTCGACGGGCAGGGGCGGACGCTGGTGGCCGACCGGGGGACGCGCCTGGTCGACCGGCCCGCCGTCGAGTTCGGCGACGAGCCGCCGGACGACGCCGTCCTGCTCGGCGAGCGGGACGGCGTCGCGTACTGGGCGGTGCCGGTGGCGGGCGACGAGACCGAGGTCGCCGCGCCGGCCGGCCGCGTCTGGGCGCGACCGGAGCTGACGGACGAGCCGCAGTGGCTCGACCTGCGGACGTGCGGCGCGTTGTTGGACGACACGGGCGCCGGGCTGTTCACCTCGGCGGTGGCGTTGTTCCACTGGCACCGGTCGGCGAGGTTCTGCGCGGTGTGCGGCGGTGCCCAGGAGTCCGTGAAGTCCGGCTGGGCGCGGGTGTGCTCGCGGTGCGGGCGCGAGGAGTACCCGCGCACCGACGCCGCCGTGATCTGCCTCGTGCACGACGGCGCGGACCGGGTGCTGCTCGCCCGCGGCGAAGGCTGGCCGGCCGGGCGGTACTCGGTGCTGGCCGGGTTCGTCGAGGCGGGCGAGTCGTTGGAGGCGTGCGTGGCGCGGGAGGTCGAGGAGGAGGTCGGCGTCGAGGTCGGCGAGATCCGCTACCTCGGCAGCCAGCCCTGGCCGTTCCCGCGGTCGCTGATGATCGGCTTCCAGGCGGTGGCGGACCCGGCCGTGCCGTTGCGGCTCGCGGACGGCGAGATCGCGCAGGCCAGGTGGGTCAGCCGGGCGGACGTGCGGCAGGCGCTGGAGGCGCCGGGCAGCGTGCCGGACCTGCTGCTCGCGCCGGGCGCGTCGATCGCCTACCGGATGATCCAGTCCTGGGCGCTCGCGGGTTAGAGCAGCCCGCTCCACGGCACGGTGCGCGCGACGTCCGCGTAGGTGTGCCAGGTGATCTCCGGCAGCGACGCGTGCAGCGCGGCCACGTCGACCTGCGTGCCCACCTCGGTGAAGTACCGGAACATCGCGGCCAGGTCGGCCGAGTGGCGTTCCACCACCTCCAGCGGCGGCTGGTGGTGGTGGATCGGCCTGCCGATGGCCGCGGTGAGGGCGTCCGCCATCCGCGCCGGCGTGAGGGCTTCACCGGCGAGGTCCAGGCGCGTGCCGCCGAACCGGTCCGGCTGCTCCAGTGCCAGCACGGCGACCGCGGCGATGTCCGCGACGGCGACCAGGTGCAGGGCGCGGTCCGACGGCATGGGCAGGGCGAGGACGCCGCGCCGCAGGCCGCTGAGGGTCCACTCGCCGAACTTGTCGTCGATGAACGCGGCCGGTCCCAGGACGGTCCAGCGGACGTCACCGCCGATCAGGTGTTCCTCGACGCGCCGCTTGCTGTCGAAGTGCGGGATGCCCGTGTGCCGGTCGGCGTTGCAGGCCGAGGTGAACACGATGTGGTCGACCTCGTGCGCCGCGTCGACCAGCGCGATGCCCTGGCGGGCCTCGGTGTCCGGGTCGGAGCCGAACGGCGTCGTGACGGCGAAGACCGAGCGGACGTCGTGCAGGGCGGCCTTGAGCGTCGCGGGGTGGTCGAAGTCGCCCGCGACGACCTCCGCGCCGGCGGCCTGGAGGCGTTGGGCGGCGGGGCTTCGCGGGTCGCGGGTGAGTGCGCGGACGGCGTGCCCCCGGTCGAGGAGGAGGCGGGCGACTGCGCCGCCCTGGGCTCCGGTCGCACCGGTCACCAATGTCAGTTCCATGCACAAAGGTTGACACTGAAAATGTTCTGAGGTCAAGTGAGTTGGTAGGATGGGTGACGTGGTGGATCGGTATGAGGCGAGCGATTCGCTGCTGGCGTGGCTCTACGTGCAGCAGGGCGTGGACGCGGTGCGCGTCGCGATGAGCGGGCGGGTGGAGGCGGCGGCCGGCTGTTCGCTGCTCGAACACGAGGCGCTGTACCGGATCGACATGAACGGGCGGCTGCCGATGTCCGAGCTGTCCGAGCTGCTCGCGGTGAGCCCGAGCGGTGTGACGCGGCTGGTCGAGCGGCTGGTGCGGCGCGGGTGGGTGGAGCGGTCGCAGCAACCCGACAACCGGCGGGTGGTGTACGCGGCGCTGACCGCAGAGGGGCGGCGGGTGCTCAAGGCGGCGACCGGGCCGACGTACCGGGCTGCGGTCGCCGAGGAGTTCGCCGAGCCGCTGACCGATCGCGACCTCGCCGACCTCAAGCGGATCGGGCGGAAGCTGTTGGAGGCGCACGGGAAGTGGGACGCGCAGCGGTTCGCCCCGAACTGAGGTCCGGGCGCGTCGGCACGGGCCCGGCGGCCTGCGGGTGCACCGCCTCGGCCCCGAGGTTCCGGGCGCGTCGGCTCGGCCCCAGGGTTCCGGGCGCGTCGCCTCGGTGCCGAGGTTCCAGGTGCGTCGGCTTGGCCCCCGGTGGTGGGTGCGCCGGCTCGGGGCCGAGGTGGCGGGTGCGCCCGCCGGGCTGGGGTTCGGGGACGCCGGCTCGGGCGGGGTTCCGGGCGCGGCGCACCGATCCGGGCCCCGCTACGGGTCGATCCGGTCCAGGGCCGCCCCGTCCCACGTGGTCTGCGTGCAGGCGACGCCGCGGCCGTTCTTCGGGCGCAGCACGTCGTAGATGTGCATCCGCGGGATCTTGTCCGACACGCCCCACCCGCTCGGCCACGTGATGACCCAGTCCATGTCCAGGTCGACCAGCAGCCCCAGCATCCGCGCGATCGTCGGGTCGTCCAGCCGCTCGAACGCCTCGTCCAGCAGCACCAGCCGCAACGGCGAGAACTCGCCGCTCACCGCGTCGTAGAACGAGGCCGCCGCCGCGAACAGGGTCACGTACGAGATCAGCCGCGTCTCGCCCGACGACAGCTGCCGCAGCCGGCGCTCGCGCGGGTTGCCGTCCGGCCCCGTGTCCGCCACGGTCACCGTGAACTGGTGCCACGTCCGGTAGTCCAGGGCCCTCGACAGGATCTCCGCGTAACCACCGGAGTGCGCGTCGCGCTCGGCCTCGATCCGCTCGGTGAACACCCGGCGCAGCACGGCGTCCTGCTCGGGGTCCCGCTCCGCGTACGGCAGGCGCACCAGCGCCAGCGCGTCGCGCGTCTCCTCCTCCAGCGCCGCCGACGGCTTCCACGCCAGCTTCACGTGCACGCCCTGGCTGGACCGCGCCCGCCCGAGCACCTCGTTCATCCGCCGGCACAGGTCCTCGGCGACCGCGATCTGACCGCGCAGCCACTCGGCGAGGTCGCGGATGAGGTAGTCGGCGAAGATGTTCTGGTACCGCTCGTCCAGGAACCCGCGCTGCTCGGCGAGCTTCTCCGTCACCTGCCGCGCCGCGACCGCCACCGGCCGCGCGCCCTCCTCACCGGTCACGGTCACCGTCAGCAGGCCCTCGTGCTGCTCGGCCGCGATGTCGTGGCTGCCCGCCAGCGACGTCTGGAGCGCCTGGAGCTTCGTGATCACCGTCGCCTCGCCCGCGCCACGCCGGTCCGCCACCGCCAGCGCCGCGCGCACCGACTCGACGTCCGCGGGCACGTCCGGCAGCGCCGCGACCAGCACGCCCGGCGCCCGGACGGTGGCCTGGAACTGCTCGGCGGCGCGTGCCCGCGCGTCCTGTGCCGACGACAGCTGCTCGGCGGCGGTGTCGAGCTGCGCGGACAGCTTGGCCGCCTGCTCGCGGGCGGTGGCGACGCGCTCGCGGACGCCCTTCAGCTCGTCCCTCATCTCCCGCCGCGACCGCTCCGCGGCGGACAGCTGGTCGGCGATCTCCCGCGCCTCGCCGCCGATCGCCTCGGTCAGCTCGGCCAACGTCCCCGCCTGGGTCGCGTAGTCCACGCACCGCGCCTCGGCGTCGGCCTCGGCGGCCACCCGGTCGGCCACCGCCGAGCGGTAGCGGTGGGCGGCGTCGGCCAGGTCGGCGACGGTCGACCGGCACTGCCGGCGCAGCACGTCGCCCAGGCGGTCGGCGGTGCGCTGGGCCTCCGCCGCCGCGCCCTGGGCCTGGCGGAGCCCCTCGGTGGTGGCCGGCAGGCCGGCGTCGCCCGCCTGCCGCACGACCTCGGCCCGCGCCGCCTCGCCGCGCGCCTGCGCCCGCTCCAGGTCGGCGCGCACCTCCTCGGCCCGCCGCGCGGCCCGGTCGGCGGACTCCTGCGCGGCCTGGAGGCGGCCGTGCCTGGCCACCAGTTCGCGGTCGGCGGGGAAGCGCTCCAGGTGGGCCTCCCACCGCTCCACCAGGTCGTGCGCGGCGGCCAGCTCGGCCTCGACGCCGCCCAGGTCGGCGCGCAGCACGGCCAGCTCGTCCTCCAGCTCGGCGACGCGCCGCCGGCGGGCGGCCTCGCGGGCGCCCGCGCCGATGAACTCGGCGGCGTCCTTGCGCCACGCGCCGGTCAGCACGCCGGCCTGCCAACGGCCGGTGCGGGACACCGCGAACGCGCCCTCGTCCAGCGAGACCGACGCGAGCAGGGCCGCCACGACCTCGGCGGGCACCGGCGAACTCGGCTCCACCGCGGGCACCAGCACCGACGCCAGGGACGGGCCGGTCGCCGGTGCGCGCGGCACCGCGAGCACGTCCCGGTGGTCCGCGCCGGGCAGCACCTCGGCGTCGACCTCGCCGGTCGCGGTCACCCGCGCGTCGAGCAGGCCGCACGCCTCCAGCGCCGCTTCCAGGCCGGCCCGGCTCGCGTCGTCCACGTCCGGGTGGAAGTCGACCAGCCGGTAGAACGGCGAGCCCGCCGCCGGTTCCCGCTCGGCCGCCGCGGACCGCGCCCGGTCGGTCGGGCCCGAGCGCAGCGCCGCGAGTTCCGCGTCCAGGGCGTCGATCGCGCCGTGCAGCTCACCCCGCCGCCGCGCCACGCCGTGCGCGGCCTCCCGCGCCGACGCCACCAGGGGCCCGACCCACTCGCGGGCCGCCGACGCCAGGGACCGCGCCACCGACGGGTCGACCGAGGCGGGCAGCGCCAGGTCGGCCTCCGGCCGCGCCGGACCGGAGTCCCGCCACGCCCGGACGTCGTCCAGCCACCGCAGCGCGACCTCGGCCAGCTCCCGAGCCTCCTGGTCGCGCAGCGCGGCCGCCTCGGCCGCCGCCTGCCGCGCGTCCCGCGCCGTCTGCCGCAGGGCGTCGACCTCGCGCTGCGCGGCCTCCACCTCGCCCGCCCGCTGGTGCAGCGCGAGCGCCAGCGCCCCGCGCCGCCGCGCCGCCGAGGCGACCTCCGCCGCGCGGTCCGCCGCCGGCGCCAGGTCCAGGTCGGCGGGCGCGGGCGGCACCCGGCGCTCGATCGGCAGCGGCTCGGCCTCGGGGTCGGGCTTGGCGCGCACGGACTCCGTGCACACCTCGGCGTCGACTACCGCCACCGCGGGCACCACGGGCACCAGCGACTCGTCCAGCCCGGCCGCGCGCAGCTGGTGGCGCAGCGGCTCCACCAGCTCCTCCGCCGCGCCCAGGTCGTCGGCGAGGCGGCGCAGCAGGCGCAACACCCCGTCGACGGCGCCGTCCTCCTGGAGCCGCTGCTTGTTCGCCACGTCCAGCGCGGCGACGGCCGACGACCGCTTCTCCTGGACCAGCTTCTCGCGGGTCTGGAGGTCCTGGAGGTCGCGGAACGCCGGCAGCTCCTTCAGCGCGCCGATGGTCTCCTCGGCCCGCTGCTCGCCCGCCTCCAGCGACACCAGCGAGTGCTCGGCCGACGCCCGCTCCGCCATCGTCTCCGCCAGCGCCGCCGACAGCTTGGCCGACGAGCGCTCCAGCTTCCGCACCGCCTCCTCGGCCGTGCCCAACCGGTCCGCCGACGCGCGCAGCCCGCCGAACGCGTAGTCCGCGTACGTCTTGAGGAACGTGCCCAGCGCCGCGTCCGCCGACGACAGCCGGACGATGTTCTCCCGGATCGACTCCAGGTCGTCGAACGACGTGGCGAGCTGCTCCACCAACGCCTGGTCCAGCGGCGGCAGCGCGTCGGACAGGATCTGCTCCAGCTGGCCCTCCAGCACCTTCAAGCCCACGTCCGGGTTGCGCAGGGTGCGTTGCAGGTGCAGCAGGTCGCCGTACCGGGCGGCCGGCACGCCGTACACGGTCTCGGCGATCTTCGCCCGGAACGCGGCTTCCTCCAGCACGTGGTCCGCGCCGATCAGGTCGCGCAGCTGCGCCGGGCCGAGCGGTGTGCGCTCCGCGCCGACCAGGGTCAGGTCGTGGCCGACCCGCCGCGGCGTGACGAACCGCCACGAGTCGGTGATGGCCTGCGAGGTCTTGGACGCCTTCACGCCGAGCCCGCAGGTCAGGTACTCGTCGTCGCGGACCAGCTCTACCCACGCGTACCCGATGCGGTTCGGCCCGCCGGCGTAGTCGTCCAGCATCAGGCGGCGCAGGCTGACCGTGTCGAAGCCCTTCGACCCGACCTGGCGCAGGTCGCCGTCCAGGCACAGCGGCAGCAGCAGCTCCAGCGTGCGCGACTTCCCGGACCCGTTGGTGCCCTGGAAGATCACGCGCCCGCCGGAGAAGTCGAACGTCTGCTCGGTGTACTGCCAGATGTTGACGATGCCGCCGCGGTGCAGCCGCCACCTGTTCACACGTTCTCCTCGTCGAAGAGCGACCAGCCGGGCGCCGCCGGGGCGACGGCGGGGTGCTCTACCTCGCGTTCCGGATCGCCGTCGGGCGACGGCGCCCAGCGGTGCGCGGCGGCGCACAGCGACCAGCCGTCGTCGGTGCGCGCCGCGAGTCCCATGCGGCGCAGCAGTTCCAGCACCTCGTCGGCCAACCGGTCCAGGTCGTCGGTGAACTGCTTGGACCAGGCCGCCGGGTAGTCCTCGACCAGCCGGCCGCACAGCGCGACCAGCTCCGCCCGCTCGACGGGGTGCCGCCCCGCCACGGGCTCGCCGGCCAGCAGGTCGGGCAGCGCCAGGAGCGCGATCCGGGCCACCGTCGAGGTGCCGGGGAAGTACAGGTCGGTCAGGTAGTCCTCGGGGTCGGCCACCAGGACGCCCTCCGCGCGCGACTCCGTGCGGAGCCCGAACGACGCCTCCAGCAGCGCGGACTCCTTGCGCTGGTGGCGCCGCAGCCACTCCGCCTGCTCGCCGGGCAGGTCGGCGTAGAGCACCACGGGGTTCTCCACGAGCTTGCGCCGCACCGCGTGCTCCACGCCGCGCGGTCCGGGGCGGGCGGCCAGCTCCACCAGGTCCGCGCGGGACGACGCCTCCGCCACCGGACCGGTCAGCAACTGCCCGAGCAGGTCGGTGTCCACGGTGATCAGCGCCTCGGTCTGGAGGTCGACGGTGCCCTCGGTCTCGTGCAGCACGCCCAGCGACACGAGGTGCCGCAGCGCCGCCGCCAGCGCCCGCCGGTCGGCCACGTCGTCCACCACCTCGATGCCCGCCTCCACCGCCGCCGCGCGGATGTCGGACACCAGGCGCGACAGCAGCGCCTGCCGGCCGATGCCGGTCAGCACGGCCAGGGTCAGCGCCAGGTAGGCGTAGCCGCGCGGCGACATGCCCAGCACGCCGCGCGAGTCGTCCGGGCCGGGACCGGCCTTGTACAGGCGCGCGAACCGCCGCTCCACCACCAGCCGGTAGCCGAGCCGGCTCGCGAACAGGTCCTGGAGGGCGAACCGGTGCCGGTAGACCAGGGTCAGCAGCTCGCCGTCCGGCCCGTCGGCGCGCAGCAACGGCCGCCGCAGCAGGGTCCGGGCGCAGCGCACCACGTTCGCGGCGTCGATCTCGGAGAGGTCGTCGAACATCAGTCGAGCACCAGCGCGGAGTCGTGCAGCGTCAACGTGCCCGCGTGCGAGCGGATGCGGGTCGACCGGCCCTCGGCGTGCGACACCGTCACCCGCAGGCCGCGCACGGGATCGGTCGCCGAGCCGGGGTCGGCCGCCGTGTCGCGCTGCGCCATCGCGAGGGTGAGCAGCTCGCACAGCACGCCCAGCGCCTCGCCGGACAGCGTGGCGGCGGCGAGGTCGGGCGCGGCGGCGGCCAGCTCGGCGACCGACGCCGCCCGGCGCTCGTCGGCCTCGCGGGCTTCGGCCAGCAGCGACTGCTCGGTCATCGGGTCGTCCAGGATCTTCGACGTGCGGCCCCGCGCGCCCCGGTCGGCCCGGCTGCGCACGCTCACCGTCACGTCGTGCACCGGGCCGTCGCGCCACGGCGTGCGCTCGTTGTCGCTGTCGTGCTCGGGCGCGGGCGAGAGGTGGCGCGCCGAGTACAGGCCGAACGCCGCCGCGTACAGCTCGTGCGCCTCGGCGCGGGTGCCGCCGTCGAACCACGCGGCGAGCTTGAGCAGCTCCGCCCGCCTGCTCGGCAGCAGGCCGCCGCCCGAGGTGGCGCGCTTCACGCTGGCCAGCAGCGAGCCGATGGCCCGCGCCGTCGCGTCGCGCAGCGCCGTCACCTGGCTCGGGCGTCCCGGCCGGTCCACGAACCAGTCGGTCAGCTCCTGCCAGTCCTCGGCCGACCGGCCGCGGGCGCGCTCCACCCGGTCGCCGAGGTCGGCCCGGCCCAGCAGGCGCAGCAGCTCGCCGCGGGCCGCCGCCAGGCCGGCCAGGGCCCGCGCGATCGCCGGGGTGTGCCGGAGCACGTCCTCCACGACCATCTGGATGTACTCGACCAGCAGGTTGCGGAACCCGGCGATCTCCTCGGGCGCGAGGTGGTGCCGGGTGACCACCTGGCCCAGGTAGGCGTAGAAGTCGCGGACCGTCGCCGCCAGCTCGGCGTGCTGGAGGAACAGCGTGGTGACCTGCTCGGCCAGCGCCTCGCGCGGCCGGCGCGCCTCGCTCAGCAGCGCCTCGGACAGGGACCGGCCCAGCGCGCCGAGGCCGCGTTCCACGGCGGGCAGCAGCTCCCTGGACACCTCGCGCGCGCCCTCCGGCACGCGCAGCAGCTCGTCCACGTCCCGCTGCACGCGCACCGCGAGCTTGGACACCTGGTAGCGCACGCTGCCGTGCTGGAACTCGGCGATGCTGGACGCGACCACCTCGCGCCTGCCCTGCACCAGATTTCCCCACTCGACCAGCTGCCTGAGCCGGTTGATCACGTTCTCGATGCGCGACTCGCCGGGCTCGACCCTGCCCTCGCGCTCCGCGCCGGCCAGCGCGCCCGCCACCTCGCCCGCCGACAGGTCGGCCAGCAGGGTGGACGTGAACAGCCGCATGATCGCCAGGTACGTGCGCTGGTGGTCGCGCGCGTCGAGGTACGCGTAGAGCTTCAGGCGGGCCGGTTCCACGGGTGGCACCCTAATGCGGGTCACCGACAGTCGCCGGGATACCGTGCCCGGGTGAGCGTGGGACGCGCGGTGGGTCTGGTGCTGGGCGTGGCCGCGGACGCGGTGTTCGGCGATCCGCGGAAGTACCACCCCGTGGCGGGGTTCGGGCAGGCGGCCGCCGCCTTGGAGCGCAGGACGTACCGGGACCACCGGCTCGCGGGTGCCGCGCACACCGCGGCGCTGGTGGGCGGTGTCGTGCTGGCGGGTGCCGCCGTCGAACGGCTGGGCGGGCGCGGTCAGGTCCTCCGGGCGCTGACGACCGCCGCCGCGACGTGGGTCGTGCTCGGCGGGTCGTCGCTGGCCGACGAGGGCACCGCGATGGGGCGCGAGCTGAACGGCGGCGACCTGGCCGCCGCGCGCCGCCGCCTGCCCAACCTGTGCGGGCGGGAACCGGCCCGGCTGGACGTGCTCGGCCTGGCCAAGGCGACCGTCGAGTCCGTGGCGGAGAACACGTCCGACGCCGTGGTCGCCCCGCTGTTCTGGGGCGCGGTCGCCGGGGTGCCCGGACTGCTCGGGTATCGGGCCGTGAACACGCTCGACGCCATGATCGGCCACCTCAACCCGCGCTACCGGCGGTTCGGCTGGGCCGCCGCGCGGCTGGACGACGTGGCGAACCTCGTGCCCTCCCGGCTGGCCGCGCTGCTGACGGCGGCCGGCGCGCCGGTCGTCGGCGGGTCGTCGGGCGAGGCGTGGCGCACCTGGCGGCGCGACGCGGCGGCCCACCCGAGCCCGAACGCGGGGCAGGTGGAGGCGGCCTTCGCGGGCGCGCTGGAGATCCGGTTGGGCGGGCGCACGGTGTACTCGCACGGCGCGGAGGACCGCCCGGTGCTCGGCCACGGCCGCAACCCGGACGCCGGTCACGTGACCAGGGCGGTGGAGCTGTCGCGGGTGGTCGGCGCGGGCGCCGCCGCCGTCACCGCGGCGCTGGCGCTGCTCCGTCCTCGGCGCGTTCGTCCTCGGCGAGCAGCTCGGCGACGGACTTCCGCTTGACGCGCGGCTCGTTCAGCGCGCCGCCGGGCCGGGCCTCCCGGACCGTGAAGTACAGCCAGCCGGCCAGCGCCATCGCGCCGAACGCGATCCACTGGAGCGCGTAGGAGAAGAACGGGCCCGCGTCGAGCCTGGGCAGCGGCAGCGCGCCCTCGACGCCCGGCTGGCCCTCGGTGAGCTCGAAGTAGCCGGGGCGGAGGTCGATGCCCGTCGCGCGGGCGACCACGGCCGGGTTGATCGCGTACACCTCGCGGTGGCCGTCGCGCTCGATCGCGTCGCGGTCGTCGGACTCGCCGGCCCGCACGCGGGCGATGATCGTCACGGTGCCCTCGGGCACGGGCTTCAGGTCCGGCACCTTCAGGCCGTTCACCGGCCGCACGTAGCCCCGGTCCACCAGCACCGTCGGGCCGCCGGCCAGCGCGAACGGCGTCAGCACCTCGGAGGCGGCCTCGCCCTGGACGGTGCGCAGGCGGGCGACGGCCTGCCCCTCGGGCAGGTAGCGGCCGGTCAGGGAGACGAGCCGCCACTCGTTGGCCGCGTTCGGCTGGTCGAGGACCGACTCGACCGGGACCGGGTCGGCGCGCACGGACGCGGTGACGGCGTCGTTCTGCGCCTCGCGCTCGCGGTCGCGGCTGAACTGCCACGGCGCGAGCAGCGTGAAGCAGGCGCCCGCGAACACCCAGACCGCCAGCGTCAACGCCAGCCAGCCGGGCCGCAGCAGAAACCTCAAGCGCACGTGTCCACGGTAAGCCCTGGGTCGTGGTGACCCGCACCCGGTCGAGCGCGTCGGGCTGCCCCGCGGCTGCTCACGGGCCGCGCGAGGCCGAGGTGCTCACGGAATATGATCGCGGCCACGGGGGAACGGCGGATGGTGCCGGTGCGGATCACGTGGAGCGTCACGGCAGGGGAGCTTGTCGGGTCGCGCGTTCCGGGCGAGGGCGTCGGAGAGCGCGCGGCGACGCTCGACCGTCGTCGACCGGCCGGGTGGGGGATCGATGTCAGGCGTGGTCGGCGGGCTGGTGGCGCTCGTCGCGGTGGTCTCGGTGGTGCTGCCGGCGGTGCTCGTCGTGCGGTGGTGGCGGTCGTGGCCGGAGACGCCGTCGTTCGCCCGGCCCCGGCCGGCGGTGCCGAGCGGTGACCTGGTGCCCGACCCGAACGCCGGGTTCTTCGTGGACCGCGGGTTCCTGTTCCGGAAACGCGATTTCTTCGTCGCCACCGGGTGCCCGCCGGTGCGTATCGCGGATTTGCCGTCACTCGATGTGCGCAGGCGGGGACGGCCCGTGCTGGTGGCGCGCGTGGGACTGCGGTCGTGGTGGTGGTTCGAAGAGGGTTTTTACCGCGAATCGGCGGGCTTGCGGGAGAAGGACGTGCTCGCGCTGGTGCGGGACCGAGAACGCCGTGAGCAGGCGAAACGCGATCGGGCGCGGCTGTTGTCCGAGGCGGAGGCGAGTCTCCGCAAGCGCGCTCCGGAGTAAGTTTCCGGTGTTTAGTAACGATCCTGGGTTTGTGCGCGACCATATTCGCGTAGTGACACCCTGG
Source organism: Saccharothrix australiensis (assembly GCF_003634935.1). NCBI lineage: Bacteria > Bacillati > Actinomycetota > Actinomycetes > Pseudonocardiales > Pseudonocardiaceae > Saccharothrix > Saccharothrix australiensis. The sequence continues at coordinate 1,287,610 of NZ_RBXO01000001.1, forward strand.
GGAGAGGGACATGGGCGACCCCTTACTGCGGGACTTCGCGGCGGGTGATGTGGGGCCTCCGGTGCGGTGGCATTGGATGGCGTGCGTGGCGCTGGTGTTGATCGCTTTCGCGGTGTCGGTGGTGTAACCCGGCTGGGCGTTCGGTTCGGGGCGTTCGGCTCGTGGGGCGGGGAGCGACCTGTTCGAGGTGGCGCTGTGTGGCGCGGCACCGTGGCGGCGTGGCGCTCCTCAGCCGGCTCTCAGGCGGTGCGCGCGAGGATCGGGGTGTGCCGACCACGACCATCCCCACCATCCCCGCGCTGACCGGAGCGCTGCCCAGGGTCGAAGACGAGATCCGGCAGTTGGCCACGTCCTCGACGCTGCCCATCGTCAACGAGTTCTCCGGCCGCATCACCGCCGCGGGCGGGAAGCGCTTGCGCTCGGTCGTGATGCTGGCGGGTTCGCTGGCGCTGACCGGCGAGGTCACGGACAAGGCCGTCACGGCGGCGGCGTGCGTCGAGCTGCTGCACGCCGGGTCGCTGGTGCACGACGACCTGATGGACGACGCCGTGGAGCGCCGCGGCGTCCGCACCGTGAACGCCGAGTGGGGTGTGGGGCCGGCGGTGCTGGTCGGCGACTTCATGCTGGCGCGGGCGAGCCAGGCCGCGCTCGAATCGCTCTCCCCGTTCGCGGCGGGCAAGCTGGCCGCGGCGGTGGCCGACCTGGTCGAGGGCCAGGTGCTGGAGGTGCTCGACCTCTACGACGCGCACCGGTCGCCGGACAGCGCGCTGCGGTCGATCGCGTTGAAGACGGGCGCGTTGTTCCGCGTGGGGTGCGTGCTGGCCGCGCACTGCGCCGACGCGTCCGAGGAGGTGGCGGTCCGGCTGTCGGAGTACGGGGCGCACTTCGGGCTGCTGTTCCAGATCCTGGACGACCTGCTGGACCTGGCGTCCACGAGCGAGCGGTTGGGCAAGCCGGTCGGGAACGACCTCCGGCAGGGGGTCTACTCGTTCCCGCTGCTGAGGGCGTTGACGGACGGGCAGCGGGAGTTCCTGGCGGAGCGGGGGCGCGAGCTGGGCGACGCCGAGCTGGCCGGGCTGCTGCGGGAGTTGCGGGGCGGCCGGCTGGTGGACGACACGTTGGCGTACTGCGGCGGGCTGGCCGCGCAGACCGTCCGGGCGCTGCCCGAGGTGGGGGAGTCGGACGCGTTGGGGGTGTTGCGGGAGTTGCCCCTGGCCTACGTGGAGTGGGCTCGGGCTCGGATCGGCTGAGGGGCGTGGATGGTGGGGGGAGGGAGGGTGCGCGGCGGACGAGTGCCAAAGAGCGAAAGCGTCCTCGCCGGACGGGCAGGCCGCCAAGGAGGGGAAGGGCGCCGGGCTGCTGTGCTGCGCGAGCGGGGGTCTGGGTCTGTGCGGCGCGTGCAGAGGGCGGGTCTGTGCGTGGGCGGCTGGGGGGCGTGGGGTGCAGAGGTGCGGGTGGCGTCGGGCGGGGGGCTGATCGCCTAGACTTTTCGCGATGACCAGCCATGATTCCGGTCGGGCGTTGTTGCGTCACCACGGGGACGTCGATGCTGCTCCTGGCCTTGTCGACTTCGCCGTGAACGTCCGGGTGCCGGCGCCGCCGGAGTGGTTGCGCGCTCGGTTGGCCGGTGTGCTGGACGGGTTGGGCGGGTATCCCTCCGCCGCCGCCGATCTTCGCGCTCGGGAGGTCGTCGCCGCCCGGCACGGGCGTCGGGCGGACGAGGTGCTGGTGCTCGCCGGGGCTGCCGAGGGGTTCGCGTTGCTGCCCTCGTTGCGGCCGAGGTTGGCGGCCGTGGTGCACCCCTCGTTCACCGAGCCCGAGGTCGCGCTGCGGGATGCCGGTGTGCCGGTGCGGCGGGTCCTGTTGTCGGACGAGGACGGTTACCGGTTCCGGCCCGAGGCGGTGCCGGAAGAGGCCGACCTGGTGGTGTTGGGCAACCCGACCAATCCCACGTCCGTGTCGCACCCGGCCGACGCGGTGGCCTCGCTGAGCCGGCCGGGGCGGGTGCTGGTCGTCGACGAGGCGTTCGCCGACACGATCCCCGGTGAGCCGGAGTCGTTGGCCGGGTGGGACGTGCCGGGGTTGCTGGTGTTGCGCAGCCTGACCAAGACGTGGGGGCTCGCCGGGCTGCGCGCCGGGTACGCGTTGGGCGCGCCGGAGTTGTTGGCGCGGTTGGCGCTGCACCGGCCGCAGTGGCCCGTGAGCAGCTTCGTGTTGGAGGCCGTGACGGCCTGCTGCGAGCCGGCGGCGGTGGCCGAGGCGGCAGCGTTGGCGGTGGCCGGGCAGGAGCACACGCGGCTCGCGGCGCGGGCCCTGGGCGACCTGGTGGTGGTGCCGCCGGACGCGCCGTTCGCCCTGCTGCGGCTGCCCGACGGGGAGCGGGTCCGGTTGGCGCTGCGGGACAAGGGGATCGCCGTGCGGCGCGGGGACACGTTCCCCGGTCTGACCGCCGACCACGTGCGGGTCGCGGTGCGCCCGCCGGAGGAGTTCGGGTTGCTGGTGGACGCGTTGCGAGTCGTGTTGGAGGAGCGGTGACCGTCACGGTCGGTGATGTGCTGGCGGTCCTGGAGGACGCCTACCCGCCCGCCACCGCCGAGTCGTGGGACGCCGTGGGGATGGTGTGCGGCGACCGGGGCGCGGCGGTGTCGAGGGTGCTGTTCTGCGTCGACCCGGACGAGTCCACTGTGGACGAGGCGGTGTCCGGTGGGGCGCAGTTGCTGGTGGCGCACCACCCGTTGCTGTTGCGCGGGGTGCACGGCGTGCCGGCCGACGACCCCAAGGGCGCGCTGGTCCACCGGCTCATCCGCGCCGGCGTCGCGCTGTACACGGCGCACACGAACGCGGACGCCGCCGACCCCGGCGTGTCCGACGCGTTGGCCGCCGCCCTGGGACTGACCGTGACCGGTCCGCTCAGCCCCGCGCCAGGGCCCGAGCTGGACGTGCTCACGACCTACGTGCCGGTCGAGCGGGCGGAGCAGGTGTTGGGCGCGCTGCACGCGGCCGGCGCGGGCGCGCTCGGGGACTACCGGGACGCCGCGTGGGTGGTGGACGGCGTCGGGCAGTTCCGGCCGGTCGCCGGGGCCGATCCCGCGATCGGCTCGGTCGGCGAGCTGGCGCGGGTGCCCGAGACGCGGCTCGAGGTGGTGTTGGAGCGGCGTCGGCGGGCCGACGTGGTGGCCGCGCTGCGGGCCGCCCACCCGTACGAGGAGGTCGCGTTCAACCTCAACGAGGTCGCCGACGTGCCGTCCCGCCGCGGCATCGGCCGGATCGGCGAGTTGGCCGAGGCCGAGCCGCTGCGGGTGTTCGCGCGGCGCGTGGCCGACGCCCTGCCCGCGACGGCCTGGGGCGTGCGGGCGGCGGGCGACCCCGAGCGGCCCGTTCGCCGGGTGGCGGTGTGCGGCGGCGCGGGTGACGGCTACCTGTCCGCCGCCGTCCGGGCCGGGGTGGACGCGTACGTGACCGCCGACCTCCGGCACCACCCGGCGGCGGAGCACCTCGCCCGCGGCGGGCCCGCGTTGGTGGACGTGGCGCACTGGGCCAGCGAGTGGCCCTGGTGCGGGCAGGCGGCGGGCATCGTGCGGGACGCGCTCGGCGGTACGGTCGACGTCCTCGTCTCGACTCGCCGGACCGATCCGTGGACCGTCGGCGTGACGACCGGAACTGGAGGCCGCTGAAGTGAAAGCCGACCCCGCCGTGCAGCGCAGGCTGCTCGACCTGGCGCAGGTGGACGCCGAACTGGCGCGCGTCGCCCACCGCCGCCGCACGCTGCCGGAGATCGCCGAGATCGCCGAGGCGGAGAAGGTGGCGCGGGCCAAGCAGGACGCCCTGACCACCGTCGAGACCACGCTGGGCGACCTGACGCGCGACGTCAAGCGCCAGGAGACCGAGATCGACCAGGTGCGCGCCCGCAAGGAGCGCGACCGGGCGCTGATGCAGTCCGGCTCGGTGGGCGCCAAGCAGCTCACCGACTTGGAGCACGAGCTGGCCACGCTGGAGCGCAGGCAGGCGGCCTTGGAGGACGACCTGCTGGAGCTGATGGAGCGCCGCGAGGCGGTGGAGGCCGACGTGCAGCACGCGCGCGTGGAGCTGGACAAGGCGCAGGAGGCGCTGGCGGACGCGGCCCGGCGGCGGGACACCGCGCTGGCCGACCTGGAGTCGACCGAGGCCAAGCGCGTCGCGGAGCGCAAGCTCGCGGCGACCCGGTTCCCCGAGCCGCTGCTCGCGCTCTACGACCGCGTGCGGGCGCACAAGGGCATCGGCGCGGCGCTGCTGCAGTCGCGGCGCTGTGGCGCTTGTCGCATCGAGCTGGACCGCAACGCGCTGTCCCAGGTGAAGGACGCCGCGAAGGACGAGGTCGTGCAGTGCGAGGAGTGCGGCGCGATCATGGTGCGGACGGGCGAGTCCGGGCTGTGAAGGTCGTCGTCGAGGCGGACGGCGGGTCGCGGGGCAACCCCGGTCCCGCCGGGTACGGCGCGGTGGTGCGGGACGCGTCGACCGGGCGGGTGCTGGCCGAGCGGTCGGCCGGGATCGGGGTCGCCACCAACAACGTCGCCGAGTACCAGGGCCTGCTCGCGGGCCTGCGGGCGGCGGCCGAGCTGGGCGCCTCGGCGGTGTCCGTGCGGATGGACTCCAAGCTGGTGGTCGAGCAGATGTCCGGCCGCTGGCAGGTGAAGCACCCGTCGATGCAGCCGCTGGCGCGCGAGGCGCGCGCGCTGGCGGGCGCGTTCGACCAGGTGTCGTACGAGTGGATCCCGCGCGAGCGCAACAAGGACGCGGACCGGCTCGCCAACGAGGCGATGGACGAGCAGGCCGGTGTCGTCCGGGCCCGGCGGGACGCGGGCGAGTCGGGCGCACGGGAGTCGGGCGCTGTGGGGTCGGGCGCTGTGGGGTCGGGCGCGGGAGCGCGCCGGGGCGGGCAGTCGGGTGGCGGAGCGGCGCGGGGCGCGGGCGGGCCGGGTGACGTGGCGCGCCGCGAGGCGGTCGAGCCCGGTGTCGGGTCGGCGGTGCGGGTCGCGCCGTCGTCGTGGTCCGGCGCGCTGGGCGAGCCGACCCGGCTGTACCTGCTCCGGCACGGGCAGACCGAGCTGTCGGTGGCGCGCCGGTACTCGGGGCGCGGCAACCCGCCGCTGACCGAGGTGGGCCGGCGGCAGGCCGAGGCCGCGGCGGCGCGGCTGGCCAAGCTCGACGGGGTGGCGGCCGTGGTGTCCTCGCCGCTGGACCGGGCCTGGCGGACGGCGTTGGCCGTGGCGGGGGCGGTCGGGGGCGAGGCGACCGCGCACGAGGGGCTGGTCGAGACCGACTTCGGCGCGTGGGAGGGCCTGACGTTCGCGGAGGCCGCCGCGCGCGACCCGGAGGTGCACCGCCGGTGGCTGGGCGACCCGTCCGTGCCGACGCCCGGCGGCGAGAGCTTCGACGAGGTGCACCGGCGGGTGCGCGCGGCGCTGGACGAGCTGCTCGCCCGGCACGCCGGCGGGAACGTCGTGGTGGTCAGCCACGTCACGCCGATCAAGACGCTGCTGCGGCTCGGGCTCGACGTCGGGCCCTCGCTGCTGTTCCGGCTGCACCTGGACCTGGCGTCGCTGTCGGTGGCGGAGTTCTACCCGGACGGGCACGCGTCGGTGCGGCTGGTCAACGACACCTCGCACCTGGGCTGACGGCGCCGCGCCCGCGGTCCGGCCCGTCGGGTCAGACCGCCGGGCGGAGCTGGGTGCGCTTGCGGCGGAACCGGATGTCCTCGACGGCCAGCGTGAAGCGGTCGAGCGCGGTGCGGATCGCGTCCGCCGAGGTGGGCGCGATGACGTCGCCGACGATGTCCGGGTCGAGGATGAATTCACCGCGCAGCACGTTGTCCGCGCCCTTGCCGGTGAACAGCGGATTCAACGCGTAGTCCATCGCGACGAGGAATCCCTGGCTGCCGCCGGTGGCCAGGGGCAGGATCACCCGACCGCGCAGCCCTTTCTTCGGCAGCAGGTCGAGCAACGCCTTCACGAGGCCGCTGTAGGCCGCCCGGTACACCGGGCTCGCGACCACGATGCCGTCGGCGCGCAGCACGGCGCTCACCGCGTCGGCGATCTCCGGGTCGTGCAGGTCCTCGGTGAGCAGCGACAACGTGGGCAGTTGCCGTACGTGCAGGGTCCGCACCTCGTAACCCGCCGCGCGCAGCAGGTCGTCGACGTGCGACACCACGATCGCGGTGCGCGACGTGGGAGAAGGACTGCCGGAAATAACCAGAATGGAGGACATGGTCGCGGAACACCTTCCCGAAAAGGCTCGGACACCGAGATGAATTCGGTCAGCGGAGACAGATCGCGGCGGACGTCCGGCCGAAGTCCACGTGCCGACGTCGAGTGAGTGCGGCTATTCCCGGCATGTTTCGAGTAGAGCAGTCGGTTCCACATCACGACAAGGTTTCGGGTGGCTGGTTCCACGCCCTGGGACGCGAGCCGCTATCATCTCCCCCGGACGAGTCGGCAGGACGGCCGCGTCGGCAGGTGCGAGCCTGCCGCCGAGGAAAGTCCGGACTCCGCAGGGCAGGGTGGTTGTCAACGGCAACCAGGGGCGACCCTCGGGACAGTGCCACAGAGAACAGACCGCCCCGGCGCGAGCCGGGGTAAGGGTGAAACGGTGGTGTAAGAGACCACCAGCGCCCCCGGTGACGGGGGCGGCTCGGTAAACCCCACCCGGAGCAAGGCCAAGAGGGCGCTTCGGCGCCTGCGCAGGCGATCGAGGGCGGCCCGCCCGAGCCTGCGGGTAGGCCGCACGAGCCTGTCGGCGACGGCAGGCCGAGATGGATGGCCGTCGGACGGTGTCGCCGCGAGGCGCCCGTGAACAGAATCCGGCTTACGGCCGACTCGTCCCCCGGACCTCCCGGCGCTCCGTCCGGGCTCTCCCGCGCGCCACCGGTGCCGTCCGGGTCCGCCCCGTCCGGGGGCGCCACGTCCGGGGGCGCCACGTCGTCCCGCGCGGTCGGGTCAGCGGCGGGACGGCCGGCCCGGCGGCATCCGGTGCACCGGCCGGAACGCCTCGCCGCCGTTGTAGCGGCGCTCCAGCTCCGCCACGTACGCCGCCACCGCCGGGTTCACGATGTCCGCGAGGCTCCGCACCTCCGCCGAGGGCTCGTAGGCCGCCAGGTAGGTGGCCGCCGCACGGGCCCTGTCCAGCACGTCCTGGTCGAAGTTGACCGTCCGCTGAACCCGCCGCCCCGAACGCGCCTCCGTGCCGGTAACCTGATCACTGCCCGGAACGGCCACCGAGACCGTGATCTCGTTCACCCCGGAGGTTGAATCGGGCGCGGCATCGGGCGGTTGGGTCATCGACGGGCCTCCTCGGCGTCGTCACTCCGGGATGCGGCCCGTTCGGGTACGCCTTCCGGCCGGACGGGTCACTGGCGCGGCGGGGTGGACAGGGGGACCAGGGTCGTGCACACGGTGCGTGACCAGGGAGTCGGCGGGCGGGTGAACTGTCTCGGCAATCGGGAGAATCCAGTGCCGCCGGTTCTCCACCGGGCCCCCTCGAACCATGATGGCTGTGGTCAGATTAGACGTAATCCACTCCCAGGGGAACGGTTATTGATCTACCCACTGCAAGCCGACCGATACACCTCGTGACGAAGACGTGTTCTACTCGATAGCGCACGAACCGGACGGGCACCCCTCGGCTCGCCCGGCGAAGTCCTGCGTACTCAGGAGTACGAGATGACCGCCATGACCCTGGTAACACTCGCGCAGCAGACGGAGCCCGCCCTTGGCACAGGCGGCGTGCGCCAGTGGATTCTGGACAACCTGGTCCCGCTGCTCCTGCTGACCGTCGCGGTCCTGCTGCTCTGGTTGGGCGGTGGCAAGGGCGACAACGCCGGGGTCATGCGCCGCCTGGGCGGCGTGATCATCGCGCTGGCGATCGTCGGCCTCGCGGTGACCACCGACGCGGGCGAGAACATCGGCCAGTGGATCGCCGGCCTGTTCACCGGCGGGTGACCCTTGCGGGTACGCACTGACGACGAGGTCTACCGGGTCGACGCCGTCTGGCTCGGCCCGCCCAAGGCGACCTTCCCGTGGCGGGCGCGCTACGTGGCGTGGGGCGTCGGCATCGTGGTGTTCCTGCTGGTCACCGCGGTGCAGCGGCAGGTGGGGTTCGGTTTCGACTTCATCAACACCGGCTGGGGATTCGTGATCACCGTCGCGCTGACCCGCTTCCTCTGCTCCCGCATCAGCCACGAGCGCCCGCTGTCCTCGGTCGTGACGATGTGGGTGCGCGAACTGACCGCGCCGCGCGAGAAGACCTCGGGTACGGGTGGCGCGGCCAGCGCGTCGCGCATCCGGGTGAGCCCCGAGCGACCGCGTCGGCGCCCCAGGGGCAGGGCCGCGAAACGCGCCGCCCGCGCCGCCCGATCCCAGCACCGCAGGCAGGCAGACCGCCGTAAGAAGGAGGTTCGCGGTGTTCGGACGCCGGCGTGACCGGTCCCGACGTTCCGCAGCGCAGCACGTGGCCCAGCACGCGGCCTCCGCGCGGGACGACCGGAAGGTCTACAGCAAGCGCGGCCGCCGCCTCCCCGGCGAGCAGGCCGTGCCGAGCTACACACCGTCGATCGCCGCGCGCAGCATCGACGGCCACCTGCTGCGCACCGGGCAGGAGGTCTACGCCTGGTACAAGCTCGCGCCCCAGCGCTGGTCGTTCCGCTCGGACTCGCAGCGGCAGGACCTGATCGCCGCGATCGCGGGCCAGTACGCCGAGCTCCAGGGCCGTTGGATGCACCTGCGCGTCACCACGCGCCCGTACCCGATCCGCATGTGGGCCGAGGCGCACGTGCACAACGCGGTGCGGCGGCTGCCGGACACGCCGGGCACGCTGTCGTTCGACGACTACATGGTCGGCGAGCAGCAGCAGCTCATGGGCCGCTCGATGGCGGAGAAGGAGGTCTACCTCGGCGTCCAGGTGCAGACCCGGAACATGATGGACCGCGCCGTCGAACGGGCCGCGCCCGTGCTGCGCAAGGTGTTCCCGGACGCCGTGGACGCCGAGCTGGTCGCGATCGAGTCCGAGGTCGACCACCTGGACCAGGTGATCGCGTCGGCCGGGCTGGAGGGGCGCCCGGTCACGGCCGAGGAGATGTCCTGGCTGATGCACCGGTCGTGCTCGCTGGGCCTGCCCGCGCCGCGCAACCTGCCCGCCGTGCCCGGCGCGCCGTGGGAGCCCGAGGACCTGGCGTCGTTCACCGACGCGGCGGACTTCCACCAGGAGCCGTACGCGCCGACGGTGACCGTGCGGGGCCGCACCGGCTCGAACGCGGGCATCAAGCGGCACGTCGCCGTGCTCACCGTCGGCCTGATGCACGGGCTCCAGATCCCCGAGGTCGACGACCCGTGGGTGCAGCGCTCGGACCGGCTGCCCGCCGCCGTCGAGTGGTCGGCGCGGATCTACGTGCGGCGGCCCGAGGAGGTCGCCGGTGAGCTCCAGCGGCAGATGAACAAGGTCCGCTCGCAGGTGCGGCACTACACCGACGAGCACGAGCTGGAGCCGCCGCAGTCGTTGGCGCGGCAGGCGTCGCGGGTGCTGGAGATCGACGACGAGATGACCTCCGGCTTCACCGCGCTGGGCACCCGCGTGCGCTCGTGGTGGCGGCTGGCGGTGTCCGGGCCGACCGAGCGGGAGGCGCTGCGGCTGGCACAGGCGCTGCTGGACCTCTACAAGCCGAAGGTCGCCATCGAGCACCCCGAGGCGCAGTACGCCATCGCGCGGGAGTTCATCCCCGGCGAGGCGCTGTCGTCGTCGGCCTACCTGCGGCGCGGCTCGGTGCTGTGGGCGGCGTCGGCCGTGCCCACCGCGACCGCCGAGGTGGGCGACCGGCGGGGCATCCTGCTCGGCGAGACCGTGACCGCGACCCGTCGCCCGGTGGCGTGGGACGCGTGGATGGCGCAGGAGCTCCGGGACGCCTCGGGGTTGACCGCGATGGTCGCCGGCCTGGGCGCGGGCAAGTCGTTCCTGGGCGGCGGCATCGTCTACAAGACGCTGCGGGCCGGTGCGCACTGGACGCTGCTCGACCCGTCCGGGCCGCTGGCGGCGCTGTGCGACCTGCCCGAGCTGCGGCCGTACGCGCGGCCGATCAACCTGCTCAACGCCCAGGCGGGCATCCTCAACCCGTACCGGGTGGTCGCGGAGCCGCAACTGGACCACTTCATGGACGAGGAGGACCCGGAACGGGCGTGGCGGCGCGAGCGGGCCCTGGCCGCGGCGACCCGCCGCCGCCTGGTGCTGGACGTGCTGAGCGGCCTGCTGCCGTTCGAGGTCGCGCGCCTGCCGCAGACCCGGATCGTGCTGCTGCGCGCGGTCCGCACGGTCGGCGGCCGGCCCGACGCCCACCCCGGCCAGGTCTTCGAGGCGCTGCGCCGGGACGCGTCCGAGCACCACGAGCACGCCGTCGTGGTGGCCGACTTCCTGGACGAGATGCGCGAGCGGATGTCGCTGCTCATCCCGGAGCAGGACGCGGACCCGTACAACGAGGCGCGCGACGACCGGTTGACGGTGCTGACGATGGCCGGCCTGAACCTGCCGAAGGACGGCGTCGGGCGCGAGCACTGGACCGACGCGGAGGCGCTCGGCGTCGAGATGCTCAACCTGGCGGCGTGGCTGACGCAGCGCTCGATCTACGAGCGGCCCAAGGACCTGCGCAAGGGCGTGTGGATCGACGAGGCGTTCTTCCTGTCCGAGGTCCCGACCGGCCGGGTGCTGATGAACCGGTTCGCGCGCGACTCCCGCAAGTGGAACGTGCGCGTCCTGCTGTCGTCCCAGATCCCGGCCGACTTCCTCAAGATCCAGGGCTTCGTGACCCTGCTCGACTCGGTCTTCGTGGGTCGGCTGGACGACGACCAGGCGCAGGCCGACGCGCTGCGGCTGCTGAAGGTGCCGGTCGGCGCGGGCTACGAGCAGGTCGTGGCGTCCCTCGGCCGCCGACCCGGCGGCGTCCGCAACAACACCGAACGCGACCGCGCGCCGCGGCAGTTCATCTTCGGCGACGGCGCGGGCGGCGTGGAGCGCATCCGGATCGACTTCTCCGGCCCGCACCTGGAGCACCTGCGCAACGCCCTGGACACGACGCCGGACGCGATGCGCGACGGCCCGGACCCGGCCGAGGTGGAGTTGACGTCGCCACCGCAGGACCCGTTCGCGTACGCGGAGGACTACCCCGACGACTACGACGACGAACTCGCCGCCGACCTGGAAGTGGGCCTGGCGGACGAGCTCGTGGAGTCGACGCACGGTGAGGGAGGAAACCGCCGATCCGGCCGGGAAGGTGCGGCATGAGCACCCTCCTCCTGGTGGCGGCGCTCGCCGCCGCGCTCTACGCGCGGCGGCGGTTCAAACGCACTCGTGCGGAAGACGTCCGCGTCGCGCCGCGTCGCGCGCGGTGGCGGGCGATGGTGGTCGTGGTCGCCCTGCTCGGTCTCCAAGCGGTCATCGGCGCGGCGCCCGCGCAGGCGGCGGGCTGCGGCGAGGCGCCCGCGCCGGAACGGCCGGGTTCGGGCATGGTCGGCGCGGTCGACCCGCCGATCGGCAACGGTGTCAAGGACTCGCCCTACCTGACCTACGGGTACGCGGGCATGGTCTGGCACACCTACCAGGAGAAGTGCGTGGTGCCCAACGCATCCCCGGTGCTGGACACCTGGATGGGCAACCAGCTGTTCAACGTCGGCAAGAACATCGTCGGCGCGACCAACGCCCTGCACTACACCATCGTCGGTCAGGGGCTGCTCCAGCCGCTGGACACCGCGGTGAAGGAAGGCGTGCGGAAGGTATACGACAACGTCTACCTTCGCTGGTTCGGGCTGGTGGCGCTGGTGCTGGCGGTGCTGATGTTCCGCCAGATCTGGCAGGGCGACCTGGCGACGATCAGCAAGCGCGGGCTGTGGGCGCTGGCCGCGATGTGGCTGGCGACCTCGACGCTGGCGCTGCCGCAGTTCTACGACGTGCTGGACAAGACGCTGGTGACCAAGACGTCCGAGATCCAGGCGGGTTTCGTGGCGGTGGAGGAGGGCAAGGACACCCTCGACGTGCTTCCGTCGCGGCTGCACGACTCGGTGGTCCACCAGAGCTGGCTGCGCGGTGAGTTCGGCTCTCCGGAAGCGCCTCAGTCGACGGAGTTCGGCGCGAGGCTGCTCGGCGTGCAGGCGTGGACGGTCCAGGAGATCGGCGATCACAAGGACGGCGACGCGGCGGCGCTGAAGGCCAAGCAGGACGAGTACAAGGCCATCTACGAGCAGCTCGGCCCCGCCAAGGGCTACTTCAGCGGCGAGGCGGGCGGACGGACCGGTGCCGGGTTCCTCTCGTTGCTCCAGGCGATCGCGTTCTCGCTGTTCCAGCTGTTCGCCAAGGCCGCCGTGCTGCTGGCGCAGCTGCTGCTGCGCGTGCTCACCCTGGCCGGGCCGCTGATCGGGCTCGCGGCGCTGATCCACCACGACCTGCTGCGCAAGGTCGGCCGCGCGGTGGCGGTGACCGTGTTCAACGTGCTGGTGCTGGCGGCGCTGGCGGGCGTGCACGCCCTGTTGCTACAGGAGATCTTCAAGGCGACCGGCCTGACGCTGCTGACCAAGACGCTGCTCGGCCTGATGCTGACCCTGCTCTGCTTCATGGTCGGCAAACCGCTGCGCCGCATGTGGCAGATGGTCGAGATGTCGGTCGGCTCGGCCAGTGACGCGCTGCCCATGCGGGGCGGGCTGCTGTCCAGGTTCCGCCGCAAGAAGGACACCGGGCCGTCGCCGCAGGAGGAGTTCTGGGACACCGTGCGCGACTCGGACTTGGACGGGCCGGAGGCGCCGCAGCGCGGTCGCGGCAGGGTGCGACCCGAAGCCGCCCACCCCGAGGCCGCCCATCCCGTCGCCGCCCACCCCGTGGCCGCCACGGCGCAGCGGCTCGACCGCGGCGGTCCGGCGCGCGAGGCGTCCCGCGTGGCCCTCGGCGGCGGCGCGGTGGCCGCGTTGCCCGCCGGTGGCCAGGGCGGGCAGGCGGTGCTGCCGTCGGGGCGGTCGCGGGTGGTCGACGCGCCGCCGGTGGCCGACCGGAACTGGGACCGGCTGGATGACGCCGTGCTCGTGCCCTCGCGGGCGACGAACGGCTTCGCGCGGATCGCCGACAGCCCCGTCGTGCCGGGGCCGCGGCGGGCCGAGACCGAGGTGGTGGCGGGGCGGCAGGTCCACGTGATCTACCGGCCCTCGCGTGGGCTCGAGGTCAGGGACAGCTGATGCCGATCAGGACGAACCGGGGGCGCGCGGCGGTGTACCGCCGGCTGTGGGGTTGGCCGTTGCGGTCGCCCCGGCACCTCGTGATGACGATCGTCGGGCTCGCCGTCGTCGTGGTGGTGGTGGGCGTCGTCGCGGACCGGCTGGCCGGCTCGCGGTCGGGTGCCGCGCCTGCCACGACGGCGGCGGGCGGGCAGGTCGGGTCGGACACCGGCAAGCAGGTCGGCGTGCTGCCGTCGGCGGCGGTCACGACGTCGCCGCTGCCGACGAAGGCGCCCAGCCCCACGGCCGCGGCGACCTCGGCGCCGGTCAGCCCGGACGCCCAGCTGGTCGCGGAGAGCTGGCTCGACGCCTGGCTCGACCACCCACCGGGCACCACGAACGCCAAGTGGCTGGAGGGGCTGAAGCCCTGGACGTCGGACGAGCTGCTGCCGACGCTCCAGTCGGTGGACCCGGCCAACGTGCCGAAGGAGATCAAGAGCCCCGTGAAGCCGAGTCGGTCCACCACCGATTCGGTCGATTTCGAAGCCGATCTGGAAACCGGCAAGCTCGTGCTGACCGTGGCCAAGCTGCCGGAGGGCTGGCGCGTGCACAAGTACAGCAGGGTGGGCTGAGATGCTGAAGATCGTGCTGGCGGTCGTGGCGGTGGTCGCCGTGGTCGCGGTCGCCGTGACGAACGGCGTCTCGACGGTGGTCAACGGGACCAACCCGGTCGACGGCGCCGGTGTGGGCATCCGCAACGTCGGCTGCAACGCGTCGATCGGGCCGTGGGAGGCGGGCGGCGAGGAGAAGGGCCGCAACGACGCCAGCCGGCTCGGCGACGAGCAGCGCGGCACCGTCGCCAAGATCATCTCGATCGGCCAGGAGCGGCAACTGCCGCCGCTGGCGTGGCAGATCGCCATCCAGGCGGGCATGACGGAGTCCGGCCTGCGCAGCCTGAACTACGGCGACCGGGACTCGCTGGGCATCTTCCAGATGCGGCCCTCGATGGGCTGGGGCTCGCCCGCCGAGGTCACCGACCCGGTGTACGCGATCAACAAGTTCTACGACGTGCTCGTCAACGTGCCGAACTGGGAGGAGCGCCGCCCCGGCGACTCGGCCCAGGCCGTGGAGCGCTCGGCGTTCCCGGACCGGTACCACAACTGGGAGGCGATGGCGGCCTTCCTGATCGGCGAGCTGGGCAACGTGGCCGACCCGGCGGGCTGCGGCGAGAGCGCGGGCGACTACCTGCTGGCGTCCTCGGCGGCGGCCACGGCCATCGAGTTCACCAAGGAGCAGCTTGGCGAGGAGTACGTCTGGGGCGGCAACGGGCCCGACCAGTGGGACTGCTCGGGCATCCTGGTGAAGGCGTTCGCGAAGGCCGGTGTGAAGATCCCCCGCGTGGCGAACGACCAGTACATGGCGGGCGGCGCGCACCTGCCGGTGCGCGAGGCGAAGGCGGGTGACCTCCTCTTCTGGGCGACCAACCCGGCGAACCCGGTCACCGTGCACCACGTCGGCATGTACCTGGGCGGCGACGAGTACATCCACGCCCCGCAGACCGGGGACGTGGTGAAGATCAGCAAGATCAACTGGGACTACCACGAGTTGATGCCACTGGCCGTCCGGCCGGGCGTGTGATCGTGTGAGGGAGGCGCCACCGATGTTCACCCCCGACCCCATCCAGCGCCACGCCGGGCCGCCCGCGTCCAGCACGCCGCTCCGGGACTACCTGTCCGCGCTGCCGCCCGGAGTCGACGGCTCGTACGCGGTGCTGCCGCGGTCGCTGGCGGAGATGATGCCGCTGCCGTGGCAGCAGCAGATGGCCCACCTGCTGGCGGAGTTCCACCGCACCTACGCGCACCTGGGTTGGCCGGTGTACCGGGTCGTGCCGTCGCGGCGGGAACGGCTCGTGGACCTGGACGAGGACCAGCTGGCCGAGGTCGGCGTGATCATGGAGATCGACGCCGACGGCGACGTGGTCTACCGCGACCGCGCGGGCAAGCGCATCGACGACCCGGAGCAGCGCGTGGTGCTGGTGTCGGTGCTCGACCCGATCCCCGGCAACTACGCCAACGCCAACCAGAACACCCCGGCGCGCGGTTTCCCTGCGCCGCCGCAGCCCTACCCGCAGTCCGGTCCGCTGCCCGTGCCGCCGCCGCCCGGTCCGCTGCCGGTGCAGCCGCCGTCGGGCCCACTGCCCGTGCAGCCGCCGTCGGCCCCGCTGCCCGTGCAGCCGCCGTCGGGCCCGTTGCCGGCGCAGGTGCCCCACCACAGGTGACGCGGTGCCGCCCGTGCCGGGCACCTGGGACATGACAGGCGACGCCGTGCGTGTCAGCCTGGACGCATGGGTGATCCGAATGCCTGGTACTACTGCCTGACCCACCAGACCGCCGAGAAGGGGGTCGGGTGCCGCGGCGGCGACCGGATGGGCCCCTACCCCGACGAGGCGACGGCGCGGCGGGCCCTGGAACTGGCCCGGCAGCGCACCGAGGCCGAGGACGAGGCCGACCGGAAGTGGAAGGAGCGCTAGGACGGGCTCGGGGCGGCGGGCGCGTTAAGGTGCGGGGCGTGGCCTCGATGGTGATCCGTACCGGTCGGGCGGACCTGGACTTCGGCGGCATCCGCGCCGAGTTCGGGTTGCCCGCGGAGTTCCCCGCCGCCGCCTTGGCGGAGGCGCGGCAGGCGGCCGGCCGGGACATGGCCGGCGACGACCGCGAGGACGCCACCCACCTGCCCCTCGTGACGATCGACCCGCCCGGCGCCGAGGACCTCGACCAGGCCCTGTGCCTGGAGCGCGTCGGGCGGGGTTTCCGCGTGCACTACGCGATCGCCGACCTCGGCGCGTTCGTCGTGCCGGGCGGCGCGCTGGACACCGAGGTCCGCAAGCGCGGCCAGACGCTGTACCTGCCCGACGGCAACGTGCCGCTGCACCCGACCGTGCTGTCCGAGGGCGCGGCGAGCCTGCTGCCGGAGCGGACCCGGCCCGCCGTGCTGTGGACGTTCGAGTGCGGCCCGGACGGCGAGCCGACCGACGTGCGCGTGCGCCGCGCGCTGGTCCGGTCGACGGCCCGGTTCGACTACGAGGGCGTGCAGGCGTCGTTCGACGCGGGCACGCCCCACCCGTCGGTGGCGGCCCTGCCGGAGTTCGGCAGGCTCCGCCGGGAACGGGCCACCGAGCGCGGCGCGGTGGAGCTGCGCCTGCCGGAGCAGGAGATCGTCCCCAACGGCGACGGCGACTGGAAGCTCGCGGTGCGCCCCCGCGTCGACGTCGACTCCTGGAACGCCGAGGTCTCCCTGATGACCGGCATGGCGGCGGCCGGGATCATGCTGGCGGCGGGGGTCGGCGTGCTGCGCACCCTGCCGGACGCCGACGACGGCGCGGTGGACGCCCTGAAGCGCTCGGCGCACGCGCTCGGCGTGCCGTGGCCGGACGGCGTCACGCCGTCGCGCCTCCTGGCGGGCCTGGACCCGAGCCGCCCGGAGTCGCTGGCGCTGTTCGTGGACGCCACCCGGCTGCTCCGGGGCGCGGGTTACACGTCGTTCGACGGCTCGATCCCGCCGGTGACGACGCACGCGGGCGTCGCCGCGCCTTACGCGCACGTGACCGCGCCCCTGCGACGGCTGGTCGACCGGTTCGCCACGGAGGTGTGCCTGGCGGTCACCGCCGGCCGCGAGGTGCCGGACTGGCTGCGGCGTGCGTTGCCGCTGCTGCCCGGCCTGATGGGCGGCTCGGACGCGCTGGCGGGCAAGGTCGACCGCGCGTGCCTGGACCAGGTGGAGGCGTGGGTGCTGGCCGACCGGGTCGGGCAGGAGTTCGACGCCGTGGTGCTGCGGGCCGAGGGCGGCGGCGCCGACGTGTTCGTCACCCGCCCGCCGGTCATGGGCCGCGCCACGGGCGAGGACCTGCCGGAGGGCGAGCGCGTCCGCGTCCGGCTCACCGAGGCCGACCCGGCGCGGCGCAAGGTCGCGTTCACGCGGGTGGTGGGCTGATGCTGCCGGTGGACGACCTCGGCGAGCCGGTGCCGCTGCCCGGTCCGCCCCGCCGCGTGGTGAGCCTCGTGCCGTCGCTGACCGAGGCCGTTGACCCGGCGGTGCTCGTCGGCGCGACGGACTACTGCACGCACCCGCCTGACCTGGCCGTCACGCGGGTCGGCGGCTCGAAGTACCCGGAGGTCGACCGGGTGCTCGCGCTGCGGCCGGACCTGGTGCTCGCGAACAGCGAGGAGAACCGCCCGGAGGACGTCCAGCGCCTGCGCGCCGACGGCATCCCGGTGTGGGTGACGGCCGCGCCCGCGACCGTGCCCGCTGCCCTCGGCTCGCTGCGCCGGCTGCTCGGCACGGCGTGGGACGTCGAACCGGGCTGGCTGGTCGAGGCCGAACGCGTGTGGCGCGACGTGCGGCCACCGCGCGCGAAGGCCGTCATCCCGGTGTGGCGCAAGCCGTGGGTGGTGGTGGGGCGGGACACCTTCGCGGGCGACGTCCTGCACCGGCTCGGCGTGGCCAACGTCTACGCCGACCACGCGGAGCGCTACCCGCGCCCCTCGCTGGACGAACTGCGGGCGTCCGGGGCCGACCTCGTGGTCCTGCCGGACGAGCCCTACCTGTTCACGCCGGACGACGGCCCGCAGTTCTTCCCGGACCTGCGGCCGGTGCACGTGTCGGGCCGCCACCTGACCTGGTACGGCCCGTCCCTGGTGGAGGCCCGAGCAGCCCTGGAGCGGGCCTTCCAGGACCTCCCGGAACGCTGAGCACCACTCACTCCGCCGCGCTGGTCCATTCGTCGTGGAAAAGCGCCGCCGCTCACCGCGGCGAACTCGCGGACCATTTCTCGAAGGCCGGGGCCGAGTCGGCGATAGCTGGAATAAGACGCCTTCTACGGACGGTCGGGTGCGGCACGCGACCGGATCGGCGGGGGTCACCGCTACGGACGATTGACCGTTGCGGCACCGTTGCGGAATTGTTGGGCACGGCCATTTCCATTGGATGCGACAGGGGCCTTTCTCGCTATGTCGGAATTCATCAACGTGCTCATCGCCATCGACGCGGAAACCATTGTCGAACAGCTGGGGAAGAACACCGACCCGGATCACCCGACGGCAGTGCCCAACAGCAGCAACCTGATCTACATGACCACCCGGCACAACCAGCTCGACGGCTCACCGGGCAGCGAGTTGAGCGTCAGCGCCTCCCCCACGGACATCATCCGGTGGCGGGAGACGACGCTGTCGCTGAACTCCTCCTACACCGGCATCCTCTACCGGTTCAACGCCCTGGGCGGGGGAGACCTGATCAGCACGCCGGTACCGAGGTCGGTGGTGCTCCACGAGCCGCTGCCGGACAGCGGGAACCCGTTGAACCCCGGCACCCAGGAGGTCAACAGCTACTACTGGGAGTGCGAGGTGCTGAAGACGGGGAGGGTCACCTACAACTTCAGCTTCATGATCCTCAACCGCAAGGGCGAGAAGCAGGGCTACTACTTCTGGGACCCCTTCATCAACATCCGGGACTGACGCGGGAGCGCGCGGAAACCGAGCGGTAATCGGAAACGGCTCGAAAGTGGAATTCGGTGCCGAGGCGTCGGGCGGTGCCACGACACCTGTGCCGGCCGCCGATCCGGGTCACGTGCCGATTGACTTGCGCCGATCCGGGCGGCGAGAGTCAGGGGGCCAGGATCGACACCGCCGCGAGCCGCGCCGCTCGCCGGAGCCGCCGCGGCCCTCCGGCCGCCGGCGTGACAGGAGACCGCGTTGAGTTCGTTCGACGTGCCGCTGGACGACGAACGCGCCCAGTTGGACGCGTTCGTCGAGGACGGCCGCAGCGCCATCGAGGCGACCCTCGACGGCCTCACCGAGGAGCAGGCCCGCCGCCGGCTCGTCCCGTCGGCGACGACGCTGCTCGGGCTGCTCAAGCACGTCACGTGGATGCAGCGGGTGTGGTTCGAGGAGTGCGTCGGCGGCACGCCCCGCCAGGAGCTCGGCCTGGTGGGGACACCGGACGAGTCCTTCCGGCTCGCCGCCGACGACACCGTCGCCTCGGTCACCGCGGCCCACCGGGAAGCCTGCGCCACGGCTCGGAAGCTGGTCGCCGACCTGCCGCTCGACGCGGTCGCGACCGGCCACCGGACCGGGCCGCGCACGCTCCGCTGGGTGTACCTGCAAGTGCTGCGGGAGCTGACCCAGCACTGCGGGCACGCCGACATCCTGCGCGAACAGGTGCTCGCCGACCGGGACCGCGCCTAGGGGCGGAAGCGGTCGGTCGCCGCGAGCAGCGCGCGCAGGATGCCCGGCTCGTCGAAGGCGTGCCCCGCGTCCGGGACCATGACGAGTTCCGAACCCGGCCACGCCCGGTGCAGGTCCCACGCCGTGGCGGGCGGGGTGGCGAGGTCGTAGCGGCCCTGCACGATGACGGCCGGGATGCCCTGGAGCTTGCCCGCGTCCCGGATCAGCTGCCCCTCCTCCAGCCAGCCCCGGTGCGCGAAGTAGTGGTTCTCGATCCGGGCGAACGCCAGCGCGTAGCGGGGCTCCGCGAACGCCGCCACCAGCTCCGGGCGCTCCAGCAGGGTCACCGTGGAGCCCTCCCACACGCTCCACGCCACGGCGGCCGGCTCGTGCACCGCCGGGTCGGGGTGGTGGAGCAGCCGCGCGTAGGTGCCGATCACGTCGCCGTCCGGGGCCAGGGCGGTGACGCGGTCCCACAGCTCGGGGAACAGCATCCCCGCGCCGCCGCCGTAGTACCAGTCCAGCTCGCGCTCGCGCAGGGTGAAGATCCCGCGCAGCACGAGTTCGGTCACGCGCTCCGGGTGGGTTTCGGCGTACGCCAGGGCGAGCGTGGCGCCCCACGACCCGCCGAACACCTGCCACCGGTCGATCCCGAGGTGCTCGCGCAGCCGCTCCAGGTCCGCGACGAGGTGCCACGTCGTGTTCGTCGACAGGTCCGCGCCCGGGTCGCTGGAGTGCGGCAGGGACCGGCCGCAGCCCCGCTGGTCGAGCAGCACGATCCGGTAGGCGGCGGGGTCGAACAGCCTCCGGTGCACGGGCGCGCTGCCGCCGCCGGGACCGCCGTGCAGGAACACCACGGGCTTGCCGTAGGGGTTGCCGCACACTTCCCAGTAGACGCGGTTGCCGTCGCCGACGTCGAGCATGCCCTGGTCGTAGGGCTCGATCTCCGGGTACATGACGACCACTCTGCCCGAATCCGGGTCGTGGCCGACGCCGGTGCCGCGGCCGGTGCCCGGAGGCGCCGGCCGCGGCCGGACCGGTCAGTGGAACGTGTGCTCCGGACCGGGGAACCGGTGCCCGCGGACGTCGGACGCGTAGTCGCGCACCGCGCCCAGCACCACGTCGGCCAGGTTCGCGTACCGCTTGACGAACCGGGGCGACCGGCCCCGCCGCAGGCCCAGCATGTCCTGCCACACCAGCACCTGCGCGTCGGTGTCCGGGCCCGCGCCGATGCCGACGGTCGGGATGCTCAGTTCGTGCGTGACCTGCTTGGCGACCTCGGCGGTCACCATCTCCAGCACCACGGCGAACGCGCCCGCCTCCTGCACGGCCAGCGCGTCGGCCACCACGGCGTCGAACGCGTCGTCGCGGCCCTGCACCCGGTAGCCGCCGAGCTGGTGCTCGCTCTGCGGGGTGAAGCCGATGTGGGCCATGACGGGGATGCCCGCGTTCACGATGGCCTTGATGTGCGGCGCGAAGTGCCGGCCGCCTTCGAGCTTCACGGCGTGCGCGCGGCCCTCCTTCATGAACCGCACGGCGGTCGCGACGGCCTGCTCGACCGACACCTGGTACGAGCCGAACGGCAGGTCGGCCACGACCAGCGCCCGCTTCACCGACCGCGTCACACCCCGGACCAGCGGGAGCAGCTCGTCCACCGTCACCGGCAGGGACGTGTCGTAGCCGTACACGTTGTTCGACGCGGAGTCGCCGACCAGCAGGACCGGGATGCCCGCCTCGTCGAACAGCTCGGCGGTGTACATGTCGTACGCGGTGAGCATGGGCCACGGCTCGCCGCGTTCCTTCAGCTCGCGCAGGTGGTGGATGCGCACCTTCTTGGCCGGTGCCGGGGCGCCTGCCCCGCTGCCACCGGCTCCGCCGCCGTAGGGCGCGGCTACCTCGGGCGCAGAAGTCATCGTCGACCGTCCTCCCTCGAAGCCCGCTCCATCGCGGGTCTCCGGGCCTTGTTGCACGGTTACCAGCCCAGCGTGACACCGGAGGCGACGGATGTGCGCGCTCTGCGAGTAGCCTCACACGCCATGGCGTGCCGGATCACAGAACTCGTCCTCGACTGCGCGGACCCGGAACTGCTCGCGGAGTTCTGGTGCGGTGTCCTCGGCTACGAGGTGCTGGACCGCGACCAGGGCACCGTGGAGATCGGTCTGCCGGGCGTGTACCCGACCCTGCTGTTCCAGCCGGTCCCGGAGCCCAAGGTGCAGAAGCTGCGGCTGCACATCGACGTGAGCCCCACCGACCGGGACCAGGACGCGGAGCTGGAGCGGCTGTCGGCGCTCGGCGCGAAGCCCGTCGACATCGGCCAGGGCGAGGTCTCCTGGCACCTGCTGCGCGACCCGGAGGGGAACGAGTTCTGCTTGTTGCGGGGGATGGTTGCCGACTCGCGGACGGCGGGATCGGGCTCCTGACGACGGAGCGGGCGGATCGGGGGGCGGTGGGACGGGGGTGGAGCTGTGTTGGATTTGCCGCGACTCCGTCGCGGCGGCTCGGCCGCCTGGTGGTCGGCCTGTCGAGCCTGATTTCCCGCCGATCGAAAAGCGTGATCGGCGGGAAACGAGGCTCGACAGGCCGACGCGGCCTCGCGGCGCGGGAGCCAGGGGGACGTGGGCAGGGGTGAGGGGCAGGGATCGGGGTCAGACCTGGGTGGTGGGGAGCACTACCAGGTGGCGCAGGTTCACGTGGCGGGGGCGGCTGGTTGCGTAGGCGACCACGTCGGCTACCTCGGCCGAGGTCAGGTGCCCGGCGGACTCGAACCACGTCGCCAGGGTCTGTCGGACGGCGGTGTTGTCGACGTGGCCGGCCAGTTCGCTCTCCGTGATGCCCGGCTCCACGTTGGTGACCCGCACGCCCAGCGGACCCAGTTCGGTGCGCAGGTTCGCGGACAGGTGGGTGACGGCGGCCTTCGTCGCGGTGTAGACGCTGAAGTCCCGGAACGTCTGGTGCGCGCCCACGGACGAGATGTTCACCAGGTCCGACGGGCCGCGCTCGGCGGCGGCGACCAGGTCCTCCGAGAACGCGTCGAGCACGTTCAGCACGCCGCCGACGTTCGTGTCGAGCATCCGCTTCCACTCGTCGGTCCGGCCGTCGACGACGGGGTTGCCGAGCATGACGCCCGCGTTGTTCACCACCAGGTCGACGGTGCCGCAGGTGTCGTGGACGGTCCGGACCACCTCGGACAGGTCCCGCGTCACGTCGGCGGTCACGGCGAACGCCCGGCCACCGTCGGCGGTGATCCGCTCGGCGAGACCGGTGATCCGCTCGGTCCGGCGGGCCAGCAGCGCGACCGTGGCGCCCGAGCGGGCCAGGAGCAGCGCGGTCGCCGCCCCGATGCCGCTGGCGGCGCCCGTGACGACGGCGGTGCGGTCGGTGAGGTCGTAAGTCATGGCTCCGAGCCTGGCGGCGCTCGCGCACCGTGCCCAGGCCGCGCTCTTCCCTAGGACTCACAAGACCAGGATGCGCGGGCCGCCCGCGGCCATACTGGGTGCCGTGAGCGACCTGGGCGAGTTCCTGCGGACACGACGGGCACGGGTGCGGCCGGGGGACGTGGGGCTGCCCGGCGGTGGCCGCCGGCGGGTACCCGGCCTGCGGCGCGAGGAACTGGCCCTGCTGGCGGGCGTGAGCGTCGACTACTACATGCGGCTGGAGCAGGGCCGGACGCCGTCGGTCTCGGACTCCGTGCTGGACGCGGTGGCCCGCGTGCTGGGGCTGGACGAGACCGAGCGCGCCCACCTGCGCAACCTCGTCCGCCCGACGTCGACCGGCCTGCCCCCGCCGCGGCGCGTGCGACCCGGCCTGCGCAGGCTGCTGGACCGGATGGGCGACGTGCCGGCGTTCGTCATCGACCGCTACACGGACCTGCGGGCGTGGAACCCGCTCGCGAACGCCCTCTACGACTTCGACTCGGCGCGGG
Source organism: Saccharothrix australiensis (assembly GCF_003634935.1). Classification (NCBI taxonomy): domain Bacteria; kingdom Bacillati; phylum Actinomycetota; class Actinomycetes; order Pseudonocardiales; family Pseudonocardiaceae; genus Saccharothrix; species Saccharothrix australiensis. Next base: position 1,310,961 of record NZ_RBXO01000001.1, read on the forward strand.
AACAGCCGAACGTGGCGCGCTACACGTTCCTGGACGAGCGGGCGCGCACGTTCTACCGGGACTGGCCGGAGGTCGCCGCCGACACCGTCGCGGTGCTGCGCCTGAACGCCGGCCGCCACCAGGACGACGCCCGGCTGGCGGCGCTGGTGGGCGAGCTGTCCGTGAAGGACGAGACGTTCCGGGTGCTCTGGGCCCGGCACGCGGTGCTGGAGCGGACCCACGGCACCAAGCTCATCCGCCACCCGGTGGTCGGCGACCTGGACGTGGACTACGAGATGCTGCTGCTCCCCGGCGACCCGGACCTGCAACTGGCGGTCTACACCGCGGCGTCCGGCTCGGCGACCGAGGAGCGCCTGCGGCTGCTGGCGAGCTGGTCGGCGCCCGTGGACGCCTAGGCAGCCGCCGCCCGGCTCACGAGCACACCGTGCCCGCGGCAGGCAGCTTCAGGGTGATCAGGTAGTCGTGCCCGATCGGGTCGACGCACTCGTTGCCCTGGAGGTACACGGTGTGCTGGTTCCCCTCGTACGTCAGCAGCCCGCCGCCCAGCGCCTGCGCCAGGTTCACCCCGGACCGGTACGGCGTCGCCGGGTCGCCGGTCGTCGAGATCACCAGGGTCGGCGGCAGGCCGGCCACGGGCTTCGCCTCCTGCACGCTCGGCGGCACCGGCCAGAACGCGCACGAGTCCAGCACACCCGCGGGCGGCTGCCCGTCGTCCATGAACGGCGCCGCCGCCCGGTACCGCCGCGCCACGTCGTCCAGCACCGCCCGGTCCGTCACGCGCGGCTCGTCGACGCACTTCACGGCGGTGAACGCGTCCGTGATGGTGCCGTACTTCCCCTCCTGGTCGCGGTCGAAGTAGCTGTCCGCGAGCGCCATCAGCACCTCGCCGCGGTTGTTCTTCAGCTCGGTCAGCCCGGTGTTCAGCGGGCCCCACAGCTCCTCGGAGTACATCGCCTGGATCGCGCCGGTGATCGCGTCGCTGTAGGACAGCTTCCGCGACCCCACGTCGACGGGCCGCTGCGCCAGCGGCAGCGTCAGCTCCCGGAACGCCTGGTTCGCCTTGGCCGGGTCGTGGCCGAGCGCGCAGTCCTGGCGCGGGGCGCACCACGCGGCGAACGCGTCGAACGCCTGCTGGAACCCGGCGGCCTGCGCGATCAGCGACTCGACCTGGTCCTGCGTCGGGTCCACCGCGCCGTCGAGGACCAGCGCCCGCACGTTGCCGGGGAACGCCGCCGCGTAACCCGCGCCGATGTGCGTGCCGTAGGAGTAGCCGAGGTAGGTCAGCTTCTCGTCGCCCAGCGCCGACCGCATGACGTCGAGGTCACGCACGACGTCCCGCGTGCCGACGTGCGCCAGCACGTCCACCCCGGTCGACGCGGCGCACTTCTCGGCGAACGCCTTGTTCTCCGCCTCGGTCTGCGCGATGCCGGCGGGCGAGGTGTCGATGTCCACGTCCAGGCGCTCGGCGTCCCGCTCGCCGTCGGACAGGCACCGCACCTGCGGTTGGCTCGCCCCGATGCCGCGCGGGTCGAAGCCCACCAGGTCGAACCGCTCGCCGACGGGCGTCTTGGCGACCCGCGCGCCGAGGCCGGCCGCCGCGGACATGCCCGACGCGCCCGGACCGCCGGGGTTGATGATCAGCGACCCGATCCGGTCGCCGGTCGCCTTCTGCCGCAGCAGGCCGAGGCGGATCGTCCGGCCGTCGGGCTCGGTGTAGTCCAGCGGCACCTCGATCCGCGCGCACTCGATGCTCTTCTTGTTCCGGTACTGCGACCGCGTGGTGCCGGTGGTCGCGTAGTCGCCGCAGTCCTCCCACCCGAGCCGCTGCCCGTAGAACCGCTCCAGCCCCGCGGGCACGGCGCCGGCGGGTCCGCGCTGTTCGAGCGCGGTGCCCGCGGTCGGCGAGCCGGGCACGACCGACGTGCACGACGCGAGCACGGGCAGGACGAGGAGCAGCGTGAGGGAACGGCGCACAGGTCGATCGTAGGTGTGACTCGTCGGCCACAACGCGCACCGACACCGCGTCACCTGAGCGAGAATGGCACCCATGCCTCAGCTCCGACTCGCCCTCGCCCAGGTCAACGCCTGTGTCGGCGACCTGGCCGGCAACGCCGAACTCGTCCTCGACTGGTCCCGCAAAGCCGTGGAGGCGGGCGCGCACCTGGCCGTCTTCCCGGAGATGGCCCTCACCGGCTACCCGGTGGAGGACCTGGCGCTGCGCGAGTCGTTCGCCGAGGCGTCCCGGCGGGCGCTGGCGGACCTCGCCGCGCGGCTCGACCGGTCCGGCTGCGGCGACCTGCCGGTGTTCGTCGGCTACCTTGACCGGGACGAGCGCGGCGTGCGCAACGCGGCGGCCGTGCTGCACGGCGGCGAGGTGGTGGCGCGGCAGTTCAAGCACCACCTGCCGAACTACGGCGTGTTCGACGAGCGCCGCTACTTCACGCCCGGCGACGAGCTGGACGTCGTCCGGCTGCACGGCGTCGACGTCGGCATGGTGATCTGCGAGGACCTGTGGCAGGACGGCGGGCCGGTCGCCGCCCTCGGCGAGGCCGGTGTGGACCTGGTCGTGTCGCCGAACGCCTCGCCGTACGAGCGGAAGAAGGACGACGCCCGGCTGCCGCTGGTGGCGCGCCGCGCGGCCGAGGCGAAGGCGCCGCTGGCGTACGTGAACCTCATCGGCGGCCAGGACGAACTCGTGTTCGACGGCGACACGATGGTGGTCACCGAGACCGGCGAACTGCTGACCCGCGCGCCGCAGTTCGTGGAGCACCTGGTCGTGCTGGACCTGGACCTGCCCGGCGGCGCGGCCCGCGCGGAGGGCCGGGTCAACGGCTTCACCGTGCGCCGCAGGACCCTGTCGGACGCGCCGCTGCCCGCCTACCCGCCGCTGCCCGCGCCCGCCGCCGCCGAACCGCTGTCCGACGAGGCGGAGGTGTGGCACGCGCTGGTCACGGGCCTGCGCGACTACGTGCACAAGAACGGCTTCCGCTCGGTGGTGCTCGGCCTGTCCGGCGGCATCGACTCGGCGGTGGTCGCGGCGCTGGCCGTGGACGCGCTGGGCGCGGACGCGGTCTACGGCGTCTCGATGCCGTCGGTCTACTCGTCGGACCACTCGAAGTCCGACGCCCTCGACCTGGCGCAGCGCACCGGGGTCCACTACGAGGAGCGGTCGATCGCGGACATGGTCCACGTGTTCGTCGACCAGCTCGGGCTGACCGGCCTGGCCGAGGAGAACGTCCAGGCCAGGTGCCGGGGCGTGACGCTGATGGGCCTGTCGAACCAGCACGGCCACCTGGTGCTGGCGACCGGCAACAAGACCGAGCTGGCGGTCGGCTACTCGACCATCTACGGCGACGCGGTCGGCGGGTTCGCGCCGATCAAGGACGTGCTGAAGACCCTGGTGTGGGACCTGGCGCGGTGGCGCAACGCGCAGGCCGAGAAGCTGGGCGAGGTGCCGCCGATCCCGGAGAACTCGATCAGCAAGCCGCCGTCGGCGGAGCTGCGGCCGGGGCAGGTGGACGCGGACTCGCTGCCGGACTACGAGCTGCTCGACGCGGTGCTGGACGACTACGTCGAGGGCGACAAGGGCTACCACGACCTGATCGCGGCGGGGTTCGCGCCGGAACTGGTCGACAAGGTGCTGCGCATGGTCGACCGGGCGGAGTACAAGCGCCGCCAGTACCCGCCGGGCACGAAGATCACGTTCAAGGCGTTCGGCCGGGACCGCCGCCTGCCCATCACCAACGGCTGGCGCGAGGGCTGACGGTCGGACCGGGTGACGCGGCGCGCTCCGGGACCGGGGCGGGCCGCGTCACGCGGTGGCGGTGCGGCCCGTCGCCTCCGGGCGTCCGGCGGACTTCGCGGTGCGACCACCGGTGACCGCCGCCGCGATGCTCATGACGCCCAGCACCAGCAGCGAGATCCCGAACAGCCAGGCCAGCGCCACCATGCTGGACAGCGGCGCGACCAGCACGATGATGCCCGCGATCAGCGTGATGACCCCGGAGAACACCGCCCAGCCGCTGTTCCCGAAGCCGTGGAAGATCTCGGCGACCCCGCCGACCACCCAGGTCGCGCCGAGCAGCAGCGCGAGCACGGCGATGGTCTGGAACGGCGACCGCAGGCACAGGATGCCCGCCACCAGCCCCAGCACGCCCGCCACGGCGAGCAGCACCCGGTGCCCACCGCTCGCTGTGGCCCGCGTGAACGAGCTGACCAGCCAGAACACCCCGGTGATCAGCAGTTGGAGGCCGAACAGCACCGCCGCGGTGAGGATCGTGATGCCGGGCCACAGCAGCACGAGCAGCCCGATCAGGATGGTGATCACACCGAACGTGATCCGCAGCGCCTTCGACTGGCCGAGCGCCGCCAGCGACCACGTCTGACCTGCCGCATCACCCGCATCAGCCTCGAAGTGCGCCATGCCGACCAGGGTGCGCCACCGCGCCGGGCCGCGCAGGGCCGAACCGGCGGATCACCCGTTCCGGTGGATCACCCGTCCCGGTGAGGTCGCGCCTCCGCGCCCGACGCCGACGACCCGGCCGGTCCGGACGTCGACCACGGACCCGTCGAGGGCAGCAGCAGGGCCACCACCGCGCCGACACCGCAGATCACGGCGGTGATCAGGAAGATCTCGTGGTACTCGGTCAGCAACGCGTCCGACAGCGCCCGCTGGTACGCCTCGGCCCGCCGCCGGAACTCCTCCGGCGACACCCCGAACGGCAGCGGCGTGTCCAGCCCGGCCGTCAGCTCGCGGAACCGGTGCAGGCCCCACGCCGACAGCGCCGCGACACCCACCAGCATCCCGGTCATCCGGGCCACGACGACCGCCGCCGACGCGACGCCGTGCCGCGCCTCCGGCACGACCCGCAGCACGGCCGCCGACACCGGCGCGATCACCAGGCCCAACCCGAAGCCGGCGAGCGCGAGGTCCCGGTCCAGCACGGACTGCGCCACGTCCGCCGGCCACCGCGCGATCAGCGCGTACGCCGCGCACGCCACGGCCATCCCGGCGAACGACACCCACCGGTCGCCGAGCCGCCCCGCCAGCCAGCCGCCGACCAGCGCGCCGACCGGCAACGCGACCAGGAACCGCGCCAGCAGCGACACCGCCGCCGCCGAGTCGCGCCGCAGCACGGTCTGCGCGAACAGTTCGACGTCGACCAGCGTCACCATCAGCGCCGCGCCGGCGGCCAGCGACACCGCCAGCGCCGCGAGGAACGGCCGCACCGCCACCCCGGCCGGGTCGAGCAGCCGGACGTCGGACCGCCGCTCCCACCAGGCGAAACCCACGAACACGACCAGCGCCGCGCCGAGCACGGGCCAGCCCCACGGCGGCAGCACGGCGTGCTCCGGGTCGGGGTTGTACAGACCCACCACGAGCAGCGACAACGCCAGCGCCAGCAACCCGCCGCCGACGAAGTCGATCCGCACCGGCCGATCGGCACCGCCCGATCCCGAACCGCCCGGCACCGAACCGCCCGACCGCGAACCGCCCGGCACCGTCCGCTGCACGACCGCCATCGCGACCAGCGCCAGCGGCAGGTTCACCCAGAACACCCACCGCCAGCTCTGCGGCTCCAACGACTCCGCCGCCGACCAGGCGTTGAACAGCGAGGCCACGCCGACGCCGTACAGCGTGCCGAGCACGCTGCCCAACTCCTGCGCCGCGCCGACCACGCCCAGCGCGCCTGCCCGCCGGCGGGCGTCCCACAGGTCGCCGACCAGGGCCATCGTCACCGGCAGCAGCGCGCCGCCGGCCAGGCCCTGCACCACCCGACCCGCGACGAGCAGCGGCAGGTCGCCGGCCAGCGCGGTGACCGCGGACCCGACGCCGAACCCGACCAGGCACAACTGGAGCACCAACCGCCGCCCGAACCGGTCGGAGAGCTGCCCGAGCAGCGGCATCCCGGCCACGTACCCGAGCAGGTACCCGGTCACCACGGGCGTCGCGCGCTCCAGGTGGTTCACCGGGATGCCGAGGTCGCGCACCATGTCGACGAGGACGCCGACCACCACGTACGCGTCGAGCGCGCCGAGCAGGACCGCCAGCGCGCCCGCGCCGATCGCCAGCCGACGGGACGTCACGCCGGCGGCGTCGCGGTGAACGACTTGTTGAAGTCGGACAGCGCGATCGAGACCTTCGCACCGGTGGGCAGCTCGAACACCGCGTCGGTGAGCCGGTCGTCCTTGGTCGAGAACCTGGCCTTGACGTCGGCGTCGATGCCCGGCACCAAGCCCGCGACGACGTCCCGCGGCACCGTCGCCTCGACGACGTGCGCGCCGTCGTCGGAGCCGACCGTCTTGGCGTCGCGGGCGCTGGACAGGACCTTGGCGACGCCCTTGTCCGGGTTCAGGATCGCGGTCGGGTCGTAGAGGCCGCCGGCGAGCGCCGCGGGCAGCTTGGTGAAGCCGCCGGTCGGGCCCTTGAAGTAGAGGTCCTCGTCGACCAGCACGTAGTCGACCTCGATGAGCTGGCCGAACTGCTCGACCTTGGCCCGGCCCTTGGACTGGCCCTCGGCGTTCAGGTCGCCCTCGGCGTCCTTCACCGTCACGTTCGGCAGTTCGCCGTCGACCTTGATGGTGAAGTGGGTGCTGGTGACCGAGCGCATGGCGGTGGCGGCCTTGCCCACCACCTCGGACCCGGCGGGCAGGGCGCCGGACGACGAGGTGCAGCCGGCCAGCAGCAGAGCGAGCGCGCCTACCAGGACGCGACGACGGGACATGGGTGGATCGTAGATCCAGCCGCCGCGGCGCACGTCCGGATCGGCGCAGCGCGGTCGGGCGGCCGACGCGCCCGAGCCGGACAGCGCCCGAGCCGGACAGCGCCCGAGCCGGACAGCGCCCGAGCCGGACAGCGCCCGAGCCGGACAGCGCCCGAGCCGGACAGCGCCCTGAGGCGGCCTGGCGAGGGCAACCCCGGCGAACCGCCCTCCTGGAGGTCCGGAGGGCCGGCCGGGGCGTGGCCTCCGGCCCCCGTCTCGATCGTCCCACGGGACACCGACGAATTCGCCGACCGGAGCTGAGAACCGGCCACCCCACGCGGGCGACCTGCGGGTTGTCCGGCGGGGCCGAGGTCGGGGTGCGGCTTCCCGCGAGTCGGCAACGCGCCGGTAACGGGCTTTACCTAGGCTGCGTGCCATGAACCGCCAGCAGGAGTTCGTGCTCCGCACCCTAGAGGAACGGGACATCCGGTTCGTCCGGCTCTGGTTCACCGACGTCCTGGGCTTCCTCAAGTCCGTCGCGGTCGCGCCCGCGGAGCTGGAAGGCGCTTTCAGCGAGGGCATCGGGTTCGACGGCTCGGCGATCGAGGGCTTCGCGCGGGTCTACGAGTCGGACATGGTGGCCAAGCCCGACCCGTCCACCTTCCAGGTCCTGCCCTGGCAGACGCCGGACAAGAACAACTACTCGGCCCGCATGTTCTGCGACATCGCGATGCCCGACGGCTCGCCGTCGTGGGCCGACCCGCGCCACGTCCTGCGCCGCACCCTCGCCAAGGCCAGCGAGGCCGGGTTCACCTGCTACGTGCACCCGGAGATGGAGTTCTTCCTGCTGAAGAGCCTGCCTGCGGACGGCAGCGAACCCGCCCCGGCGGACAACGGCGGCTTCTTCGACCAGACCAGCCACGAGACCGCGACCCACTTCCGCCGGCACGCCATCGAGGCGCTGGAGGCGATGGGCATCTCCGTGGAGTTCAGCCACCACGAGGGCGCGCCCGGCCAGCAGGAGATCGACCTGCGCTACGCCGACGCCCTGACGATGGCGGACAACGTCATGACGTTCCGCTACGTGGTGCGCGAGGTCGCGATCACCCAGGGCGTGCGGGCGAGCTTCATGCCCAAGCCGTTCACCGACCAGCCGGGCTCGGGGATGCACACCCACGTCAGTCTGTTCGAGGGCGACCGCAACGCGTTCTACGACGCCGAGGACCCCTACCAGCTCTCCGACATCGGCAAGGCGTTCGTCGCGGGTCTGCTCAAGCACGCGCGCGAGATCTCCGGCGTCACCAACCAGTGGGTCAACTCCTACAAGCGGCTCATCGTCGGCGGCGAGGCGCCCACGGCCGTGTGCTGGGGCCACGCGAACCGCTCCGCGCTGGTGCGCGTGCCGATGTACTCGCCGGGCAAGTCCTCCTCGCGGCGGGTCGAGATCCGGTCGCTGGACTCGGCGTGCAACCCGTACCTCGCGTACGCGGTCATCCTCGCGGCGGGCCTCAAGGGCGTGGAGAAGGGCTACGAGCTGCCGCCGGCGGCCGAGGACGACGTCTGGTCGCTGACCGACCGCGAACGCCGGGCCGCCGGGTACGACAACCTGCCGCAGAACCTGGGCGAGGCGCTGGTCGAGATGGAGAACTCCGAGCTGCTCCCGGAGGCGTTGGGCGAACACGTGTACGACTTCTTCCTGCGCAACAAGCGCACGGAGTGGGACGCGTACCGCCGCAGCGTCACTCCTTACGAGCTACGAACCCTGCTGCCGGTCCTATGAGCAAACAACCCGTGCGGGTGGTCCACACCGGGCACTCCGAGAAGCTAGGTTTGCAGACCGTGACCGAGGTGCCCGCGAGTTCGGAAGCCCGTCCCGCGCTGATCGCGTGCACGGTGGCCACCGCCGCCGAACTGCCCGCCGTGAAGGTGCTGTCGAGTTCGTTCCTGGCCAACCACCCCGAGGCGCGGTTCCTCGCGCTGGTGGTGGACGCCCTGCCGGAGAACTCCGGTCCGGGCCTGGTCACGCCGGCCGACCTGGGCATCGGCCCGGCCGAGCTGGCCGAGCTGGCGACCGGCTGCACGGCCGCGCAGCTGTGCGGGCTGCTGCGGCCGAAGCTGCTGGAGCAGCTCCTGGGCAGGCACGTACCCGTGCTCTACCTGGACCCGTGGGTGCTGGTGCTGGGCTCGGTGGTGGACCGGGTGCTCGCCGCGGTCGACCGGGGCCCGCTGGTCCTGCTGCCCAGGGCGCTGCGCCCGCTGCCGGACGACGGCCTGCGCCCCACCCCGGCGGAACTGCTGGGCACGGGCGTCTTCGACCCGGGGTTCCTGGTGGTCGCGCCCGGCGCGGAACCGTTCCTGCGGTCGTTGCACGAGCAGTTGCGCCGCACCCCGGACGCGACGAAGGCCGTCCTGGACACCGCGCCCGCGCTGGTCGACGTCGAGGTGCTGCGGGACGCGTCGATCGGACTGTCGGCGTGGAACGCGCACCAGCGCCCCCTGCACCGGCTGGACGACGGCACGCTGACGGTGCTCGGCGAACCGCTGCTGACCGTGCACTTCCAGGGGTTCGACCCCGGACGGCCGTGGCTGCTGTCGACGGCGGTCGCCGACCGGCCCCGCGTGCTGCTGTCCGAGCACCCGCGGTTGGCCGAGCTGTGCACGGAGTACCGGGCCGAACTGGTCCGGCGCGGCTACAGCCCCGTGCCGGTGCGCTACGGGTTCGGGCAGCTCGCCGACGGCACCCCGATCCCGGACGAGCTGCGCGCCGACTACCGCGAAGCCGCCCGCGAGAACACCGCCTCGGCGTTCCACCCGCCCCTCTCGGCGCGGGACGACGCGGCCACCGAGCAGCCACCTACCGGGCACGCCTCGATTGGGCAGGCTTCGGCCGGGCACGGCCCCGACCCGGCGGCACGGGTCAACGGCACACCGGTCGGCGCGACTCGGCCACCCGTTCCACCGCCGCCGCCCGCGTTCGCGCCCGACGGCGGTGAGGGCTTCCTCGCCTGGGCCTGCGAACCCGCGCCCGGCCTGCCCGGCAGCACCCGGTGGGCCGCCGCCCTGTGGCGCGGCGACCAGCAGCTCCGCGCGCAGTTCCCCGACCCGTTCGGCGCGGACGGCCCCGCCTTCCGCGACTGGTGCGCCGGCGCGGGCGTCGCGACCGGCCGCCTGCCGGTGCCCGCCGTGCCCGGCCCGCGCGCCGACGCGCCGGTCCTGCACGACCAGCTCGGCGTGTCCGTCATCGGCGTCGGCCCCGCCGCCGAACTGCTCCAGGCCGCCGCGCGCGCCTCCGGCCTGCCCATGTCCACCACCGTCGGCTACCCCGTCGTGGTGCGCGTCGACGACGACACCCCGGTGCCGGCCGGCCGCTTCGTGGTCGACTACCGGCTCGATGAAGGCCCGGCCCCGGACGCCGACGAGCTGTGGGTGCCCTCCGAGGCCACCCGCGCCGCCGTCGAACGCGCGGGCGGCCCCGCGGTCCGCGTCCTCCCGCTGCCGGTCCTCGAACAGGAGCCTTACGAGCCCGAAGAGCACGAAGGCGTGGTCTTCGGCGCGCTCGCCGACCACGAGATCGACCGCGACGGCAACGTCATCGGGGCGGTGTCGGCGTTCCTGGGCGCGTTCACCGACCAGGCGGACGTGCGGCTGCGGATCGCCGTGACCGGCGCGGCCGACCACCCGGAGGCCGCCGAGCGGCTCCGCCTGGCCACCGCCGCCGACCCGCGCGTCGAACTGGTCGCCGAACTGGGCCCGGTGGACTGCCTGATCTCCCTGCACCGCGGCCGGGGCGACCGCGTCACCGCCGCCCTCGCCGAGCACGCCGCGCGAGGCGTGCCAGTCCTCGTCCCGGAGCACGGCGCGGTGGCCGAGCTGTTCGACAAGCACTCGGTGGTCTTCGTGCCGTGCCGCCAGGGGGCCGAACCGGACGTGCAGGCGGCCGTGAAGCTGCTGCGCGCCCTCGCCGACGACCTGCCCGCCGCCCGCGAGATCGGCGCGAAGGGGCGGCAGCGGCTCGACACCCGGACCACCGCCAAGGTCGGCGACCTCATGCGCGAGCGCGTCGAGCACGCCTACCGCACGTGGCGCGCACGCCGCGCGGCGGCCAACCCGAGCCCGACCGTCGACCCGTTGAAGGCGTTGCACTCGGCGAAGCATGCCCTGCTGCGGCAACCCGACGTCGGCGTGGCCAGCCGGACCCCGATGGCGCCGCAGCTGCGCAAGATGGTCCTGCGCGTGCTCGACCACTACGACAACCACATGCGCGACGTCCTCGCCTCCCTCGTGGACGGGGTCGAGCGCACGGTGTCCGACCTGGTGCGGAGGCAGGACGACCTGTCCGCCGGCATCGGCCAGGCCGAGCTGGAGGCGCTGCGCTCCGAGGTCGAGCAGCACCTCGAACGCCAGGGCCGGCTGTCCGACCAGGTCCTCGGCCTCGACGACGACGTGGTGCGGGTGCGCGCCGACATGGCGGGCCAGGGCAGGCGGCTCCGCGAGATCGAGGACGCCGTCGTCGCCGAGGCCGCCAAGCGGGCCAAGCAGGGCGACGCCCTGGCGCAGCGGATCGACAAGCTGACCGTCGCGCTGGAGCGGACGCTGGACCGGATCGACACGCTGGAGTCCAAGGTCGTCGACGTGCTGCGGGAGCGCGACACCCGGCTCGACGCCGGGATGCGCGCCGCCAACCAGGCCCAGCAGACCGCCGACGCGCTGCGCCGGGTCGTGGTGCGCGAGCACGAGCGGCACGGCGACGGCGTGCCCGGCGTGCGCAGCTCGCTCGTGCTGACCGAAGTCGGCCTGCTGCGGCTGCCGTCGGACGACGCGTTCATGCTGCCGATC